>JAXLWI010000019.1:0-66863 GCA_046328575.1 Anaerolineae bacterium
CGCCGTCAACTGGTTGAAAGCGCGGAGCATCAACGCTTGGGCGCGCGCTTCAGAAGAAGTGCGCGATTCGCTCGGAAAAGCAGAGCCCTTCTACTCTGTAGCCGAAGCTTCGCGTCGCGCCAGTATCCCGATTACGACGCTGGATTCGGCTGTCCGATCGGTGCCCCAGCGCGTGCCCGCCGCGCGTGATGATCGCGGTATGTACTGCGTTCGAATGTCGGCGCTAAACAAAGCCTTGAAGGTGGGGCGTGTTCGCTCTGGTGTAATTAAACGCCGCCGAACGGCCAAGGCAAAATAACCTAAAACACCATTGACTTCAAGTCAATCACAACGGGGCAAGTTGCAACAGCTGAAGCAACTTGCCCCGTCCATTGTCCCCGGCTTAACGTCCAGTGTCAAGCTCGAAGTTCAACCCTTCACCGCTTGCCCACCATCGCTGACCAATGTTTCACCCACGGTGCGTCCAACCGAGCCAGCCGTGTTTTCTTCAGATTTTCACGCATAATCCAACGCACGTCAGAATCAATGCTGACAAACCAACGTTCCAAAGTGTGCTTGCCTTCTTCCGGCAAAGCCGCTACGGCTACACTCCAGCCATAGCCCAAAGTTTGCCGCAGAACCTTAAAGTCTCCAGCGGACCGATCGGGGGCTGAAACGATCGAGCGCGTAATATCGTCCAGTAACTTCAGGATGCGCTTTACCTGCTTCCTGTCCCGAAGCAAACGCGGCTCACACACGGCGGCGACCACGGCGCGTTGTTCCAGTCGTGTTCCACGACTCCAGTCCTTCAACGCCGCCAGTAACGCGTCGAGGTCGGCATCGCCCCAGCGCTGTAGCGCCATCGCCACGCCTTCACGTACCCGCCAACGTGGATCGCGCGCGAGGTCACGCAGCGTCGCCAGTGGGCGATGGTCACCTTCAGCCAACAACCGCCCCAAGCCAACCACCCCGCAGATCACCAGATACACCTGCGGCGAGTTCGTCGAATCGCCGTTAGCGGCGAGTGCCACATAGCGCTTGAACAGAGTCCGCGAACCTTCGTCGGCGACGACCTGCAACAGTTCAAGATTGGCTCGCGGACCGGGCAATCCTGATTCAGCTAGCAGGAACTCATCCCATTGGTCTAGCGCCCGCAATTTGGCACGATACATATCTGCCTTCAACATTATTTCATCGGCTTTCTTGATGACTAAGGGGCCGTCATTTCAGCGAGTTGTTAGGCAGAGCGGCGCAAAGCCTGAAAGATTCGCCGCACGTTCAGATTCGCCATCGATAATAGTGTGTCAGCTTTGAAGAATCGCGCCGCTAACAACACGACCCCATAAGTCGTGGCGGCCAACAGCACCAAACCGAGGAGTAACTGCTCGATCGGTACCGGCGCAGCGGCCAGACGCGTGATCATCGAAGTGGGCGACGTCAACGGAAACAGGCTGAAGAACAACGCCGGACCATCGTTAGGCGATTGAATCAATGCGTTGCTCATCCACAACGGAATCATCAGCGGCAACAAGACGATGAACGTGAATTGCCCGCCCTCACGCGCTGAAGGCGCTAGCGCACCGAGCGCGCCGAGTACAGACGCATACAGCAAATAGCCCAGCACAAAGTACAGCAATGCCCACACGATGAAACCGTCGGGTAAAGTCACATTCTCAAAGCCGCCGCGATTCATCACCAGCAAGCCACCGCCCGCCCAAATCGCCACTTGCAACAACGCCACAATGCCCAGCCCCAACACCTTGCCCAGCATCAATTCACGCGGCTGGACGCTCAACAGCAGCACTTCTATAGTGCGATTTTCTTTCTCTTTCGACACACTCTGCAGCATAAAGCCGCTCGTCATCGTGATGACAAAGAAAAAGATAAACAACGCCGCGAACGGCACTATGAAGCCGGCACCCTCATCTTTGCCATTCACGTTCGATGTACGCTGCGGTGCAAGCGACCTCATCTGAACTTCAGCTGTGGGATTGGTCAGCGCCACTGCCAGGGCCTGATCGCCCGACAAATTCAGCCGAATTAGATAGCCAAAGAAGTCGCTGTTATCCAGGCTGTTGAACATGCTGAACTGACTATCGACCAATGTCACCTGGCCGGTCTTCAGATAGTCGGCGGGCACGATGTAGTACTTGCTGATCTTACCGTCTTCAAGCGCGGCTGTAGCCGAAACTTCGTCTTTGAACGGGCGTAGCCGCACTGACGGCCACTTAACGAACAGTGGCGCATCATCCGGCACAGTTTTGATGATCCCGGCCAGATCAACATAGCCGATCGGGAGTTGCGCCGTCGTCGACGAACCAAGCAGCGGATTCGAGCCATCCTGCGCCACAGCGCTGCGCGCCAATGCCTGCGAGCCGATGTTGGCAATAATGATCACGGCTGGCAGCAAGAACGTCGTCAACCAAAACGACCGTTTGCCGATCGTGGTCCTGATCTCATGTTTGATGATAGTCAATACATTTCGCATGTTGATTGTCCTCGTTACGCTGCCCGCGTTCGAATCACCCGCAGCATTTCCTTAAACTCCAACCGTTGACCATAGCGCAGCATGCCAGCTCGGAACACCCGCGCCGCAGCCCAAATCATCATCACACTGGAAGCCGCCAACAGCACCCAGCTCGCAATGATTTCCCAGGCCGGAATCGACGTCATGCCCCACCGCAGCGTCAGCGTGATAAACGACGTCGTAGGGAACAGCGTCAAGATCACCGACAGTGTACTGTTGGGTGCGGTGAAGAACACGATGATGAAAAAGTAGGGAAGCGTGAACAACATGTTCAACGCGCCGACGATCTGTTGGCCTTGCTTCAGTTCCGTCACCGCTGCGCCGACCGCGATCATCATCCCCGCGATCAGTGTGTACGATGGCACATAGAATAGGGCGATCATCAATAGCAGCGACCACGGAATGCGCACTTCCTGCAAAATCTCAATAAACCGGGCGCCCACCACTAACCCGATCGCGATCACGGCGATTAAGATCACCACCTGGGTGAGCGACACTGCGATCAACCCAATCGCTTTGCCGCCGATAAACTGATTCGGCGTCACCGATGTCGCCATGATCTCGGCCGTGCGATTTTCTTTCTCATCCGTTACGGCTTGCAGTAGATAACCGCCGGAACCCATGACGGTGATGATAAAGAACAACCCGATAAAAAACGGCAGCATCACGTTGATGAAGCTCTTGCCGCTGATTTCCTGCGCGCCGTCTACCGAACGGGCGGTGAGTTCCATGCCTTCACGGGCACGGGTTTGAACATCGGGAGGCAGTGTCGCCGCCAATTTGGCGCGCACAAAGTAATCGAAATCGCGCTGCACGGTCATCGCCGGGACTTTGTCCCAATACCGAAGTTCAATGCCTTGCGTGGTCAAATAAGTCGAGCTAATCACGTAGTAGCCTTGAATTTGCCCGGCTACTAAGGCTTGCTGCGCCGAGTTGGTGTCAGCATAAGCGCGAATTTCGATCAACTTATCACCGCGCGCGTTTTCAAGCGGCGCCGGACTGGTGCCCAGGACACCCGATTGATCCACGTAGCCCAACGGACGTTGATCGGTACCGCTGACTGTAAACACCACGCTCAGCACCATGATCGCGATGAAGAACACCGGCATCGCGATCGTGCCCAGAATAAATGATCGTTTGCGGACGATCTTCAGATATTCGCCTTTGGCGATGATCCATAACTTACGCATCGACCTGCTCCTTCGCCACACCATCGCCTTGCACCACCGAGATGAAGATGTCGTCCAGCGACGGCTCGGCGATCTCGAACCGTTCGATCTTGAGGCCGTCGCGTGTGGCTAATGCTCGAAACACGTCTTGCGGACTGGTGCCCGTCGCCAGCGCCATGTGCAAGTCGCCGTTGATGTGCCGCGTTTCCAGCACACCCGGCACGTTGGCAAAATCGCCCTGCCCTTTGATCGAGACAGCGTTACCCGCAAAATTCCGCTTGATCTGATCGACCTCACCGTACAACACCACGCGGCCTTTGTTGATCAACGCGATGCGGCTGCACATCTGCTCGACCTGATGCATCTGGTGCGTAGACATGATGATGGTCTTGCCCGCCGCTTGCTGCTCGCGAATAATGTCTTCGACGAGACGCGTGTTCACCGGGTCGAGGCCTGAAAATGGCTCGTCGATGACGATCAAGTCGGGTGCGTGCAGGAACGTGGCAATGACCTGTGCCTTCTGCTGCATACCCTTGCTCAACTCTTGAATCTTCTTGGTGCGGTGCTCGTACAGATCGAGCCGTTTGAGCCAAGGGGTCAATCGGGCACGAGCCGTCTTCTCGTCCAGACCTTTGAGCTGCGCTAGAAAGATCAGCGTCGGCTCCAATTTCAGGTCTTTGTACAAGCCGCGTTCTTCCGGCAAGTAGCCGATGCGATTCTTCTTGGCTTCGTCCATCGCGCCGCCCAGCACGCTGATCGTCCCGTGATCGGGCTTGAAGATGTCCAGCATCATGCGGATCGAGGTGGTCTTGCCCGCGCCGTTCGGCCCCAGCAGACCAAAGATCTCACCGGGATAGACTTCAAACGAGACATCTTCGACGGCGTGTACAGAACCAAAGGATTTGCGAAGCTGTGAAACCATGACCGTAGATTGCATGCTAACCTCACAGGCAGGAGATAACTGTGGAAATTGTAAACCGATTGGGCTGGGCGCGTCCTGCAAGTCAGCCACCGCCCAGCCGACAATTGGCGGAAACAGACTAGATTATACGCTGGCGGCGCGTGTCTGACATCGGTCACAAGCTGAAGATGCTCTCCAACTAAAGTCGGAGAGCGCGATCATTTGGCAAATTCTCGTCGTGAAAACAGCGTTACGGTTGATGGACGCGGCAGAACTTCGATTTGGGTAAGGCGTGGTTCTTACACGCTTGGCCGGCTTTGGTCACACCTTGACACAGCGGTAGCGGCTTCTTGATCGAGGCCGGTAACTTTCGAGCAACTTTGCGCGATAGCGTCGCGGGTTGCTTCACCCACGATTGCAAATGCGCGAACTCATCGTTAAAGGCCGCCACCAACCGATCGGGATTGGGCACCAGACCGGCGTCTGTTGCTATCCCCACGATGACTTCGCCCGCATAACTGATAATGCTCACGCCCAGTGAGAGATTCCCTGGCGTCGGCACCCAGAACATGATGCGCTTCAACGGCTCGCCAGCCAGATAGATCGGTTCCCGCGGCCCCGGCACATTGGTCATTACCGCCGATACTTTAGCCGCGAAGAATTTGAGCAGGACATCTTCGATCTGGGTGGGCGTCACGCCCATGCCGCCCAGCAGGCCAAACGCGACTAAAGCCTCAGGTGTATTCTTGATCTCGTCCATGCGCTTCTTCAGCGTCAAGATGCGACGGATAGGTTCGCGCACACCGACTGGTAGCGACAAGATGACCAGACCAAATTGATTGCCAAGGTGATTCAACTGATCTTGCGGCCGAATGCTGACCGGCACCATGGCGCGCACATTCAGGCCATCGATGGTGTCGTCGTGCTCTTCGAGGTAGCGGCGCAGTGCGCCCGCCACTGTGGCTAACAGCACGTCGTTGATGGTAGCGTTGAACGTGTGAGCGACAGCCTTCACCTCATGCAACTTGATCGGCATCGACCAGGTGGCGCGTTTGGGCACGCCGCATTGGCCTTTGAACAGCGTGCGTCGATCGGGCGTCAGCAGCAGCAGCTTACTCAGCGCAATCGCCCCAAGCGCGCCGACTTTGGCCGCATCGATCAGGCGCGTCGGATGCGACAACGTCACGAGGCTTTCATGCCACATTTGCTCGGCGACGGCGAAGGTGGTGCCTAGTGCTTTGGCGGCAGGTTCCAACAGGCCGTTCTTGACTTTCGGTTTTAGCGGGGTTGGGGTCGGTGTCTGCCATTCGGCGTCGGCGGACTGATCCGTCATTGACAACAAGACTTGTACTAACGCCAGTCCGTCGGCGATGCAATGATGCAGGCGCGCAATGACCGCGCAGCCGGCACCGTACCCATCGACCAAGTGGAACTGCCACAACGGTCGGTGTGGATCGAGCGGCACGCCCATCATGTCACCGGCCAAGTGTTGCAGCGCGGCTTCATCGCCTGGCGCTGGCAGCGTGACGCGCTGAATGTGATAATCCAAGTCGAAGTTCGAATCAACTTCCCAGTGAGGCAGGCCCAACCGCAGCAGTGGCTCTTTCACGCGCTGCCGAAATCGATCGTAGATGAGGAAGCGTTCTTGCACCAGCGCCAGAAAACGATCGAAATCGATCCGGCTATCAAACATCATCACGCCGACGATCATTGCCATATTCGTCGGCTTGTCCATGTGCAGCCAGGCGGCATCGACCGGTGAGAAGGGCTCGGTCTTCATAGTTGTCTCGCTCCCCAAAAGATTCAACTGCCGTTGCTTGTCAGCCGCGATACTCACGGACTTGCTGCATCGCACTCCCGACCAAGCGAAACGCGCCACGCTCGGCCTCGTACAAAATTCGCTCTTCGTCCAACGTCAACAGTTCGCCGTCACGATAGATTAACTGACCGTCCACGATAACGTGCGTCACGTCAGCGGCTTTAGCGCAGTGAACCAGGTTGCTGATGAGGTTATGGCGCGGCCGCAGGTGTGGCTTGTCCATATCGATCAAAATCAGATCGGCGCGATAGCCAGCTGCCAACGCGCCGGTCTTCTCCAACCCGATCGCGCTGGCGCCGTTCTGCGTTGCCATGCGCAAAGCCAGATCACCCGCCACCGCTTCGGGATTGTGCTGCGCGTGCTTCTGTAGAATCACGGTCTGTCGAATCGCCGCCAACAAATCCATGTCTGCATTCGAGCCGGGGCCGTCAGTGCCGATCGCGACGTTGATGCCGCGCTCGACGAACCGCGACAGATCGTTCACGCCCATCGCCAACTTCATATACGTGATCGGCGTGTGTGCGACGGACACCTGATGCTTCGCCAGTATATTCAGGTCGGCGTCCGTGACGGCGAGACAGTGCGCGGCCACGCACGGCCCATCGAACACGCCCAATGATTCCAGCAGCGCGACCGGCGTTTTGCCATAAGCTCGCAGCGAATTGTCCACTTGCTCTTGGGATTCGGCTACGTGGAGGTGAATGGGCAAGCCGCGGTCGTGCGCCACCCGCGCCACCCGCGCCAGAAAATCGGGCGGGCAAATATACGGCGAATGCGGCCCTAGCAACAACTTGATGCGTCCATTAGCACGGCCTTGCCAGCGGTCGATGAAGTCCAGCGTGCCATCCAGGTTCGCGCCGACTTCTTTCTCGTCGCCGATGCCGAATACACACCACGTTAAGCCCGCTTTCAAGCCCGATTGTTCCACCACCTCGGCGACGCGATCCATGTAGAAGTAGTGATCGTTAAAGGCCACCACGCCCGATCGGATCATTTCGCACGCGGCGAGCGCGGCGCCCCAATACACATCGTCGGCTGTCAGCGCCGATTCGGCCACCCAAATCTTTTCGTTGAGCCAGCGCGGAAACGGCAAATCTTCGGCCCAGCCGCGCTCGTACGTCATGGGCGAGTGACAATGAGCATTCACGAGCCCGGGCAGCGCCACGTGCCCGTAACCGTTGATGACCTGATCGGCCTGAAAACCGATCGGGGCGGAGCCAACCGCCACCAGCGCGTTCCCTTCCATCGCCACTGCTGCATCGCGCAGTACCGTGCCTGCGGCATCCAGCGTGACCACATCGACATGTTCGATCAACGTGCGCGTCATGCCTGATCCTCGTCCATGTAACGCGCCACTTCCCGCGCCAGTTTGACATCGTCGTAAGGCTTCTGGATAAAGCCGACATGGGCCTGGCCACTAAAGCGGCGCGCCACTTCTACCGGATCGTAACCCGACGATAGAATTACGCGCACTTGCGGATCGATCTGGCGCAAGCGTTGAAACGTTTCGTCGCCGCTCAGACCCGGCATCGAAAGATCAAGCAGCACCAGGTCAATCTCGGCCTGATGTTGACGATAGACGTCTAGACCTTCTTCACCGGAGGCAGCCGTCAACACTTTCCAATGACTCAATTCCAATATATCGGTGACGGCAAGTCGTACCGGTTCTTCATCGTCGATGACTAGCAGTACAGGTTCCGTCATGCTTTTTACTCCACCGGCATTCGGCAGTGGCCCAGCCGCTTAATACACAGTATAGCACGCGCACCTCAATTTACAGACGTTCAATAATCGTTGCGGTCGCCATACCATGCCCGATGCACATGGTCTGCAAACCATAGCGGCCGCCCGTGCGCTCCAAGTGATGCAGTAATTTGGTCATGAGAATCGCGCCCGTTGCACCCAACGGATGGCCGTGCGCGATCGCCCCGCCATTGGGATTGACGCATGCGGGATCAGGTTCGATCTCGGCTTGCCACGCCAGCACGACTGAAGCGAAGGCCTCGTTGATCTCGATCGCGTCGATCTGCCCGATCGTTAGCCCGGCCCGATCGAGCACCTTGCGCGTGGCGGGGATCGGTCCCGTCAACATGATCACCGGATCACTGCCGATCACTGCTCGGGCGACGAGCCGCGCGCGTGGTTTCAACCCTAACTCGATCGCTTTATCCAGCGACATCAACAATACCGCGGCACTGCCATCGCTGATCTGACTGGCATTGCCCGCGGTGATGACGCCGTCAGGTTTGAAGGCTGGTTTCAACTGCGCCATCTTAGCCACATCCGGCTCGAAGCGAATACCTTCGTCATGGTTGAGGCAGTTGGTCGTGCCGTCGGGCGCGGTAAATTCGATCGGGACGATCTCTTTCACGAAGTCGCCACGTTTGGTCGCCGCCGCTGCTTTGACGTGACTCTCGTACGAAAACTGATCGAGTTGGGCGCGCGATAGATGCCATTTTTCAGCCACCATCTCGGCAGAAAGACCTTGATTGACCAGCGGATACGGAAAGTCCGGCGGCCAATCTTTGGGCCAATCCGCGCCCAACGGCACGCGGCTCATCATCTCAATGCCGCCCGCGACGACGACGTCCATGTCGCCCGCGGCAATGGCTTGTGCAGCAAAGTGGATAGCTTGTTGGCCGGAACCGCACATGCGATTGAGCGTGAGCGCGGGCACCTCGATGGGCAGACCGGCTTGCAGCACAGCGAGCCGGGTGATGTTGGCGCCCTGCTCACCTAGCGGTGTAACACAGCCAAAGATCACGTCTTCGATCAACGCCGGATCGATGTGTGCGCGCGTCACCAACTCGCGCAGCACGCGCGCCGCCAGGTGCGTAGGCAGCAGGCCGCTCAACGAACCGTTGCGCCGACCGATCGGCGCGCGCACGGCTTCGACGATGACGACGTCACGCATGCTAACCTCCCGAATTAGATTGCTAGTCTTCTTTCACGTTACGCAGGGAGACGGTCGGCTCGCCTTGTTTGCGATATTGCGTTACTTCTGGATGAGACACCGCAAATTTATCCAGCCCTTTGGTGTCCCAGGTGACGCGGCCTTTGGAATAGACCGCGTGCAGATGAGCGCCTTTCACGCTGGCACCAGCGGACATCACTGCCTGTTTGATCTCTTCAGCCAAAGTTGCGATGCGTTCGGTCGAAGCGTCAAACAGCGGCTGATACTCGGCTTCCAGCGCTTCGAGTTCAGCCTGCACGGTGCGCATGATCTCGGCGCGTTTCGCTTCGTAATCAACTCGCGCCACATCCACGGCGCTTTGGATATCGGACAGTTCGTTGAGTTTCGAAATGATATCGGACATGCATTCGATCCTATTGAAAGACACGTCAGCGTTTCGCCGGTAGAATCAACGCCGCGACAAATGCGACTGGCCCCAGCAGCGCCGCGAGATATTGTGATGGTAGACCCAGGGCTGTAGTACGATGCGTGTACGTTGGGCGGGTGTGGGTACGTGCCTCAGGCGCGAGATACCCTTTCGTGGTTAACCACGTCGCGCCGATCGAGCCGATAATGAGCCAACCGATCAGGATTACGATAATCACGGCAAAGGAACTCATCGCACTACCTCGTGGCAAGTTGATCAAGCAACTGGCGAGTCACAGTCGCCACATCCAGCACAGCTTGATTGAACGCGGCTTCATTCATGCGCGACGGTTTGCGATAGCCGCTGACCTTGCGCACAAATTGCAGAGCGGCGGCTTGAATCTCCTCATCGGTCGGCGGTCGATCGGGCTGGCGAAGTTGCTTAATACTGCGACACATTGACTGACTCCTAGTTTAAGCAAAAAAGCAATCTCGGATGCGACGTTGTCGTCTTCCGAGATTGAGTATAGCACACGGGACTGAAAGGACATGACGCCAGCCGGATCACGCGAACTACATGGGCGCGGTCTGTTGACTTGCGGTTGGTTGAGGCTATACTCCACGGTAAGAACCAAGTCCGAAATAGGAGCAGGATGTCAACACCCGCAACACCTCGTTCGGTACAAAATTCGCCGTCTGAAACAGCCCTGGCCACTACACTGCTGCGCGCCTTTGCGACGCTCGATGAACGGCCCGAAATCCGCGGCAGCGATTTGCTCGCCCGGCTTTTCCTCACTGCCGACCAACTGAAGCCGCTTGATGATCCCGCCGCTCGCAAGTGGATTCTACAAAATAAGACTTCGCCCGGCGTGTACGAGTATATGCTCGCGCGAACGGCGTATTTCGATCGGGTGGTAAAGACCGCTTTGTCACAGTCAGTGCCGCAAGTGGTGTTTCTCGGCGCAGGTTATGATTCGCGACCGTATCGTTTCAGCGATCTGGCGATAGCGACGACGATCTTTGAATTGGACGCAGCGCCGACACAGGCTCGCAAACGCGAGATACTCGATCGAGCGGCGGTGGTGAAGCCTGCGCACTTGACGTATATGCCGATCGATTTCAGCGTTGATTCATTGAGCGAGGTGTTACTACAGGCTGGTTTCAATCGCGAAGCACAAGCCTTGTTCGTGTGGGAAGGAGTCACCTACTACTTAACAGCCCAAGCCGTCGATGCGACCCTGGCCGCGATCAAGACCATCGCCCTGCCCGGTAGCACCATTTGCTTCGATTATGCAGCGCTCTCGTCGGAAACGCTTCGCGACGAAAACGCCGCAAAACTGCGGGAGCACATGAAGTCAAACTTCGCGGCTGAACCGACACGCTTCGGTGTGCCGCGTGGGCACATCGCTGAATTTCTGTCAGCCCGTGGCTACACGGTGCTGGATCATCTCGGTTCGGCCGAGATAGTGGCGCAATTTCTTACCCTACACGACGGAACAGCGATCGGTCAACCGCCCGCGTTGTTCAGTTTGGTTCATGCGGCGCTCGCCTAATGCTATCGACTCGGCCACACCTGTCCGCTCTGCTCGACGAAGTGCAGAATGATGTCCAACGTGGGCAGCGGATGGCCCAACTCCGTCAGGACCACCGACAACTCGCCGCGATGGTGCGCGGAATGCATAAAGATTTGTAATAGCAATTGCCACACTGGAAAGTGAAGCGTCTGCTGGCTAAACGGCCGGACTTCCCGCGCGAGATCATCTTCGGTCAGCTCAGTGATGAAGTCATGCGTGGTTTGTTCTACTTCGCCCCAGTAGCGGATGAGCGCCGCCAGCGCGGGCGAGTCAGGCCAATCGGGCGACGTGCCCTGACAACGCGCCAGAAACGTTGCCTCCAACCCCAGCATGTGTTCCATCAACTTCTGCACGGATTCATGGCTGGGGCTGACGGGGCGCGCCAGCTCAGCAGCGCTCAAGCACTGGACGACGTTCATGACCAAGCGATTCGCGTACGCGTTGTAAGCGCACAATGTCAACAACCCAGCTCGATCCATGAAAACACTCCTTTCGTTAGCGGTTAAGCTGCTGGCAGCGTGAAACTAAACGTGCTGCCTTCGCCGGGGATGCCGCTGCTTTCCACGCCGACCGTGCCGCCTAACCGCTCGACGATGCGTTTTACGATCGACAGGCCCAAGCCATGTCCGCCGCGCTTGGCCCGCGAAGTCTGGAAAAACGCTGTGAAGAGCTGCGCTTGCTCCTCAAGCGGAACCCCGATGCCGTCATCGTGAATCCAAAAGCAAATCTGCCCGTCGGCAATTGGCGCTGCGCCCAATTCAATGCAGCCAGGCCGATTCATGTACTTCAACGCATTGGACAAATAGTTCATCCACACTTCTTCGATCCACGGTGCGTACCCCAGCGCGTTCGGCCACAGACTGGGTTGCCGCACTTCGACTTGATCGTCCAACTGATCGATCAGGCGCTGCCGGACCTCAGTCACGATCGCATCCATGTCGAGAGGCCGTAACGTGAACGTATTCTGGCGCACCTCGGCCAAGAGCAGCAAATCGTCTGTAATACTGTTGATCTTCAGGGCTTGATGCTGGATGGCCTGTAAAACATCGAGATTTTCGGTCGATGTGTACCGCGTTGAATAAAGCGACAGCAACTCGGCATAGCCAATGATCAGGTGCAGCGGATTCTTGATATCGTGGGCCACTGTATGAGCGAAGGCATCGAGTTCAGCATTGCGGGCCTGCAGCTCGGCGTTGGAATGGCGCAACTGCGCTTCCGCCTGTCGCCGTTCGGTGACATCGACGCCGGTGCCAATCACGTATTCGATTAGCCCGTCGTCATCGGCGAGCACCGTATTTGACCAGGCGATCAGCCGCCGCCGACCATCTTTCGTGATCCAGAAGTTCTCAAAGTTCAGCGGAAAGTCGCCTGCGCGCAGTTTTTCGAAGACACCTCGAACCGGATCAATTTCATTCGTGGTCAGCAGAAACTCCCACAGCTGACGATGTTTGACTTCAGCAAACGAATAGCCTGTCACGCGTTCGCACATCCGATTAAACCGGACGATACGCCCCTCGCGATCGAGGACGACGACCAATGCGCCGATCGTGTCCAACACGGCCGACACGAAGTTACGCTCGCGCCGCAGTTCGTCTTCGACTTGTTTGCGGCGCGTGATATCATGCACGATCGCACACTGATACGTTTGGCCGCGCAGCTCAATCGGGCCGGTGTAGACTTCGACATCTCGAACCTCGCCATTGGCCAGGCGGTGTTTCAAGAGATGCGGCTGTCGATCAGTCCGGTGCGCTTCGCGTAAGGTCCTTTTTGCTTGCGCTGGTGGGAGGCCGTCGAGGTCAGTAATTTTGAGGGCGGTCAGTTGAGCGCGGGGATAACCATAGAATCGGCACGCCGCAGAGTTGACATCGACGATGTCAAACGTCTGTGGATCATAGATCAGCATGACGGTGTGCTGATTCTCAAACAACCGACGGTAGCGCTCGTCGTTGTTGGCAGGTCGGGCCGCAGATCGTTTAGCCATAATCACTCGGTTCTAGCTGCCCCCTTGGCCAGGTATCCGAATGATTGCTCTATTTACTAAACCGAAACTTAGCCTGTTTTGATACGGTCGGGTGTGGTATTCAATCGACTCTAAATCACGGCATTGTGGATCGGGTACTTAGCCTGTACAGTTCTACGGCACAGTGTAGGCCGCTAGCATAACCTTCCCACAATCATACTCGTAGTGCAGATTACCCCCCGGGTGATCGCGTGTCCATTCGCGCAGTTCCGAAATGCGATCCGGAATCGCCACCACTACGGTGTCCGCCTCTGGCCGCTGTGTGCTCAGCGGCTCGTCCAGGTTGACGATTGGTACATTGCCGCCCAGAAAATCAACCGAGCGGTGCGTGCCATAGCGCAAGTCCGGATTGCTCAGCAAAATCAGGGTAGTCTCACGTTTGAGCGTACGCTGGTAATTGCCCAGATACGAGGCAAAGCGCGTGCCAAAGCCACCGCCGTAACGACACTGTCCGGCAAAATCCAGGAAGTACGATTGCAGGTTCAGGGTCGCCGCTACTATAAGCAGACTGACCATGACGCTCAGGCGTGCTACGCGCCGTTCAGGCACAGCCAGCGCCAGCACAGTCAACATCAAATCGATGCCGAGCGCGGACAGCAAAATGGCCGCAGGCAGCACCATCAACATCCGATAGGAATCGGCCCCCGGCGGGATGGAAAAAATGCCGATCGCTAAAGTGCCCGACCAGAAATAACCATTCAGCAGCAAATGGTGACGATCACGCGTCCGCCAGATCGCGTACGCGATACCCAACATAAAGAAAATCGCGGTTAAGTCGCTAAGCACTGGTAACCGCGAACCATAGAATTCATCGGCGGGATAGTAGATCAACGAGAGGAAAGCGTGCGTCACCCGATCGGCCAGCACTTGCACCGCGCTCTGTCCGGTCGCAGCCATCTGGTTCGCCAGCCAACCCGATTGGAAAGTCCCATCGGCATTAAGTCGCGCCATATACAGATCAATATGGCGCGAGTTATACACAATCTGTGGCGCGGCCACCAACAATGCACTCAGTGCAAAAACCAGAATAGGGTAGCCGGCGCCTTTGAGCAACGAGCGCTTAAACACCGCGACTACCAGCACGTAGACCAGCAGCAGCGCCGCAACAATTTGAGCGCTGACATACACGCTGTTTTGCACGGCCAGAAAGACACCCCCCAGTGCCATGCGCCGCAGGTCGCGCCGCTCCAACCCGCTGATGAACAGAAACAGCACGACTGGAATGAACCATGTATCTTGAATGTAAGCCACTGCGACGGTGCGGCTGAAATGCACGTGCGTATGTGCCACAATCAGGAGTATCGCCGCCAGCAGCGCCACGCGCCGACTGAACAGATATCGCCCCAACACGTACAAAGCCGGAATCGCCAGACTGCCGCCAATGGCCGGCATCAGCCGCAAAGCAAACGGTGTGGTCCCAAACACCTGCACGCTTAGACTGATCGCTTGAATGTAGAGACCGCCAAAGTTATCTGCCAGCGAAAATGGATTCGCCAACGGGTTGCGATTGGTGGTTGTAGCGTACACGCCGATCAGCCCTTCATCGCCGTTGATGACGCGCGGGATTTGTCCCAGGTTGTAGAACCGTACCGCAGCCCCGGCGGCGGTCAACAAGCCGATGATGATCAGTTCTTGACGGTGCGCTTTGAGCCAGGCGCGCACGTTGAACGGTTGGCTAGCCATGAACGCACCCAACCACAGCCCGATACTACTGAGCCACAACAAGAACACCAACATGTAATTGGTGCGGTCGAGCAATTCATATTGAACATCCAATGCCGTAGCCGAGGCACATGACGCCAGGGCCAGTAATATGAGAAGCGTGCGGGCCGAAGCATTGCGTCGGCCAACGAGCGCACTCAACCGCGCCGGCATGCGTCCTACTCTAGTCCAAACCAATAACACAACCGCCACAGCACTCAGCACCAGTCCAGGTATCAACCGGTCTGATCCTAAAGATATCAGCAATTGTCCAGCCGCCAAGGCGATTAGAAATAGAACACCCAAAAATGCGCGGGTTCGTTGCTCGGCCAACTGCGGTTCAGGTGCAGAATCCATGAAATACCTTTCGGCAATAGAATCATTCAGCCGTTCGTCGAATTGGCGAACGGCTGAATGAAGATGAAGCGGTGGTCTGCCGTTCGTTGTTAGGGGCGAATCCAAACCGCCCGTTTCTTCTGAATCCGGCTGACCCCATTCTGATACTATTTGCCCATCATGTCAATGCGCCGAACTTAGCCAAAACCTCGCAACCGTTTCCAGAAATCAGGCCACGCTTGGCGCAGGTGTCGGCAAAAATATATATCGGGGTGACTTGTCTCTTCATTTCTCACACCATATGCATTCTTGACTTGCCCGACCAACTGGCACGTGTCAAAGGCCGAATTGGGCAGCATCCCTAGCAAGATTAGATTCTGCGGTGGGGGATTGCCATAGCCGCGCAGCCAGTAGGAATTGATGCCGCTGATCGCCCCAGGCAAACCGTAAACTGGCCCATACAAGTTGATCGCGCCTGCTTCGCCATAGTTGCCGGTCAATATTCCCGTCTGGGCACGCTCATCAGCGGGCAAAGCCGCATAGATTTTGGCAACTGTTGCTACCAAATCGGGCCAACCGATCTGCTCTTTGAATTCGCCGTTGATTTCAGTCACTGTATTCCACCACGCCGACTTGATCGGCGCGATGGGCAGCGCCACAGCCGCAAAGAGCACGCCGCCGATCGCCAACGCCGTGAACACGCTAATTCGAACGAGCCACGACCAACCGATCGAGAGCGCGGCGACCCCGCGTTCCATCATGACGGCACCCGCCGCGATCAACATTGGGTAAGCGGCCGCCAGGTAATACGATCGGCCTTGTGTAACGACAAACAACATACCTGGCACGAGGAACATCCAGCCGATCGCGCGATAAGCCTTTCCGGCCTTGCCGAAGAAATAGAACACCAGACCCATCACCCACAACGGAATGGTTACTGGGTTAGTGGAAAAGAGGAACTGCTCTTTCAGAAAGTCCTGAGTGCGCCCGATTCTGATATCGCGTGCGTGGATCGATCCCAGGAAATCCAGCGAGATGAAATTGTGTTGAATCTGCCAGATCAGATTCGGCAGGAAGATCAGCAGCGCCAGTGCAACACCGGCCCACAACCACGGGCTGATCAAGTGACGGCGCGTTCGAGTGATGATTACGCCCGCCACAATTCCGGCGACTAGAAAGATCAGCGTGTACTTGGTCATCAGCCCGAGGCCGATGACCGCGCCGATCGCCAGCCACCAGCGCGGATTATCGGATTTCAACAGCCTGATCATCAGATAGGCGATCAGCACCCACCACAGCACATCGAACGAAGAGTACGAGAACAACGCGCCCGCGAGAAGTGAAACCGGCGCAATACCTGCGGCCACAGCCGCCGTAACCTGAGCCAGTCGCTTGCCGCCCAATTCGCGGGCCATCAACCCGGCTAATAGCATCATGGCCGCTTGCGCCAGCGCTGGAAACAGGCGTACGCCAACTAGCGATGGGCCAAATAGCGTCAGAGCCGCGCGCATAATGAAGGCCGTCACCGGCGGATAAGCAACGTAACCCCAGTCCAGGTAACGCGCGCTATCCAACATGTCCAACTCGTCGCGATGCCAGCCATACTGGCTGTTGACGAGTAGATGCAGCCCAATTTTTGCCAGCGCCAACAAGATCAGAATGCTCACATCCGTAAATCGAATTCGAGCCTTGATCGCATCCAGAGAAAACCGCGCAGGTGTCGTAGCGCTCAAATTCTTGGCGGTCATGTCTCATGCTCCTTGCTTCGCTAACGCCGATCGAATATCCCGCGCATCGCGCTGCTTGGGCTTCATTCCAAACAGAAAGCGCAGCACGTTCGCGCGCCGGACGACGAATTCATACAGCACCAGGATGATGATGAACGACGTCGGTGTGATGATGAGCCACTTCAACAGATCGGGGATATTCCACTGCACGACGAAGTAGCCGACGACGATCAGTACCGTCTGATGCAGAACGTAGAAGGGCAGCACACCCTCACTCGCGTATTGCAGGAACGGCGTAGATTTCGTGAATCGTTTGAAGCCATACCCCAGAATCGTTAGCAGCCAGCACCACGATAAGAGCGCATAAGCTGAGTTCATTATGACGTACGGCAGTGTGCCGAACGAGGTCTCGCTCCACGCGACGTACAGCGCGATCATCACTGCTCCCATGATGCCGCCCGCATTCAACGAGGTTTGCCGCAGCTGTTGAATGCGCTGCTGCACGCCCGCGTGTGAGATGATCACGAAACCGTACACAAAGAAGAGGACGTAGATCAGCAGACTCCAGCCGCCGAAATCGTCTCGGCCAAAGAATGAGTCGGGGTCGAGCGTGCTGCGCAAGAGAGCGAGCGGCAGCACCAGCAGGTAGATCATTTTAGGCTTTGCCAGAAAGCTGCCCATTCGATTAAGCACACGTTGCCCACCGCCGATCTTCAGCCAGCGGAAGAGTGGCAGGAGGGCGAGGCTGAACACAAACAAGACCAGCAAATACCATAAATGTAAGCCCATCCACGCGAAGTTGCCGCCAAAGCCGTACAAACCATCAAAGTAATGTGGCAAGAAATCAATAAATGTGCCGGCAAACTGTTGGTGCGAAACCCGCTCCAGATAAACCTGCAAGGCCACATGCGTGAACGCGCCAACCGCCAGCGGCACAAACAAGCGCAGCACTTTGTCTTTGATAAACGCCCCATTACCGCGCGTACCCAACGCGTAATACAGACTCGCGCCGGAAATGAGGAACATCAACGGCATCAACCAGCTTGCCAGAAATCCGATCCAGATTTCCACGCCTAGATAGGTCGTCGGATTCTTGACGTGCCAGCCGTCGAGATCGAAGAAGCGGCAGGAGTGGAAGATGAACACGGCCGCAATACCGAAGATGCGCAGCCAATCCAGATCGTAGCGTCGAGTCGTTGTTACGTTGGTAGTCATGACAATTATCCTTTTAGGTTATGGTACCGCTAGTGAATATGCTAGGCTAGATTGAAACGCATGGCCGTTTCCCGATAAGCCGCGACGACAAGCATGAGCACACCTAGCGTTAGACACAGCACTTCAGCCTTGGTCAGCCTAACGTCGCGGAGGCTCATCACTTTGGTCGATTTCCACTGCCACCAACTCTGGTATTGATACACTCCCAACCTGACCGTTGAGGCGATAATCAGCAGGTAAGCCAGCATTTCAAAGCCGCCGATGCTGATCGCGAGCGCCGTGCCCGTCCAGGCGTTGAGTTGTGTCAAGTCGGAAGCGCTAAACGAGTTGGTGCCTGAAATCAGGCCACTGGTTATCCCCAGTGAAATCGGCACCAGGTAGCCCGCCGGCCAGCCTTTGACTTGATTCAGATTCAAGACTATGCCGAGCACGACTTGCAGCCCAAGGTTGAAGAACAACGTCAAGGCGAACTCCGTCCAGAAGTCGTTGGCGGTGGCCATGCGCCCGACGGCCACTGCCGGGCTACCACGCATAAAGCCTTGAGGCAGCAAGTAATACCCAACTAGATACGCAGCATTGGATAGCAGGGTATAGAGTCCATAGAGCCACAAAGCGCGCTTAAACACGCTATCGTGCACCTGAACCAGTGACGTATTCATCTTCCATTCGTCCTTTCTTAGGCCGCCTTGCTTGATGTAGTCAAGCGGGCCACGGATCGGTGTGCGGCCTTCATGCCGAATGCACTCTGTAGTACGCTCACACGCTTGATAACCAGTTCGGTGATCCCAAGTGACATCACGAATGCGCCGAGTACAACGACCGGCAGTTTGACCACAAGGGCGGCCTCCCATTGCACGACGACGTAGGCAATGACTAGAATCGCCGGCTGGTGAACCACGAAGAATGGCAGGAGGGTCACCTGCCCGTAACGCAGTGCCTGGCTGTCACGGTTGAGGTAGCGCATACCGATGACCAACACAAAGGCCGTCCAGCACCAGCCGCACGTCGCAATGAGTGCCCACATAAGGAATTCCCAGAACGTGCTGGGGGACCTCTCGATATCGAACGATTCCAGCGACATGCCGATTACCATTGCTGCCAGTGTGGCTGCGATTCCGACACCGAGGATGATCCGCCAATCACGCCGGATAGCGCGTGTGAATCGCTCGTCGGCAAACACGACATAGCCCAGGACGAAAAACGTCCCATAGGTGAAGAAATCAGCCCAGTGTTGCAGTTGGGGGAAAAAAGGTTGGAGGCTTAGTCGAACTAAGGCGGGCGGGAGGATGAACAGCAAGATGGCGCCGCGACGCTCACACAGCTTTGCCAGGCGCGAGACAAGCCCTCGGCCGGTTTCGCCTTTGAGCCAGATAAAGAGCGGCAGGGCCAGCAGCGAGAAAGCGAACAGGAAGCCTAGAAACCACATATGGTAGCCGATCGCCCCGATGATCTTAGGGCCTGTATATGATAGGCGTTCCGACACGAACTCAAAGAAAGAGCCATCAAAAACGCCGGTCTGCATTCTATGGCTCCATGAAAGATAGAGTTGGAGCGGGCCAAGCAGAATGGTGCCAGTAAAGAACGGAACGAGAATCCGCAAGGTGCGTTCGCGGGTGAACTGCCCCGCCGAGCGTCGCTGCAACGCAAACCAACTCCCTGCTCCGGCAAGCAAGAAGAAGAGGGGCATCCCCCACGGGTAGAAGAGCGTATCGACGATCAGGATCACCTCGCTGCCCTCGGCATTCCTAATCTCGAAATTAGTCGTATTGAACACATTGCTGGCATGGAAGAGAAAGACACCTAACGTGGCGATGACGCGCAGCCAATCGAGATAGTGTAGTCGTGCGGTCTCGCGCGTGGCGCCAGTGGGTTGCGGCAAAACGTTTGGACTTGACATGACAGACCTCACCTTCCCAGTGTCATAGCTTGTAAAAGCGAACTTAGCGGCGCGCCCTTTTCGATGAAGCCATCTACCCCAGCCTGAGCCGCTTTGTGCCGCGCGGCTTCGCCGGTGTGAATCGATAGGGCGACGATGCGGCAAGCTGAGCGCCGGGCCTTGATCTGCCGGGTAGCCTCATAGCCGTCCACCATCGGCATTTCCAAATCCATCAGGATGACATCCGGCTGCAGCACCGTGGCCTGCTCGATTGCTTCTGCGCCATTCGCGGCTTCTCCCACGACCTGGAAATCGCCAGCCAGCGGCAGCAGCGTGCACAAGTCTTGTCGCACTTGTGGTCGATCATCGACGATCAATACACGGATCGGCTTCATAGCACATCACGCCACGAAATAGAGATTGGCATAGTCGAGATCAAGGGTGCTGAAATCAATCTTCAATTTGGAATCTAAGTCCCCGAACATCTCGTTCGACGGGTCAACTTCGAATGGGTCGCTCAGCAAGCTGGACACCGATCGCTCGGTTGAATGATCGAAACGGATAGTGATAGTTGAGGTGCTCATGGTTTAGTCTTTGCTCAATTGCATTCGCTGTGTTTCATTGCGCCATCACTATATGCCGGATTCACATCTGACACATCGCACAGCAGGCGGATTTGAGCCGCGGCGGCACGCTGATCTTTCCGTCGTTCCGCAGGATGAGGCGGCAAGCAGGGACTACGCCTGGAGATGTAGGACTAAAGGCGGAGCAGAGATATTCGAGATGATTTGTTGCGTGCTAGGCTTACTCTTTGGGGCGCAGCTGCGTGATCAGCGAACGGAGTTGGGCCAAAGCGTTACCGCTCAGCGCCTCCAGCTGATCGAGGTACGGGGATACCCGCGCGGGATCTCGATCCAACATCGCCCGCGCTGCTTCGACGGTGAGCGTAATGCTGAAGATGCTTTGATTCACCGAGTCGTGCAATTCACGGGCCACCCGATTGCGTTCATGCACCGCCGATAGTTCCTCGGCCTGTACGGCGTAATCCTGCAACTTGGCGTGGGCGGTTTGCAAGTCTTCCACGAGCGCAGCGCTTTCAGTCCGCGCCACCTCGGCTTGCCATGACAGTCGGCCGAAAGTGATCACGAAGATGCCGACCGCAATCAAGTTGAACAGTACCGACAGTCCAATGGCCGCACCCATAGCTGTTATCAAGAACGGAGCGGCGATGATAATCAATAGGCTACACCAGAATATCGCCGTGCGAATCGGAAAGTAGAAGACCGCCTGTGTGCCAAGTATGACGTAGAGGCTCCACAAAAAATCGAAGTTCGGGGCCAACAGCCCCAGCCATACCACCAGCCCCGTTTCCAGGGCGAAATACAACCCGCGATAAGGCCGCCAGCGACATGACAGCCGCGGTTCAGTGGCGTACAACAGCAGAAAGATCGCCAACAGCAGCAAGCCCAGCCAAATCCCCGGCGTGCCGCCATAACTCAACAGCGCGCGCAGCGTCACGATGGCAAACAACGTGTAATGGGTGGCCGCAATCACCCGCTGGCTTTGTGTGCGTTGGCCGGCTGCTTTGATCATGACGCCATCACCTTCACGCACGTCCCCTGCCCCGGCTGCGAATCAATCGTCAACGTCCAGCCTAACTCACGTGCGCGTTCGGCCATGCTGGCCAGCCCCATGTGGCCGCGCTGCGGCGTGAGGTCGCTCATCACAAACCCGGCGCCGCGATCGATCACTTCCACACAGGCGGGATGCTGATTCAAGCCTAACTTAATCGTGACCTCGCGTGTGTCCGCGTGCTTGATCACGTTGTTCACGGCTTCCTGTACGATGCGATACAGGCCAAGGGTCACAGTCTCTGGCCAGCGACCGTCATCGGGGACATCACTTATTTCTAGATGGGCGATCAAACCGTCACGCGCCTGTCGCTCCGCCAGGTAATCACGCAGCGCCGCCACCAGCCCCCGGTCGGCGATCGACGCGGGGCGCAGCTGTTTGACGATCGTTTGTATTTCGCGCGACGCGTTCCGCGCCAATTCTGCCACCCGATCGAGCTGGGCGGCGACCCGGCTGACGTCCTTGTCGAGCAACATCCGCGCGGCCTGCACGGCCAGCGTCAGGCTAAACACCGTTTGTGTCACCGAATCATGCAGTTCGCGCGCCAACCGGCCGCGCTCTTGCACAACAGCCAATTCTTCCAACTGCGCGGCCTGATCCTGCAACTGTCGATGCGCCACTTGCAGCTCAGCCAGCAGACGCTGATTCGCCTGCCGCGCCGCTTCCGCTTGTTGCCGAACATGCGCAATCTGGCCGACGAAAAAGCACACCGCGCCGTAGAGCAGCGTCATCGCGAATCCAGTCGCAGGATCGATGGCGAAATACACCTGACCCCAGACCCGCGGTCCCAGCGTAAACAAACTCAACATCGCTAACGCGCAGATCGCGATCCATGTAAACCCTACGCGCCGTCCAAACAATTCGACTGCTTGCCAACTGAGGGGAATGAACAGGAGTGGAAAGAAATCGTGATGAAGCGGAATTAGTAACAGCGCAGCGACGAGGCCGGATTGCAAACCAAGATAGATCAGCGATCGGTTGTGAGAGGTGGTGAACCAGGTCGAGCGGCGCTGACGAACGAGCAACAGCAAGCCATATGCCGCCAGCAACAGCATGACCCAACCGCGCGATGAGCGGCCGCTGAAGGTCGCCCACGCCCGAATGACCACCGAAGCGAAAATGAACAGTGTGCCCATCGGTTAGGCTTTAGTACCCAACCCCTTCTTCATGGCATAGATCGCTGCCTGGGTGCGATCTTCACAGTGCAGCTTGCTCAAGATGTTGCTGACGTGCGTCTTCACGGTCTTCTCGCTGATCGTCAATTTCTGCGCGATCTCGTGATTGTTCAGCCCTTGTGCGATGAGTTGGAGAACTTCTAGTTCGCGACCGGTCAAGTCAGATTCAGCGGGCGACGGTGTAGCGGCGGGCGCCGCCACTGCCGTCATCAGTTTCTTCGCCGCATCGGGATGCAGTTGCACCTTACCGGCATAAGCCTCGCGCACGGATTGAATCAGTTCCCGTGGCGGAATGTCTTTCAGCAGATAGCCTTGCGCCCCGGCTCGAATCGCCGGAATGACATGATCATCTTCGCCAAAGCTGGTCAAGATGATGATGCGCGTCTGAGGGCAAGCCGCGGTGAGATGGGGAATCGCCTCGACGCCGCCCATTTTGGGCATGAGCAGATCGAGCAAAACGATATCGGGCTGAGTGCGTCTGGCCTGGTCGATTGCTTCCAGTCCGTTGGCTGCTTCGCCCACGATTTCTATATCATCCTGGAGTTCAAGAAAGGTGCGCAAGCCTTGTCGAACGACGGCATGATCGTCCACGATCAAGACCGTGATCCGATGCACCGGTATCCGATCGCTCTCGCCTGCTGGCTGCGCTGTGCTCATGCCGCTCCTTTCACGTTCAGGGTCTCGTACCGTGATCGACCAGCAAAGTTGCCAACCGTGTTTATCTTACCACGATCGATGCCGATTGTTTTCGCGGCCAAAAAGAAAGCCGACTCACCGTCGGCTCGCTGTCTATCGTCTGCCTTCAACCTATCCTAGTCCGGTCCCCAGCCCTTTTCTTCTACACACTGGAAGATGTCGGTATCGCTGACGATGCCGACGAGTTTGCCTTCCTTCATCACTACCGCGCGGCGGATGTTGGCGTCAAGCATGATGATGGAGCATTGCTTGATCGGAGTATCGGGCGACACGGCGATCAGCGGTGACGACATCAAATCGCTGACCGTGACGTTGAGCAGCGGTCGATCGGCAGCGACGATCTTCTTCAACAGATCGCGCTGGGTCATGATCCCGTAGGCCCCCTCAGGTCGATCGGGTTCGACGACGACACTGTGAACGTGTCTCGAGCGCATTAAATGCAAAGCGTCTTCGGCCGGCATCGATGCGGGTACAGTAATTACTGGCGAGGTCATGATCTCGCCGACAGTGTACGGTTTCAAACCAGTCATGGCGTCACCTCCCAAACGTGCGAGATACTTACATCATAGCCCGCGCAGAGAGGAGTGTCAATTACCAGGTGATTGACGCGCACGGCGAATAGCCTATACTTGCAGTGTACTTTGCCAAAACAAGGAACTTCAATGCCTGAATATCGCCGCCAGACTCACACGTACACCCTCGATCAACTTCGGCCAGAACTCGCCCGCGCCATTCGCGAGCATTTCGAAGCCAAGCAGATCACAGAGGAGATCACCGCCTGTTGTGAAACGATTTCCGACAAAATTGGATCAGCCTGGTATGACTCCCTGCTGGGCGACGAGGCCGTGCCGCTGACCTATCTGGCGTTGGTCCTCACGCCGCAACGCTTGATCTGGGCTCGCAGTAGCGAACGCAGCACCCCGATCGTTGCTTCAGCGCCCTTCAGCGATCTGTTCGTCAAGGTCGTCCGACCACGCGGCACGCAAGATTTTGGCCTGCAGCTGAACGTCCGCATGGAAGGTTCGCGCTTCACCGTTAACGGGCAGTTACTGCTAGGGCCAGACCCTGCCGCCGAAAAGTTCTGCGTCGCACTAGGTGAAGCCATGGGTTTCAACCTACTGGCACCACCGCCCAAGCCGTGGTGGGATCGTTTGTGGAGCCGATAAACAGAAGAGCCGACTGGTTTAGTCGGCTCTCTTACATTCTTTAGATTTCAGTCTTTGAACTTCACTTAGTCAACGCTCTTCGCGCCGCTCGTCATCGCCCGCAGCAACGAATCTTGATCGACCGGCAAGCGGCGAATTCGCACACCGACCGCGTTATAGATCGCGTTGGTGATCGCGGGTGTGATCGGGATGCTGCTGATCTCGCCCACGCCCTTCGCGCCAAACGGCCCCGATGACACTTCGTGTTCAACGATGAACGACTTGATCTCCGGCACATGTTTGATGCTGGGCATCTTGTAGCGCGCCAGCCATTGCGCCCACGGCACGCCCTGTTCATGCGGAAATTCTTCCGTCAGCGCATTGCCAAGACCCATCACGATGCCGCCGTCGATCTGACCTTGCAGCGCCAGCGGATTGATCGCACGGCCCACGTCGTGCGCGGCGATGACCTTCACCACCTTCACTTGCGCCGTGTCCACATCCACTTCCACCAGCGCGGCATGCGTGGCATACGAGAACGCCACGTGCATATCGCCGCCTTGTCCCAACGGCTTTGTTTCTGGCGCAGTGTACTCGTATGTAAGTTTAGTGGCGCGACCTTCAGCCTCCATCCATTGCACCACTTCCGCAAACGACGCCGAGCGACCATCGTATTCGACTTTGCCGTTGCGGAACTTCAATTGATCCGGCGCGGCATCCAAATGCTCGGATGCGACTTGCGCCATGACTTCACGCATGCTGACCGCGGCGTGGCGCGCGGCATTGCCGCTGACAAACGTTTGCCGCGAGGCCGTCGTCGGGCCGCCGTTAGGCGTGAGATCGGTGTCGCTGAGTAGGACCTTTACCTGCTCGATCGGCACGCCCAGTTCTTCGGCTACTACGGCGGCTAGCACGCCCGGCAGCCCTTGTCCGATCTCCGCCGACGAAGTGCGCACTTCGGCCGTACCGTCGCCGTACACTTCAATCTCGGCGGCCGCGCAATCATCAGCGCCGCCACCGAGGCCGGTATTCTTGTAACCCACCGCGATGCCCCACGCATAGCGCTTATTGCCGACTTGCCACGGACGACCGTACACAAATGGTTCGGTGGTGCGCGCGGCTTCATCGGCCTTCATCGCGTCGACGACCTTATCGAAGCATTCGTCCAGGCCCACCGATTCGCTGAGAATCTGACCCGTGTTCGTGATCGATCCCACGCGTAGCGCATTCATCTTTCGCAACTCAAGCGGATCGATCTTTAACGCTTCAGCCAGTTCGTCCACGGTGTTCTCAACCGCGTAACACGACTGTGTCACGCCGAAGCCGCGGAACGCACCGGCCGGGACGTTGTTGGTGTACATGGCAAAACAATCGGACTTGGCGTTGGGCACATCGTACGGGCCGTTCGCGTGCGTCGTCGCGCGCGTCAACACCTTCTCGCCCAACGACGCATACGCGCCAGTATCGCCGTACAACTCCGCTTTCGCCGCCACCAAACGACCATCTTTCTTTGCGCCGAGTTTTACCGTAATCGTCGTGGCATGCCGCTTGGGATGCACAATCAGCGATTCGTGCCGCGTGTACAGCATCTTCACCGGTCGACCCGTCGCTTTCGCCAACAGCGCCACGTGAATCTGACCCATGATGTCTTCTTTGCCGCCGAAGCCACCACCAATCAACGTACCGATGATGCGCACCTGCGATTCCGGCACGCCTAGTGAATAAGCCACTTGCTCGCGATCTTGATACGAGATTTGCGAGCCGACATAGATTTCGTAGCGGCCCTCAGGGGTGATGCGGCCAACTGAACATTCCGGCTCAAGGAAGGCGTGCTCCGTCGAAGCCGTGTGATACTTCCGCTCGATTACAAGATCGGCTTCAGCGAAGCCCTGCTCCACATCGCCCTTCGCGACTTTGATGTGCTTCAACAAGTTGCCTTTTTCGTGGACTTGCGGTGCATCCGATTGGTGAGCATATTCCGCCGTATCGACTACGGGCAGCGGTTCGTACTCCACCTCGATCAGTTTTAGCGCCGTTTTCGCGATGTCGAGCGTGTCGGCGGCGACAATCGCCACGGCATCGCCGACGTAGCGGACTTTGTCGTAACACAGCACCGGCCAATCGATGGTGACGAGGCCGTGATTCTTGCGCCCCGGCACATCCTCGTGCGTCAATACCGCCTGCACACCGGGCAGTGCCTTCGCTTTGCTCGTGTCGATCTTCTTGATCAACGCGTGCGGAATATTCGCGCGCAGCGTCGCGCCCCATAGCATGCCGGGAAAATTCACGTCGTCGGAGTAAATCGCCGCGCCCGTGACTTTCGCCACGGCATCGGCACGCGGCTTGGCTTGACCGACGACGCTAAGGCCATGCTTCGTCTCCGGCAAATATTCTTCCAGCAAAACTTCCTGCCCGTTCGCCGCTTGGATCGCGTTCTTGATCGCCACATAGCCTGTGCAGCGACAATACGAATCTTTGAGCGCGATCTTGATTTCTTCATCGGTGACAGGCTGGCCCTGCTTCTTATCCAGCAGCGCCTTCGATTGCATGATCAAGCCCGGCGTGCAGAAGCCGCATTGCACCGCGCCAAACTTGATGAAGTTCTCTTGCAACGGATGCAAATGTCCATTAGCCAGGCCTTCAATCGTCTGGACGCTCGCACCACTGGCGCGCAATGCCGGATACACGCATGAGTTGACCGACTGCCCATTGACGATGACGGTGCAGATGCCGCACTCGGCTTCGTTGCAGCCGACCTTTGTGCCGGTCAACCCCAATTTGTAGCGCAGCACCTCGGCCAGAAATTCATTCGGCTTCACTTCGACTGAAACGGGTTTCCCGTTAAGGGTAAAGTCTAGAGTAGGCATGTCGTTTCTCTTTCTAACAAGTAACGAGTAACGGTTACTCGTTACTCATTACTCGCTATTCCACCCGATAAATTTCCGGCACGACTTCGCCCGTGACGGCCCGCTCGATCGCGCTGCTGAGCGTGCGGCGCAGCAAGACCGGCAACACTTCTTTGCGATATTCAGCCGTCGATCGATGCGGGCTGGTGCGCGGCTTGCATTCGCCCAACAGCACCGGAATCGCCGCTTCGATTGATTCAGCCGTCGCGGGCTTACCAACTAGGAACGCTTCTGTCTTCACACAACGGAACGGCGTCGGAGCCACGGGCGCGGTGGCTACCGCCACCCGATCGAACTTGCCATCGATCACGCGCACCTTTACGGACATATTCAAGATCGGCAGAGCGACGCCTTGCGGCCGCATGATACGCGACGACGCACTCGCTTCGTGTTCGGCGGTGGCTTTGAAGCGAATGCCTACCAGCACTTCGCGGGTGCTGTCGATGGCGGACTTGCCAGGTCCTAAAAAGAGCGACGTGAATGGAATCCAGCGGCGGCCGCTATACGCAGCAACTTCGACTTCGGTGTCGAGTGCGTTGAGGGCGGTAGTTCCATCGGCGGCGGGCAAAGCGTGGGCGACGTTGCCGCCTAATGTGGCGACGTTACGGACTTGCGGTCCGCCCACCACGTAACTCGCTTCGACTAAGGCCGTAGCTTTGCGATGCAGCAACTGGCTCTCCACGATCTGGTTATGCGTGACGCTGCACCCGATGTAGATCGTGTCGCCGCGTTCATCGATCGTGTTGAGGCCCGTCAGGCGGGTTACGTCGACCAGGGCTTCGACGGGATGCTCGTTGCCCTGCTGCAAATCGAGGATGAGGTCGGTGCCGCCTGCGACTACGCGCGCTTTGCCGTCGTAGCGCGCCAGCAGAGATACGGCGTCTTCAACCGAGGTCGGCAAATGATACTCGTTCCAGAGTGGCATGCGTTCCCTCTCTATTTGACGTGGCACTTCAGGATCGTTGGTGCTTTTCGACAAGTGAGGATACTTGCCGCCGCTTCACGTCCGACGTGAACCGACCACCGATCGAGGATGCAAAAATTATAACACACGTGCGGGCGAACTTGTGAGTTCGCCCGTAGGCAGACACAGGGGGCTGCCCCTACGCTTTTTCCTTAACGACGCCCGCCATCAACAGGCCGATCTCTTCCGGTGTGGCTTCACCGCGATTGACGATGCCAACAATGCGGCCTTCGAACATCACCGCGATCCGATCGGACAATTCCTGAATCTCGTCGAGGTCCTCAGAGATCAACATGATGGCTGTGCCCGCGTCCCGCTGCTCCATCAAACGTTGATGAATGTATTCCGTCGCGCCGATGTCCACTCCGCGCGTTGGCTGCGCGGCAATCAAAATCTTGGGCGAACGAGACAATTCGCGGGCTAGAATCAACTTCTGAATATTGCCGCCCGACAGGTTCTTGATCGGCGTTTCGAGCGTCGGCGTCTTTACGCTAAATTTGTTGATCAGCATGCGGGCGTGCGCCGACATCTCGGCGAAGTTCAGGAAGATGCCGCGCGTAAACTTAGGCGACGCGTGCTCGTGCAAGAAGACGTTCTCCTGCACGCTGAACTCGCGGATCGCACCGTCACGCATGCGCTCTTCCGGCACATACGCCAGCCCGGCCTCGATGCGCTCACGCAGCGAGACGTGCGTCATATCATGCGTCTCGATCGTGATCAGGCCGCTGGTCACTTTGCGCAACCCGGCCAGACATTGCGCGAGTTCACGCTGGCCGTTGCCCGAGACACCCGCAATCCCTACGATCTCGCCGCCGCGCACGTCGAGGTTGACGCCGCGCAGCGCCTCCGTGCCGCGATCGCCCATCGCGTGCAGCGCTTCAATCTTCAAGCGAACGGGGCCGGCGTTCAAAGGCTGCGGCGCCAGCGGCTTTACATCGCGGCCAACCATCATCTTGGCGAGTTCGTTGCGCGTTGCGCCTTTGGTCGACCGTGAACCGGCCAACTTGCCATCGCGCAAGGCCGTCACGCGATCGCTGATCGCCATGACTTCGTGCAACTTGTGCGAAATAAAGATCAGCGCGTGGCCTTCATTCGCCATGCGACGCAGCGTGACGAAAAACTCGTCTACTTCCTGTGGCGTCAACACGGCGGTCGGTTCGTCGAGGATGATCAGGCTCGCCCCACGATACAGGGCTTTGATAATTTCAACACGTTGCTGTTCGCCGACGGCCAATTGCCACACGTAAGCGGACGGATCGACCTTCAGACCGTACATCTTTGACAACTCGGCGACGCGTTTGGCGACCACATCCAGATCGAGCCGCGGTTCGCGCGACGACTTCAAACCCAATGCCACATTCTCAGCCACCGTCAGCGTCGAGACCAGCATGAAGTGCTGATGGATCATGCCGATACCCGCGCGGATCGCGTCTGACGGCGAATGGAACACGACCGGCTTGCCATCGATCAGGATCTCACCTTCATCGGGCCGGTAGAGGCCGTACAGCTGGCGCATCAACGTGCTTTTGCCCGCGCCATTTTCACCCAATAGCGCATGCACTTCGCCCGACTTCACATCGAAAGTGACGTGATCGTTAGCCAGCACGCCCGGAAAGCGTTTGACTATATCGCGCATTTCCAGCTGCTGAATATGCTTGATCGTGGGGGTCGCCAAGTTAGTGGCCATGAGCAAATCATTCACCACATAGTCACAGAGACACGGAGTGTGAACCCCGTGTCTCTGTGAGTAGACTAAACTTACGGATTGACCTTGACAGCGCCGCTCTTGATGTCTTCGATGGCCTTGTCACCAGCCGCCTTGGCATCCGCGGGCAAGCTATAGCCGCTGTTGTACGCCATCTTCAAGCCGCCGGTCTTGAGCTGCAGCACGTACGTATCGCCGCCCAACTTGCCGGACTTGATCTTGGCGATCATGTCCTTCAGGATCACGGTCCAGTCATAGACCTGGCTGGACACGACCAAGTTCGGGGCCAGCGAGGCCTGATCGGCCTGGGTGCCAAACCACAGCACGCCGCCCTTATCCTTGGCCGCCTGGATCGAGCCGACCACTGACTGCGACGAACCAGTCAACACATCCGCGCCATTAGCGATGTGCGTCTTGGCCGCTTCGGTCATCAGCGCCACGTCCGAGAACGAGCCGGTCCATGTCTTCGCTACAGCGATCGACGGATCAACCGAGGCCACGCCTTGCACGAAGCCATCGATGTAAGTCTTGGCGTCGCCCACTTCCACCGGGCCGGTCACGCCGATCTTCTTCGACTTGGTCAACTTCGCCGCCAGCACGCCGTTCACGTAGCCGCCTTCTTCAGCCGCAGCGGTGTAGGCAAACACGTTGGCCAGACCGAACGTGTTGACGTCCGTGCCCCACGCAAACGAAACCTTGGGGAAGTCCTTGGCGATTTCCTGTACGCCCGCGCCGTACTGCGAACCGTGTGCGATCACCAGGTTGAAGCCCTGCGACGCATAGTCACGAATGGCCGCTTGCGCATCCGGCACTTTGAACATGTTCTCGGAATACTTGATTTCGAAGTTGGCTTCGCCACCGCTCTCAGCCTGAATCGTCTTGAGGGCCTGGAACATCGACTGGCTGAAGGCCATGTCCGTTGTCGCGCTCGGCATGATCACTGCCACGCGGAACTTGCCGCCGGTTGCGCCGCCTGCGCCACCGCAGGCCGACACAAACACGGCCATCAACAACAATGCAATTACCACTTGTCGGGTCTTCATCGGTTCTCTCCTCTTGAGAATTGAGTTGTGCATCAAAGGCCGCGTTCGACACTCGGATTGCCGATAGCCGTTCGCAGTCTTTATCACCACACTTAGCTTTCGCCGCGCTCGAACGGTTTATTCAAGGCTGCCGGCTGGCGAGCGCGATTCACCGCGAATACCAACGCCACAATCGTCAAGATATACGGCAGCATAACGGCGATATCTGAGGGGATCTTGACACCGAAAATTTGTCCGCCCAGCACTTGCACCCACAATTGCAGCGCATTCACCGAACTGAACAGCAACGCGCCCAACATGATGCCGACGGGTCGCCAGCTGCCGAAGTAAACCAACGCCACGGCGATGAAACCTTGGCCGGCAGTGAGATTATCCTGGAAGAGATTCAAAAGCGCGATCGACAATGAGGCGCCCGCTAACCCGGCCAGCACTGCGCCAAGGCACACGCAGAAATACCGCACCCGATTGACATCCACGCCCAGCGTATCCGCCGCCGCCGGATTCTGCCCCACAGCCTTGATCTTTAGGCCCCACGTGGTCTTTTCAAAGAACCACCACGCCAGCGGCACCAACAGGAAGGCAACGTAGACCGGCAAGCTCTGCTGGAAAAAGATCGGCCCGAGCACGGGGATGTCGCTAATGCCGGGAACATTCAGCGGCGGGAAACCATCGACGGTCTTGACGGTGCCGACCAACACTCGAAACAACAGGCTGGACAACCCCGTTCCAAACAACGCCAAACCGATGCCGCTGATGCCTTGTTCCGCTTTGAAGGTCACGCTGATCACCGACATCAGCAGTCCCATCAACAAGCCGACGAACGCAGCCGCCAATACCCCTAACAACAAACTGCCAGTGTGGAGCGTCACATAGAAGGCCGAGAAAGGCCCCACAACGCTGATGCCATCCACGCCGAGATTCACCACCTGAGCGCTGCGCGGGCATCTCGCCGATCGACGCGTACAAATACGGCGTCGCCAAGCAGATGGCCGAACTCAACACACCAATCACAATGGCCAGCGTATCTGTCTGTTGGGTCATGCCTGCGACTCCTTCACCCGTGTCTGCCTCCGACACGCAGCGAGCCGCGCGTTTGCGCGCCCAATACTGTGAGCCGACGACGAACAGCACGATCAAGCCGGATGCGTCAGTCAGCATAGGGGAGCACTTGCACCGCCCGCTGCATCTTGTCAGCCCCGACAGGCAAACTGCCGAAGAGATAAAGGCCGGTATCGCGCCTAAGGATGCAGGCCGCCAAACAGCTTTACCGCCACAATTCCGCTAAAGCCATAGCCGCTGGTAATACCTTCCAACAACCGGTGCTGGACGCCGATAACCTCGATCACCCCGGCGACGCCCGCCAGACCACCGGCCAGCGTCAGCGACAGCATGATAAACCGGCACGCGAATGCCCGCGTAGCGCTGAAGCGTCGGGATTCAAACCCACCGCGCGGATGCGATAACCGATCGTGGTGCGCCACAACACGTACACCACAATCGCCAAGATCACCGCGATGATCGTGCGGTGTTTAACAGCGTCTGTGGAATCAAGCGCGGCAGCCACACTTGTTCCGGCTTGACTGCTCCGATTGCGCCAGATATTGCCGGCTGACACACCGGCCGGATCAATCAACGGCCCGCGAATCACGTAAGTTCATGAACTGCAACGCGATGGCGTTAAGCATCACCGTACTCAGAATCTCGTTGACGCCCAAACGGGCTTTGAGCACGCCTGGAATGAAGCCCCAGACGCGCCCGCAGAAGCCCATTAACAGCGTCGCCGGGATCAGGATCAGCCCGCCCACTCGCGGAACTGCAGCGAGAACCACGTCGCCATCACCCGCGCCCAAAGATGATCCTGGCCTTCCGCACCGATGTTGATCCTGGCCAGACGCGATGCAGATCCCCAACCCGACCAGCAGCAAGGGCGTCGCTTTGACCAATGATTGCGTGAGACCGGACACGCTGCCCAGCACGCCTTCGATCAGTGCGCCATATGCCTGAAATGGATTAGCGCCGAGCAGCACTGACCTGCTCCCTTTTTGGTACCAGGTCAAATAGAATTCGCGCCCGGATTGTTGGGTCGATAACGTCGCCATTTGGGCGGGCGTTCGGTAAGCCAGCGCGCTATGGGGACGTTATTATTACTCCTTTCGCCAGTGCTCGATCACGATCGTCGCCTCGTGACCGGTCGTGAACCATTCGCGATTCAAGCATTCATCACGGAACTTACCGTAGAAACTTTCGATGAAGCCATTTTGCCGGATGACCCGGCGCAATGAAACTCAGCCCGACGTGCTGGTCGTGCAACCACTGTTGGACCAAGATCGCCGTAAACTCACTGCCGTTATCGACCGCAGGAATTGCGGAGAACCGGTACCGTCGTGTGCTGCAAGACCGCGCGTCGGTTGCTGCGCGAATCGACGGTGCGACATGAATCGCCAGACATTCGCAGGTGAACTCATCCAAGATACTCCGGGGTTTTTGAAGAGCCGGCCATCCGCCAAGCGATCAAACAAGATGTCGTATGTCCAGACATGGTTGCGGTGCATGGCCTGCTGGGGTCGGTCGTCACGGCGAATGGCCCGTGGGCGGCGCACCCGCGCTGGTTGCACGGCAAATCCTTGTTAACCACAGAAGCGCCAGGCGCGCTTGAACGAGAAGCTGCGCCAACATCGCTACGCGCCGGTAGCCAAACCGCGGATGCGTCATCACCGGCTGCATCGCCGTAATCGCGCAGACGTGGCTGGTTGCTGCAAGCGATACCGAGCCGTACTGCGCGCGATCCCAACTCCAGCGACAGGCGCTCCGCTGCGACAGCCCTTGCTCGTCAAATGTGCCGGGACTTCATGACGCTGCGCGCCGGCGTTCACCATTTTTTGCCAACACTTCCTTTAAGCCCTTCATTGGCTAACAGCGCTTCGGCCAATAGTTTTCAACTTGGCGTTTTTCAACCTCTAAAGCTTTCAAGCGTTTGGCTTCATCGATTTGCAGATTGCCATATTTTTGTCGCCAACGGTACAGCGTCGCTTCGGCAATGCCCGTCCGCCGACAGAAGTCGGCGACGGATTCGGTGCCCGCCTCAATGCGCAGTGGCATGACGATTTCTTCAGCCGTATGTTGTTTCATCGAGTGCGCTCCTTTGTCTAGAGTTAGGACGCAACACTTTCTCATTACACTTGGTACTAATTTTGGTAGCGGTCAGCACCAACATCACGCCGCCGATCAATAGCGCCGCTACCACGGCCAACTAATGGTAGTGAGGCACTGAATAGGACGGCATTCCGTCGATACGAGCTTTGCGGCGTTGCAGACGAACTTGGGGAACAATCGTCGATGGCATAAGTTAAGAGTATAGTGATTTTGCCGGGTTAGGCAAATGACAATCATATCAGGGTGAACAAAAGCATGCCGATTCCGGTTAGGACTCTAGTGTAAAATCTGGGTATGACCTACGCCACTTTGATTACAACCGCTGAACTTGCCCGGAACTTAACGCGCAAACCCGATTGGGTCATCTTCGATTGCCGGTTTACACTGGCCGATCGGGAACGTGGTCGTCGTGATTATCTACACAATCATATTTCAGGTGCGATTTACGCCCATCTCAACGACGATCTCCGGGCCGATTGTATCGGGCCAAACCGGACGACATCCGCTGCCCACTGTCGAGGTCATTAGTCGTTTCTTTTCCCGCACAGGCGTAGATTCAACCATACAAGTAATCGCGTACGACGATGCTGGCGGCAATAGCGGCGTTTGTGGTGGTTATTGCGCTGGTTAGGACCGCGTGACGCGGTGGCGATTTTGGACAGCAGCTGGCGAAGTGGACGCAGGCTGACGGACCAACAACGGCGACGATTCCAACACCCACGCCGCGCGTTTTTGTACCGCAAAGCCAGTCGGACGACTGGCTCACCAGCGATCGAGTACCTGGCGCAGATCGGCGATCCTAACTTTAAACTCCCTCGATTCGCGCAAGCGCCGATCGCCTATCGCGGTGAAAACGAAACGATCGATCCGATCGCCGGTCACATCCCCGGCGCGATTAGTGCGCCCTATGCGGACAACCTCAACCCCGATGGAACCTTCAAACCGATCGAGCAACTGCGTGCCCGCTTCGAATCGCTGTTGGGCGACACATCCGCCACGTCACGCCGCATTTGTGCGGCTCAGGTGTCACTGCCGCACACAACATTCTGGCCGTAAAACACGCCGGACTCGGTGAGGCGAAGTTGTATCTCGGTTCATGGAGCGCGAGTGGATCACAGACCCGTCGCGCCCGCGAGCATCGGCCCCGAGTGACGAAGCTAGCCACTCCCCCTTCTCCCGAGTTGGCAGTTCCAACTCAGGAGAAGGAGCCGAAAGATGAGGCACAAGCCAGCCGCATTCTTTGTCGAGAGAAGATTATACTCTCCAACCCATCGATGCGCTGGCACGACACGAGTGATGAACGCGTATCGAAGCAGGCGTAGTGCAACACAACAAACGGCTTGCCTTTTTCAGCAGGCAAAACAAGGTCACACTGTGTCTACCAAAACCATTCTAAGTCTTAGGCCTGGCCTGCGTTGCGCTATTTGTGATAGAGATTCTGTTTGATCCATTCTATTATGTGGCGAATGTGTTCGTATCGGCAGATCCGGCACGCACATTACCAATCGCAAAAGCGCGCTGGCAAAGCCTGGGGCATAACCAACTACGCGGTGAAGGTCAGAGGCGGTGTACCGCTGGTCTGTATGTTTCTGGTGATCAATTGATCGTTCAGCTATAACCGGCTTGTTAGTGTATTCGCCAGAGCCAAGCCATTTGATGAAACTTCGCCCCAAAAACATTCTGGCTACGGCAGAAGATTGGCAGGCGTGTCCGTTTCAATGAATTGGTTATACCAAAGATGTTTGAACAGATCGAGCAGAATTTACAGCAAATTGATCCTGTTAAGGAAGAGTTGAAAGTTGGCTGAGTGAAACGCTTGGAACATGCTGATTACACCCTGAATTATGGATATGGGCATGGAGTCTTTAGTCCAGGCTTTGAGAGGTATACTGCATGAAACACAAGTTTAGAAGAGAATTTCAAGTCTTTGCCCGCAACGGTCACAAAAATTGAAAATCCGGTTTCACAACGTCACCGTTGCGTTCGAGCCACGAATTGCCCAACCCGCCGATGCTCCCGCGCCAGAGCTCGCTGGGAATGAGGGCCGGTCAGATTCAAAACTAATCCACACCCCACGCGCCGAGGCCGCCCAAAGAAACACTCCGTTATCTCCAAGGCCGCCGTTAACGCGCAGCAGGAGCGATGGCTTCGCCATCGGCTACTCAAACCAAGCCTGACGCGGGCTTCCCTACCTTTGCCGTCGATTTGCAATCGATGGCGAACCCCAACAAAAAGGACGCAGAGCGATGTTCGCACTCACGTCCTCGGTGTCCCCTCAACAGTAAATCAAACCTACAGGGTAAGGCTCTCCCCCGGCTTCGAGATATGCACCTGCGCCGAAGTCTCCGCCGTCACCCGTTTCGCCCACGCGCTCACGTCCTGCGCGATCGATCCCCATGTATCGTAGTGCACAGGAATTACATAGCAGGTTGCAAAAGTCTCACCGCGCGCAAGGCATCATCCGGCCCCATCGTGAAGTTGTCGCCAATCGGCAGCACAGCCAGATCGAGGCCTTCTTCGCCTATCAACTTCATGTCTACAAAAACAGCCCCGTATCACACGCGAGATAGATCTTCTTGCCCTCAGCGGTTAACAAGAACCCCGCCGGATTGCCTGTCCGATCCATCGGGCAACGCCGAGCCCATGCATGGCCTGCGTCAACTGGTAGCCGAACGGATAGTTGAAGCCGCCGCCGATATTGCTGCGCGTGCACATTGCTCACGCCCTTGCCCTCGAACCAATTGGCGATCTCGAAGTTGGCGATGATTTGCGCTTGTGCGTTTCGCGATTGCCACGGCGTCGCCGACGTGATCGCCGGCAGCCGTGGGAGACAAGAATGTAATCGGCTTGGGCCTTGTCCGCCGTAATCGGGGCGGCGGGATTGCCGCTAAAGAACGGATCAATCAGCAACTTTGTGCAGGCTGCATCCAGCGGCACGTCATGTCCAAACAACGTATGCTTGATCGACATCGTTACAGGCCTCCTGTAAAGGGGATGTGAAATAATCATAGCACCTGATGCGTACTGCGTATTGCGTAATGTTTCGCCGCTACTGCTCGGTCACGAGAAAGCCCGCCACACAAACTTCGGCAGCGCCAACTGTCGCCGCCAACGCCACAGTTCGCAGCCGAGACGGTACAACCATTCGGAATTGAGCCGCTGAATCCAATGGGGTGCGCGCCGCTGTGTGCCAACGACAAAATCGAGCGAGCCACCGATGCCGATGCCGACCTTCGCGCCCGTGCGCGCCAAATTCGATCGATCCACTTGTCCTGCTTGGGCGCACCGTACGCCACCAACACGATATCCGCGCCGGATGCTTGAATGCGACGAACGGCGTCGGCATCGTCGTCGGGTCGCGGCCAGACCCGCCACGTCGACGATGCGAATACAGCAGGAAGGCGTAATTTGATCGCGAAGTTGTTCGGCGACGCCATCCGCTGCGCCCAATAGAAAAATCTTCCAGCCGGTATCTGCGGCTCGCTCGGCCAGCCGATAGATCCGTCGATCCGGCGACTCGTTCACGAATCGGCTGAACCGCTTTCGCCACGCCGCCCAGACCACGCCGATACCGTCCGGCAGATTCAGCGCTGCTCGATCGAGAATCTGCTGAAATTCAAGGTCATTCTGCGCAGCCATGATAGACTCGGGGTTGACGGTGCAGATTTGACGCACCCATATAAACGACAAATTGCTCGATCAGGTCGAGCGTTTCTGTCATCGTTACGTCGTGAACAGGAATGCCGAGGATGGTCACTGCTCAAGTTTGCCATTACATCTAAATCTGACAGAATGACCAGATGACAGGCTGAATCTTGCGTGAGATCTTCCGGTCATTGTGTCATCCGCCGCGTTGTGTGCGGCTCGCCATCTTGTCACCGATGAGGACTTCTTCAAACACTTTAACACGGTAGCCGCGCACTGCCCACGTGAACCGCTGTGCCTGCTGATACCCACGTTCCGATCAGCGTGCGGCTGAGTCTACGTCGCCGACGATTTGCTTCAGGCCATGCGCGATCTCTTCGACGTTCAACGGATCGACTTGCAGCGCGCGTCGCCGCCCCACTTCCGGCGGCGACGGTGTTGCTGCACACCACCGGCACACCGCACGCCATCGCTTCCAACACCGGGGAAACCGAAGCCTTCATACAACGACGAGACGCAAACGCCTTCGCCCCCCGATAACAGCGCGGCTTTGTCGACTTCTTCCGCGTAGCCGATGAAGCGAATGTTACGTCCGGCTTGCTTGATCAACTGCTCATCAGAACCAGCCGCGTTTGCCCGCCAGCACCAACAGGCGATTCGTGTTATTGGTGCGATGCCACGCTTCGATCAACCGCGTCAGATTTTTGCGTGGCTGGAGCGTGCGCAAATACAACACGTACTCGCCAGCACAACGCCATGCCCGGTTTTCACTCGCGCGATCTCAGCGTACGCGATCTTCGACGCGCTTCACCCACGGATCAAGACCCAGATGACCACCGTGATCCAGTCGGGCCGCGCACCGTACCGCGCGATGAGATCGCGTTTGGTGGCGCAGCCAGATCCGCCAAGACTCGCGCGGCCGTCAGCGTGTGCCAGCGTGTCGACCATCGAGATAAAGGCGCTGTCCGGTGGGATGCGTTTCAGGAAAGAACAGGTAACCCAGATCGTGCACGGTGACCACTGCGGCGCGGATGCACAATCGGCAGGACGTCGACAGCACAAACAGCAGATCGGGGGTCTGTGTCAGCATCTCCCGGCAGGCGGACTTGCGTCCACAAGCGCGGGGGCTGGCATGATTCTGGCTTCTGGTCTGGTTGCCGATTTGAAAACGCGGCGGTCGATTGAAGTACAGTCGGAATGAAAACCGATCGGGCGCACGTTCAAGCAGCGCGTCAGATCAACTGGCGCGAATAGAGTTCGGTACCGGTGGCTGTTCGATCACCGATCGGCTGGCATCCACCCCAGGCAGTAATGGCGGTTCATCACGAGTGAATAATCAGCGCGGCTTTCGAACAGGTTGCGGCAAGACGATCAAGCCCAAGACGATCAGCGGCACCGGTAAAGGCGGCCAGGGTGCGCCAGTTCGGCATATCGCCGAGCGTGAAGGCGAAGCCGCCCCGCGCTACGAGCAGCCAAGATCGTCGCTGGAATCCACAGGCCCATATCGCGCATACGGCCGGTCAGCCACAACACGACGAGCAATACCGACAATGAGTGGGAAAGCTGGCCACAAACGGCCCCACCCGATTGGACCGAAACCGGGTACGTTGATGTGCAGCGTGAAGAGGAAGAAGAACAGGCCGACCTTGAAAGCGATCGTGCCGACAAACGCCAGGCCGGGATCATGTCGTCCGCCAAAGAGGTAGCCGCCCCAGAACATCAGGCCGACCAGCACGACGATGCCCGGCCACAATTCGGTAATGGACAACGACGGCAGCACGCCAAAAGTTGACCAACGGGAAGAACGCGCGAGCAGATGAGAAACAGCGCCGGAACTATTGCACCACGTCGTTCCGCGATCACCTCCGCTAGCGGCATTGTATCACAGGTCGCGCAAAAACGCTACTCAATTTGATCGGCCGTCGCGCCCGCGCACGGCCGCGCCGAGGGCGGCGTTGTCAGTCCACGGCACGGTCGATGGCACCGCCCGACGTTTCACCGCCGTCCACGATTGCCTCGTGCGCCCCGTCAAGTTGATCCAACACTTCGCGCGCACTACGGGGATTCAGTCCCGCGCAATCAGTTGGCGCTCGTCACGGCCAACGGTCCGGTCAGGCGCATCAGAGTGCGCGTCAGATCCAGATCGGGCATGCGCACCGCCACTGTTCAGTCGCGCTCACTTCCGGCAACCTTTACGCGGATCTTTACCGGCAGCACCAGCATCAACGCCGAGGCCCAGGGTATATCAAGCGATAGGCAATCGGCGGAATGTCGATCGCCCACACCAGTCGAGATCAAGCTTTGCTGTCGGCGATCAAAATGGGGATTGGCTTTTTCAGGCGGGCGTTCGCCTGGCAACGTACAGCACAAGGCTGTGTGACCGTCAAACGCCTTGCATCGTGCCGAATGGTATACCGTGTCAGTGGGGAACGCGACGAGTTTGCGCTCACAGAGAAATTTGCGCGGCAAAATCCATTTGGTCAGGGCGTAGAATTTGAGTCATGGTGATTCATCACTCGACGCGTAAGACCTGACGTTGACGAAAGCGTTGCCATCGAACGAGAATCGCACGCCTTCACAATAGTTACAGAACGACCAGAACGCAAGTCCCGTCCGGGTGGCAAACAACCGATCGTGCCGCTTCAGGCACGATACCGCCATGCAAAAATGATCAATGCGCGGCCGTCTCAGCACCGCTCGCACGATGCTGCGCCCCAGATCCGCCATGCGTCGCGCATACATCGCGACGACCGCGCGCGGCCAGGCTCCCAGCCACGCGGCAAACCAGCATTCCACTGCACCGCACGCCCCGACTTCTTCCGCCCATCACAGCCAATTGCTCGATTTCTTTCATCGACGGCAAAGCCCATCGCGATGGCGGTTTCGAAGGCGCGGGGCGGCGTGCTGGTCACAACGCCAGCGAACGGTCCAGCGCACTTCAGGCACGCGGCGGGCTAAATCAACACCGGCTTGTGTCGCATGCTGGCCAGGTCATATTGCGCATGGTATGGCGTCGAACCGGCGTGCGCACGGTTCGGCTTCCAGGCTTCAACTCAATCACGGCCAATCCAGGTCGATCCGGCGTAATCTGCGGCGACCTGATTCGCCTGCGTCGAGGCTGGTGCCCAGGCTTTGCGGCCTGGTGATCGCTGTCTGCGCTGATGCCGCGATTTCAGGACGATCACGCGCTCTGCGGCCTGGCTGCGCGTGGCGCAGTTCGCGGCAGTTCACCCGGATCAAGTCCAGCCATCCGGCCCGCCGATGAACGCCATCTTCGGTTCGGCGCGAATGGTCTTCTGCAAAAACGGCCAGTCTTTGTCATCGATGTAAGGCAGGTTGGCGGCCAACAAATCCGGCTGCTCCGTCGCGAAACCAACAGTTGCCCGCACGAAATCAATGCCGTGGAATCGAGGTTGATGTTGCTGCGCATTCGACGTGCCAGATCGATCGCTTCGGCGGACAGATCCGTGGCGACGATCACCGTTGGGCAAGCTCTTGGCCAGCGTCACGATTACGCCGAAGCCAGTACTGCGATGTCGGCAACATGGGCGCGGGATGGTCGCGGAACCGATCGAGCACGAACTCGATCAGGCATTCAGTTTCGGGGCGCGGGATCAGCATCACGATCGGTGATCAGATCGAGATCGTAGAACTCACGATGACCGACGACGTAAGCCAGCGGTTCGTCGCGCAAAACCCGATCGAGATCGATCTGGAAGCGCATCGATCTGATCGGCGGGGGTGGGCGTCAAGCCGCGCCAACAACTGCGTGCGCTCGATGCCGAGCGCATGCGCCATGACCGCCTGTTTTCAGCGCGGCGCATCGATGTCGACGGCTTCAAATTGTTGAGCAAACTGTTGACACAGTTGGTGAAAGGTGAGCGGTATCATTCATGGATAATGGGTAACAACTAACGGGAAACGAGTATACGGTAAGTCGGTCGTTACTCGTTAATCTGAATAGTCCAGCCGCTTACCGCTTCTCGGCCTGATCGCGGGTCGAAAGTTCATCGTGAATTCGTCCAAATCGCCGTCAAAATCGTGTTCAGGCGATGGACGTGAGTTGACCTGCGATGATCGGTAACGCGGCTCTGCGGAAAATTGTACGTGCAGATCTTCTCGCTGCGCTCACCACTGCCCACACCAGAACGACGCGCAGCCATTCCTCGCTGCGGCGCTTTTCTTCTTCAACTCATACAGCGCGCGCGCAAGATCGACATAGCCCGCAGCCGATTCTGCAATTGCAGCCGTTCGTCCTGGCACCGACGATGCCAGGCAGGCGAATACCACCGTCAGGTTCTTCTACGTTCTGGCCGCCGCGCCCTGAACGATACACTTCCATCTCAATGTCTTTTTCGGAATGTCGATTTCCGCTTCGTCTTCCGGGCAGCACGCCACGGTCGCCGTCGACGTATGGATGCGGCCTTGCGCTTCAGTGACAGGCACGCGCTGTACACGATGCACACCGCTCTCGAACTTCACGCCGCGAATAAGCGCCCTTCCTTTCACCATGAAGATAACTTTTCTTTGAAACCATGTGCCGATATCGCTGCTCGGTTGATAACGGTTCGCTCTTTGAAATTATGCGTTTCGGCGTAGCGCGTGTACATCCGACAGATCGTGGCCCCATAAAAATACCGGCCTCGTCGCCGCCAGTCCCAGCGCGAATCTCGACAATGACGTTCTTGTCGTCGCGCGGATCTCGGCACAGCAAGACCTTGAGGTTGGCCTCCATCGACCCGACCTGCGCTTGCAGGCTGGTCACTTCTTCCGCCGCCATTTACGCCTGATGGATCGGCTTCCGACGCAACCAGCGCGCGCGCGCCTCGTCGGGTGTGCAGCGTCGCGATACTCACGATACGCTTCCGATTGGCTGTAAAAACAATTTGCGCTCCTGGCCGACCTCACGCAAACGATTGTAATCAGCGTCACTGCCGGATCGGACATCAGGCGTATTCAGTTCTTCGTAGCGGTTCTCAATCCCCGCCAGTTTTTTCGAGCAGTCTGTGACACGTCATTGAAATCAATCAATGAGGCGACCAGACTTTCGGTCGCCTCGTTTGTGAGCCTATTATAGCCTAGACGCGGCTAGCGTGTCAACGAATCACCGCGTTTTGCGCGCCTTCATAACCTCGCTTAGCCGCGGGTTTCTTGGCCGCGACTTTCTTTACAGGCTTCTTAGCAACGGATTTCTTCGCCGCTTTCTTGGCCGTCGACTTTTTCCTTGCCTGCTTCTTAGCGGCCGGTTTCCTTGGCGGTCGATTTCTTCGCAGCGACTTTCTTTGGCAGGTTTCTTAGCCGCCGATTTCTTTGCCGATCGTTTCTTCGGGGCCGCCGGTGTGGCGGATTCGATCAGGACGGTGAACTGCGCGCGTTTCGTCTCGATCACGTTGAGCAGACCATCGAACGACTTGATGAATTTATCCGCCTCAATCGACGCTGCTCTGTAGGCGGTGAGATCGAAGCCCAACACCCGTAGATCAGCCACCACTTGCCGTGCGGCGGCAAGATCGGCATCGACGGTGCGCGCCACAACAGGTATGATCAATAGCGGCATAGGTTTCCGGCGGCCACCGGTGTTGACGGTGTCCGGTCCGATGAGCGTATCGACATACAACACGTCGGGGTACTTAGGGTTCTTGGTGCGATTTTGCTTCGCGCGCTGCTTGCGCGCTCCGACTGCGCAGCCAGTTTCATGAAGCGTTCACTGCCAAACAGTTCGCTGTACTTCTCAAACACGCCATTGCGAATTGGCGACGGCGGCTTTGCCCATCAACGCCACGGCCTGTGCCGCCTGCGGCCTTTAAGCGCCGCACGAGTTCTTCCGGCTTCTTGTCGAGCAACGTATCAACCATGACGACAAAGAACGACGCCACCGACGCGATGTGATCGATGCGGCGATTGGCGGCGACGCGGCGTTCCAGTTGCGCGAATATGCGCTTCGGCTACGGCAATGTAATGATCCATAGAGAACATCAACGCTAAACGGTGCGACGTTGATACCGTCATACAACGCCTCTTCGATCGCGGGCAGACCTTCTTTGGTCGCCGGGATCTTGATCATAACGTTAAGGCGTTGTAGGGTTTGCCACAGCCAGACGCGCGTCGGCCAGCGTATAAAATCGGTATCGCCTTAATTTCGGCGACACTTCGATGCTGACATCGCCATCCACGCCGTGTGTTTGGCGAAAGACGGTTCGAAACTCATCCGCCGCCATTCCGACATCTTCGATAGTGAGGGCGTCGTAAATCTGCTCGACGCCAGCAGCGGCAGCCAGCACCTTCATCGCTACGGTAATGATCACTGCTTCCGCCGATGGCGCCTCGAAAATCGACGGGTTCGAGGTCATGCCCAGCAAGCCTTCGGCTATCATCGCCTTGAAAACTGCCTGCCGTGATCATCTGGCGCTGAATGTTGTCGTACAGATGCTCTGGCCCAGTTGAGCGAGTTGCTGAATCTTATTCGTGTGTATGGCTCTGTCCTCGATCCCCGCTCCACGTGTCACCTTAATTTAGATCGCGATGATTCGTGTTGATTAGTGGATCAAGCGTTCTTTTCGATTGCTAATACCTTATAGTCGCCGCTGAAATTTCTCGGCGGTGTTGAACTGCAGCGCCAACGAAAGCCAGCACAATCTCGCGCGCCAACTCCACGCCGATGATGCGCGCACCAAGGCACAGCACGTTCATCGTCGTACACCTGATGGGCCGAATACGTATCGTGGCACAGGCCAGCGCGAATACCTTTCATTTTATTTAGCGGCAATACACGCGCCAACGCCGCTGCCGCAATCCACGTTGCCGCGTTCGGCACTGCCGTTTTTGGACGGCCTGGCCTGCAATAAAGCATAATCAGGATGGTCATCACCAGCAAGGTAGGTGTATTGCGCCGAGGTCGTGACGTCGTGACCGGCCTGCTCGAGAGCGTCAACCGTCCGCTTTGAGGGAGTAACCGCCGTGATCGGCGGCAATGGCCAATTTTCATCGAAGCGATCGCCCAGTAGCCAGTATCGGTCGTGATTCTCAGTATAAAGGTTACACCAAAACGCGAAGATCTACCAGCCTATTTGGGCAAGTGACGGCACCGATTTGCAATAAAACGAGCGATCTGAAAACAGATCGCTCGATGGGCCAGAAGGACTCGAACCTTCACGTTCTCGCGAACGGGAGATTTTAAGTCTCCTGCGGCTGCCATTTCGCCACCGGCCCGTGACCGCCATTCTAACACGCCCAGCGCGGTCACGCAACTACAAATACTTCAACTCGTGTGCTTGCCGTTCCAACTCCTCGCGGAAGTCAGGATGCGCGATGTTGATCAATGAACGTGCTCGTTCGCGGATGCGCTTGCCGTACAACTCCGCCACGCCATACTCGGTGACGATGAAGCGGATGTGATTGCGCGTGGTCACTACCGCCGCGCCCTATTTCAACATCGCCACGATCTTGCTGGTGTTGGTGCCTTTGATCATAGCCGGGGCCGGTAGCGCGATGATGGGAATGCGCGGTGCTGCGTGAGGCGCCGTGCATGAAATCGACCTGGCCGCCAACGCCGCTGTAAAACCGCGGGCCGATCGGATGCCGCGCACACCTGCCGATCAGATCGACTTCGATCGCGCTGTTGATAGCCACCATCCGATCGTTCTGGGCGACGACGAAAGGATCGTTGATGTACTCAGGTCGGGTGCAGTTCCACGATCGGGTTGTCATCGACAATCGTACAAGCGCTGTGTACCCAGCATGAAGCCCGCCACGATCTTTTTGCCAGGATGCAGACTCTTGCGTTCGCCGTTGATCCTGCCGCGCTCCACCAGATCGATCACGCCGTCGGCAAACAGTACTCGATATACACGCCCAAATCTTTGTGCGTGGTCAGTTCCTTCAACACCGCGTCCCGGGAATTGCGCCGATACCGGTTTGCAGTGTTCCGCACCGTCAGGGATCATGGCCGCGATGTGCTTGGCGATCCGCGCGGCCACTTCGGATAGCCGCGCATTTGAACCTCAGGCGGTTGTAATCGACCGGAATAATGTGCGTCGTTTGCGACATGAGACCGAACGAGTCGCCCAGCGTGCGGCATCTGCTGATTGACTTCGGCGACAATCTTAGCGACCTGTGCCGCGGTTTAAGTGCGCCCACTTCAATGCCGAACGAGCAATAACCGTGTTCGTCAGGCGGGCTGACGTGAATTAAGGCCACGTCGATGGGCGAGCAGACGCGGCATCTCTGACAAAAACATCGGCGTGAGAAAGTCGGCGCGGCCTCGTTGACGACGCGCGTGCGGTCATCGCTGATGAACGGCGTATTTGACGCGCATGTGCTCTTCCATGCCCGGCTGCACATACGCCGCGTCGCCCACCGTCGTTGCATGATTTCAGTAGTGCAGTTCCGGCGCATAATCAACCAGCGCCTTCATCACCTTTTGTGATGCCGACAGTTGCCCGTTAGAAAGACCCGCATACCGGGCTTGATCGCCCGTACGGCCTGATCGGGCGTAGCGGTACGTTCCTGATAGAGTTTCGTCCAAGCAGCCATACTGTCACCTCGACCCGTTACACGTAGTTGGTGCAGCGCGGATTGCTCAACATCTCCGTCGCGAGTGTTCACGCCACGCGCCAGTGACGGATCGTCGGCGATGGCCTGATCAAGCCCTTTACGCATAGGCACGGAATGTAAGGCCAGGCCGCATTGTTGAAGGCATGCCGTGGCGGTGCGCGCCGCCGCGCACCGTCATATTGGGGACGCAGTAATGCGTGACGTTCTCTTCGATGAACGTCGGCTTTACGATGCGTCGTCGGCCGGCTGGTTTCGACACACCCGCCTGATCGATCGCCACACATCGCGAGCACGCACGCCTTCATCGTGCGCACCATCTCGCGCGTAATCACGATCGGGTGCGTCACCGGCTTGATAAATCGCGCCGATCAGTACGTCGGCAAACTTCACGACTTTGCGCAGGTCTGAACTCGTGCGACACCATCGTCACGGCGCGACCACCAAGATCGCATCGACGGTTTGTAGCCGTTTCAGATCCCAGTCGAGCAGGTAGACGCATTCCAGCGCCGATGCCACAAAACGCGCGCTGCGCACGTGCCTAACGTGCCCGCCAACTATCACAACTTCGGCAGGCGCTTTACCCGGCACGCAGCTCAACAGAGCATCACCTTTACCACCCCCGATCATTTTTGGGCAACATCGCGGCGATTTGCACCATCATACAGCCCACGGCTTGCGACAATGGCGTGAGAACTGGCAGAGTGCCATCATCTTGCTGGATCATTTCGTAGCCGATGGCGGTATTCTTCTGCAGCAAGGCTTCAACACGCGAACGTCGCGCCGCGGCGGTGTAGCCCCATTAACGTCTGGCCTTCGCGTAACCAATCGGCCTCTTCAGCAGTAGGCCGCGCGACTTTCAATACGAGGTCGGCTCGTCCATACGCCTCTTGCGTGGAATAGACGATCTTGCCGCCACCAACCCATAGTGCGCGATCGCGCTGAAGCCAGCCCCCAACCCAGCACCGCGTTCAATCACACGTGTGCCCTTCGGCGGTCAGCAGTTTAGCGCCAATCGGCGTCAAACCGACGCGGTATTCACCTTCGCGCCGTTCACGTGGAATACCAATATCCATGTTTGTCACCTCATCTTGGAATGAGAGATTGAAAGACGGCGGCTCAGCTCATGGCCGCCTGCCATTTTACAACTTTTTCACGCTCCCTTTCAACAAGATCGGGCGTTCGGCCACGCGCAGGACCCGATCGGCCACACTGCCGTACGTCCAGCGGGCAATCCCCGATCGGCCATGCGCGTTACCACATCGCGATCAAATCGGCCTGAATATCGTGCGCATACGAGATGATCTCATTGGCCGGATTGCCAAAGCGCACTTCGCTCGACAATTCGACGCAAACCTGAGTCAGATTCTTCTCAACGCCGTGCAGATAGTTGCGCAGTTCATCTTCGACCCGCTTCCGCCTCACCGGTTTCGTCAAACGGCTCGCCCGGATACACCGCCATCGGATAGACCATCGCGGAGGCCGCCGCTAAATCGACGACCTGCGCGACCGATAGCGAATAGACGTCAGCGCGCCGGCACGCCTTCAACACCACCTTCACATGCGGTAAGACCTGTTCAGCCAACGGCGCCCATCGGTGTAACGAGAATTCGGCGGTACATGGTAGCCTCCTGGCGGATTATAAACGAAGGTTGAGGCTGCGGTAGGGTATACCCACTACGGGTTAAACCTATGTTTAGATTAGCATCGATCTGGCTCAAGGGAGTGAACAACGTCTCATTCTGTCAGGTTGAATGTCACCACACGCTTGATCGGTTGGTAAAATGAAGCGCGGGTACCCGTATTCGGATACCCGCGCTTGCTCCAGGAGGAGATTGCCCGTTAGTTATTTGTGGTGCCAAACGATCGCGCCAATACCGCGATACCGGCGATGACCAGGAAAATCGGCCAGACGACACCCCAGTTCATATTGAACAGGAAGATCAGGGCGACTGCCAGCGGGAACAACCCGCCGATGAAGGCTCCGGTGACCGCGGGCGTAATGCGTTGCCCGTTGTTCTGGTAGATACGCCACGCGCTGCCCCACGCCCCCGCTGTGCCAAGCAGGATGAACAATGCCCACCAATTACCAATGTTTAACACATTAAAGTTCTGCAACAGAAAAATTACACCCAACCCGATCAAGACTATCGCGCCAACCCAGGCGCCGCTGTTACGCTGAACCGTTGGTTGAGAGGGTGGAAGTTCGCTCATGATGATGTCACTCCTTGGAAGTTATGAGCGCAGTATACTCGTTCTCATTTGAATATTTAACTGCCTTATGCCTGAAATCTTCTCAGACTTAAGGCGGAGGTCGTGCGTGGTGCCGCCGATTGACAGCCCTTCCTGCTTAAGGTAATCTAAGCCCCATGTCCACCCTAACCAAGGCAGCCGTGATCGATCGCCGCGAAGTACGCTATCGCCGTCGCATGAATCTACGTGTAACCACCCCAGAGCAAGCCGTCAAGTTCGTCAACGATGTCGGCTTCAGTTTTCTCTTCCCAATTCAAAGCGTAGAGATGCCGTCCCTTTGGGACGCGATTGCCGGTCGGGTAATGAAAACGACCAATAAGCACAGCGGCTACGAAATCGAGCGCACCTGGGGCTGGAAGGATGAAAGTCTCGATAAGAAATGGTGGTACTACGGCAAGCTGATCCGCGACAAGGCGACCCTCGTCAGCCTCGATGTTCTGCCGACCTTCTACGCCCTCAGCGAAAACTACGGCGACTACGAGAACGATTATCTCGAAGAGTATCGCACCGGCGCGATCTCGTCGGAAGCAAAACAGATTTATGAAGCGTTGCTGCAATATGGCGCGTTAGATGCCATTCGCTTGAGGCGTGAAGCGCGGATGAGTTCCGATGAAAGCAAGCCGCGTTTCGAGAAAGCCCTGACCGATTTGCAAGCCGGTTTGAAAGTATTGCCGATCGGCATCGCGCCTGTCGGCGCGTGGCGCTACGCCTTCATCTATGAAATCCTGCCGCGCTGGCTGCCCGACGTGCCCGATCGGGCGCGGGCGATTAGTCGGACTGAGGCCCGCCGCCGGATCCTCGATCGTTACATTCATAACGTGATCGCTGCGCCGCTGCCCACGATCGCGCGGCTATTCAAGTGGAAATCCACTGAAGCGCAGCAAGCCGCCGAAGCGCTGGCCGCCGCAGGCCGCGTCGAACTCGACGTCAAAGTGACCGGCATCCGAGAACTTCAATTGATGGCCAAATAATGTCTGCTACTCACGATCTACTCGTCATTGGCGGCGCGTCGTTGGACGTGCTGCACCTGCCCGATGGTCACTCCGTCAAATCGCCGGGCGGCGCGGGAATGTACACCGCGCTCGCCGCCGCCAAAGCGGGCGCACGGGTGTCGATGTTTGCCCCGCGCCCCAAGCCAGTTCCGAGCGAACTTCTGCCCGCGCTGGATCGCATCGACTGGATCGGCCCAATCGTTCCGCCCGATCAACTGCCGCGCTTCGAGATCGCCCATCACGGTGGCGGACGCGCCACGCTGGTCGATGCGTTCTGGGGCGGCGAAATGCTCATCACGCCGGAATCACTCACGCCCGATCATTTAACCGCGCCCCTCGTGCACATCGCCGCCCTGCGCACTGCCGAGCGACAACTCAACTTTGCGAAAGCACTGGCTCCCGCCCCAACTCTCGCCCGATTCTCAGGGGCGGGAGTCCGCATTTCGGCGGGCACTTACGGCAAAATCTGCACCAGCGAACCGGACACAGTGCGCGCTATCATGGCGTTAGCCGATTACTTCTTCATGAACGAAAATGAGGCCACCTTGATCTTCGGCAGCCTCGATCGAGTCCAAGCGCGACCCGGCCAATTTTTGTTCGTCACACTCAGTGCCAACGGCGCACTGGTTTTTCAGGGCAACCACGTCACCCACGTCGCAGGCGTGCCCGCTACCGAAGTCGATCCGACCGGTGCGGGCGACACGTTTTGCGGTGCCACGTTAGCCGGCCTGGCGCGCGGCCAACATCCGATTATGGCGGCGCGTGCGGCGATAGCCTTGGCCGCGGACATGATTGGTGGTGTGGGACCGACGCGGCTGTTAAGCGACGCCCCCGCCCCACCCTACCCGATCGATCCGCGGGTGGCCCCCGTGCCCGATCAGATTCAGCGCATCGCTACGCTGATTGCGCGTCTGCCCGACGTGCAGCCCTTCGACTTCACGGGCGGCTTGTTCCCGCCCGTCGATCATCCCGGCGCGCTCGACCTGTTCTTTACGTCCACCTTGCAGCAGTTCAGTTTCTGGAATTTCAATCGCGCCGATGCACCGCGCGCCTACGGGACACCCCTAATTGCCGACTTTGACGGGCGGGCGCTCAAAGGTTCCGATTATTTGTTTGCAGCATATCGTCGCGCACTGGACGCCACTGCGACTCTGCTCACGCCGATCGGCCAGCGCGCCCTCACCGCCGATCAACTGGCCGCACTCTTTCGCGCCGACGACGGCGCCAATCCCATGCCCGCCTTCGATCTTCATCTGCAGCAGGCCAACGCCTATGGCCGCGACCTGCTGGCGCTGAACTTAACGCCGTCCGCCATCGTCGAGATCGCCAATCGGGCCGCGCACCCACGCGCCGCGTTGTTGTCGCTATTGGATCACATTGGTGGTTACAAAGACGATCCGCTGCGCAAGAAATCGATGTTGCTGGCGTTGATTCTCGAACAACGGCCGGAGAAGTTCTTGCACGCCGTGACCGATGAACCTCAGCCGCCTGTGATTGACTATCACCTGATGCGATCGTGTTTGCGCACAGGCTTGATCGAAATCAGTGACGTGGCACTGCGCGATCAACTCATCCGGCGTGAGGAAGTCTCAGCGCCGGATGAGTGGGCGATTCGGTTGGCGGCTTATGCGGCCATCGAGCAGGTGCAAAAACAATCGGGGCGCAGCATGGGTGCGGTGGATTGGTTCTTCTTCAATGCACGCCGCCGCTGCCCGGAAATGACGCCGCCAGACTGCGCGGCGTGCGCCATCGATGCCGTGTGCGCGCATTACGTCGAACTATTCCAGCCGGTTCGGCGCACGACGTTCTACTAGAATCAGTATCGCTCCAGATATGCGCCGGGGAACGATAGCCGTTTAGCGGCGCGCGGCGCTGAGTCATCGGTCGGCAAGTTGATCTGCACCATCACGCCCGGCCCATTGACGCGATTGCGCATGTAACATGCCCCGTTGACCGCCCAGACCAGCGAGGCGACCAGCGCCAATCCCAGGCCCATGCCGGCGACTTCGCCGGTAAAGTATTTCTCGGCTTGATAGTATGGTTCCCAAACTTGCGTCAGTTGTTCCGGCGACAGGGTCAAGCCGTCGTCACCAACGCACAATCGAGCGTGGCCTACGCCGTCCAGATCAAAGCGAACTTCAACGCGGGGCGCCTGCTGCGGATGAAACTTGCCGGCATTCTCCAACACTTCAGCCAGAATCCACTCGAGCGCTTTATCCGAGAGCGGCGTGATGACTGTCGCCGCTTTGGCATCGACGGTCACGGTTACATGGGCTAAAGCTAGACGGGCGCTGATCTGCGCGACCAGTTCAGGCAGTTTAGTCCAGACGAACGGCGCACCCTCGCTAATCAGACTGGTCGCCGACATGTACTGCAGAATATCGTCGACGACTGTTCGCAAACGCGTCGCGCTTTTCAACGCCAACTGCGTCATCTCATTCACCGTGAAGATCGGTAAGTCCTGAACATCGTACGCGAGCATCTCCAACGACCCCAACACTCCAGCCATTGGCTCACGCAGTTTGTGGGCTACAATACCCTGAAACGTGCGCTCATTGCGCTGTTCGAGCATGTTCAACGTAATATCGTGCAGCCTAATCAAGCGCTGGCCTTCCAAGCCCGGCCGTTGCTCGAAGATCCACACAGCCAGCCAACACGGGTGCGACGTCGCCGATTCTGGCCGTACCAGATAGCGCGTATGTGCGAGCATCTCAGTCGGTGACGATTGACCGTTCCACGTTTCGTCCAGTTCAAGCCGATAGTGCTCAGTGATCACTTGAAGAAAAGTGCGTTCAGCCGCCTCGGTCCGATCGGCTGACAGGTTCAACAACAGGCGCGCCTGTACGTTGGCATACACGATCCGATCGGACTGATCGACGATCACGTAGCCATCGACCGCATGCTCGATCACCCATTGGAATTGTGCTTTTTCGGCCAACCAACGGCGGTAACGATTGAGTTGCAGAATCGTGCGGATGCGGGTGCGCAATTCCGTCCGATCGAACGGCTTGGAGATGAAGTCATCGGCCCCAACTTCCAAGCCGAGCAGTTTCGCGGCCCGATCGTCCAGCGCCGTAATCATGAGCACCGGAATCTGCGCCGTGCGTGGATCGCGGCGCAATGCTTGGCAGACTTCGTAGCCGTCCATGTCCGGCATCATCACATCCAACAGCACCACATCCGGTGACAAGTTCCGCGCGAGGCGCAAGGCCTGCGCGCCGTTCTCAGCCATCAGCAGTTCATAGCCCAGACCAAATAGCACCCCTTCCAACGCTGCGCGGCCTGCCGGCAAATCATCGACGACGAGCACTGTGCCACTAAGCGCCATACTGTAGCTTGACCTTCATATCAGAATTTAGTCACTCATGCGCGAACTACTGGCCGCTCGATCTCGTGGTGGCAGCCGATGTTCAGGTGGGTGCTGTCAGGTTCTGGCTCTATGATCGGCAGCGTGATCTGAACCATCACCCCCGCCCCGTCGGTACGGTTCCGCAATTGGCAAGTCCCGTTGGCTTCCCAGACCAGCGAAGCCACCAGCGACAAACCCAACCCCATCCCGGCTGCCTCCCCGGTGAAGTACTTTTCGCCTTGGTAATATGGTTCCCAGACTTGCGCCAGCTGTTCCGGCGACAAAGTCAAACCGTCATCTATGACGCGCAAGCGCGCCTGGCGCTCGTCGTCAAGATCGAACCGGACCTCAACGTGCGGTGTCTGTAGCGGGTGAAACTTGCGGGCGTTCTCCAACAGTTCAGACAGAATCCAATCTAAGGCCGTGTCGGAAAGCCGTGTAGCGACGGCTGCGGCGGCTTCGTCTATCGTTACGGTTACGTCGGCTAGATCGAGACTAGCGCCGATCTGCTTGATCAGGTCAGGCAGTTGCGCCCACACAAATGGCTCGCCGTGCGCAGCAAGCTTGGCCGCAGACACGTAATGCAGCACATCTTCAATCTCGTTGCGCATGCGTGTGGCGCTGCGCAGGGCCACACGCGCCATGTCATCCGCTTTGACCATCGTGCTCTCTTGAGCGTGATAAGCCAGAATCTCCAGTGAGCCCAGCAAGCTCGCCAGTGGCGAACGCAGCTTGTGGGCTACGATGCCTTGAAAAGTCCGCTCATGCCGCCGCTCGATCATCCGCAGCGTGACGTCGTGCAGCCGGATCAAGCGCTGACCGTTGAGTCTGAGTTGTTGATTGAAGGTCCAGACTGCCAGCCAGCACGCGTGTGCTGTCGACGATTCTGGACGCACCAGATACCGCGTGTGCGAGACAGGCTCGACAGGTGATGTCCAATCTATCCATGCGATGGACGGCTCGGGACGATACTGCTGGGCGGCTAATTGAAAAAAGGTGCGGTCGGCCGCCTCAGCCAGATCGATCGATAGATTCAAATACAATCGCGCCTGGGCGTTGGCATATACAATCCGATCGGACTGATCGACAATCACGTAGCCATCCGCCGCTTGTTCGATCACCCACTGAAACTGGGCCTGCTCGTCCAGCAACCGGCGATAACGATTGAGCTGCGTAATGGTCCGCACCCTGATACGCAGCTCCGTCCGATCGAACGGCTTGGAGATGAAGTCGTCGGCTCCGACTTCCAGACCGCGTAGTTTAGCCATCCGATCTTCCAGCGCCGTGACCATCACCACTGGAATCTGAGCCGTCCGCGGATCATCGCGTAACCGCTGGCAGACTTCATAGCCATCCATGTCCGGCATCATGACATCCAATAGCACGATATCTGGGGCCGACGTGCGAGCCAACTGCAAAGCCTGCAGCCCATTCTCGGCCATCAACAGTTCATACCCTTGATCGAATAGCAATCCTTCCAGTGCCGCGCGTCCAGACGGCAAATCGTCAACTATAAGGACTGTGCCATTATGTGCCATAGTATGACTTCTCTTCTCCATTAGAATTTAACGCTGCTTATTTAGTGCCGGGATGCGCCCGTGACTACGATGCTGATTCCACTGTCGGCAGCGTGATCTGCACCACCACGCCCGGCGCATCGGTCCGATTGCGCATCTGGCACGTCCCGTTGGCCTCCCAGACCAGCGACGCCACCAGCGACAGCCCTAGCCCCATGCCAGCCGCTTCTCCCGTGAAATACTTCTCACCCTGGTAATATGGCTCCCAGACCTGCGCCAGCTGCTCCGGCGACAGCGTCAAACCATCATCAATGACGCGCATGCGCGCCTGACCAGTTTCAGCCAGATCAAGGTGAACTTCAATGCGTGGCAGCTGCTCGGGATGGAACTTTCGCGCGTTCTCCAGCAGCTCAGAGAGTATCCAATCGAGCGCTTTGCCTGATACTTGCGTCGCCAGCGTCTCAGGCACTTTGACCAGCGTGACCGTCACCTCGCTCAGGTTGAGGTTTGCACCAACCTGTTGCACCAAATCCGGCAGGTTGGCCCACACGAACGGTTCGTCATAGGCGACGGTCTTTACGGCCGACATGTACTGCAGCACATCTTCAACGTCGTTGCGCAATCGAACGGCGCAGTCGCTCGCCAGGCGCGCTGTCTCCGCTGCTGTGCTGGACGGAGCCTCTCGAACGTGATGGGCCAGGACTTCTAGAGACACCAGCAAGCCGGTTACTGGCGTGCGCAACTTATGCGACACCGCGCCTTCAAAAGTACGCTCAGCCCGCCGCTTCAGCATTTGCATCGTAACATCCTGCAGACGGATCAAGCGCTGACTTTCCAAGCCGGGCCGCCGCTCAAAAATCCGCACCGCTAGCCAACACGCACGCGCTGTCGACGTTTCGGGTCGAACCAGATACCGGGTTAGCGCGATTGGCCCGATCGGCAAAGACCAATCGATCCATGCCTCGTCAGGCTCAAGCCGATAGTGCTCGGCGGCGAGCTGAACAAAAGACCGATCAGCCGCCTCAGCCAAATCGGGTGATAGATTCAACATCGCCCGTGCCTGGGCATTGGCATAGACGATCCGATCAGACGCATCGACAATCACGTAGCCATCGGCCGCTTGTTCGATCACCCATTGGAACTGCGCTTGCTCGTCCAATAACCGACGATAGCGATTTAGGCGCGTGATGGTGCGCACGCGCGTGCGCAGCTCAATCCGATCGAACGGCTTGGAAATAAAGTCGTCGGCTCCGACCTCCAGGCCGCGCAGCTTCGCAGCCCGATCGTCCAAGGCAGTCAGCATCAGGATCGGAATCTGAGCTGTCCGCTCATCGCAGCGCAATTGCTGGCACACTTCGTAACCATCCATGTCCGGCATCATGACATCCAGCAACACGACGTCTGGCGTTGATGTGCGAGCCAGCTGCAAAGCCTGGTGCCCGTTCTCGGCCATGACCAGCTCATACCCTTGATCAAATAACAGCCCTTCTAGCGCCGCACGTCCGGCTGGCAAATCGTCGACAACCAAGATCCGTTCGTTATGCGTCATGGTTCACCATAACTTTCCTTTAACTATCCTCAGTCACTCTTCTTCACACGGTCGCAATGCCAATATCGAAGTCAAACAAAGTGTGCACCGGGCAAAACTTTTCAACCAGAACCATCTAAAGAATCAACTCGGCCTTTCAGTCTGAGCCAGCTGCGCCTCAATAGTGCGCACCAGCTGCTTCAACCGCACGGGTTTGCTCAGATATTCATTAGCACCGGCCGCCAGACAACGATCGCGATCGCCCGCCATGGCCAGTGCCGTCAGCGCTATGATTGGGATATGCGCCAACGCCGCGTCGGCCCGGATGCGGCGCGTCGCTTCGAGCCCGTCCATAATTGGCATTTGAATGTCCATCAGGATAATGGCTGGCTGCGCGGTCCGCGCTTGCTCGATAGCCTCCAGGCCATTACGCGCTACACTCACCCGAAATTCGGCCGCGTCCAAATAATCGACAATCGATTGCAGATTCATTTCGTTGTCGTCGACGACCAGCACCAGCGGCGGCCGCGACAATTCCGATAGAGGCGGCCGCGTGCTTTCTCGTTGGACGACCGCGACGCGCGTCAGTGCCTGTTGCAATCGACGCCGGGTAACCGGCTTGACCAGAAAGTCGATCGCGCCGCTTTCCAAACCCACGGCTTGCTCGTCGCTGATCGACGCAATGATCACGGGGATCTCACGCGTGCGCGCGTCGGCTTTGAGTTCCGCCAGCACCGACCAGCCTGACTTATCGGGCAAGAGCAGATCCAACACGATCAAATCTGGTTGAACTTCCAGCGCTATCTCCAGAGCCTGCGTCGCCCGATCATGGACCACGGCCTGGATGCTAAACTCGTTCAAGTAGTGGCTGAGCTGCTGGGCGGCAACATTAGTATCCTCGATGACGAGGACGCGATGAATAGACATCGAATGCGCGGGCGAGTCGGCGTCCAGCGTGTCTTCAAACGCGCTCTGTGGTTGCCACGGCAAAGTAACGGTGAAACGGCTGCCGCGGCCCAATTCGCTTTCTACGCTGACGCTGCCACCGTGCAGTTCGGTCAGGCGCGCGACCAGTGTTAAACCTAAACCGGTGCCTTCATATTGGCGCGACAAACGGCTGTCAACCTGGACAAAGGCCCTAAAGAGTTGTGGCAAGTTCTCGGCTGCGATGCCGATCCCCGTATCCCACACTGTGAAGCGCACCACCTCCTGCGCCGGATCGCCGCGCACCTCCAATCCAATCTGCCCACCTTCGGGTGTGAACTTCACCGCGTTGCTTAATAAATTCACCAAAATCTGCTTCAGGCGGCGCACATCGGCATTGACGAGCGACACGTGACTATCGAGATTGGATGAGACGCCCAATCGTTTCTTGTGAGCAGTCTCTCTAATCATTCGCAAGGCGGCCTGGCACACATCGTCGACGATCACTTGGTCGAGGTCCAGTTCCACCCGCCCGGCCCCGATCTTTGCCAAATCCAGCACATCATTGATCAGGACGAGCAGATGCCGCCCGCTCTCTTCGATGTTATGCAGTGCCTTGCTTTGCTTCTCGTTGATGGCACCGTACACAGCGTCTTGCAGCGTCTCCGACAAACTCAGGATTGCATTGAGCGGGGTGCGAAGTTCGTGGCTCATATTGGCCAGGAACTCATCCTTCAGCCGCGCCGCTCGCGCCAGCTCGGCGTTGGCCGCGCTGAGTTCAGCAGTGCGCTCAGCCACACGTTGGGCAAGCAACGCGCGTTCTTGCTGTAAGGCGCGCTCGGTGCTCCGCCGGGCGAACATATTGGCGATAGACTCGCTGACCAACTGCAACAGGCGAATGTCTTCTTCAGCCCAGGTCTTTGATTGGCGCACCGCATCAAAGCCCAGAAAGCCCAGCAACGCCCCCCCGTACGCCAGCGGGACGACAATCACCGATTGAATGGCTTGCGCTTCCAACAGATCTTTCTCGGCACTGGCCTCCGGCGGCAAGTCCGCCACGCGCGGAATGTGAATGACCTCAAAGCGCTTCAGCCGCGACATCCACCACGGCAGCAGATTGACCGGTAGCCCCTGCAAGTTGTCGATCTCAGGCGTGATGCCATCGGCACACCATTCGTGCGTGTTATCCATCGCCGTACGGTCGGCAGTGAACTGAAAGATATAGCTGCGATCGACGCACGCAAACGAACCGATCGAACGCAGGGCCAGCTCAATGCCCCGATCAATCTCCGGCAGGGCCAGGTTGATGAAGTTGGTCGAGATTGTCGAGATCAACTTCTCCAATTCCAATCGATAGCGCAGCGCTGCATCCGCGCGCACGCGTTCCGTGATCTCGCGTTCCAATTCGTGATTTGCCGCAGCCAACTGCGCCGTGCGCTCAGTAACCCGTCGCTCCAAATCCTCGTTCAGGCCCTTAATCGCCTGCTCGGCTCGCTGGCGCTCGGTCACATCGCGGCTGATGCCAAACAGCACGGCTCGCTCGGACCAACGCCCCGGCCAGACTTTTGTTTCGACCGGAATGTATTGGCCCGCGCGCGTCAGCAGCGGCACGTAGCACTTGTCCCGCCGACCAGCCAGCATCTCGCCGATCATGATGGCGGCTTCACTGCGACCTTCGGGCGGATGAACGATCAGCACTGGTTGCCCTAGCAGTTCCTCGGTGCTATACCCCAACCGATCGAGCACCACCTGATTCACGCGCATGATATGGCCATGCTCATCCAGCACAAACAGGAAATCCTGCAACGAATCGAATAAGGCTTGTAGTTCAGCTTCACTTTCACGCAGGCTTTCTTCCGCCTGCAACCGCACGATGGCATTCTCAACGTGCGCGGCGATGGCGGCCAAGGCGCTGCGGCTGTGCAGCGGCACTTCGTCCAGGGTGTGCGAAGCGATATTGAAACAAGCCACCACCTGCCCCTGATGCCGCATGGGAATGATCGCCATGGCACGCAGTCCTTCGCGCCGCTGTGCGTCCGATCGAGGGAGCGATATCTGCGAATACTGCGCGTAAATCGGCTGGCCTTTCATAACCAATCGCACACGATCTGAACCAGCATCCAAGCGGACGACTTGCTGCACAAACTCCGGCGAGAGCCCATCCACACATGCTAGTTCAAGATCGCCGGTCGCCCGCTCGGTAAGGTAGATACCGCCGCTATCCATACCTGATGCTTGCAAAGCGGCTTCCAGGCAAATCGGCAGCGCCGCATCCAGGGTGGAAGTGGCCGCCAGTTTCATAGATAGGTCGTGCTGGATGGCGGTTTGTCGTTCGGCCAGTTTCCGTTCGGTAATGCTGCGCACGATCGCCAAGACTTCGTCCGGACTGCTGGCGACGATGCGCGCCTCAAAATCGCGCAGTTGTCCGGCAACCTTCATTTGATACTCGAAAACTTGAATCTGCCCGGTATCAAGGGCTTGTGTCAAGCGCGTCATGTATAACTGCGCGAGATCGGGCGGCAGGACTTCTGGAACAGTTCGATTCAAAAACTCCGTCGGAGGAATAGCCAGATCGTCATTTGGTGCACCTTTGAAGTCCAAAAAAGTGCCGTCGCGTGCTACGCGGAACACCATGTCAGGCAGAGCATTGAGGATGGCACGATTGTGTGCCTCACTAGTGCGCAGCTGCTCTTCGGTCTGACGGCGCGCCGTGATGTCCCAGAAAATGCCCTGCATCCCGATTACGTTGCCCGCTTGATCGAGCAGCGGCGTCTTGATCGTCTGCACGTACGTCGTCGGCCCGCCAATCGATTGATGCTCTTCAACCGTTTCCAAAGTTTGACCAGCGACTGTCACCTGTTCATCATCGGCACGATACTTGCGCGCCAGCTCCGGCGGGTGAAGATCGAAGTCGGTCTTGCCAACCAGTTCACTTAGCATCACCCCTTGCGTCTTGCAGTACATGGTGTTGCCAAACGTAAAGCGGCCGTCGGCATCTTTGCGGAAAATATTCATCGGCAGCGTTTCCACCAGCGTGTGATACAGCGCTTCCGATTGACGCAGCGAATCTTCAGTCTGCTTGCGTTCGGTGATATCGCGGGCAAACCCGGTGGTCCCCAGGACACGCCCACTGTCATCGAGAATCGGCGTCTTGAATGTTTCAAACCACTTGGTTGTGCCCTGGTCGATGATCGTTTCTTCGAGCGTTTTTTGCTGCCGTGATAGCATCACGCTGGCGTCATCCGCCCGATAGCGCTCGGCCAGGTCCTGCGGCCACACGTCCAGGTCGGTCTTGCCGATCACGTCATCAGCACTGGCTTTACCACAGGCACGTGCAAAAACGTCGTTAACGGCTAGGAAGCGCCCCTCGGTGTCTTTCAGCCACATCATAAACGGCGAGTTGTCGAAGATCGCGCGTAAATATGCCGCTCGCCGGCTGACCGTTTCATGATCGAGTTTGGAGGTTGTAATATCGCGGCCCACCGCTTGAATCTCAGTGGTGTGACCGCCCGCATCTTTGATGGCATAATACTCCCAGGCTAGCCATCGCCAGCCATGCAGCGTCATCGCCCGATGCTCTACATGAATTCGATAGGGTGGCTCCTCCAAGCCGTTCATCGCCGCCAACGTGGCCGCCTCATCGTCGGGATGGATCATCGGGGCAAACGTTTGCCCGATGAGATCAGCACGCTTCAAGCCAAACAGATTACAGTAGGCATCGTTGACAAATGTGAAATGTCCTTCGGCATCCACCCGCACGATCAAATCGCGCTGCGATTCGATCAGACCGCGATAGCGCGCTTCGCTTTCGCGCAACGCGGCCTCCGTACTCATGCGCGCACTGATGTCACGCGCAATGGCCATAAACCATAGTTGGTTATTTACCTCTAATTTCGTGATGGCGACTTCAAGCGCAATCCATTGACCGGCCTTGTGTCGGCCATCCAACATCCACCGCGTTGTTCCAGGCTGTGTCTGAGTCGAAGCAGTGGTTAGGTTGCGCAGGTGAAGCACATGCTGCATGGCATCCAATGTCGGCATTAACTTATCAAGCGGCTGTCCGAGCACTTCGGCTGAACCGTAGCCGAAAATACGCTCGGCGACAGCATTGAACAAGCAGACGCGATAGTCGGTGTCCAGGACGATCACCGCATCAGGTGCGGCATCGACCAACAACGGCAGCAGACGCGGATCCACCTGCGACACACTGGTCATTGCTTCGGCTCTTTCTGCGCTTGAGACTCAGCGGGACAGTCTTCTGCGCTTAGCTGAATAACCCGGATTAAGTCGTCCAACGAGTTCAGGGTGAGTCGTTGGCTGGACATCAACACGACTGAGCTTCGATTCAGGTTCAGGCCGATCGATAACAAGTTGGGGCAACCTTGCAGGAGCGGCATAAGCCGATCGGCTTCCGGCGATTCCAGATCGAAGATCAAACTGCGCGGCTTCAACTGGGCTAAGGTAGCAGCGGCCTCTGGCGCGTGTGGATCAAACCGGCACACGGTATACATCAACCGATCGGTCAGGGTTGCTTCAACGGCCGTCATAATGACCGAATCACCTACCACTGCAATCGGGCGCTCTCGCTCAGACTGTAACATCCTTACTTCTCCTGTAATTTGGACTATGTCTGACAGTATGCAGGAGTTCAGGCATGGAATCTAGTGACAGGCGACCAATGCATGTGGGCAAAAAAAGGACAATCTTCGCGGTGAAGATTGTCCTTTAGGACAAACAGCGCAAAACTAGGAACAGAGTCAGGTTATGAGTCGGACAGCAAGCCGCGTTGAGCAGCGTATGCCACCACTTGTTCGCGATTTCGGAGATGCAAGCGTTTTAGGATTTTACTCATGTGATACTTAACCGTGCGTTCGCTGAGATAGAGCGTCTGCCCAATCTCCTTGTAAGTTCGACCGCGTGCGACATACTTAAGGATATCCAATTCCTGATCGCTAAGGGTATCCAGTTCCGCGTCACTTGGCGCGCTGGCCGCCCCGTCGATCTGCTGAGCTTGCCGCGCAAATTCTTTGATCAGCCGCCGGGCGAGCCCCGGCGCTAACGGCGCTTCACCTTGAATGGCGCTTTGAAACAGCTCAAAGAACTGCCGCCCGCCCATACTTTTGAGCAAGTAGCCGGACGCCCCGGATTTGATGGCCTCAAACAGATCGTCGTCATCGTCCGACGAGGACAAGATCACGATCGGCTTATCAGGAAATTCGGCTTTGATGCAGCGCGTGGCTTCCAACCCGCTGCAGCGTGGCATCTGAATGTCCATCAGGATGACGTCGGGCTGCAAAGCGCGCGTCTGCGCCAGGGCTTCGACCCCGTCATAAGCCAGGCCGACAACATCCAGGCCGCGCGCGGTCAACAAATCGCGCATAGCTTCCAGAAACAGTTGGTGATCGTCGACGATGAGAACCGAAGTCATGAGTTAGTAGCTTACCCTATCTATAGTGTATTGTACCGCAGCATGGGTCGGAGTCAATGCGGAGCGAGCGATGCGATGTGCGATATAAGCCACACTCACTGGCAGGCAGCGCCCGATCGTTGCTCACTCGCTGTCGGCTTGGAGTATAATAACGATTGACTTTAGCAACGCCGGAGTGAATTTTGGACAAACAGCCCAACTCACGCATGTGCTTCATTTGCGGCATTCAGAACCCCGTCGGCTTGCACATGAAGCTATACAACGATCACGAACATCAGCAGGTTGTCTCAACCATCACCCTTCCTGATCAATATCAAAGTTATCCCGGCGTCGTGCACGGCGGCATCGTCGCCACCATGTTGGATGAAGTCTCGGGTCGCGCGCTGCTCATCAATGGCGGCGATGACGATCTGATGGTCACACTGAAACTGGAAATCAAATATCGCGCGCCTACACCCACTAACACGCCGCTGAAAGTGATCGGACGGGTGGTCTCAGTCGCGGGCAATCGCGCCAAAGTCGAAGGCGAGATCGTCTTACCCGATGGCACCATCTCGGCAACGGCGGAAGCGCTGCTGGCGCGCCCGCCGCAAAATATGCGCGATCAATGGGCCGCCGAACTGCCGTATTGGAAGGTGTATCCTGACACATGATCGTCGTGAGCGATACGTCGCCGGTGTTGAGCCTGGCGCTGGTCGGCCAACTCGATCTGCTCAAGCGCCTGTACGGCTCCATCGTCATCCCGCGCGCGGTGCACGACGAACTGGTTGTCGGCGGCGCAGCTTATGACGATGGCGATGATATCGTGCGGCAATCGTGGATCAGCGTCGGGGCGGCCACCAACTCGATCGTGATCGCCCTGCTCTTGCGCGAGCTCGATCGAGGTGAAGCCGAGGCGATTGCGCTCGCCGTTGAACTGAAAGCCAACTTGTTGCTCATCGACGAATTCAAAGGCCGCCGTCTGGCCGAATATCTGGGATTGCCACATGCCGGCGTCGTCGATCTGCTAGGCGAAGCCAAACGTCATCGCTACTTGCCCGTCATCAAGCCGACACTCGATGCTCTCATCGAACGCGCCAACTTTCGAGTCAGCGCTAAACTCTATCAACGCACCCTAGAAACCGCAGGAGAATGGACCAATGCCAACGCTGCGTGATTTAACCGAATACCATAAACCCACCGACCTCGACGAAGCCGTAAAGTTATTGCGCCGCCGCAAGATTCGCACCGTACCGCTGGGCGGTGGCGGCGAGTTGGTGGCCGCTGCACCCGGCAATGTACAGGCCGTGGTCGATCTGAGCGCGCTGGGGCTGTCATACATCAAAGCCACTGAGGCCGGACTAGAGATCGGCGCGACGACGACGCTGCAAACGCTGGTCGACGATGCGCACGTGCGCGACTACGCGGGCGGCGTGCTGGTGAAAGCCGTCCTCGACACCGCCAGCCGCAATGTGCGCGAAGCCGCCACCCTCGCCGGATCGATCGTCGCGTCCGACGGCAAATCACCGCTGCTGGCGATGCTGTTCGCCCTCGACGCACAGTTGACGGTGCGCGCCGCGCGCGAACAGACCGTGCCTTTGGCCGAATTCGGCCCGCAAGATGGAACCTTAATCCTCGCAGTGACGTTACCCTCTCTGCCAGCCGAGTCGCGTGTGGCCTATGAAAAAGTGGCGCGCACGCCCGCCGACCTGCCGATCGTGTGTGTGGCTGCGGTTCAAACGGCTGAAGATGTGCGGCTGGCGTTGGGCGGTGTCGGTTCGCAGATGGTGCTCATCGAAGCCGAAGCACCGACGATCGACGAAGCCGTCGAACTGGCGCAAGCGTCCGTCAATCCGCCCACCGATTACTTCGCCTCGGCTGAATATCGCCGCGAGATGATCGGCGTGCTGGTGAGACGCTGTCTAAAGTGAGCACCCTTCATCCTCTGCCCTCTCCCTGCTAGGGAGAGGGAGCGTGCTCTGCACGTGGGTGAGGGTGTGTGCGGGGGCACATGACCAAATCCGTAATTCGCACGCCGGATCAACGCCTGCGTGTCTTTGTCAGTTCAACGCTGCAAGAATTAGCCGAGGAACGCCGGGCCGCGCGCGAAGCGATCGAGCAGCTGCACCTCGCGCCGGTGATGTTTGAACTCGGCGCACGCCCTCATCCGCCTAAAGACCTCTATCGCGCCTACCTCGATCAAAGTCATATCTTCGTCGGCATTTACTGGCAGAAGTATGGCTGGGTTGCGCCCGATATGGACGTCAGCGGCCTTGAAGACGAATACAACCTATCGGCTGGTAAGCCCAAACTGCTGTACATCAAATCGCCCGCGCCCGAGCGTGAAACGCGCCTGAAAGGCTTGCTCGATCGCATCAAAGGCGACAACGTCTCCTACAAATACTTCGGCTCGGCCGATGAACTGCGCGGCTCGCTTGCCGATGATTTGATGATGATGCTGACCGAGCACTTCGAGATGAACGGCGGGGCCGCCACCCAACCGATCGGTCCGGCGACAACCTCGCGGCCGGCGCTGCCCACGCCGCCTACGCCTCTCATCGGCCGCGACCGCGAACTGGCCGATCTGCTAAATCTGATTTGCGCGGAAGAAGCGGCGCTGATCACGTTGACCGGCCCCGGTGGCACCGGCAAATCGCGGTTGGCACTGCAAGTCGCGATCGAGACGACCGACCATTTCAGCGACGGCGTGTATTTTGTCGCCCTCGCGCCGATCAGCGATCCGCAGTTGGTCGCGCCTACTATTGCGCAAACGTTGGGCCTGCGTGAAGCCCCCGACTCGCATTCGCTTGAAGCAGCCCTGAACAACTACCTGCGCGATAAACATCTGCTGTTGTTGCTGGATAACTTTGAACAAGTGCTAGAAGCGGCACCCGTTGTCGCCGATCTATTGCAAGCGTGTCCGCGCCTCAAAATCATCGTTACCAGCCGCGCGCCGCTGCGCCTGCGCGGTGAACGCGAATGGCCCGTGGCCACGCTGGCCCTGCCCGATATCAAACATCTGCCGGAGTTGACGCAGATCTCACAATACGCGGCGGTGCAGTTGTTCATTCAACGCGCGCGCGATGTGAAACCCGACTTCGCCGTCACCAACGATAACGCGCCCGCCGTCGCCGAGATCTGTTATCGGCTCGACGGGCTGCCGCTCGCCATCGAGCTGGCTGCGGCGCGCATCAAGTTACTCACACCGCAGGCCATGTTGACGCGGCTCGATCATCGGCTGCCGTTGTTGACGGGCGGCGCGCGCGATCTGCCTGTGCGTCAGCAAACGCTGCGCAGCGCTATCGAATGGAGTTACAACCTCCTTGATGATCAAGCCCGCACGTTGTTCCGCCGCCTCGCCGTCTTCGTCGGCGGCTGGACGCTGACCGCCATCGAGCACGTCTGCAACTTCGACGGCGAGTTGGGCCAGGACCTGCTGGACGAACTGGAATATCTCGTCGATAACAGTTTACTGCGCCGCACCGAAACGCTTGACGGCGAGGCACGCTTCAGCATGTTGGCCACTATTCGAGAGTATGCGTGGGAACGCTTGAAAGAAGCTCATGAAGCCGATGATTTGCGGCGGCGGCACGCGCAGTATTATCTGGAACTGGTCGAAGAAACGATCCCCTATCAGTTCAACCGCTTTCCCGAATCATGGATGCTGCGCTTGATCGCCGAGAACGACAATTTGCGCGCGGCGGTACGCTGGATCTCCAAGTCAGCCGACGACTCGGACATGATGCTGCGCATGGTGTACGCCGCGGCCTGGTTCTGGTTCCTCAACGGCCAATTAAGCGAAGGGTATGCGTGGTGCCGAGACGCACTCGATCGCACCGCGGCTAAGGGCGATACACTGGCGCGTGGTAAAGCGTTTTTGGGCGCAGGCGGACTCGGCTTCACCATCGGCAAGTACGCTGAAGCACGCGACGATCTGGCGCAGAGCATCGCCATTGCGCGGCGCTTCAACGAACCGCAGTTGCTGTCGTACGCGCTGACGTACTATGGCTTGATTCTCACCGGTCTGGGCGATTATGCCGAATCGATGACAGTTTGCCGCGAAAATTTGGAACTGGCGAACACTCTTCAACACGACTGGACCAAAGCGTTCACGCT
>JAXLWI010000002.1:0-163329 GCA_046328575.1 Anaerolineae bacterium
GGACAACCGGAGGCGAAGATGGCGGATGCCGATCAACCAATCGATGAAATTGTCTGGGTGGATGAAAACTACAAAGTAGTGACCGAATCGAATCAAACGCGCTTGAAATCGCGCTTCATCTTTGCCGATGGCTCCATCCTCGAACTGAACGTCACCATCAAAGCCCTGGCGTCGGTGCCTGCCCATGACAAGCCCGTCTTAGCCAGCGACATCTGGAACCTCACCGATTACGAAGTGCCCGATCCCAACGGTGATATCGCCGCCGCTCGTGCCGATCGGCCTGCCACAGCCACGCGCTGCCGCGCCGACCTCATCGATCGCCTGCGCGATAGCCTGCCCGAACGGCGGAAACAACGCTGCCCGATCTGCCATGGGCGCAAAACCTGTACGCGCTGTTACGGTGCGGGTTGCAGCGATTGCGATCAGCGCGGCCGCTGTCCCACCTGTCATGGTCGCGGCGTAGTGTTGATCAATTGACTGGTCAAATCTAAGGCACCCCGCGCCACTCCCTCGCCCCTTGGGAGAGGGCCGGGGTGAGGGCCACATCCACACCCTGTGTCACCCTGCGTAAATCATCGTCGGGGCAAACACACAGGTTCGCCCGATTTACTCCCGCGAAGCCCGATTCATGCCGACCCCGGGCAGACACATCGGTCTGCCCCTACGTCACCATTTCGATGGACGCTCCCATCACAATCGCCAGTCCCTGCCGATCATGCCGCACGCGCCCGCGCACGATCACCGCGCCGCGCCCATCGATCGCGGCGCGATAATTTTGCAGCGCCGCGCCGCTCCACAACACCTGAAACGGCCCCGCCTGATCCTCCATATCCACCAGCAGCATCCGCTCCTTGCTCGGCGATGTCACGTGATGCAGACTAAAGCGTAAGCCCGCCACTGTAATCGGCTGATCAACTCGCTGGGGAATCTGCGCGCTCGATACCACGCCCGCTTGCGCCAGCCGCTCGGCCACTACATCCAACGGATGCACCGCGACATGATAGCCCAGGATGTCGTGCTCCCACGCAGCGCGTTCGGCCAGCGTCACATCATCCGCTTGGTCGGGCGGCTCGCTCGGGTTGGCCGCCTCAATCGGCAGCAAGTTGAGTTGCGGCGTATGGCGCCCGTGCCACGGCTGCTGCGTCACTTCCATCAACAGCGTGCGTTGATCGCCCAGCCCCTCCAACGCCCCGCACTTGATCAAGTTCACCGCCTCGACGTGCAGTGGTCGCGCGCGGATCAAAAAGTCGTTCAGCGACACAAACGGGCGCTGCTCGATCAGCGTCTTCAACGTCACGCGCGTCAGTTCGCGCACTTGCCCCAGCCCCATCCACACCGTCGAACGCCCTGCGTCCAGCGTAAACGCCTCGCCGCTGTGATTGATGTGCGGCGGCTTAATGACTAATCCTAAGCGCCGCGCCTCGCACATATATACTCGCGGCGAATAGTACCCGCCCCACACGCCAAGCCGCGCCGCCATGAACTCGGCGGGATAGTGCGTCTTCAGATACGCCAGTCGATACGCCAGCGCGCCATAGCCCGCCGCATGAGCCTTGGGGAAGCCGTAGCCCGCGAAGGCCGCCATCATATCCCACACCTGCGTCGCCAGCGCTTCGTCCAAGCCGTGCGCGTCACGCGCCCCGTCGATGAACTTACGCCGCAAGCGCTCCATCTCATGCGCCGAGCGGAACTTGGACATGGCGCGGCGCAGAATATCCGCCTGGCCCAACGAGAAACCCGCCACCTCGTGCGCGATGCGCAGCACCTGCTCTTGATACAAAATCACGCCGTACGTTTCACGCAGAATCGGTTCCAGCGCGGGATGCAGATATTCCGGCGCTTCGTGACCCAGATGCCGCCGCACAAACGCATCCTTCAAGCCGCCCTTCAACGGCCCCGGTCGATACAACGCCAGCGCCACGATCAGATCGTCGATCGATTGAGTCGCCAACTCGCGCAGCGTGAACCGCATCCCCGAACTCTCGATCTGAAAACAGCCGATCGTCTGTGCCGTCGAGAGCGTCCGCTGCGTGGACGGGTCGTTCAGCGGAATCGACTCCAGGCGAAAGTCGGGCCAGTGCCGTTGAATCAGCGCCACGCACTCAGCGGCCACCGTCAACGCGCTGATGCCCAGCAGATCGATCTTGATCAACCCTAATTTCTCGATGCCCTTCAGATCGAACTGCGTGATGAGCAGGCCTTTCGTCGCGTGCTGCAAGGGAACTAGATCGGTGATCGGCCCCGGCGCAATGACGATGCCGCCCGGATGCACGGACAGATGATGCGGCGCACCGGTCAGCGCCACACTCATCTCGATCATCTCCCGCTCGATCGGATCCCGCGCCTGATCGAGCAGTTGCGCCTGCGCGTCGTGCGCTTGCGTGCGCATGGCCGGATGCCAGAAATGGGGTAAGTGTTCGGCCAACTCGCCGATGCGTTTCTCGCTCAGGCCATACGCCTTCGCCACTTCGCGCAGCGCCGAGCGCGGCTGCAACGTCGCGTACGTGCACACCATCGCCACGTGATCGGCCCCATAGCGGCGATACACGTACTCGATCACTTCGTCGCGCCGCGCCGAACACAGATCGAGATCGATGTCAGGCGGGTCGCGGCGTTCCAGCGACAGAAAGCGCTCGAAGTACAAATTGTGCGCGATCGGATCGACATCGTGAATGCCCAGACAGTACGCCACCACCGACGACGACGCGGAGCCGCGCGGCGAGATCGGCACGGCACGTTGCCGCGCATACCGCACAATGTCGGCCACCACCAGAAAATACGGGCTGTACCCCAGCGTATCGATGACGTTGATCTCTTTCAGGAGCCGCGCTTTAATCTCCGGCGTCAGCGCACCATAGCGCTGCTGCGCGCCGGCATACGTCTGTGTGCGAAGTTCGTCGCCCGGCGCGCGATTATCGGGCAGTTCCAGCGTCGGAAAGCGGTACTGCCCCAGCGGTAGATCGAAGCGGCACAGGTCGGCAATCAGCGCGGTGTTAGACAGCGCCTCTGGCACAGTGGCAAAGCGCTGCGCCAGATCAGTTGGCCAGGCGCGATCCGGCAAATCGGGCAGCTCGGCCACGCGCTGCCCGGTACGCATCGCCGTGACAGTGCGATAGCGCGCGGCTTGATCGGCGGTGAGGTAACGCACGTCGGGCACGGCGGCCACGCGCACGCCCAGGCTCGCCGCCAACGCTTGCAACTCAACGTCGGGCGCGGGCAGCGCGATGAAGACCCGCTCACTGCTGAATAGATCGATCAGCGCGGCGGCCAGTTGCCCGTCCGAGAGTGCGATCAGCCCCGACGTGTGATCGGCTAAATCGGTCAGCGTCAGCCCGCGCTCAAGCCGCGCTTCCCGATCGGGCGGCGCTTGTAACTTCGTCACTAAGCGGCACAGATTGCCGTAGCCGATCAAATCGGACGCCAGCAACACGAGGGTGTGTTCGCGCTCAAAGGTAAAATCCACGCCGAGGAGGGGCTGAATCTGCGCGGCGCGGCAGCGCTCGACAAACTCGACCGCGCCATACAGCGCGTTACAGTCCGTCAGGGCCAGCGCCGCGCAACCGGTCTGCGCCGCAAAAGCGACGATCTCCTCGACCGACGGCACACCGGCCAGCAGACTCCAATGAGAGTGAACGCGCAGCAGCTCAATCGACATGCTGCGATTGTAACATGAGCGGCGCTGGCATAGGGCTGCCATCACTACACGCTGATCGCCCGTAGTTTCGGCCTCCCATGCCGCAACCGCCTGTGGAGTTTCAGCCTCCCACGCCGAAACAGCCGGGCTTCACCAAAGGTTAAGTGCATTCGTGATACTATAGACAGTGCCTTTAACGCGCTTCTAATCCCGGTTGATTAGAATGAATGCGATTGATTTCCCTCTCCCTGCGCCGCGCATCGACTGCTTCTGCCGACGTTGGGAGCGGGTGCCGCGTAGCAGCGGGTGAGGGTGCGGGACAACCGAACTTTTCTCATTGCTCACCAACCGCGGCGAGTCAGTCAGGTGCAGGGCAATCGAACTTTTCACGGAGCTATGAACCGTGCGTTTACTCATTGTGGAAGATGAACGACAGATCGCCTCCTTTCTGGAACGCGGTCTCAAAGAAGAAGGCTACGCCGTGGACGTGGTCTACAACGGCAACGACGGCCTCGATTGGGCCGCGGCGGTGGAATACGACCTAATCGTGCTGGACGTGATGCTGCCCGGTCGCGACGGCTACAGCGTCTGCCGCGAACTGCGCCAGCGCGGCGTCAAAACGCCCGTGCTGATGCTGACCGCCCGCGACACAGTGGACGATCGTGTGACGGGGCTGGACAGTGGCGCGGACGACTATTTGGTTAAGCCGTTTGCGTTCAAAGAACTGCTGGCGCGGCTGCGCGCTATCACGCGCCGTCAGGGCGAATCGAAATCGGTGGAGTTGCAGTTGGCCGATCTGACGCTGAACACCTTGACACACAGCGCGCAGCGCGGCGACCGCCGCATCGAACTGACGGCCAAAGAATATGCGCTGCTGGAATTCCTGCTGCGCAATCCCAACCGCGTGTTATCGCGTACGCAAATCGGCGAACACGTCTGGAACCTCGATTTTGTGCCCGAATCTAACGTAGTGGATGTCTACATCCGCTATCTGCGCAAGAAGATCGACGAGGGCTTCGATCTGAAGTTGATCAAAACCATGCGCGGCAGCGGCTACCTCATCAGCGCCGACGGCGAAGCATGAAGACACGTCTCTCCATTCGGTCGCGTTTGACGTTATGGCACCTCGGCTTGCTGGCCCTGACGTTGATCGTATTCAGTGTGAGCCTGCATGTCGCACTGGAGAATCAGGTCTATCGCGACATCGACGAACGACTGCGGCTGGGTGTCGGTGCGGCGCGCAGTGAAAACGACGACGATGGCGGCATTCAGCGCACCACCGGCTTTAGCACGCGCGTCATCGATGTAACGGGCAACATCCGCATCGCGACGGGTTTGTTGACTGACGCACCGCTCGATCAAGCCGCACTCACTCAGGCGCAACAACAACATGGTGCGTTTCGCACGCTGACGCAGGCTGATGGGCAGCACGTGCGTGTGTACACCTTTCCGTTTACGCATGATGGCCGCGTCGACGGTTACGTCGAAGTGGCTATGTCGTTGAGCACCGCCGATGCGACGTTGCGGCAGTTAACGTTGATTTTGGCGATTGCGGTCCCGGTGACGCTGGCGCTGGCGGGCTTCGGCGGCTGGCTCATTGCCGATCGCGCCCTCAAGCCCATCGATACGATCACGCGGCAGGCGCAGGCCATCAGCGAGCAAGACCTGCATCGCCGCCTCAACCTCGAACTGCCCAACGACGAAGTCGGTCGACTGGCGCACACCTTTGACGCGATGCTGGCGCGGTTGGAGTCGGCGTTTCAGCGCCAGCAGCGCTTCACCGCCGATGCCTCGCACGAACTGCGCACCCCGTTGACGGTCATGAAGACCAACATCGGCGTCACGCTCAATCGGCCGCGCTCGGCCAAGCAATACGAAGCCGCGCTGAACCAAATCGAAGGCGAAGTCGATCGACTGACGCGGCTGACCAACGATCTGTTGCTGCTGGCCCGGACAGATGGCTCACAACCGAGCGGACAGCCGCGCATCCTCGATGCGGCGTTGATCGCCAACGACGTTGCGGCTGAACTGCGGCCGCTGGCGCAATCGAAAGCGCTGACTCTGAACTGCGAGACAGCGGGCGCGGCCAACCTTCACGGCGACCCCGATCAGCTGCATCGCATCCTGTTCAACCTCGTCGAGAATGCCATCAAGTACACGGAGCAGGGGAGTGTCACCTTAGGGGTCACGCCGCCGGTTGCTGGACAGCCCGTGCGCATTACCATATCCGACACCGGCCCCGGCATTTCCGCCGAGCATTTGCCGCACATCTTCGAGCGTTTCTATCGAGTGGATGCGGCGCGGTCGCGTGAGCAGGGCGGAACGGGTTTGGGGCTGGCCATCGTGCAGAATCTCATCGCCGCGCACGGCGGCAGCATCGACGTGAAGAGTGAAGTGGGGCAGGGGACCATCGTCACGCTGACGTTTCCTGCCGCATGACCTGTGGCTAACGGCAACCATGACTTCCGGCCAGACTTGTGTCTGCGCCGGAAGTTTTTGTTTGATATGAGAAAAATCTCACGTTCACTTCATGGAAACTTCACGGCCTCGCCTTAAACTGTGCATACTCAACACTGAAGCGTTTGAGAGGGGCATCATGAAGAAGAAATATCAGGCGATGAAAATGTATTTGGTGGGTTTGACAGCGGGCGCGTTCATGTTCGGCTGGTCGCTGGTGGCGCAGTCAGGGAACACAATTGCGAACGCTGCACAGGCGACGGTGAGCCAAACGGCCTCGACCAGTACGACGACCGTGCAGACCGCTACGACGAATCGGCCGACGGTTATCGCGCAGCCGGTGTTCCGCACGCGGACCTCGTAGATCAATCGGAGTGAAGGAGGCTTAGCATGACAACAACCTATTCTCGTTCCCTGCCGGTCGAATCGAACAAACGGCTGGGGGCGTTAATCAGCGGTGGAGCGATCGGGTTGGGGCTGTTAACGGCCCTCGTGATCGGCAGTCAGTTGACGGGCGCGGCGGCGACGCTCGGCGCCGTGGTAACGCAGATCAATCAATGGCTGGGCGCCAGCGCGGCGGCGAATTCACAGGTTTACTGGTATATGGCGCGCGCGGCGGGTGTGGTGGCGTACTTGCTGTTGTGGGGCTCGGTGGCGTGGGGCATTCTGGTCAGCAGCAAACTGGTGAATGACTGGGTGAAACCGGCGCTGGTCTATGAACTGCACAAGTTTCTGTCGATGCTGGCGTTGATCGTCGGGTTGTTCCACGGCTTGATCTTATTGGGCGACACTTATATGAGTTTCAGTGTGCTGGATATCTTAATCCCGTTCCGATCGGCTTATCAACCGTTCTGGGTTGGACTGGGTATTCTGGGCTTCTACTTAACGGCGATCTTAGTGGGTTCGTTCTACATCAAGAAGCATATCGGGCATCGCACCTGGCGGCTGCTGCACTTCTCCAGTTTCGGCGTGTGGGTGATGACGACCTTGCACGGCTTGGTGGCTGGCTCGGATACCTCGACGGTCTTGATGAAAGTGATCTACACGGTCGCGGTGGTTTCAGTGGGTTATCTGCTCACGCACCGCCTCGCCACGGCCAAATCACTCCAACCGGCGGCGGCTCACAACTAAATATCGAAGTCACATGCTGACACCGGCGAGTCGAGCGACTCGCCGGTGTCGTTTATGCCACAGCCCAGGGCACAGTGCATGAGAAAATTCTCATGTGGACTTCATAAAAGTCTAACTGCTGTTGATTAAACTGTGACCATCACCACTTTGGAGGAAGTCTCATGAAACGCACCACCGCCATTCTCATTTCGACGATCGTTACGGCCTTGCTGGTCGTGACGGTGCTGGCCGTGAGCGCGGCCAAGTCGGATACTGGTACGGCGCAGGCGGCCTCGCAGTCGGCCACTACGACGGCCACCGACATCAACGTCGATCTTGCCGCGCAGCCGCAGCAATTCGATCAGTCAGTTACATTTGATCAGCACGAGCAGTTCGAGCATGAACACGATGGTGGCGAGCATTCGCGCAGCGGGTCTTTCGGCGGCTTCGGCGACGACTAAGCAGAAGCGATCATAGTCGGTCGGGCTCCCACGCCCGGCCTCGAGCCTCAACCTGATCTAGAGGTGCCGGGATGAAACAGAAATATACGGGCGTAAAGTTATATCTGATTGGTTTAACAGCCGGCTTGTTCGTCTTTGGTTGGGCGGCGATTGCGCGCTCGGATGGCGCGTCCAACTCGACGGCTGCGCGGCCAGCCAACGTGACTCAACCCGCGAATAACCGATCGTTCCAGACGCAGACGCAGCGCAGCGTGCCGTTTCAGCCGCGCCTCCGCACGCGGAGTTCGTAATGTATCACGAGCATCATTTTCGCGCGATGAATACTGATGTGGGCGCGTGGGTGTGGAGTGACGACGCCCGTTCGGCGCAGCGCGCGTTGGCCAAAGTCGAACGCCTCTTTCGCGCGGCGCACACGCGCTTCACGCGCTTCGACGCCAGCAGCGAACTCAGCGCGTTGAATGCGTCAAACGGTCGGCCGTTTGCGGCTTCGCGTGACATGTTCGAAGTGGTTAAAGCCGCCATCGAGTTTTCGGCGCGCACGCACGGCCTGTTCAATCCAACCATCATCGGCGCACTGGAAGCGGCGGGTTACGATCGGTCATTCGAAGCGATCGGGTCGGGCAATAACCGATCGGTGGTGAGTGGCTCGCCGATCAGTTCGATGGCATCGATCAAGTTGGACGCGGCTGCGCAGACCATCACGCTCCCGATCGGCGTTCGCCTTGATCTGGGCGGCATCGTCAAAGGCTGGACGGTGCAGCAAGCCGGACAGCAGTTGGCGTACGCGGGACCGTGCCTTGTGGATGCGGGCGGTGATATGTGGACGAGCGGCCTAGTGCCAAGTACCGCGCATTGGACGGTCAACGTTATGGACCCGTTCGATCACGACCGCGACGTCATGACGCTGCGCCTGCATGATTGCGGCGTGGCAACGTCGGGAATCGATCGGCGGCAGTGGCAGCATCACGGCGAGCAGCAGCATCACCTGATCGATCCGCGCACGGGCCATCCCTCGACCAGCGATCTGTGGACGGCGACCGTGATCGCGCCGACGACGATCGAAGCGGAGATCATGGCGAAGACCGTGTTTCTACTGGGCTCGATTGAGGGTTTGGAGTTTGTGAACGAACGGCCGCAGCTGGCCGCGTGTGTCATCACCGCCAACGGCGAAGTGCTGTTATCCAATCGGATGCAGGAGTATCTGGATGTCGTCTTTACCTACTCAGACCACCCCGGCGCGTGACGCGACTTTGGCCGACGCCATCCTCAGCGGCGTGGCGGTCGCGGGTGGCATACTGACCGCGATCATTCTGACCGGCCAATGGCAGCCAGTGTCAACGTCGATGGGCGCGGTGTTGGCGCAGATCAGCCGCTGGCTGGGTGCCGCACCCGCGGCCGATACGCATGTCTACTGGTATATGTCGCGTTCGGCGGGCATTGTGGCTTATCTGTTGTTGTGGGGCTCGGTGGCGTGGGGCTTGATGGTCAGCAACAAGATTCTGGACGGCATCGTCAAGCCGGTGTTGACGTACGAAGTGCATCAATTCGTGTCGATCCTGGCGTTGGCGGTCGGCGCGTTTCACGCCTTCATTCTGCTGGGCGATACGTACACTCAGTTTAGCCTGCTCGATCTGTTGTTGCCCTTCCGATCGGCTTATCAGCCGTTTTGGGTTGGTGTGGGCATCTTAGCTTTGTACCTGACGGCCATCATCACGCTCTCGTTCTACATCAAAAAGCGGCTGGGGCATCGCACGTGGCGCGTGCTGCACTATGCCAGCTTCGGCGCGTGGATCATGGTGACGCTGCACAGCGTGGTAATCGGCAGCGAGACCGCTTCGCCGCTGATGACAATCGTGTATCTGATCGCGATTCTGTCGGTGGGGTTCCTGTTGACCTATCGCATCTTAATGTCCAAGTGGTTTGGCCGCGTGCCAGCCACGCGCTAAGCGAACTTCATACAACCTCCGAGATGATTGCCATCTCGGAGGTTTTTGTTTCCCCGCGATTGCACGCGTTCGTGAGCAAAAGCACTCACGCACAACACAACTCTTACCCACAGTCCGGTCAAAATACGGTATAGTTTTTGCCAGCCGATTTGTGCCGCGGCTGGCCACTGCTGTTAGTGCTTTAATTGAATAGGGAGGAAGACCGTGAAGAAGTTGCCGCGCCTCATTCACTGGTTGTGCATCGTCGTGTTGATCGCGTCACCGGCTATGCCAGTTGCTCAGGCTCAGATTGTCCCGGCCGTGCGCCAGCAACCTCAGCTGACCCAGGCTGCCCCTCAGCCGCAGTCACCGGCGACCGCTGTACCCGATCAATCTGCTCCGCCCGCCGAGCCAGCTGCCCCCAACGTCAGCGGTCCGGCGCTGTACCTCAACGGCACCAACTACGTCAACATTCCCAACGCGTCATTTCCGGTTCTGGGCGGTAACGATGTGACTTTTGAGGCCTGGGTCTATCCCACCAACCTTACCGGTTTTCGCGCCGTGTTAGCCAAGCAATACAACGTCGGCTTCTGGTTCGGACTTTACAACGGCAAACTGCGCTTCTATCGGGGGAGCACCGCCTTTGCCGAAAGCACCACCGCAATCCCCATCAATCGCTGGACGCATATCGCCGTGAACTCCTATTGGGATCCGTTTGAAAGCGCCTATCTTGACGAGTTCTACATCAACGGTGATTTCGACACGTATGTTATTCACACCGGCGCGGGCGCGATCGGCGGAACGTACGATCTGCACATCGGCAGCGATCAAGGTGTCGAGTATTTTGTGGGCGACATTGCCGAGGCGCGCATCTGGTACGGCGCGCTGGGCGAACAAACGCTGCGCCGCAACATGCATCACGCCCTCAACGAGAAGCGACCCGGCTTGATCGCTAACTGGCACTTAGCGGGCGACTTCAAAGATCCGATCAGCGGCATCGACGGCACCCCGATCGGTTCGCCGCTCTTCGTCGGTTTTCCGTCGCCCGCGCAGCCGGATGTCGTCGTCACCGATCGCTACTTCAACACGTTGCCGCAAGCAACTTACGCCGCAGGCACGGCCTTTGTGCCGCGGCTGAATCGCGCGATTCTGGCGGGCGGCTATCGCGCGGGCGTGCCCAGCGCGGTGATTACGGCGGTTGATGCGGGTTCGGGCGCGGCGACCAACATCGGTGCGTTACCGGCGGCGCGAGCGTATCCCGCTGCCGCATATGTTCCATCGAATGATACCGTGTACGTCTTCGGCGGCAGCGATCAACTTGCGACCACTAACTCGTTCGATTCGATCTATGCCGTTAATCCCAGCACCGGTGCCGCACGCACCGTCGCAGCGACACTGCCCGCTGGCCGCGACAATGCCACAGCCGTCTATCTTGATCATCTCAACAAGATCGTCATTCTGGGTGGCTGGTACTACGAAGGCGGCGTCGAAAAGTATGCCAACACCGTCTACGTCTTTGACGTGGCCACTGAATCGATCAGCACCGCGTCATTTACGCTGCTGCAAGCGGGCTATGGTTTAGCGGCGGCCTATTCGCCGTTGACGCAGAAGGTCTATTTCTTCGGCGGTTCACCGGACGGCGGCGCGACCTTCGACGACAAAGGCTATGCGCTTACGCTCAACGCCGACAACTCCGGCGCAGTTGAGATGTTGGCCGTTAAGCTGCCCAAAGCCGATCGGGGCGGGGTGGCCGTTGAAGATCCGATCACGCATTTGATCTACATCATCAACGGCGAAGCGAACGCCAACGTCGTCGCCTTCGATCCGGCGTCGCTTGAGTTATGGCGTACGCCGATCGAACTGCCGCGCAACGATGCGGGCACATCGCTGGCTAGGCCGTATTCCAGCGTGATCTACAGCGCGCGCCAGCGGCACGCGTTGGTGATCGGCGGCGGCTTCTGGAATCAGGCGGGCGACAACAACGTGTGGCGCATCCCGTTGGGCGACGGGCCGAGCGTGTCGGTGGGGCATTGGGACTTCGTCAACTCGTTTGTCGGCAATCTCGATTACATGAGCAGCGTGTATTGGCGCGTGGCGATGGGTCGCGCCAACGGCTTCATTCAGTATTACAACTCGGATAAGACCGTGCACTATCCGCCCGCGTTGGGCGCGACTGGCCTATCGAGTATGGTGCTGAATCCCTATGACGGCTCGACCTGGCTGAGCGTCTACGGCACCAACTTCGTCGGCATCAAACAAGATACTGGCGCGGCCTCACTCACGACGATCTATAACGAGCCGCGCGGCACCGTCGTTTCCAGTTCGGATGCGCCGGGCGCGGTGATGCCGTACGGCAATCGCCCGTTCTTTGGCAACGGCTACGACTTCAAGTGGCGCGATGTGTACGATACGATCTTTAACACGTGGAGTTCCAATTTTGTCGCGCCGGGTTCCGGCGGTTGGGAGTGGACGCACATCAAGTCCATCGCTCATCGCGCCGATGGCGAAGCCTGGGTGTTGATTGAACCGTGGTCGTACGTGATCTGCAAACCCAATAGCCCCAATGCTCCCAACTGCGGCGGACCAACTCCCGGGCGAGCCTTTCTGGGGCGGTTGACGTACGACTATTTTGGTGGCACGGCCAGTCAAGCCACGTACGCCAATCCCTGCGGCGCGAATCTGTACGGCAACGATATGATCCTTGGCCCCAATGGCGATTGGTGGATCGGCGGGCTGGGCGGCGTGTGCCGTTACTCAGCCGCGTTCCCGCCCAATCTCGGTTATCCGGGCAACCTCTTCGTGCCGACGACAGGTCTCAACGTGGTGAAACTGGCGGTTGATAGCGATGGCCGCATCTGGGCGGCGCTGATGCCTGACTATAACGGCAGCGGCGGCGGCCTCAGCGCGTATGAAGTGCTCGGCCCGGCCAACACGTTGGGCACGGTACGCACGCAAGATTGGAACTGGCTCACCGCGCCGATCGGTACGAAGACTTCCTTAGCAAACGGTTGGGACAGTGGCATCCGTACGCTGACGGCTAACGGCGAACGCGTGTGGATGGCGCTTAACACCGATCCCTTGAATGGGCCATTGGCGATGTATTCACCGCGCTGGCAGCAGATCGGCGGCGGGAATGAAGGCTCGATGTGGGGCGTAAAGCGGGTCTTCCTCGCGCGCGGACGAGCGTTCTTTGCCACCAATGGCGACCGATTGGTTACGTTGCAGCCCGACGGGATCACGTGGGACGATCGGGCGTTGGCGGGCGTGAAAGCAGTGACGGCCGATCAGACCGGTCGCATCTGGATCGGCGCGAGTGACGGCGTGCGCCGCTGGACGCCGACTGGCTGGGACATGCTCGACGGGGCATTGGGCACACCGCCCGCCGGGCCGATCAATGCGATCGCGGTCGATGCCAAAAACCGAACGTGGATCGGCGGCGAGAACGGCCTCACGCTGTTCGATCGCGATCGCTGGGTCACGACGATTACGCCGCCCACCGGCTCGATCTCGGTCACGGCAGTGTTGGTCGATCACGATGACAACGTGTGGGTGGGCACGACGCAAGGTCTGGCGAAACTCAACTGGCCGATCAAACGTGGACCGTTTACACTGCGGCCAACAACCTCTACACGAATAGCATCTTCGACCTGCAACATTTGGGCGATGGCAAACTGGCCGTCAGCACCAGCGGGGCGGCGGCCTCAACCTCTTCGATGGCACGACGTTCGTCAAGCAGGTTATCCGCCAGGCGCAGATCAACCGTTAACGGTCGACAACATCGGTCGCTTGTGGGCGGGCGCGATCAATCGCGAACCGACTGTACTATGGCCGCTTCTGGACGAACTCCGGGCTGATCGATTCGCAAGTGGTTGACAACGCCAACGACGGCGCGACCTCGTACGTTAGCGCATCCGGGCGGCGGCGTCAGCATTCGCCCAGTTCATTCCTGCCACCATGCGTGATGTGCAACCGCAGATCAATCCGGCTAACGGCATCTCGCCTGGGGCAGTGAAGCCGATGTGAAAAGGGTGTACGTCAACGGCAGCGGCTTCGGCAACAGCCGCGGAAGTTACCGTCATCGTCGGCGGCGCACCCGTCGACATCGAGACGATCCAGCGATACGCAGATCAAGGCGCATTTGCGCGGCGACAATCTCACCGGCGATGTGACCGTGCGGCGCGGCAAACGTAATACGTTGAGCGGCGGTGCAACGCCCGTGTTCTGTGCCGTGCCCAAGATCACGGAGTGTCACGCCGACGGGCGGCAACGTCCAGGTGTGCAGATCAAGATCACTGGCACCAACTTCGATCAATGCGACCGTGAAACTGGGCAACGGCACGCCACAACCGACAAAGCGTGCGGAAATGACTTTGGCTGTGCATGTGGATCAACTACGGCATTACATCCGGCGCGATTGCAGTGAACAATACCTGTATGCTCAACCCTACGGCCAGCGCAGTTCCGCAGATCAATGTGACGATCAATCGGGCGCAGTTGAATTACGGCTACATCGGCGCTGGGCTATTATGCAGGCAATGCCACGCTCGCTTCTGCGTGGATCAGCCTCGATCAAGCTGCCGCGTTCCACCGACAAAGTGCTGATTGATTACGCGCACCTGGCACTGGGGCCAACGGGCAACGTCCTGAAGGATGTCTACCAACCGATCGGGACACCGGGCGCGTACGCAGTGGGCGCGCCGAATCAGCGGTGTACGCCGACATCGCTAATGCCATCAACGTGCCGCGTCATCTACTATGGCAGTGGTCAAGCGACATTGCGCTTCAGGAAGTTTGACGACTGCGGCCTTTCGTGGCTTCATCGGATCAGTCGATCACTTTCGAGCCGACGACTTCGCCGCGCGTGCTGCTCATCCCGATCATGCCCGATGGCTATTCGGCGCAGCAACTCCGTCAGATGAAATCGACGGTCGATGCGAACCTCGCGGACTATCGCTATCACTCTATACGGCGGCCTGGAGCCGCTGTTGGGCTGATGAAGTGATCGTAAAGAGCCAGGTCACCTCCAACCCGTTGATCAACATCGGCAACGGCGACGGTGTTGAGCCAATGCGGGCGGTTACTTTGAAGGGATTCGTCAGCGCTACAGCGCCGCGCATTATCCGCGCCGCTGTCGTTCGGCGATCTTTGGCGTGATGCGGGCAGCGCGGCCAGGTCTCCGGCGTGCTCAGGCGCGCAACCTCGCGCTGGCGGGCGCACACAGGTGCGAAGAGTCGTTGGAGCCGACGTCAAGGTCTCTTTGGCTTCGATAAAGGCTGCGGCGGAGTTTCCGCAGTATCTCGGCTGGGCGCAAGGCGACTCGAACGCCAACCGGTACTTCGCGCACGAGTTGAGTCACATGCTCGGCCTGGTGCCCGATGGCGCAGCTAACCACGAACTACACCACCGTGCAAGGCGGCGGCAATCACTCCGGCGCGAGCGGAGTTGATCACGACGACAGTCGGTGGACAAGTAGTGCCGGCGGCGTGCGGCGATACCGGCGCGACGTTTAGCGCGGCTCGCTCGTTCTATCAACAGCCCGGCATCGCGGAACCGGTGGTCAATCCAATCAGCGGTGTGCAGTTGAAGAATCAACTCGGTGATAACAATCCGAATACCGGTCGCGCCAAAGCGTTGTTGAGTTATGCCTGTGCGCGCACCGGCATCAATACCTATCTTGAGCCGCCCGACTTCAACTACCCGCGCGGCGCGTTACTCTCGTCGTTGCGGCAGGTGTTTGATCCAGGTCTGCTGAATCGCCTTACGAGCGTGGACGCCCGATCTGCTTTGGCCGCTGAACCAGAGCGCTTGCCGCATCTCCGGTGTGATCACGCCGAATGTCAGCGGTGATACCGGCGCGATTCGGCGAGTGGAAGTGCTCAATCCGTCGTTGAAGACCAGCGCCGATTTTCTCAGCGGCTATCGAGCAATGGTGGAATACAACGCAGCGAATCAGGAACTGCTGCGCTGGGGGGTCAATCCCATGTTCGCGGAGATGCCCAACAATCACGAACATCCGCACTCGCCAGCACACGAAGTTATTGGCGATGCCGGATTCTTCGCGGCGAATATCCACTAAAGCCGCCGGTGTAACGCCGGATCGATCTGATCACCGGCACGCAGGTACTCGATAGTTTCAGCGCGGGTTCGGCGGCCCCGAGCGTGTCGATCTCCAGCCCCAGCGGTGGCGAAGCGTTCACGAGCGGTAGCGTGCCAATCGCGTGGACGGCGACCGACGCTGATAACGATCCCGTTGCAAGTGTCGATCGAGTTCAGTAAAGATGATGGCGCGTCGTGGTCGCAAATCGGCAGCGCCCAGGGCAGCGGCACGCTCGACGTGCCGATCGAGCAATTGGCGAGCAGCGCCAACGCTCGCATCCGCGTGTGGGCCAGCGACGGCTTCCTCAGCGGCACCGTAACGAGCAACGCCTTCAGCGTGGCCGCACAAGCGCCGTCATGAACATCATCACGCCGGTGCCCGGCGCGACGTATCTGGAAGGGCAGGCCGTGCCTTTGCTGGGCCGCGCCTTCGATCAACAAGATGGCGTATTGACGGACACCAACTCGATCACAAGCTGGGTTCAGCGATCGAGACGGCGCGCTCGGCGTGGGCTGGGCAACGCCATATTGGTGCAGGCGCACTCACTCGCAAACGGCCGATGACCTGTCTGACGGCGGCGACGCCAATTGCCTGAAATCAAGCCGATACGACGCGATCGTACTCCCCCGACGATCAAAGAGGCGGGTCTGGCTGATCACTGGTACAGACCGTGCATTCTTTCGATGTGCTGATGACGTCGGCGGCGTTATCGCCCGAACTCGAGCGCGGCACCGATCCGATCGCTTTGATTCTGACGGTGATGGTCGGCCCGATGGACAGGAAGTCATCACCGACGGCAGCGATCCCGCGTGATCGATCTGCCGCGGCCCAATGTGATGAACGTGTGGCCGCTGTCGATGACGACATTGATCTGTCTCAGCGGACAACTGCGCGAACACGCTCGAAGCGACAACCACCAGCCGATCAGCGTGACGTTTCGCGACGGCCGCGTGAAACAGAATCTGAATTCGGCGGGCGGCGACACGCCTGCACTCACGTCGGTCGTGATCAATCCGATCGGGTTGGCGGAAAGGCACGCAGGTTGGTTCTATCACCGTGAGTTCTGATCTGGGGATAGTGACCGTGCCCATCACCGTAACAGCCACCAATAAGGGTAACTTCTGCGATGCGAACTACGACGGCCAAACGAATCTGGCTGACATTACCGCGGTACAGTCGCGGGTCGGAGCGATCATCGGGGATGCGACTTATGCCGTGCAGTATGACGTCAGCGCGACGGGCATGATCGATGCAACCGACGTCGGCATTGATCAGTCCGTGCGTGGCGATACCGCGGCGATGTGAAGATCGTCATCTGCCGATGATTCGGGAAATGACGCTGACCGCCCGGCGCATCGTCGTAGATGCGCCGGGCGGCTACTGTCAGACCGTTGCTGAAAGCGGTTGTACTAGGCCGCTGACCTTAGCCAGATGTCTGCGCCACTTGCGCTCGCGCTGTTGCTCCACAAAGTTCCGAAGCGATGCCATATGCGGCAACAACGTCCGCGTATTGCGAGCAACATAGATCGTGCGGCGCAGATCCAGCCCCTGCACTTCGACCTTCTTCACGCGCCCCAACGCAAGGCCGCTACCGTAACTCAGAGACGAAGGCGATGCCCAGCCCTTCCTCGACGGCCATTTCGATAGCTTCGGCGTTGCCGATCTCCATAATCAGGTTGAGCATGTCCAGCGTGATGCCGTGTTGGGCCAAACCTTCCAGCAGGACCTGCATCGTGCCGGCTTTATCCTCGCGCAAGATGATGGGCTCATCGACCAGATCGGCTGGGCAGGGCCAGCCATACGCGGCCCAATGGTGCTGCGCTGGTACGATCAAAGATCACGCGATCTTCAAAGAACGGCTTCTTCTCCAGATCACGCTGATCGATTTTCTGGCTCGTCACGCCCAGCGATAGGCGGCCATCGATCAGCCGATTGATTACTTCGTCGCGCGACATGACTTTGATGCCCACGCGCACCAGCGGATACGAATGGCGGAATGCGGCGACCAAATTTGGCAGCAGATACTTGCCGGAAGTCGTTGAACAGCCGACGATCAACTCGCTGCGCCACCTGGCTCAATGCCATTCATTACTTCGCTCATGCGGCCCACGGCGTTGACCACTTCCTGAGCCAGCGGTAGCAACCGCTTGGCCTGCTTCGCTCAGCCGGACCGACCGGCTGGCGAATGAACAACTCCACTGCAAACAGGCGCTCTGGCGACTGAATGTTCTAGCTCACGGCCGATTGCGACAGGTGCAACCGCTCCGCGCGGTCAGCTGAGGGGACGGGATCCTCCGCTGCAATGACAAAGACTCTCAGTTCGGAAAGTTGAACCATCTCACAACTCCTGTTTACACCGTTGCCCGCTGCTCGGGCCGCTGGTCTACATGTCAATCTTCGCCGCATAAGCGGGCGTGAATCATATGCTTCATCCCGAATCGAGCGGGAAGGTCGCGGCCTATCACGCCATGGAGCAGGGCGATCCCTATGACAGAATGGTGAAGGATTTCTCAAGTATCCGGCACTTCCCAACCTGCGAAGTGATCTTAATCAGATCTAACCCAAAACACAAGAAGGAGAAACATGACACCGCACAAGTTGTTGATTTCGTTGATGGTCGTGGCGCTGTTCGCCCGGCGTGCGCCCGCTGCCGCGCCGCCCCAACCCCCTGCTCGGTCAAGGTCGATCCGACCAAGGCCCCGGAGCCAACAAAACTCCCGAACCGACGAAAACCAGAGCAACCAAAGTTCTGAGCCCGCAAAAACCGTACGACTTAAACAAGGCCGTGACCGGCTTCATGTCGAATCTGCCCGCTGGTTGCACTTCGGCATCAAGAACACCGATGCCCTGAAGGCTCTGACGGCTGATCCCAAGCCAATGCTGATCGACCTGCGCGAACCGAAGGAAATCACCCAGACGATCGAGAGCGCGGTCAACATCCCGCTTCGCTCGCTGTTGAAGAATCTGGATAAGCTGCCCGCCAAGGATCAAGCGCTCATTCTGTACTGCGGCTCGGGCCATCGCAGCGCCATCGCCGCCACCCTGCTGCAAATGTTGGGGTACAAGAACGCCAAAAGCATTCAGAGCGGCTTCGGTGCCTGGAAAACGGCTAGCCTGCCCATCATCGACAGCGCGCCCGTTGAGCCGAAGGCCAGCGGCGTGAAGGTCGAGGTCGATCAAGACTTGTTGGCCGCGCTCGACGCGTGGCTGGGCACCATGCCTGATGATTTCTGGGGCGCGCCGCCCGCTTCGGCGGCCAAGGCCTTTGCGGCGGATCCCAAGCCTTTCATCATCGACGTGCGCACCGAGCAGGAAATTCTGGCCGCCGGTTCCATCGAAGGTTCGGTCAACATCGTCCTGCCCGAACTGGTCAAGAATCTGGACAAGCTGCCCGCCGATAAGAACGCCGCCATCTACACCTACTGCGCGGTGGGTCATCGCGGCAGCATCGCGCTGACGGCGCTGCGCCTGATGCCGGGCTACACCAACGTCAAGAGCATCAGCGGCGGCTTCGACAACTGGGTCAAAGCCGGTCTGCCCAAGGTCGGCGGTTTTGATGCCACCAAGGCAATGCCCTGACTTCGTGGCCAAGATCCCCGATGGCTACTACGGCATGAAGAACACCGATGCCTTGAAGGCCCTGAGCGCTGATCCCAAGCTGATGCTCATCGACTTGCGCGAAGCGAAGGAAATTACCCAGACCATCGAAGAGCGCGGTCAGCGTTCCGGTGCGCTCGCTGCTGAAGAGCTTGGATGGCTGCCGCCAAGATCAGCCCATCCTGGTGTACTGCGGTGTCGGTCATCGGGGCGGCATTGCGACCGCGCTGTTGCAGATGTTGGGCTACACCGGTGCCAAGAGCATCAGCGGCAGCTTCAGCGGCTGTTTCCAGCCTCCCGATCGTGGATGGCGGCCCAGTTGAACAAAGGCCAGCGGCGTGAAGGTTGATGGATGCCACTTTGCTCGCCGGCCTCGATGCGTGGCTCGGCACTATGCCCGATATCGCGCCCGCGTCAGCGGCTAAGGCCATTGCGGCTGATCCCAGCCAGTCGTGATCGTCCTGCCGCGCAGGAAATCAGGACGCAGGCTACATCGAAGGTTCGATCAACATCCCGCTCCGTGACCTGTTCGTGGACATGACCAAACTGCCCGCCGATGGGGCGTGCGCCTATACCATCACCTACTGTGTAGTGGGTCAACGCGGCGAGAAACTGGCGCTGACGGCCCTGCGGTTGATGGGCTACACCAACGTCAAAGAGCATCAGCGGCGGCTTCCGGCAACTGTCAGGCGGTTTGCCCGTCGTCAAGTAAATCTGTCCCGTCTCCAGTGGCGGCTGTCGGCTGACAGCCGCCCATATCGTCTTCATTCTTTTATGCCAGCGCTTGCCAACCATACTTGGGGCGCGCTCATGAATAAGCCGCAGAAAAGCGAAACCCAACTCTTGCACACCCAGGTCTGCCGGAAGCTCGACCCGACGCGCATCATGACGCTCTATCTGCTGGCGTCCGGCCCCAAAAGCGTAGGCGAATTAGCCGCGAAAGTTGGAAGTGAACCAGCCCACCGTCTCGCTACCTGAAAGTGTTGCGCGATCGCCGGCATGGTCAGTACACAACGCTTCGGCACCACCATCATGTATTCGCTGGCCGACAAACGACTGATCGACGCGCTTGATCGGTGCGCATCATCAGCCGACAACCTCGTTCATCAAACTGGGTGGTCGGCATCACAGCCCACGCCTAGCAATACTGCACTTATTTATCACGATTAGCAAGGTAGAGCGATGAACCACAAACGATTGATCATCACATTGGGCGCGGTCATCACGATCGGTTTGTTGGCGGCGCTTCACCGCCCGATCGGTGGCCGCCCCCGCGATCGATCCGCATGCCGAGGTCAGCGTGTCGCCGTTCGATCTGCAATGCACCGCCAAATTCCCCGGTGGCTTCGCGCAGTGCGGCTCGCAAGCATCGTCGTGCAAGAGTTGTCACGAAGTGGCCGGCGAAGATCCCATCAACGACAAAGGCGATTGGCACACACAGCATGCTTTGGCGACTTCTGCGAGTTTTGCCACGGTGGCAATGTACAGGCCACCGACAAAGTCGAAGCGCACACCGGCATGGTGGAACCCATGGGCGACTTGTCGGCTGCGCCAGCCCCTTACGCCAAAGACTATCAGGCCAAAGCGACATTAACGCATAAGACACTGGGCGCCAGCAGCACAAAAGGCCGAACCACCCCAGCCCAGCGCCTCCGGCGAGGCCACGCCCGCCGCCGCGCAACTGCGCCCGCTGGGTAACCGTCGCACCCGCGCAGCGCCCAGAGCGCCTGCGGTGAATCCCGAGACTTTTCACAGCCACGCCCACTACCCGCCAAGTGATCGATTACGTAGCGCAATATAAGGCGGCAGCGTTGCCCCGTTCCAACGAGCGGCAACGCGCTCTTCATCGCTGGTCTGGTCGTCGTAGGTCTGACGATCGTGGGCAGCAGCGGCGTCCTGGTGTGGGGCCGCTTGATCGCGCCCGGCGGCCAAACCCGCCACCGATGAGCGCTCGCAAGCTGTAGCGCAGTTGATGCCCATGCTGGACCAACTCGATGCGACGGAGCCTGCATGACGTGACCAGTTCGTGGCGCAGCGTGAGAAGCCGCAGGCGTAATGTTGCCCGTCATTGCGTAGGGCGGCTTTCCATAGCCGCCAGAGTGGTGGCGCGTATGGAAAACGCGCTACATGCAATGACGACGCTGCAAACGAGATGGATTATATGGCGAACGCATCATTCAACTTTCCGACGAAATTTTCTTAAACTCTCCGGCGCATCATTAGCCGCTGCCGGTGTCGCGGGCCTCGGCTCAACACCGCACGTATGCCGCGCGCACCGAAGGCGTTACATATGATCGCGTCGTGCTACGCTGTGCGAACAATGCGTGTGAAGCGCTGCGGCGTATGGCCAAAGTCAGCGGCGACAAGGTCGTCAAGCTGGAAGGCAATCCCGATCAGCCGCATTCGCGCGGCAGGTTATGCGGACGCGGCCAGAGTGGCGTCATGACGGCGTATGATCCTGATCGCATCAAGTTCCCGATGATTCGTGCGGGCGAACGTGGTGAAGGCCGCTATCGTCGCGCCTCATGGGACGAGGCGCTCGACTTGACCGCGCAGGCGATGTTGGACATCAAGCAGAAGTACGGCGCAGGAAGCGATGATCTTCTCGTCGACGCACAACCTGAGCCAACCGCTCTTCGAGAATCTGTTGTACGGTTTCGGTTCGCCCAACTATGGCACGCAGCGCAGCCTGTGCTTCAACGCCATGATCGTGGCGAATCTCATGACCTATGGCATGGAAGAGCCGGGCCGCGATTACGCCAACGTCAAGTACATCATCTTGACGGGCCGCAATTTGACCGAAGCGATTTCCACGTCTGAAACCGGCGACCTGATCGAATCACTCGCACGCGGCGCGAAAGGGTGGTCTATCTGGATCCGCGCTTCACCAAGACGGCGGAGCAAAGCGACCGAATGGCTGCCGATCAAACCCGGCACGCCGATCTGGCTTTCCATCTGGCGTTGATCAATGTGATCATCAGCGAGAATCTGGCCTGTGCGCCCGAATTCGTTGCCAGGAACACGAGCGGCTTTGAGGAACTCCAACAATCGATCGGCCTGTACACGCCCGAGCAGGCCGCGCCGCTGACCGAAATCCCGGCGGAGACCATCCGCCGCATCGCCGAATTTGCGGCGGCCGGTACGGGAATGCGCTGGCGCTGGCGGCTGTACTGCTTAACTTCGTCAACTCCGTTCCGGAACCCGGGCAACGCCATTGCCATTCTCAATGCGCTGGTGGGCAACTGGGGACACAGCATGTTCGCGGCAGCAGGGCAAGGCGGCGGCGAAGTTGGGCGTGCCCAAGTAACCCGATCCCCGCATCCGCGCACAACGCTTGGACGGCATCCCGTGATATCCGCTGGTGCCGTTGAAGATCAACTGTTTTCAGAAATTCGCGACAACATCTTGAGCGGGCAACCGTATCAAGCACATGGCTGGTTCATCGCGCGACAGAACCCCCGTGCTGAAGCCTTTGATGGACAGACGATTGAAGCCTTCAAGAAGATGGACTTCATCGCCCATGATCCAGCATTTGCCGAATGACACCGAATGGTTCGCGGACGTGATCTTGCCGGAAGCATCGTACCTTGAGCGCTACGATCCGTTGTTGGCGATCGGTAATCGCGCTACTACGGCAACCCGTCATTGAACCGATCGGTGAAGCGAAAGAGCGCTGTGGATTTACAAGCAATTGGGCGAACGCTTAGGCTTGGGCGCGTACTTCAACTACACCGACGAAGTTGATTACCTCAATCAACAACTTGCGCCACCGGTGTCACCGTTAACGACATTCGCGAGAGAGTGCGTGGAAGCGCCGCAGGCCTTAATCGGGTGCAGAAGAAACGGAGTTGAAGTTCAACACACCCAGTGGCAAGATCGAAATGCTTCGCAGACATTGCGCAAGGCCAATCATCCCGCTGTACCCGCGTGGGCTGAGCCACCAGCCCGCCCGCTGGATCGTTCTATCTGCTAACGGGCAAAGTGGGACAGCATTCATGATTTGCCGCACCGGGGCATCCGTCGCTGTTGCACAAGTATCAAGACGAACCGCTACCTGCTCCGGATGCGCGATGGCGGTGGCGGCCAAAGCCGGTCTGAATGATGCGACCTGAGCGGTAACGAAGAGCGAAGTGGACAAAATTCCGTCGCGGTGATGGCGACGCAGGCTATCCGCCCCGATTGCGTGTACCTGACGCCAGGCTTCGGCCTGTCGATGGGCTTGCGCACCGCGCACAACGTCGGCGGCAGCGACAGCGACGCATGACCTACCTGGATCCGATCAGCGACGGCCAGGCGTTTGTCGCAGACCTTCGTCACGGTGGCGAGGCGTAAAGGGGCATGATGACACCACAGGAATTTCAGGCTTACCTGTTTTGACGCCACACGCTGCATCGATTGCCGCCTGCATGGTGGCGTGCAGTATCGAAATCAAATGCACGATGGATGAGACGCGCGCATTTGGGTGAAAAACGGCGCGGGCATCACGGGCGAGTATCCCAGTCTGGCGCGAGCCAGCGCAGCCCGCTATCCTGCATGCACTGCCTTCAGCCGTCGTGTGCGTCAGGCGTCCCTTTCCGGTGGGCATGATGGAGCAAGCGCGCGGACGGGCCGGTGGTTTACGACAGTTCACGCTGCATCGGCTGTCGCTGCTGCATGAACGCGTGTCCTTCGGCGTGCCGCGCTTTGAATGGGACAAGGGTTTGCTGGAGCAACCGCTGATCACCAAATGCACGATGCGCGCATCGTCTGGATGTCGACGGCTTGAACCAGCCTGCGTGCAGACCTGTCCGCGATGCCCTGAGTTTTTGGCAATCGTAAGGACATGTTGGCCGGCGAAGCGCGCATCGCGGCCAATCCCGGCAAGTACATCGATCACGTGTATGGCGAGCACGAAAATGGCGGCACATCGTACCTGATTATTTCGAGTGTGCCGTTCAAAGATTTGGGCTTGCCCGACGTGCCGCAGAATCCGGTCAAAGTCACACCAGCGAAGTGGTCATGGGTGGCACGCTTCCGTTCGCGTTGGGCTGGGCGGGCGTGCTGACGGCGGTGGCAGGACTGGTTCGATTACGCGAACGCGGCTCGAAGAAACCGGTCACGCGGAGGAAGCCAAAGTTGAAACACTGCGCGCGATTTCGATGAAGAGGGGGGCGGTCCGACGGAGTTGGTCGCTGCCGACCCGATCAATCCACCGAGCGAAACGGCCGTTGTTGCAGACGCAGCGACGAAGGTGAGCCCAACCAGCGCGGCATCCACAACTTTGACTCAACCTCGGAAGTGGCGTGTATCGCCTGTGATCGTGATCGCGAATGCGCTCTTGCTCGTGGGCATCGTGGTGGCCATCTACCGCTTCGCCTTCGGCATCGGCGCGATCAAGCGCAAGCATGATTCGTATCCGTGGGGCTTCTGGATCAGGCTTCGACGCAGTATGGCGTGGCCTTGGAAACGCCCGGGCGCGTTTACGATGGCGGCCGCTGTGTACATCTTCAAACTCGAGGCGCTTGCCGCTGCATATTCAATTTTGACGGGTTTCTGGGCTATATCATGGTCATCTTCGCGCTGCTGGACAGTCTCGGTCATTGGAGCGCATCGGCCATGATCGTCTATCAGGGCAACCACTCGGTGCTGTTTGAGATTGGCACGCTGCGTGATGCTGGCACGGCGGTGTTGGCGTTGATTCGCGCCGGTGCTGCTGGAAAAACCGCACTGGCAAAGCCCATCCGCCTTCTGCACAAAGTCACGATGCCGCTGAAGCGATTCTGGGTGTGGTGCTCTCCACGCTGCGCCGTCATCCTGGGGTCGTTATATCTCATCATGCCGCAGAAGTGCATCCGCGTGGTGGTCGCCGCTGTTGCCGTTGTTCTTCTTCAATTCGGCGGTGGCCGTGGGCATGGCGATGATCATCTTCGAGTCGTCGCTGAGTTCGCGCTTTCAGGCGCGGCCTCGAAATCGATCTGCTGGAAGCCGCGTGGCCAAAGCGATTCCGTACGTACTGGGTGTTATCTCGCGCTGAAGGCCATCGAGTTGGCGGTGACCGGCGAGTTGGGCTTGCTGTTTGGTGGCGCAGGCTGACGTATTGTATTAAGGCCGAGATCACGATCGGTGCCATCATCCCGATCGTGCTGTTCACGCGCCGATCGGTGCGTGAAAATCCCAAGGGTTTGTTGATTGGGGCCGCACTCGTGATTGTGGGCTTGATGTTCAATCGCTTCAACGTGAGTTTGTTCGCGCTCGAGCATCAAGGCGGAGCGGTGTATGTGCCTGGCTCGGATGAGTTCGCCATCAGTTTTGGCATCATTTCGGGCGGCGTGCTGTTGTTCACATGGTGGCGTGGCGCTTCCCGTTGTTTGAGAGCGAAGAGCACGCGACGCACTAAAAAGGAATTACTTTAGCATCGACCCAAAGCACGGAGAATAGCCTGACTCCGTGCTTTTTATTCTATCGCACACATCATCAGAACTCGGTTTGGGCATGATCAATGTCGTAGTGTCAGGTGAGCACTTTGCACTGGGCTTGTGAAATGCAGTGCTAATATTGCGTTAATCTTTAATATATGCGCTAATGTGCATACATTGAAAGAATAAACATGTCACCTATCTCGCAAACCCTTGTTCAGAAGTCTCAAATGGAAGCCAACTTATGTTCGGCTCTAGCCGATCCGACCCGACTGCTGATGTTATACGCGGGAGGTCGCACAATGTGACGGAATTGTCGAATGAGTTGGGCATTCCACAACCGACCGCTTCACGGCACCTGAAAGTCTTGCGTGAACGCGGGCTGGTCAATGCTAATCGGCAGGGGGTCAGCATTCAGTATGAACTGGCAGATCCGCAGTTGATCCAGGCGCTCAGATTTATTGCGCAGTGTGTTGCGGGACAGTCTGGCGCGCCGCGCCAATTTGATGGAAGAAATTCAAGCAGAATAATTTCTCACCTGTGGAGGGTGATGGTTATGAAGAAGAAACCGTGGTGGATTCTGGGCTTGATCGGGATTGTGGCCGTGATCGCCGTGCCGATCTGATCTTCCGGACCGCGCGCGCTTCGGCTGCGCCTGCCGATCCCAAAGCTGGTGCCGCAGCACCCTATCATGTCGATCACAAAGACATCATCAAGGGGCCGTTCAATTCGCCGCAAGAAGTGACGCGGAATTGTCTATCGTGCCACCCCGATGCAACGCCACAGACGTGATGATGACCACGCACTGGACGTGGGAAAGCAAAAGCCGTTCACCGTTACCTGGCGCACACAGCCGGTGACGATCGGCAAGGCCAACCAGATCAACAACTTCTGCATCAGCGCACAGGGCAACCAGAAGAGGCTGCACGGCGTGCCGTTGGGTATGGCTGGCAGGAGAGCGCCTGCCGCGACATCAACAACGCTGAAAATGTGGATTGCCTGATGTGTGTCACGCGCAGTCAGGTTACACCAAAGGTACATATGGCAATCCGGCGGATGCGGTTGATCTCCTCGCGGCGGCTAAGACCATGGCTGCGCCTACGCGCCAGACTTTGCGGTAAGTGCCACTTCGACGGCGGTGGCGGCAATGGCGTTAAGCACGGAGATCTATCGGAGGCGTTGTACTACCCATCGCCCGATACTGACGTGCATATGGGCGGGAATAATCTGTTGTGCACCGATTGCCATCGCACGACGGATCATCAAATCAAAGGCCGTCTGGTCGCCGATAACATCACCGTCGATCCGAAAAAGAGCAAGTGGCCTGCACCGACCTGCGCGCGAAGCCTTCCCCCGCGCGCACACCGATGAGCGCCTGAACACACGCATACTGAAACAGTCGCGTGCCAAACCTGTCACATCCCGTACATGGCGACGAAAGATCCGACGAAGGTTACATGGATTGGAGCACCTCCGGTCAGGATCTGGGCGACGATCACTTCAAGTATCTGAAGATCAAAGGCTCGTTCCAGTACGAGACCAACGTCGAACCGACTTATCTTTGGTTCAATGGCAATCTCGACTATCGTTACATTTTGTAGGCGACAAGATTGATCCGACCAAGCCGACGATCGATCTCACCGTCGGGCAACATCAAAGACCCCAATTCCAGAGATCTTCCCCTTCAAGGTTCACAAAGCCAAACAACCGTATGATGCGGTCTACAACACACTGTTGGCGCCTATCACGGCGGGGCCGGGCGGCTACTGGACGACCTTTGATTGGGACAACGCGTTCAGTTGACGCAGGACAAACTCGGCACCGTATAGCGGCCAGTATGGCTTTGCTGAAGTATGGATGTATTGGCCGACGACACATATGGTCCAGCCCGCCGAAAACGCGCTGCAATGCGCCGATTGTCACGGTGAAGGCCAGCGCCTCGACTGGAAGGCGCTGGGCTATCCCGGCGACCCGCTGGAATGGGGCGGGCGCTTCGACGCCAAATGAAGCCGATCAGTTTTCTACACTACCACGAGCGGATCAACCTTGAAGAACTTTCTTTCGCAACGCCTAATGTCTCGGCGATTCGTGATCGTCGCTGTGGCCGTCGTCTTAATCGCCGGACTCGCCATTGGTATTCAGCAAGCCTGGGCGAGTGGCCAAAGCTCAGCCGGTCAAGCAGACTTCGCCACTGCATCCGCGCTGCGCTGCTGGATGCCGATGGCAACAATGTGTTGACCAGCGGCCAAGCCGTCTCGACGATGAAGACGTGCGGCGCGTGCCACGACACCGACTTCATCACATCACACAGTTTCCGCCGATCTAGGCTTGACCGATTATCAAAAAGGTCAAAGGCGCGCAACCGTGGGATTGCCGCCAATGGCTACTTCGGCCAGTGGGATGCGCTGAACTACCGCTATCTCTCGCAAGCGGGCGATGAGCGACTCGACCTCGGCACACCCGATTGGCTGATGCAGTTTGGCGACCGCGTACCCGGCAGCGGTCCCGCACACCACCAGCCGCGATGGCAAGTCATTGCTTACGCTGTCGCCCGATGCGGCCAATCCAGAGCCAGCGTACTCGATCCGGAAGACGGGTCAGCCAGTTGCGTGGGATTGGCAGAAGTCCGGCGTGCTGGAAATGAGCACTTCTTGTGCCACCTCGACAAGCCCGATAGTGCCGCCCGCACCACCGAGATTCGCAACGGCAATTTCGGTTGGGCCAACACCGCCGCTCAATCAACTTGGGGTTATCACTAAGAGCGGCAACGGCTGGACGTTCAACGCGGCCGCCTTCGATGCCGACGGCCTGTTGAAGCAAGACTACGTGCAGTTGCAAGATCCGACTAATGCAAACTGTGCGGCCTGCCATGGTCAAGTCCACGTTGATCAGAAGACGCCGCTGACCTACACCGGCTGCTCGCTCGATCAACCGCAGACCGCGACCACGGGGCAACTCGTTGCCGCGCAGAAATTTCATCGGGCATGAACATTGCCGATAAGGACAATCTGAAGTATGCATTAAGGACATTCACGCCGAACGCTCAAGTGCACCGATTGCCACTTCTCGCTGAACAATCCGGCGCAATCACAGCGCAGTTCTCAGAAAATCTCGCGCATTTGCAATATGATCCACGCCGGCTCGAAATCGGCGAATACGTCCAGAAGCCCGATCACAACTTCGCGCGCGGGCAGAGCGCTCAGTTCAACGTCTCGCCCAACTGAAGGGCACCATGCGGCGTTGCGATTCGAAACGCACGACGCGCAGACCGCGCACGCCGATTAGCTGCCGTATGTCGATCGGCACATGCAAGTGCTCGATTGCGAAACGTGCCACATCCCGGAGATGCACGCACCCGCGATTCAGTCTTACGATTGGACCGTTATCACTCCTGCGGGTGACCATCAGTCAATGTCGCGGCGTGGAAGGCACTGGCAATAGCCAGAATGATCTGATCACTGGCTTCAGCCCCGTCTTCCTCAAGCGCACCAACGTCGATGGGCACACGTCGCTGTCGACCTACAACCTCGTGTCGTCTTGGTTCTGGGTTTACGATGATGCCAAGGGCAATCAACGCCCCGTGCGCCAGATCGATCTGGAAGTGGCTTATCTGCAAAACGGCCAATACACGCCGGAAGTGATCAAGACGTTTGACGCTAACAACGATGGCACACCGCAAACGACCGAACTACGCATCGATACACCTGAAAACAAGCCTTTGTCGCGGGCCGCCTCGGCGCGATCCAGGTTGAAGAATCCGCGCATTGTCGGTCAGGTACGACCGTACGGCATCAATCACGATGTCGTGCGCGGCGAAACGGCCATCAGCGCGTGCGCGACGTGCCACAGCGACAACTCGCGCGTGGGTGCGGCGATGACGCTGGCGACGTATCTGCCGGGTGGTGTTTTGCCGCAATTCGTCAACGATACCAACGTCAAGAACAACGGCACGCTGGATAAAGATAGCAGCGGTGCGTTGAAGTACACGCCTGCCGCTAAAGTGACGGCGTCTATGTCTTCGGTCACAACCGCGTCTTCTGGATCGACCTGTTGGGCGCGTTGGCCTTCGTCACGTTGCGCTGGCGGGCGTCAGCGGCCACGCGACGATGCGCTACCTCGCGGCCAAGCGCATGCGCAAGAGCAAACCGCACACGCAACCCGTTTACATGTACGCCGGATACGAACGCTTCTGGCACTGGCTGCAAACGGTCTCGATCATTCTGCTGTTGTTCACCGGCTTGATCATCCATCGGCCTGACATCTTCGGTGTGTTCGCCTTCCGCGGTGTGGTGACGCTGCACAACATCTGGCTGTGATCTTGATCTTCAACGCGGCACTGTCGTTGTTCTGGCACGTGACCAATGGCGAAATCCGACGGTGCTGTTCCGCGCCCGATCGGTTTCTTTGACGACGCGATCGTGCGGGCCAAGTACTATCTGCGCGGCATCTTTAAGGGCGAGCGCATCCGTTTGAGGAAACGCCGTGATAAGAAAGATGAATCCGTTGCAACAAGCTACGTACTTTGGTTTTGCTCAACGTCCTGCTCCCGTTGCAGATCGTTACGGGTGCGTTGATGTGGGGCGCGCAGCGGTAGCCACAGTTAGCGAACATGCTCGGCGGCTTGCCGGTGCTGGCTCCGTTCCATAGCCTGGTCGCATGGTTGCTGGCAACCTTCATCGTGGGGCACGTCTATCTCACCACCACCGGCGCGACGCCGCTCGAAGCGATGCAGGGTATGGTTACTGGCTGGGAAGATATCGAGACCCACGAGGGCCACGACCTGGTGATCGAGAAACCGGGCAAGCCCCGGCTGGCGCTACAGCGGCAGAATCCGCGCAGCTTCCGCATAACACCGTAGGCGGGGCAACTATGCCTCGCCTTAAACGGCATCGAGATGCCGTTTCTACAAGTAATGAACATCACGAGGAGATGAGTCTATGGCAGTCGTGACGAAATCCAAACCGAAGGCTTCAAGGCGCTGTTTAGTCGCCCGGAAAAACCGTACATTCACCCGTATTTGGGCGGGCTGTTGTTGGGCTTGCTGCTCTTTTGCCGCGTTCTTCTTCACGGGCAACGGGCTGGGTGCGTCGAAAGGTGGTTTGAACCGCTTTGTGGTGCTGGTGCAGGATGCTGTCTCGCCGCGGCGCGTCGATACTACGCCCTATCTGCTGAAGATGGCGGGCGGCGATAAGAACCCGCTGGACGATTGGGTCGTAATGGTCGTCATCGGCGCGATTGTTGGCGGGTTCGTGTCGGGCTGGCTCAATGGCCGCTTGAAGTTGGAGACGAATAAAGGTCCGCGCATCTCGGCGCGCACGCGCTGGGCGACGGCCTTCGTCGGCGGCGCGATCCATGGGCTTTGGCACGCATGGCCCGCGGCTGCACGTCAGGCTTGGCGCTGTCCGGCGGCGCGACCTTATCGGTGGGCGCGTGGGCGTTTATGATGTGTGTTGCGGGCGCGTACATGCTCGCTTACTTCGTCCGCAAGTTGTGGATTTAGATCAGAGGCACAAGCATGTATCCATTCCCATTACCTGCCCTGCAAGCGACCAGCGCCGATAATCCGATCACGTATGTGAAATTTTCCTCGTCATCGGATTCTTCTTCGGCTACATTCTGGAAAGCGCTGGCTTTGGCAACTCAAAGAAACTAGCCGCACAATTCTATTTCCGCGATCTGACCGTGCTGAAAGTCATGTTCGGCGCGCGATCGTCACAGCGATGGTCTTGATGTTCACGATGATTGGCCTGGGCATCCTGGACTACAACCTCGTGTGGGTCAACCCGACTTATCTCAGTTCCGGTATCGTCGGCGGTTTGATCATGGGCGTGAGCTTCATCATCGGCAGTTTCTGCCCCGGCACGTCCCTGGCCGCGATGGCGACCGGCAAGATCGACGGTATGTTCTTCGTCGGCAGCGGGTTGGTCGGCATCTTCATCTTTGGTGAAGTTGAGAAGTTCTTCGATAGTTGGTGGCAGAACAGCGGTTACCTGGGCCGCTTCACGCTGATGGATTGGCTCCACTTGCCCACCGGCGTTGTCGTGACCATCGTCGTCCTGATGGCGTTGTTCATGTTCTGGGGCGAGGCAATTGGAGCGGCTCATCGGCAAGCGCGACATCAAGCAAGAGCCTAAGTGGCGCTACGGATTAGGTGCAGCGTTGTTGGCTGTGGCGGTCGTCACCATCATCATCGGTACGCCCAGCACGGATCAGAAGTGGGCCAAGGTCGCTGCGGTCAAAGAGACCGCGTTAGCCGATCAGCAAGTACAGATCTCGCCGGCCGAGTTGTACACGACGATGTTCGACAATAAACTCGTGACGGTGATGATCGATGTGCGCTCGGAAGCGGACTACAACCTGTATCACATCAACGGCGCGGTCAATGCGCAACCGCAGGAGTCGAAAGCGATTCCCAAGTTGTTGGCACAATACAGCCCGCACGCTGTATCTGTATGGTGATGAGCAGCGACGAAGAAGCGGCCACTACAGCGTGGAAGACACTGGTCGCTAACAGCGTGACCAACGTTTACATCCTCGACGGCAGCGTCAACAACTGGATTGCGTTCTTCGGCAAAGACGATCCGGAGATTCAGTTACTAATAACGTCGGCGTCGATCAGTTGCGTTACACGTTCCCGTCAGTCCTGGGGTCGCGCTATAAATCCTGCTATCCCGATCCACAAGAGAACGAGAGCCTAAAATACGATGCGAAGATCAAACTAGAACTGAAGCGCGACAAGAGCGGCGGCGGCTGCGGTTGGTTTACAGCCCGATTGATTTTCTAGAACGACAGCGGCACGAAGATTACTCTCCGTGCCGCTGTTCGACCATCATTGAGAATGCTGGTAACAAAGACTTGGTTACGGCAGGCGATTGGCGATCAGGCGTGCATGCTTTTGTACGCTGTCTTTGGTGACCTGCTCGTCCGTCCCCATTTCAATAAGTAGTACGATGACGTTGCGCTTGATGAATGTCACCATATACCCGTGCATCGACCCGTTCAGACCCGTCAATGTGAACGACTCAATGCCGCCGCGATCGCCGATCGAAATGGTTTGCGGCTTATCGAATTTCGCGACAATCGAGGTTTCTTGCTGCATCGATTTCTCAAGGACGGTGATCAGTTCAGTCGGTGTGTCGCTGAAGTTCTTCTTGCCCACCATCACCGCTGAACGGATGAAGACGCCATCCGACGCCAAGTCGCGCGTGTTGACATCGCGGATATCCTGGTCTACGGCTGCGCCCGGGCCGCTTTCCTCAGTGATTGAAAAGCCCGGGCCAAGATCGGCCACCGACAAATTCAGATCGGCGGCGGCTTTGTCGATTAGCGGATCACCGCGTCCCAGCAGGCTGATGACCACGAAGATGGCTAAAAATGCCACTGAGCCTAACGTCGCCTTCAAGTTCACTGCAGGGCGCGGCCAGACGTAGCCGCGCGCGACGAGATTGGCGTCTGCGACTACGGTGCCCACCAGCGATTGCGGCGCACGGCTACGGAGAAATTGGCTCAAGCTGCGGAAGAATTGCAGGCCGCCAAACAGCGCCGGCCCCCAGAAAATGAAATACGTGCCGCCGCGCTCTTCGGCAATCAGCCGCGTAATCAGTGTCACGGCAATGCCCGCAATGGCCCAGAGCAACCCGTCGAGCATAGTGCGCCGAGCCGTCAGGCGCTCTGTCTGATAGCGCGTCGCCGCCAGCGTATTGTACAGGGCTGTCGCAGCGGTACGATCAAGATGTTGACTGGCTAACTGATCGACAACCTGCTGTGGCGTTGCGTTAGATTCCATCATCCGTACGGCGGCGGCATGTGCGTATAGCATTTGCTCATTAGATACTGGCGCCGCGGCTGGCAACGCCGGGCCGGCATCGGTTTGAAGCACATTGCCGCAAGCCGGGCAAGTAGCCGCCGCACCGGGCAAATCGGCTCCGCAGCGTGGGCAACAACGGATAACCCGATCGGCATTCTGGATGGGTGTGCTCATCAAACGCTCCTGTTCAGGTGGTTGAAATATTTCTCTAAGTTACCTTATCCTGTAGGCGCGACTAGTGACAAGTGACCATTGAGTCTCAGATAAAAAGCACTTCGTCACGGCGTGGGTTGGCGCGTGTCGATATCGGTTGACGGTGCTGGCATCCGCACTTTTGCCCTGTGGTAAACTTCGCCTTAGTATGAACCGTCGACTCACCCTCGCTTCGATCGTACTCACGCTCCTCCTCGGCCTGATCGCGTTCCGGCAATTCACGCTGCCCGCGCCTAAATCGCTTACACCGACGTTGACCAATCAGCCCGAACTGTGCCTGACCTGTCACGATGGCGTTGAAGAGATCAGCCCGTCGCATCCGGTAGAGGCGTTTGGCTGCGTGATTTGTCACGGCGGCAGCGCACTGGCCCTCGATAAAAATCTCGCACATGCCGGTCTGCGCGGCGGTAAGAATCCGGCTGATTTTTCAGTGGTTGAAGCGTCGTGTGGTGGCGTGGAATGTCACTCTGGAACGAGCGCCGATCAACGCGATCACATTCAGCGTTCGATGACCAGCATTCAGGCGACGTACGCGGGTGCGATCGCGCAAGTGCGCCGCTCGTTTGGCGCGCAGTCCGATGGTGTAGCGCGTTTTGGCATCACGGCCATCAACGCTGATCAGGTTACGTCGAGCAAAGCCGTGCCGTCGCTGGCGATGTTCGATCCGAAATTGACAAACGATCCGCAGCCCGTCATCGACTTCTTCGACAAATGCCTCACGTGTCATCTCAGTGCCGCACCGGTGATGCAGCCGTATCAATATCGCGGCACGGGCTGCGCGGCCTGTCACGTCACGTATGCCAGTGACGGTCTCTATCGCGGCAGCGATCCCACTTTGGACAAAACCAAAGTTGGTTACCCGATGCAGCATCGCCTCACCACAAAGATGCCCTACACAACCTGCAACACCTGCCACAATCGCGGCAACTATTCGCTGCGACAGATGGCGTTTCTACCGCGGTCTGATCTGCCCACAACGGGCGCGCCGCTGCCCGAAGATCGACTGCGCGATTACTATCAACCGATCGGGCAGTTCACTAAATGCGAATGGGAACTCGATTGCATCGACTGCCACACTTCGACCGAGGCGATGGGCGATGGTGATCTGTACAGTAGCAAGTTCGATATTCAATACACGCGCTGCAAAACGTGCCACGGCACGCTCGATGAACTACCGCGTACGATCAAGATCACCGATCCCAACGATGTGGAGATTCGTCGCGCGCAGTTGAACGGCAGTTACGCGCTAAAAGTCGGCGATGTAGTCTTGCTGACCGAACGCAATGAGAAGTTCGGTTCGATCAAGTTCGTTGATGGCAAATATATCCAGACTTTGAAAGTCGTGGGCACTCAATACGAAGTTCCACTGGTGAAAGGGACGGCCTGTCTGCAAAAACCCGATCAGCAGGAATCGCGTTATTGCCATGAGTGTCATACCTATCAGCGGTAATCGCGGGTGTAATTGACTTTTCAAATCGAGCGCAGTACCCTAAATCTCAATCATTTCGCCGGAAGGTCTGGTCTGAATGACTTTTACCATTACCGACGTACACACTCAGTCCGAGAAGATCATCGACAACCTGTCGCACGTGATCGTCGGCAAACGCCGCGCGCTCGAATTGGCCGTGATCAGTCTTCTGTGTCAGGGCCATTTGCTGATTGAAGATGTGCCCGGCACCGGCAAGACGATGCTGGCCCGCAGCCTGGCGCAATCATTGGGTTGCACGTTCAGCCGCATTCAGTTCACGCCCGATCTACTGCCCAGCGATGTGACCGGCACATCGATCTTCAATCAACAGACCCGCGAATTTGAGTTTAGGCCCGGTCCGATCATGGGGCAGATCGTGTTGGCCGACGAGATCAATCGGGCCACGCCGAAAACGCAGTCGGCCCTATTAGAGGCAATGGAGGAACGCCAGATCACGATCGATGGTGTGGCCCATCCATTGCCATCGCTGTTCATGGTGATCGCTACGCAAAACCCGATCGAGTATGAAGGGACATTCCCGCTGCCTGAAGCCCAACTCGATCGATTCCTGTTGCGACTCGGCCTGGGCTACCTCAACAAGCCGCAAGAGATCGAGATGATCGAAGATCAGCAGTTCGATCATCCGCTCAAAGCGCTTGCGTCTGTAGTAACTCCGGCTGATCTGACAGCGATGCAAGCGGCGGTGAAGACCGTGTATGTCGCTCCGGCTGTGAAGCAATACATTGTCGATGTGACCTTTGCCACGCGCGACAACGAGCATTTTTATCTGGGTTCCAGTCCGCGCGGTAGTTTGAGCCTGTTTCGCGCCGGGCAAGCGCAGGCCGCACTGCAAGGCCGCACCTACGTGTTGCCCGACGACATCAAGTCATTGACGGAACCGATCCTCGCGCATCGCCTCATCATTACACCGGCGGCTCGCATGCGCAAACTTACGGCGGCGCATATTTTGCGCGATATCCTCGATCAATTGCCGCTGCCCGATAGTCACCTCGCGGCACAATCAGCATGAATTGGCTGCGTGCTGTACAGCGCTACCTGCTTCAGCGCGGAGAACGCCTCTGGCGGATCAATCTGCCGGATGGCGAAGCTCGCCTCGAACTGCGTCAGCGCTTGTGGTTGATCGCGCCGCTGGTGTTGATCGCACTGTATATCGTCTGGCCGCAGCCATGGGTGTTGACGGGCGCGGTCACAGTGATCAGCCTCGTATTGTTCAACTACGCTTGGGCGCGGACCTTGGCTCGCACAGTAACGGCCTCGCGCACGTTGCGCTACACCGCTGTGCAAGTCGGCGATGAACTCGAAGAGGTCGTGCAGTTGAGCAGTCGATCGGCTTTGCCCGCGATCTTCGCCGAGATCGACGATCTCTCCAACGCGCCGGGCTATTCAATTTCGAGCGTTCAGGCAGTGCCGCGGTCAGGCACAGTGCAGTGGCGCGTCACGACGATGTGCACGCAGCGCGGCGTGTTTACGCTGGGGCCGTGGGAGTTGATCACGGGCGATCCGTTTGGGCTCTTTCGCGTGCACCGGCGCTATACCAACAGCAGTGAGATCCTCGTTTATCCGCCGTTGGCCGCGCTGTCGCCAGATCTGTTGCCGCAACAACGTCAGGTCGGTGATCTGCGGCGCTTGCGCCACGCCGTGCATGCCGAAACGATCGATGTGGCGACGACGCGTCCGTACGCAAGCGGTGATCCGCTGCGGCGCGTGCATTGGCGCACGTCGGCGCGGCATAACGATCTCTTCGTCAAGATGTTCGAGCCGGAAGCGTCGTCGTCCGTGTGGTTGATCCTCGATACGGATGCGGCGGTGCAGGCGGGCGTTGGCGCAGAATCCACGCTGGAAAAGATGATCATTTTGACGGCGTCATTGGCCGCGCAATTGCTGGCGGCTCGCTTGGCCGTTGGGGTGTTGTTGACCGATACGGCCGCGTCAGTATTGCCGCAAGCGGGCGAGCCGCATGTGTGGTCGATTTTGCGCGCGTTGGCGTTGGTTCAACCGCAATCCGATCGGCCATTTGAGCGAACGCTGCTCGAAGCACGACAAGTCATCACCGCGCGCGATGCGGTGGTAGCGCTGACACCGTCGCTGAACCCGACTTGGGTGCGTGCGTTGAGTGTATTGAACGGCGGCCGCTTTTACGCTGGCACCGAAGTCGTGCTGATCGATCCGGCCTCGTTTGGCGGCGCGACTGGCGCGAGTGACATGGCGGCTTTGCTGCGCCAGCAGGGTCTGGTCGCGCATGTCGTGCGTAACGAAGACATTCAACCGATCACCGGCACGTATGGCACGCTGCGCCGTTGGGAGTTTCAGACGTTGGGCACGGGCCGCATCGTCGTGCGGCAGACTCCGCGCGAAGCACCGGCCCACGCGTAAGCACAGTATTCTGACGCATCACCGCAGGTCGAACTATGCTCGCCACTTGGCGTGATCGCGGCCTCGAACTCATCAAGCCTCACTGGATCACACTGCTGTTGATCGGCGGCGTGGTTAGCAGCCTGCTGGATAGCCTCGCGCAAGCAAAGTGGTATCCCGATGCTGAACCCTTCGTCGCGCTGGCGCTCTTCAGCGCGGTGTATGGTGGCGTGCTGGCAATCTCGAAGTTGCGTTGGCGCATCGCCATGTCGATCAGCGCCGCCGTGTCGATCGGGGTGGTGCTGCTCCTCGTCGGGCGGTGTGTTCCGGCGCCACACTGGTTGTTCAGCGCGCCGCTGTCGCAATCACTACAGATCATGCACCTGCGCTTGATGGCGCTGTTGCAACAGATCGGGCGCGGAGAACAAGCCGTGACGCTCACGGCTTACGGCTTGTTAGTCTGGCACGTCAGCGTCGTGCTGATGTGGAGTCTGCTTCGAACGCGGCGCGTCTTGATCGGCGTGTTGCTCTACGCGCTGCCGCTGGGCCTCAATCTTGCCGCGAGCCGACAGCCAACCAGTCTATCGATGGTGTTCACGATTAGCAGTGTGTTGCTGATCGCGCGCAGTGCCTACCTCGAACGCCTGCACACTTGGGATGTGCAGCACCTCAGTTATCCCGAGTTGATCGGCGAGGATTGGGTGTTAGGTGTTACCCTAATCGCGGCGCTGGTGCTGGTGTTGGCGGGACTCAGCACCCCGGAATGGCGCGCGAGCCTGGAGCGCTTCTTCGAGTCACTGCGGCCTAAAATCACAACGTCGCCAGTCGGACCGCAGCCGGGTGCATCAACCGCGCCGCCGCCGACTAGCTTTGTGCCCGATGTCAGCGTCGTCGGCGAGCCGATTCCACCCGATTCCACGGCGACGTTGTTCTGGGTGCGAATCGATGATCCGGCTCCGCGGCTCAATGCCAACGGCGATCCCTTGCCGCCCGATCGCGTTCATTATTGGCGCGGCGGCATTTACGGCGCGTACACCGGTCGGGGCTGGGAACTGATCGGGTTGCGCGATGATGTGCAGAGTATGCCCATCACCGCGACGGTGCCGCCAGGCCGCTATGTGCTCAATCAGAAATTTGACATCGTCGCGCGGCACGGCAGTCAACTATTTGCCGTGAACGATCCAATTACGGCGAGTGTGGCGGTGCGCTCGATTGCGGTGGATGACAGCCATTTGCTGCTCGGTTTTTCAGCGTCATATACCGTGACTTCATGGGCAGCCGATGTCACGGCGGATCAATTAGCAGCCGATCGGCCGATCTATCCCGACGTGATCACGCGCACGTATCTCGCCGTGCCGGACAGTGTGCCGCCACGGGTGCGTGAATTAGCGCAGACCTTGACGATGACGGCGACGACGGCGTATGACAAAGCCGTGCAAATTCAAAACTATCTGCGGGCGACGTACCCCTATCGATTGGATGTGCCACCCCCGCCGAGCGATCGGGATGTCGTCGATTACTTTTTGTTCGATGCGCCCGGCGGCTTTTGCAGTTACTATGCGTCGGCGATGGTGGTAATGCTGCGATCGCTGGGTGTGCCGGCGCGCGTCGTCACCGGTTATGCGATGGGCAGTTACGTGCGCGACGCACAGCTCTATCACGTGCCTGCTTCAGCCGCGCACGCGTGGGTGGAAGTGTACTTCCCAACTTATGGCTGGATCGAGTTTGAGCCAACAGCATCGATGCGGGCTGTAGACTATCGCCATGAGGCAGTACTGCCGCCGTCATCGGAAATTGTGCCCACTGAAGCGCCATCGACCGAGGTCACGACTGGCAACGAAGCCTTCGTTATCGGCGGCGTAATCGCCAGTTTGATCGGGTTGCTGCTAATCGCGGGGAGCGTCCGGCGGCATGTGATTGCTGAACGCCGTTCAGCCAATCAACAGGCCGTCGATCTGTATTGGCAGATGCGGCGCGCGTTGACGCCGCTGGGTGTTCACGCTGCGGCCAGCGTCACACCGATCGAGTTCGCTGCCCATTACTTACAGCCACTGGAAGCTCGTCCGCAGTTGATCGGCTGCGTGCACGGTGTGGCTGAAGCCTACATCGCGGCTACGTACACCGTTCAAGTCCTATCACGTGAGGAGGTGCAGGCGTTGCGCCGCCAGTGGCAACGCCTGTGGGGGCAGCGAATGCGGGTGCGATTGAGCAGGCGGGCACGTTAAACAACGTACCAGGCTTTAGCCTAGTGTGACGGGGCTGAAGCCTGGTCTGATGCTGACGCTGAAGTCTATTTGCGGTTGTGGTGTGACTCACCTGCCGTTGATGCCCGATTGAAGGGCAACTTGAATCTCATTGCCGAAGTCACGCTTACTGCGCGCGAGTGCCGAAGGCCACTACCACAGGCTGCCCCTTGTACATCATCAGCGGATCGCCCTTGGTCAGGCCCATGTGACCCACTTCCAGCACCTTCTGCGTGGCCTTATCCTCGTGCAGCGCGGCGTACAGCGTAATCACCTTGTCTAGCCGCCAGGTTTCAATGGCGACCTTCAAGCTGGTGTTTGTGCCGTGATACACGGGCACATGGCCTACGATTTCACTTGACTTCAGATTCGCGTTCTTGTAGATGACCAGCCAGCCGTCAACGGGCGTCGTCACCGAATCGACAATCAGCTGGTTGGCGCTCAGGTCCTGGGCCTTGATATTGATGGCCGGAACCAGCGGCAGCGGCGCGCCGTAGCCCGACGTGGCAATGGCCACCAGCACGGACTGACCATTTTCAACTGCTGGCGGATCGCTGAGCCCCTTGCCGCGATAGCCCCACTCGAACACGCCCTTCTTGCCCATATCGACATGCAGCCGAATCCAAAGGGTCTTGACATCCTCCACGCGCTTGGCATCCAGAGTCACGCGGACACCCTGATTGGTCCCTTTGGCTACCGGCGCGTAGCCCACGATCATGTCGGTCGCCAGGTTGGCCTGCTTGTACACGACCACCCAGCCGGCTTCCGCCGCGACGATCTGATCCACGGTGATCACGCCGAGGTTGATCTCTTGATCGTGGGCATAGATGCTGTTGGCGGCCGAAGCCGCAGCACCGACGATGCCTGTCATGGCCAAGGCTGCCAGCGAAATCGCCAGCAGCTTCAGCGCAATTGTTAATCCTCGCTTGAGAGACATGGAAAACCTCCTATGCAGCAGCTTGGGTGGGTGAGTCGACAACAGACCTCTGCGATGCAGCGTCGGCGATAGTCAGATCGATCACGCTTCGGTTACGGCAATCAACTTCAAGTTCAAATCGCGAATCTTGGACAAGATGCCGTGGAGCGCAGCCTGATCGATAACGGGGCCTGTCAACGTGGTCACGATTGTGCCGTCGGCCGCGGCTTCCGTTTCGGCCAGCAACCCGTTGAACCAGTCCGACCACGATCCCGGCAGTTCGCCCGCGATTTTGATGGAATACATCTTCGGCGCAACCATCGCCGTCTGCGTCATGCGGCAGCCTCCTTCGCGCCTAGCTAGCTGGCGGCATATGAACAGTCTACGCACAAAGTAGGTGAATTGTCATCGCACGCCGGGCGATGACACTGGATGAATCGATGGATGAGGGTGTAGGTGAAGCGCGGTAGGTTGGAAGCCCGCAGAATTCAGTGGGGAAGCAGTGATGGCTTTACTGGCGTCGATCGGCTGGATGTGATTGCTTGGCCTATTGGCAAAAACGGGACTGGGCATAATACTAAATCAAGCGTAGGTCGTGAGCGCGCTGCAGGGCTTCAAAGCGACTATGAGCGGAGAGTTTTTCGTAGAGGTGGCGAACGTGCGATCGAGCGGTGTTGACCGAAATGAATAGCTGTCTGGCGATGGCGGTGCTTGTATAGTCGGCGGCCAACAGCCGAAGTACTTCCAACTCCCGATCGCTCAGCGGCTCGATCGGGGCCATTGGTCGATCGGTCGCCTGGCATCGATCGAGCGAAGTGGTAAGCCCGCGCGGCGCTTCCAGACTGCGCACGTTCAGGCGGGCGGCCCGTTCCAAGTCGCCGGCGGCCAGTGCGTGCTCGACGGCGATCGCCCATTGACCTTGGCTTTCGTACCAGCTGCTGGCGCGCAGGTGCAGTTCGGGCAACTGATCGGGCAGGGTCTGATGCAGGCGGTGGCGCAGCAAGTCGGCAAACAGATGGTGATAGCGATACCACTGCTGATTGTCGTCCAGCGGAAAGACAAATAGGTTGGCGTGTTCCAAGAAATCCAACACCGTCTGGCTGTCGTGAGTGCCCGTCACGGCATCACACAACGGACCGCACATTTGATCGAGGATGGAGGTCTGCATTAGAAAGGTTTGCACTTGGCCGGTCTGGCGCTGCAATACTTCCTCAACCAGATAGTCCAGGATGTGATGCTGGCTGCCCGTGAAGGCTTCGACGAAGGCCTGCATATCTTGGCGGCCTTGCATCGAAACGGCCGCCATTTGCAGTCCAGCCACCCAACCCTCAGTCCGGGTGGCCAGCGCAGCTACGCCGGCGGCATCAATCTGCAGCCCCATGATGTCGTTGAGAAACATCGCGGCTTCATCGGGCGTGAAGCATAGTTCATTCTGGCGCAGCTCAAACAACTGGCCGCGCCCTCGCAGCCGCGCCAACGCCAACGGCGGATCCGAGCGGGTGGCGATAATCAAGCGCCAGTTGTCAGGCAAGTGGTCTAATAGAAACAACAGGGCATCGTGAATTGCTTGCGCCTGAATGAGGTGATAGTCATCCAGCACCAGAGCCAGCGGCTCAGCCACCGCGCAAACTTGATTGATGAGGGTCGTCAGGACGACTTGCACCCAATCGATTGTACTGGGCGAGTCATTGACTTGATCGAAGTAAATATCGGCCACGTCCCGCCCGATCGATTCGTGAGTGCGCTGCAGGGCGGCGACCAAATATGTGAGAAACCGGACTGGGTTGTTGTCGGCTTCATCCAGCGACAACCAGGCTACCCGTCGAGGCGGCGTGTGAGTGGCCGCCCAGTCGGCCAGCAAGGTAGTCTTGCCAAAACCGGCAGGCGCCGAAACGAGGACAAGTTTGCATGCAAGACCAGCTGTCAACCGTTCGACCAGCCGCGGTCGAGGGACTTGGTAGGGGCAGACCGGCGGAATATACAGCTTGGTGACAAGCACCGGATTGGGCATAGTCACCTCTTTTTCATTTTATCACGCTTGTCTAGTATCTGACCTGCTCAAAGTAATTGGGTTGATTCGCGTAAATCGAATGGAAGACGTGCTGGACCTGTCGAATAAGACCATAAAGGTTTACCTGTTACATTGGCAAGCCTATTATGGTTGTCGACATTTACAGTATGAATTTCTGGGGAGTACTGGAGCTATTGCGCTGGAGCGTTTTCTTCAATGCGCGAATGGCCGTATTCGCTAGGTAAGGGCAACCTGGAGTGTGTATTGGATTAGTTCCGCTATCTCCGCGAAGTGATCGACCTCCGCGCCGGACTGCCACTGCACCGCAAACTCGATCAGCGCGTGCCAACGTTGATCGAGCGTGGCTTGCGCCCAACGCGCCGCTGCTGGTTTGGAAACGATTGTCCCGGAATCGAGTGCGTGCAGGGCGCGGCACATGGTGAGAACAGCGTAGGCTTGATACTCGGTGCTGCGGAACTGGGCGGGATCATCCAACATCGGTTGCCACCACTCGCGCAAGATGCCGCGCACCGCCGCGCGGATGTCGTCGGGCTGCACCGGATCGATCAGCGTGTGCGGTGGTGGTCCGGCTAAGACCACGCCGCATTCGCGCAAAACGAAGCGCTGAATGATCCAGTCGCTGTGGTGATGGGCGACCGCGAAGCGCCCTTCGTTAATGCCCGGAAATGGCCCATCGGCGGGGTTGTAGCGCCGCAGCGCCGCTTGTGTGAGGTACGTGCCTTCCAACTTAGCCGCCCACTTCAAGCCGCTGTTCGCCAGTCGATCATGTAATGCCGCTAACTGCTGAATCGTTTCGTGGGGCAACATGTCACGCGTGACGACGACAAAATCGATGTCGCTGCGGTGCGGATCGAAATCGCCGCTGGACAACGAGCCGTACAGATACATCCCGACGAAGTCCGCGCCTAAAACGGCCTGCGCCTCGGTGAGGAGGCGCAATAGGACGGCGTTAACATCGGGGTAGGGGGTGGGGGGTGGACGCACTCACCCTCGCACGAGCTCAGTTACCGCGCCCAAATCCAGATCGCCTAAGCCGCGCTGCATCGCCAAGCGATACAGCTCACGCGCGGCGGCCACCATCGGCATCGGGACACCGAGTTCATCGGCGGCGCGCAGGGCGTAGGTCAGGTCTTTGTGCATCCAGCGTAGCGCGAAGTTTACATCGTCATGCTTGCGATTGATCACATTCTGGACTTTGCCCTTCACCATTGGACTGGACGCCGCCCCCGAGGTGATCGCTTGCGTGACCGTCTGCATATTCAAGCCCGCGCGTTCCGCCAACGCCACGCCTTCGCCCAAGGCCAACAAGTGCAGTGCACCTTGCAGGTTGTTGATCAACTTGTAAGTCGCACCGGAAGTGGGTGGCCCAAAGTGCATGAGGTTCGTCGCAAAGGCCGACAGCACCGGTCGCGCGATCTCGAGCGCGGCGTCATCGGCGCCGATGAACAACGTCAATGTGCCAGCCTCGGCGACGGGCTTGCTGCCGCCCAGCGGCGCATCGATCAGCGATATGTTGTAGTCGCGGGCGTAAACGTGCAGTTGCCGTACCCAATCGAGTGATAACGTGCCGCACTCGACGGCGATGGCGCTCGATCGGAGCGCGGGCAGCGCGCCGTGATCGCCCAACCAAACGGCGTGTGAGGCGTCATCGTCGCTAACGACGCTGATGATTACGTCGGCGTTAGCGGCCGCCGCTGCCGGCGAATCCGCCCAATGCGCGCCCGCATCCAATATCGGCGCGGCCTTGTCTTTGGTGCGATTGTAGACCGTCAGCGGGAAACCCGCCTTGAGGATGTTGCGGGCGATGCCGCTGCCCATGATGCCCAAACCCAGCAGTGAAACGTTTGTCATGCTACCTACCTCATCCCTTGAAGTGGGCGCTATTGTAGCATGCCTTAAAAGTAAGGGCGAGACTCTTGCTCTTGGCAATTGCCTCGCCCTGAAGATTGACGACTGACCACTGTCTACTGACTACTCTATTCAAACTTGAACCGCCACACGGCCAGCCCAAAGAACCCGATCGCGTACGCCAGCAAAATCGCGGCGGGCAGCAGCACCGCTTCGATGCCCAGACCACGCACGACGATGTTTTGCAGGCCGTCCATCGCCCACGCGCCGGGCGTCAGATGACCGATGGTGTTAAAAGCCGGGCCGGTCACTTCCAGTGGGAACCAGCCACCGCCCAACGCTGTGAACAGGAACATCGCGATCAGCGCGAACAACACTACTTGCTCTTCGCCTTTGGCAATGGTGCTGACGAACAGTCCCAACGCCGATACCCACGCGGCCAACATGACGACGAGCAGCAACACGGCCAACGGTTCGCGCAGATAGTTCACGCCGAACAAGAATTGGCCCACCAGCACCAGCAGCGTCACTTGCACAAACACGATGGTGAACATCGCCAGCAGATGTCCCGCGATGATCTCCCAGCGCCTCATCGACGTCGTGAGCAGACGCGACAAGGTGCGCGTCTTGCGTTCCAACACCAGGATGCTGGCCGAAGAGACCAGACCCATAATCGCGAACTGTACGATCATGCCCGGCGACGATTGCGTAAAGCCGCTGACGCTCTGCGTCTCTGTCTGTAGCGCGGTGGCTTTCTCGATCGTGACGGTGACCGGCGCAGCGTTCCACGCGCTGAGCGTGCGCATTGTCGCAGCGAGTTGCGCGGCCTGACGCGCCGCAGCCGAATCGAACGGCTGGCGCTGCGCCAACTCTGTCACACCGATCTCGGCAATCTTAGCCGCGCTCATCACGCGCCCGAGCGCCGTCTGCACGGCGTTACGAACCGTGTGACCAGCCGTCGCCTGCATGTCAGTGACGAGCGTCACGTTGAGGTCATCGGCCGATCGGCTGCCGAAACCCAGCGGGACGATGATCACGCCCGCGAGTTTGTTCTGCTTCACGCGCGTCTCGGCTTGATCGAGCGCGTCGCCGTTCACGACTTCGGGCCGTACCACCGTCGAGGCTTGCAGCAGCGAATAGAACTCGGCGCTCAACGCGCTGTGATCCTGATCGAGCAAGCCGACGGGCAGACGCGGATCAGATTCGCCGCCGCCTTGATTGAACGCGAAACCCATGAAGGCGGTAAAAACGATCGGCATGATGACCAGGAAGATCGCGGCTTGTTTCTCGCGCACGGTCTGCTGTAAATCTTTAAGGGCTAAATCGAGAATACGCATTTCAACCTCCAATGTCCAACTTCAACTTAAGCGAATCGATTTTGAAAGCGCCGCACACCGATGGCAAAGAACATCGCGCCGAGGGCGACAATTACCAGCACGATTGGCAGGACATCGCTGAACGTGCCGCCCTTCAACACGACATCCCACGCTCTCAGCACCCAGCCTTGCGGCGTCAACAGGTTGATGGTCTTGAACGCTTCCGGCATCGACACGGCGACGGTGAACAAACCGCCCAACATACCCGCGGCCGTCAGCGCGCCGCCCAGCACCATGCCGCTCTGTTTTTGATTTTTGATCAGCGACATCAAGAAGATACCGAAACCGGCGGCTACAATGATCATCGCCAGCATCACCAACAACGCGGGCAGCGGTTGCCCCCAATTGATCTTGAAGGCCAGCGCGGAGGCTGTCATCAACACGATTGCTTGTACGGTGCCGAGGACGAACACGCCCACGAACTTGCCGCCTAAGATTGTCGCGCGGGTGGTGGGCGTGGTGAACAAACGCGGTAGTGTGCCCTCTTCCTCTTCGCGCAGAATCGATTGGGCCGCGTATGCGCCCGTATAGAAGGCGAAGAAGATCAATTGGCCGGACATCGTCGCGGCCAGCAATATCGCACCGAGGCCACTGGACGCGGCCGCCTGAGCCGAGCCTTGCGGGGCGCGCACGGTCACAGCTGTGCCCTTGCCTTCACTTAACGCTTGTCCAACCTGCTGCGACCATTGACTATAGTTCAGAGCAATGGCCTGAAGTTGGGCATCGCTCAACGTCTGACCGTTGGCCTGAAATTGATTGACGATCGCGCCGATGGCGATTTTGGTGCCGGCCACGCTATCGACGATCTGGCTGATCACGTCGCGGATGATGCTCGGCCCGATCGTGAGGGTTGGATCCTGCACGAGCACAATGCTGGTTTTGCCCAGCGGCGACAGCGCCGCCTGCGTGAAATCGGCCGGGATGATCACGGCCACACCCGCCTCGCGCCGATCGACACTGGCGCGTGCCGCCGATTCATCAGGCGCGGTTGTCACGCTGAACCACTGGTCAAACGCGGAGTTACTCATCGCCGTAACGATGATGTCGCCAAGTTTGAGGCCGTTCGCTTCAGCCTGATCGAGATTGGCGATCACGACCTTGATCGGTTGAATGGTGAAACTGCCGCTGTCGCCGCTCAGGCCGCCGAACGCAAAGTAGATCAGGCCTGTGATGAGTAGCGGCGCGACAAACATCATGCCGACGGCGAAGGCGCTGCGAAACGAACGCGTGAGGTCTTTGAAGGCGATGTCGAGAATTTTCATGATAATCTCCAAACAAGTAACGCGTAATGTGTCCATCACGGATTGCGCGTTACGCGTTACTCATTAGTCCCTTAACGCCCGGCCTGTTAAATGTAGAAACACCGCTTCCAGATTCGGTTCGTGAATCTCCACCGAAGTGATGCGCGCGCGCGATCGAGCGGCGGCTTCGAACAACCTGGGCAGCACGATGTTGCTATCGTCGACGAGCAGGATCAACGTGCCGTCCTGCCGATCGGCGTGGCGCACGCCGTCGACGGCGCGGAAGGCGTCTACGATCTGATCGGCTTCGGTGTTGAGGGTCAAGACTAAACGATCGAGTTCACCGACCAGTGTGATTAATTCGGCGTGCGTCCCGCACGCGATGACTTTGCCCTGATCCATGATGGCGATGTGGTGTGACAACTCTGCCGCTTCTTCCATATAGTGGGTCGTGTACAACACTGTCATCCCCTGGCGATTCAGTTCCTTGACGTTGTCGAGGATGTGGCGGCGGCTCTGCGGATCGATGCCGACGGTTGGCTCGTCCATGATGACGACCTGCGGCTTGTGCAGCAGCGCCACGCCGATGTTGACTCGGCGCTTCATGCCGCCGCTGAACGTGCCCACGCGCCCTTTCTGACGATCGGTCAGGCCGATGATGTCCAGCACCTCGTCGACGCGCTGCTTCAACTGCGCGCCGCGCAGACCGTACATCTTGCCCCAGAAGGTCAGGTTCTCGCGCGCCGATAAATCGGGATACAGCGCGATGTCCTGTGGCACCACGCCGAGGGCGGCCCGGGCAGCGTCACTGTCCGATCGGACGGAGTGGCCCGCAATGCGCGCTTCGCCTTCATCAGGTTGCAGCAAGCCGCTCAGCATGGAAATCGTCGTGCTCTTGCCCGCACCGTTGGGGCCGAGCAGGCTGAAAATCTCGCCTTTTTCCGCGGCAAACTCCACGCCTTGCACGGCCTTCAGTTCGCCAAAACTCTTCTTCAAATTCTGCACTTCGATCGCGTAACCGTTGTTCATCGCTGGCTCCTCGTTTGAATCTGAGGCCAGTTTAGCCGAATCGCCTCGGCGCGTCATCGTGCTTTGGGCGGAGACGGCAACTGTCCAAACGGACAATGTCCGCCCGCACGATGCCAAACGTGGCGGGGCAAGGTATAATGCCGGCATCATGCCCACTCGCCCGGACCTCCCGACCCCACTTGAAGACGAGCGCCGCTTCACGCGGCCGTTTTTCGTGCTCGTCGCCGTCAGCCTGGTCATCACGTATGGCTATACAGTGATCGCCGTGCCGGAAGTGCGCGAGCCACAGCGGTTCATAGTCTTTACCGCGCTCATCGGCCTATCTGGTGTGCTGCATTGGTTGTTCACGAATTTGCGCATCTCGCGGCGCGCAATCGTGCCCTATCTCATCGCGCAGGGCGTGTTGTCCTTCATGCTGACCTTGCTCGGGAACAACGTCAGTCTCGGCATTGGCCTGTGCATGATGATGATCGGCGAGTCGTTGGGGGCGTTGGGCATCAACTGGCGCGGCTTGTTGGCGTCTGCGTTTTTTCTAGCACTTTCAGGCCTCAATTTCGTTTTGGTGGTGAGCCCCGAATACCTAATGGCGTGGGTGATGCCCATCATCCCGACCGCGGTGTTTGTCATCCTCTTCGTGTGGATGTTTGAGCGGCAAGGTCGGGCGCGCGCCGAAGCCCTGGCGTTGGCGCGTGAACTCGATGCTGCCAATCGCCAACTCACGGCCTACGCCGATGAGGTTGAAGACTTGACACTGGCCAACGAGCGTCAGCGCATGGCGCGCGAACTGCACGACACCTTATCGCAGGGGTTGGCCGGTCTGATCCTTCAATTAGAAGCGGCCGATGCGCATTTGTCTCGCGGTCATGCCGACAAAGCCCAAGCGATTGTGCAGCAGGCGATGGATCGCGCGCGGACGACACTGGCCGATGCACGCCGCGCCATCGACGATCTGCGCGCGTCCGATCGCGCCTCGCTTGATCTGGCGCATGCGATTCAAGCCGAAGCCGATCGTTTCAGCGCGGCGACAGGACTGCCCTGCGAGGTAAACATCGCTGAAACGCCCGAACTGCCGGCGGAACTTTGCGACAACGTTCAGCGCATGATCAGCGAAGCGTTGACGAATGTGGCGCGGCACGCCACAGCGACGCGTGTTCAGCTGCAACTCCGATCGAGTGACCAGGCGATCGGGGTCACCATCGCCGACGATGGCTGTGGCTTCGAGCCGACTGCGATCGGCCAACCGGGGCACTACGGTTTGATCGGCTTACAGGAACGGGCGCGCGCGTTGGGTGGAACGTTCAGCATCGATAGCCAATCGGGGCGGGGCACGACGTTGCACATCAACATCCCGTTGTTGTAGGGTAGGCCGGTGTGTACGCCCAGAGCAGACGCGCGGGTGTGCGCTTATAGGGAATAGTCGAACAGCATGTCAGAACCGATTCGAATTTTAATTGCCGATGATCACGAAGTGGTGCGCGATGGTTTGCGCCTCATCCTCGAAGCCGAGGACGACTTCGTCGTGGTCGGCGAAGCCGCCGATGGCCGCGAAGCGATCGAGTTGGTGCGCGAACATCAGCCGCAGGTCGTGTTGATGGATCTCCGCATGCCGGGCATGGATGGCCTCACCGCGATCAAACATCTGCGCCAGCAATGGCCGGACCTTAACATCGTCATTCTCACGACGTACAATGAAGATGCGCTGATGATCGAAGGACTGCGCTCCGGCGCGCGTAGCTACCTATTGAAAGACACCAAGCGGCAAGTATTGTTTGATACGCTGCGGGCGGCGGCGCGGGGCGAAGCACTGTTGCGACCCGATGTGATGGCGCGTGTGCTCGCTCAACCGCCAACCGCGCCCGCTCAAAGTGCCGCCGATTCCACACTCACCGATCGTGAGCGCGAAGTGCTGATCGGTGTGGCGCAGGGTGAACGCAGCAAGGAAATCGCCGCACGCTTGGGCATCACCGAACGCACGGTCAAAGCGCACCTCGCCAGCATCTACAATAAATTCGGTGTCGATTCGCGTGCCGCTGCGATTGCCGTTGCCTCACAACGTGGACTCATTTCATCTCGTGACCTAAACAATTGATTCGTTAGACAAGACAACGCGGTAAGCGTCCTCTCGACGCTTACCGCGTTGCTGATCCTAGAACCCTGAGCCCTGAAGTCTTATCTCCCCGGCCACGTCGGAGTCGTAAACTGTGGATTTGTCGTCACCCAACAGTTCCCGATCGTATCATTGGCGCACAGCACACGAAACCACTGATTGTCGGCGCTGATGCCGGTGACCAGCGCCGTCTGTCCGGCAAAGAGTGTGTTGACCGGGTTGCCCGTATTGCCTGGTTCGCCGCCAAAGACGGGTACATCGGCGTTGAGATACACGTAGCGCACGCCCGTTTCCACTGCATTCGGCGCGATGGGCGTCCCCGGCGCGAGATATGATTTCTGCGCCACCGCTGGATTCGTCGTGAGCCAGCACGGACCGACGACATCGCCGGGGCACAGCACGCGCCACCAACTGCCATCGGTGCTGAGGCCGGTCACCAGCAGCGTTTGTCCCGCCGCCATCAAGTTGACTTGATTCGACACATCGCCCGGATTGCCCTTAAAAATAGGTGCATCCATCGCTAAGATGACGTGCTTCAATTCGGTGAACAACGTGAACGGTGCGATCTGCACACTGCCGTTCGTGCCGACGATGATCTGCGCGAACAAGGGTGTGTCGCCGTTGGCACCCACGCCGATCAGTGTGCCGCCCTCGACGAACAACTTCCATTCGCTGCGATAGACACCGGGCACAGTGGGCGCGACGAGCGACACCGACAGATCGGCGGATTCGCCGGGGCGTACGATCACGGGCAACTCGATCGGTGTTGGGTCGCTATTCAGGTTGCCGCCCACGAACTTGATCGCGTGCAAGCGATAGCCCGTACCCCACGTGCAAGTCCCATCGTTGCGGACGCGCCATGTTTTCAAGAACGTTGCGCCCGGCGCGATGTTGCTGTTATCAGGAATTGTGACATCGCCTTGGAACTTTACATTGTAGGTGCAGTTGCCGTCGTTTGGCGGTGGATTGCCCACGACGATCTGCACGTACAGCGGCGTTTGACCATCGCGGCCGACGCCGACCAGCGGACCTTGTGCGACTAGCAACATCCACTCGCTGCGATAGGTGCCGGGATAGATCGGCGCGACCATCGGTATCGAGACGTCGATCACGCCGCCCGGCGGCACGTCGGCGGGCAGGGGCACTTCATTCGTCGCCGCAAATTGTGTGCCATTAGTGAAGGTCAGTGCGTGCAGCGTGCGACCAGGTCCCCACGTGCAGGTGCCATCGTTGCGAATCCGCCAGATCTTGATGAAGGGCGCACTGGCGGCAATGACCGAATTATCCGGCACGCTCACATCCCCCGCGAAACCGGCGCGATAGGTGCAGTTGCCGCCAGGCGTGGTACTGATTGCGGGCAGGAATTGATAGTCCCAGCCAAAGTTGACGTTAAATTTGTTTTCGCCCGGATTCAAATTGACGGTGATGTTCATTGGGCCATCAGCCACAATCGGGTGTGTCCAACGGCCAGGCAGCAAAGCCGCCGCATTCTGATCGCGCAGCGGATCGATCGAGACGCAGTATGTCCCGGCTTGCAGGCCCGTAAATGAATATGATAGATCTGTCGCGATCGTCGTCGTCTCGCGCGCGATCGGCGAAGGCGGGCAGGCATTAGCCGATAATGTGACCTTCACGCCGCCGATCGATGGTTCGCCAGGATCGAGCAAGCCGTTGGCCCGGTACGTCCCATCGGGTTGTTGCACGCACCCCGTCCCCGGCTGTTCGGACGCACAGAGATCGTGAAACACCCAGCCGTTGATCGAACCAGTGGCGGCCTCGGTGGGTGGCACTGTCGGCGGCACGGGCAGGGTGCTGACGACGACGGGTGCTGGTGTTGCGGTCGCAGGCGGAGCAGTGACCACCGGCTGTGGCAAAGTGGAGGTTGGTTGCGGCTGAGCTGGACCTTCCGTTGGAATCGGCGCAAGCGTGGGCGCGGCTGGCGAACACGCGCTCACGATTAACACCAACAGCAAGGTGAAAGTGAAGTATTTAATAGACATGATTGACCTCCCAAGCAAATGACTCCACAAGTGTCGAACTGACACCCCATAAACGACACCTTGCGGTGGAAGGTTCCCGCGCACAAACCCGCTGGCGATTTCTTGACACGACTCTAACGGCGTGTTAAAATCATCTTTGCTAATTGAAAATCGTTTTCAATTAAAAACCGCCATGCAACTCGATCGAGAATCACTCCAAACTCAACTCAGCCGCCAGGGCTATAAACTCACGCGGCAGCGCAAAGCCGTCGTCGAAGTGATGACGCTGGCTAACACGCGCCTGACCGCGGCCGAAGTCTTTGCCAAAGCGCAACGTAACTGCCCGGACTTGGGGCTGACGACGGTCTATCGGACGTTGGAGATTCTGGAGCAGATGGGCGTGATCCGGCGGGTGCATCTCGAAGATGGGTGCGAAGCGTTTGCGCCGACAGCGATCGAGCATGGGCACTATTTGATCTGTGCCAACTGCCAAACGACAATTGAATTTGAGGGCTGCGATCTCACCGCGATGCTCGATCGGATTGCGAACCAAACGGGGTTCAAGATCGAACAGCATTGGCTGGAGTTGGTGGGGCAGTGCCCCAAATGCCAGAAGAAGAAATGAGCGGATGGGGCTGCCACCCTATCCGCTCGCTGCAAAGTGTACGTCACCGTGTGAGCACCTTGCGCGGGTCATTGTAGCACGCCCCTCGACCCTCAGCAAGGAAATTTTTTGAGGAGAGCTACAGTAATGACTCGGAAGTTGATGTTGATGATGGTTGTGGTATTAGCGGTGGCGGCCTGCCAGCCGTCGGCCGCCCCGATCGGTTCAGCTAGCCCGACGGCTGCTGCTGGTGGCGTGAAAGTTGTCGCCGCTGAGACGTTTCTGGCGGACATCGCGCAGCAGGTGGCCGGAACGCGTTTGACGGTGAAGGCGCTCATGCCGATCGGCGTAGACCCGCATAGCTTCGAGCCGACGCCGCAAGACGTGGCGTTGGTGGCCGACAGCGCGGTTTTCATCGTTAATGGTGCGGGCTTTGAGATCTTTCTTGAGAAACTCTTGCAAAATGCGGGTGGGCAGCGCGCGGTGATCGAAGCATCGGCCGGGCTGAAAAGCCGCCAGCCTAGCGATAACGAAATTCTCGACGATCCGCACGGCGATCCACATTTCTGGCTCGATCCGAACAACGTGGTCACCTACGTCGAGAACATTCGCGATGCCTTGTCCAAAGCCGATCCGGCTGGCGTGGACACTTACAAGGCCAACGCCGCGGCGTACATTATGAAGTTGGAAGAACTCGATCGCTGGATCGCCGATCAGGTCGCGCAGATACCGGAGGCCGATCGGTTGTTGGTGACCAACCATGAGAGTTTCGGTTACTATGCGGATCGTTATGGTTTTCGCATCATTGGTACGATCGTACCGAGCGTCGGTACGGAAGCCTCGCCATCGGCACAGCAGCTTGCGGCGCTGATCGATCACATCAAAGCGAGCGGTGCAAAGGCGATCTTTTTGGAGACTGGCACAAATCCGCAGTTGGCGCAACAAGTGGCGAGCGAAACCGGCGCGAAAGTGGTGACGGATTTGTTCACACATTCGATCACTGAACCGAATGGCCGCGCCCCGACCTATCTGGATATGATGCGTTTCAATACGACGGCGATTGTGAGTGCGCTAAAGTGACCCATCATTTTGAAAGTGCTGAACCTGCACGCTTGGAACTGCGCGGCGTCACCGCCGGTTACGACGGCGAAACCATCCTCGACGACGTATCGTTTCAAGTGCCGCACGGCGCGCGCTTGGCCGTCGTCGGACCGAACGGCGCGGGCAAATCGACGTTATTCAAAGTGCTTGTCGGCTTGCTGCCCGCACGGCGTGGCGAGGTGCTGATTCACGGTTTGCCGCTCGGCGCGCATCAAGAGTGCGTGGCCTATGTGCCGCAGCGCAACGATATCGATTGGCGCTTCCCGGTGACGGTCAACGACGTGGTGATGATGGGCCGCTACGGTAACCTCGGTTGGATGAAACGGCCCACAAAATACGATCGTGATCTGGTCATGCACAGTTTGGCACAACTCAACATCGCTAACCTCGCCAACCGATCGATCGGCGAATTGTCTGGTGGGCAGCAACAGCGCGTGTTTTTGGCGCGAGCGCTGGCGCAGGAGCCGCACATTTTGTTGATGGATGAGCCATTCACAGGTGTCGATGCGGCCACGCAGGAAGCGACGCTGAATTTGCTGGATGACTTGAAGCGGCAGCAAGTGACGGCGATGATCTCCACGCACGATCTGAATTTGGCGGCGACGCGCTTTGAACACGTGTTGTTGTTGAATCATCGCGTCGTCGGCTACGGGCCAGTGGCTGAGGTGCTGACGCCGCAGGCACTGGGGCAGGCATTCAGTGGACAGGTCCTGATGCTGCCCAACGGCGCGGCGGTGGTCGATGAATGCTGCCCGCCTGACGATGCGCGGTTGCTGGTGTAAAGGCAACCACGAATGGACATGGGTACAACGATGAACTTAGCAGTTGGTGTATGTCTATGATTGAGTTATTGACCAAGCCTTTGACGTACGAATTCATGCAGCGCGGCTTGCTGGCTGCGGTGATGGTAGGTATCTTGTGCGCGGTGGTGGGCAGCTACGTGGTGCTGCGCGGCATGGCCTTTATGGGCGATGCGTTGGCGCACGCGATTCTGCCCGGCGTGGCGATTGCGTATCTGCTGAACGGTAATTTGCTGATTGGCGCGTTGATTGCGGCGGTGTTGGTCGCGATTGGCATCGGGTTCTTCTCGCGGCAGGGGACGATCAAAGAGGATACCGCGATCGGGATTCTGTTCGCGGCAGCGCTGTCGCTGGGCGTGGTGCTGATCAGCACGATTCGTACTTACGCGGTCGATTTGACGCACATCATGTTTGGCAACGTACTGGGCGTCAGCACTGGTGACTTGTGGCTCACCGCGATTTTGGGCGCTGGGGTGCTGATCACGATCGTGGTGCTATACCGCGAGTTCCTAGTCGTGTCGTTCGATCCGGTACTGGCGGCGACGTTGCGCCTGCCCGCCGAACGACTCCGCATCTTCATGCTGGTGTTGTTGGCGTTGACCATCGTCGTGTCGCTGCAAACGGTGGGTGTGGGGTTGGTCGCCGCGATGCTGGTGACGCCGGGCGCGGCGGCTTACTTGTTGACGCGCCGCCTGCCGTCGATGATGATCGTCGCGGCGCTGATCGGTGCGGTGTCCAGCGTCGTTGGGTTGTATCTGAGCTTCTACATTAGCATTGCTTCAGGTGCGGCGGTGGTCCTGACGGCGACCGCGATCTTCTTCCTCGTTTTCCTGTTTGCGCCGGAACGCGGCGTGATCGTGCGGCGCTGGCGTGACCGGCGCATCGACGCGGTCAAATCGATCGGTTAGGGTCTGACTACATTGAACGCTCGCACAAGGCGAGCGTTTTGTTTTTAGCTTGACAACGCCCCAAGCGACGGTATAATCTAATTTGTATTTATTACAAATTAGGAATTAGACCAAATGACACCCCCTCAACAACATTATGCGTCTTTGGTGCAAGGCCTGAAAGATGCCGGCTTGAAGTTGACGCCGCAGCGGCTGGCAATTCTGGAACTGCTGGCCGACAATCGCACGCACCCAACTGCTACGGCGATCTATCAACAGTTGCAGCCGCGCTTTCCGACGATGAGCCAGACGACAGTCTACAACACGCTGGATTCGCTGGTGAAACTGGGGCTGATTCACGAGATCGGCCGGGTGGGCGATGACGCCGCGCACTACGACGCCGACACCGATCCGCACGTCAATGTGATCTGCCAGAACTGCGGCAAAATCGTTGACGTGGTCGCGGATGATCAAGTGCCGTCTCTGGAAGCGATGGCGAAGCGATCGGGCTTTGAAATTCACGGAGCGCGCATCGTGTACTACGGGCTGTGCGCGACCTGTGGCCGCAAGGCGGCTCGCAAGGCCGCGCGCTAAACGAGGTCAATAATGGAAGAGAAACTGCGTTGTACGGATGTGTTGGGTGACACTATTAAGGGTTATCAAGGCATCGATTCGATCCAGTTTGATGTGGAGCATAACCGTCTCGAATTAGCGTACGATCCGCGTGTGCTGCATGACGAAACGGCCAAGTCGTTGGCGCAGCACCTGGGACGTGAGGCTGTTTCGCTGGTGATGCACTGCGATCAAAAATCGTCGGCGGCCTGCGCGGCGTGTCTCGCGCAAATGAGTCGCCAGATTCAGCCGCACTTTGTTGGTCGATTGGCGACGCCAACGACGACGTTTCGCGACGGACAAATGGACATCGCGCTGCATCCGACCGCATTAGCGTCCGCTGAGTTAAGCCGCGTGAGTCGCTCGTTTGGTGAAGGCCACGCTGTCGAAGGGCCTGCCCCGCAAGCGAAGAAGACTGAAGAGAAACGCGGCCTCGATCGCGGCCAGTTAGAGATCATCTTTACGATTGCGACTTTGCTGGCGACGATTACGGCGGGCATCGTCGGCAGCAGCAATGCGACGTTGACAACGGTGCTGTACGTCGTCGCATTTGTGACGGGTGGCTATTACGGTCTGATCGATGGCCTGGGTGCGTTGAAAGAGAAACGCCTCGACGTGAATCTGTTGATGATTTTGGCGGCGCTCGGCGCGGCTACGATCGGTCAGCCTGCCGAAGGCGCAGTGCTGTTGTTCCTGTTTTCATTGTCAAACACGCTGCAAGCGTACGCGATGGATCGCAATCGACGCGCAATCAGTAAGTTGCTTGATCTACGTCCGCCGCAGGCACTGGTGCGGCGCGGCTCGCGCACGATCACGCTGCCGGTCGAACAGTTGGTGCTGGGCGATCGAGTGCTGGTGCGACCCGGCGAACGCATCCCCATTGACGGTGAGATCGTTGACGGGCAGTCGGAGATCGATCAGGCGGCGATTACGGGCGAATCGATGCCGGTGCTGAAGAAGACGGGCGAGGCTGTGTTTGCGGGCACGCTGAATGGGCGCGGCTCGATTGAGATCAAAGTCACGCATCTGGCGCAAGATACGACGCTGGCGAAGATCATCAAACTCGTCGAAGACGCACAATCCAATCGAGCGCGCACGCAGCAGTTCATCGATAACTTTGAGCAGACGTACGCGCTGTTGGTGGTAGCAGGCGCGGTGCTGCTGACGATTGTGCCGCCGCTGTTTTTCCGCGAAGAATTCTTTAGCGTTTATCGAGCAATGGATGCGGCTCAGCGGGTGGTGGCATCGTGCCGTGCGCGCTGGTGATTTCGACTCCGGCGCTGGTTCCTGTCGGCGATTGCGAACGGCGCGCGCCACGGCGTGTTGTTCAGCGGCGGCGTGCATCTGGAAAAGATGGCGACGATCAAAGTGGTGGCGTTCGATAAGACAGGGACGTTGACGGCGGGCAAACCGATCGTGACGCACGTGGAAACTGATCGGGCTGGTGACTGCCGATGAACTGCTGATCAGCGGCCTCTGTTGAAGCGCGCTTCGAGAGTTCGCTGGCAGCGTCAATCGTCAACGAAGCAAAGCGCCGACATTTGACGCTGCAGACGGTGACCGATCTTTCGGGCGACGCCAGGACAGGCGTGGAAGCGAATTCAAATGACGAGCCGGTGTGGATCGGCGGGGAGCGATTGTTTTACGAGCGGCGCGTGTCGATGCCGAGTGAGCTGCAGCGGCGCGTGCGTGAGTTGGAGCAGCAAGGCCAGACGGTGATGGTGGTGTATCGCAACCATCAATGGCGTGGCTTGGTGGCGGTGGCTGATTCGCTGCGACCAGGCGCGGCTGAGTTCGTGCGGCAAATTGCAGGCGCTGGGTGTGGAGCGTGTGGTGATGCTGACGGGCGATAATGAGTTGCGCGCGGGGCGGGCATCGCGGCGCAGGCGGGCGGATGAATTTCACGCGGGCTTACTGCCGGAAGATAAAGTTGAAAAAGTTGAAGTTACTGCGTTCGCGTTACATGGTTCAATCGCAATGGTGGGCGATGGTGTGAATGATGCGCTCCGCGCTGGCCACGGCGGACTTGGGCATCGCGATGGCGGGGGCGGGTTCGGACGTGGCGCTGGAAACCGCCGACGTGGTGCTGATGTCGGACGGATTCAAGTAAGTTGCTCCATGCGATTGCGCTGGCACGCAAGGCGCGACAAGTCGTGAAGCAGAACCTGACGTTCGCGCTGAGTGTGATCGTGTTGTTGGTATTCCAGCCTTTGGCATCCATCTGCCGTTACCGTTGGGCGTGGTCGGTCATGAAGGCAGCACGGTACTGTGGTGTTGAACGGCCTGCGATTGTTGGGGTTCCGTTACTCAACCGGTACGCAGCCGAAACAGACCGACGTCAGTTCGTGGCGGCCCTCAGGAGCCACGACGAGTTAGACGATCAGTCGTCTTAATTTTGAAAGGCAGCGGGCAGTGTAAGCTGCTGCTTTTTGATTTGGAGACTGGCCTCACTGATCTAGAATTAAGGGTCAGTCTAAACGCCGCGCACCGATTCGAGGAAATGCGGGTTTAATGTAGCACCAGGCAAGCGGGGCCAGTAGGCCAATCGAGACCAGTTTTCTCCCATCCATCAGGATCAGTCATGGCCAGAAATGAGACTTAGAATCGTTTGACATGACATTTGGCAGTGGATATGGCCGTGATTTCATGGCATAGTGTGCCTACGGTTTTGGCAGACAGGGTAGTCAAGGGGCGAGCAGTTTGGGGCAAAGCCAATGTGTGAAGCTCAGCGTACAGCCTGTATTACCTTGAGTCCATCCGCTGGATTCCAATCCATCCAGACGAGTCTTGTTGCTTTTGCAACAAGACTTGTTTTGTTTGGCACAAACGCCGCGCCGCGAATCTTTACAAGGAGGTGACCAGTCGTTAAAGGTCTGAATCGTGCTGCTGTTGTTTGCCGGGTAAGCATCGACCCCAACTTTTTCCTTTGAGTGAAGGAGCCTCGTATGGCCGCTACAACTGTTCCAGAAGGCAAAGTGATTGGTTATTTACCGCAGGATGTCCCGCCGATCGGTTCGATGATCAGCCTCGCATTCAGCAAGTCTTGACTATGTTCCCCGCGACGGTGCTCGTCGCCATTCTCACCAAGTTCGATGTTGGCGTTACGCTATTGGCCAGCGGCCTGGGCACGATCATCGCCTTACTGTGTCCAAGCGCAAAATCCCTGATGTATTACGGCTCCAGCCAGCCATCTCCGTCGTGATCACGGTGATGAATTTGTATGCCAAAGACTGCTTTGCCAATCCGGCTACGACCTACTGCGGCGAAGGTGTGCGCATTGCGCAAGTGGGCATCATGGGCACGGCCGTGGTCGAAATCCTTGCTGGCCTGTTGATCATGCAGGGCAAAGCTCGCGTTGGGATGTTGGTGCTGCCGCCCGTCATTACCGGCAGCGTCGCTATCGGTTATCGGTGTGGCGCTGGCTGGTGCTGCGTTAGGCAGTGCCAGCGCTAATTGACGATCTCGCTGGTTACGCTGGTGGCAACGATCATCTTCTCCGTTCGCTCCTGCAAGGTAAAGGTCTGGGTTCTCGGCATGCTGCCCATCTTGTTTGGCGCGATCGTTGGCTACGGTGCTGGCGGCGCTGATGGGCGTGGTCAAATTCGACGCCGTCATGGCGGCCGATTGGGTGCGCGTGCCTCGCATCACCTTCCCAGCCTTTGAGAATCCCAACTCATGGGCCGTGGTCGTCAGCGTGTCATTGATCGCGATTGCAAATCGCTATTCCCGAAAGCACGGCGCAACGGTATCAGATGAGTCTGTACATCGACGCACTGTTTTCGCTAAGCTCAAGCGCGCCCCGATCGAGATCAAGAAACTGATTGGGTTGAACCTGATCGCAGACGGCAGCGATGACCTAGTGGTCGGTTTCTGGCGGCTGCGCTGGTACCAACTATGGCGAGAACAACAGCCTGATGGCAATCACTGCAATCTGCTCGGTGCCGGTCTTGATGACGGCCGGCGTGATTGCGATCTTGTTAGGATTCGTTTGGCAGTTTGGCAGCCCTCGTTGAGACGATCCTGACCGCTGTCACAGGCGGCCTGTCGATCTACCTGTTCGGCGTCATCGGCATGCAAGGTATTGCGCTGATTCAGTCGGAGAAGGTGAATCTGTTCGAGCCGCGCCAACTGGCCGTGGGCGCGACGATCCTGATCACGGGGCATCGGCGGCAACCTGGCGCTGAAGGACGGCATCTTCCTGTTCCAGATTCCCGTCATCTTCCTGAACGGCATCCTGGCGATTTGTTCGCGTGCGCTGGCCGGTATTCTGCTGAATCTGGTCTTCTGATCCTGCCGCCGTCGAAGTTCGGCGTGGAAGAGCGCGAAAAACGTCAACTACGAATAGTCGCTTCGAAATCTGAACTCGCAAAGGCGCAAAGCCGCTCTGCGTTTGCTTTGCGCTTTCCCGCGTCTTTGCGAGAGACCTGTCACGAGGTGAAGATGATCACAGCACATCCCGGTTTACCAGAGTTCGATTACATCAAACCGGCCTGCTGAGCGAGGCCAGCGCCTTTCTGGCGCAGCATGTGGGCGAAGCGCGCGCCTTCATCGGCGGCACAGATGTCTTCGTGCGCATGCGTGATGGCGTATGGAAGGATAAGCATCTGGTCGATGTGAAGGGCCTGCCTGGCATGAACGATTTGACGTTTATCCCAGCGGTAGGTTTGCGGTAGGGGCGGCGGTCACTTACGAACCGATTGCCGGTTTCCTGCCGAAGTGAACGAGCATTATCCGGTGTTGGCCGAGGCAGCGCACACCGTGGCGAGTTATCAGTTGCGGACTCGCGCGACGGTGGCGGGCAATTTGTGCAACGCTTCGCCTGCGGGGGACACGGATTATGGTGCGGGGTTGGTGTTGATGCGAAGGTACACGTACACGGCGTCGATGGCGATCGCGTGGAGGCGCTGCGTACGTTTTTCAAAGGGCCGGCAACGGTGTTGAAACTGGCGACATCGTGGTTGCGGTCGAATATCCGCTGCCGCCTAAGGGCGCACAGGGCAAATATATCAAGTTGGCCGCAATGCGATCGGCGATCTGGCGATCGTGGGCGTGACGGCTTTCGGCGATCCCGACGACACGACAGTGTCGCGTTATCGGTTCTTCGTGGCGCTGGCGTCCGTCGCACCGACGCCGTTTATGCCCGATATGTCGCTGTTGAGCGAGAAGTCGTCACGCCGGAGCCTGATCGATGAGGCTGCCGACGTCGCGATGGATTCAGTCACACCGATCGATTTGCTGCGCGGCAGTGCGCGCTATCGTAAGTTGATGGTCCGGAATGCGACGCGCAAGGCGTTGATGGATGTGTGGGAGAAGCTAGTCGGCTAGTCCAGTAGTCACGCAGTCTTGCAGTTAAGATGTGCTCACTAACCGAAAATACTACGAGACTATCGGACTAAAGACTAATTGACGGAGGAACTATGTCTTTACATCGAATAACCATAACTGTTAATGGGTCAGCCGAGATTGTCGATATTCCTGCGAATATGACCTTGCTGACTATGCTGCGCGAGAGCTTCGGCGCTGACGGGTACGAAGAACGGCTGCGCAGCGGGCGAGTGCGGGGCGTGTACGGTGCTGTGGGACGGGCGAGCCGGTGAACAGCTGCATGGTGCTGGCCGTGGAATGCGTAGACGGCGCGGAGATCGTGACGGTGGAAGGTCTGTCGCACGATCATCAACTCGATCCGGATCTAGCAGACAATGATCGATGCGGGCGGCGTGCAATGTGGTTTCTGCACTCCCGGTATTTTGATCTCGTCGCGGGTACTGCCGACTGGAATCCGCACCCGACCGAGCACGAAATCCGCGATGCGCTGGTGGAAAATCGTGCCGCTGCACCGGCTATACGCGTATCATCGAAGCGGTGAAGTTGGCGGCAGAGAGTTAGACATGGATAACACGGGACGCTTGGCGCAGATTTGCACGGATTTGACTTTGTAGAATGCTCCTCGGCGGATTGTCAAATCCGCTTACCGGATTTGGCAATCCAGGCGTGAGCAGTTAACAAAAGAGAAATCCGCGTTCATCTGTCCAATCCGTGTCCCAAATATCGGAGGATGTATGACAACACAACCGATTGAAAAGATTCCACATCCCGTAGGCGATAGTGCCGCGGAAAGATGCGCATGAGAAGGTGACAGGCAGCGCGGCGATCTTCGCCGACGATATTCAGTTTGGGCCGGGATGCTGTATGCGCGGATCGTGCGCAGCCTGCATCCGCACGCGCTGATCAAACTGATCAACGTGGAGAAAGCTGAAGAAATTACCTGGCGTGAAGGCCATCGTTACCGGCGACGAGTTCCCTGGCTTGACGGGCTTATACATTGCCGATCGCTCGATCTTTGCGCGCGGGAGCGCGTGCGCTACATCGGTGATCCGGGTCGCGGCGTGGCCGCCATCAGCGAAGAGATCGCGGAAAAGCGCTTCGTTTGCTCGATCGAGGTGGAGTACGAGGTCTTGCCGCTGGTGCTTGATCCAGAGTATGGGGCTTCGCCGGAAGCGCCGCTGCTGCATCCCGATCTGGGCACGTATGAAGCGCCCAACTTCATCTTCCCGCAGCCGGGCACCAACGTATCCAATCACGCAGATTCGCAAGGGCGATGTTGATAGCGCGTGGTCACAGTGTGCGGCGATTGTCGAACACAAGTATAAAATCCCGCACGTGTAGCACGTGCCGATCGAGCGTACGCGTGTCGCGATCGGCGAAGGTGGACGAGAAGGGCAAGATCACGCTGTGGGGCTCGTCGCAACGCCGTTTGCGCAGCGCAACCTGATCGCGAAAGCATTACCGTTCCCGCAAAGCGATGTGCAAGGATCGCGCCCTTCGTCGGCGGCGGCTTCGGCTGCAAAGCGGCCTTAGCATGGAAGCGGCTGACGGTCTGCATCGCGTCGAAAGTGCCAGGCCGTCCGGTGAAACTGCGCCTGACGCGCGAAGAAGAATTCTTCACCGCGTTTGTGCGACAGGGGCCTGCCGCGCACTTCAAGATGGGCTGCGATAAAAACGGCAAGATGGTTGCCGTTGAAAACCAATACTATTGGGACGCGGGCGCATACACCGAATACGGCGTTAACATCACACGCGCATCGGGCTATAGCGGCAGCGGGTCTTTTATCTTCGTGCCGAACCTCAAGATCGACAGCCGCTGCGTGTACACCAATCATCCGGTCGGTGGGCCGATGCGCGGCTTTGGCATGCCGGAGATGCATTCCGGTTTAGAGCAGTGCATCGACGAGTTGGCTCACGCGATCGATGGATCCGGTCGAGTTCCGCCGCATCAACTGTGTGAAAGACGGCGACATCATCCTCACCGGCATGAAGATAACCGATCGGTTTGTCACAGTGCATCGAGAAGGCCGCCGAAGCGATCGAGCGGGGAAGAAGCGCGCGCCGTCCGCTCCCAATAAGAAACGCGGCAAGGGCCTCGCCATCATGTGGAAAGCGCTCGCGATGCCGTCAAATGCCGGATCGAGCGTGCAGGAATTCGCTGAAGATGGACACGTGACCGTCGGGCTGGGCGGACAAGAGATCGGGCAGGGGGGCGTTCACCGTGATGGCGCAGATGGCGGCAGGCGCGCTGGGTGTGCCGTAGACGAGGTGCGCACGCCGCGCTGGTCGATACGAAGTATAGCTCCCTATGAGTGGCAGACGGTGGCGAGCCGTCTGACGTGGAGCATGGGTAATGCGGTGAAAGCGGCTGCGCCGATGCTGCGAAGAAACAAGTGCTGGAGATGGTGTCGCAGGCGTGGGGCGAAAACATCGACAATCTCGACATCGTCGACGGCAACGTGATTTCGTACAAGAGCGAAGGCGCGCTGCCGCTGAAAAACATCGTGATTTACGGTGATGGCGAAGCCGAACGATCAGGTGATCGGTGGCCCGATCGGGCGCGGCAACTTCATGCCGACGTACGTTACCGGCCTCGATCCGCAAACCGGGCAAGGTCCGCGCGCGGTGGTTCACTACACAACGGGCGCGCAAGCCGTCGAGGTGGAAGTGACCTGGACACGGGCAAGGTCGAGATCATCAAGGCCGTGGCCGCGTTCGACATGGGCAAGGCGATCAATCCCGAGATGGTGAAGGCGCAGATGGAAGGCGCTTCGTGCAGGGCATGAGCACGGCGCTGTTCGAGGCGATCAAGAAGTTGAAGGACGTGGCAAGATGCAGAATCCCAGTTTCGTCGATTACCGCATCGCCACCCAGCGCCGACGCGCCGCGCGAAGTGGAGGCCATCATCGTGGAGGGTGCCGCAGGACGACGGCCGTGGGCGCGCGCGGCATCGGTGAGCACGCGCTGGTGCCGACCATCCCGGCGATTGCGAACGCGATCTATGACGCAGTCGGCGTGAGCGGCCCGGTGAGCCGCATTTACCGGAGAAGGTGTACCTTGCGATGGTGGATGCGGTGGTAGAAGTAAAGGATGAGGGCGGAGGGATGAGGGATGAGGGATGAAGAAATCGTCCTCTGCCTGTCTCGCTTTATCTATAACAACACAAGCATTTGAAGCGCCAAAAGGAGGTAACTCGACAAATGTCGATCTTAAACTGTTGCCCTGAGTGTGGAAAAGTTCGTGGATGAACTAAAACGCATGCATGGCAAGCATGTAATCCGATATGAATAGTGCGAATCTTGCCAACACATCAAGTAGTGCTGTATTGGGAATGTCGAAAGCATATTGTAGAGTCTATTTCCATATTGAATCAAAGAGAACCTATTATGGAAAGAATGGTGAGATTACGATTTCTGTCTGGGTTCGCAAGGATTGTGGGTGCTTTTGAAGTTGAGAAGGTGACGGTTACGTATATGCGAATTTTGCGATAGAGGCTATACAGATGCTGAACCAGATTCTGAGCCGTCTTTTAGTGGTCAAAGCCGGACTATATCGTTCATGGCTGTGTCCCTTTACCGTGATTTTTTTTTTGAAGACAACATTGAATGTAGAGATATCCAAGCAACGTATCTAGGTGTAATGTTAAATCCCGACAACGATTCGTGGCGGGTGCAGGTGGGCGGTTGGAGGCACGCTTCGCGGGCGAATCGCTATGCTAATTTAATAGAGGCCAGTCTAAAACATCACCACTGCCTAGAAATATTCTGCTCGGTTAAGCGCGGCTCAGCTAAAAGATGAGATAGAAAAAAGCCATGAAGCCATTCCGATGTTACGGATAGGCAAACTCGCAAATATTGCCCCTCCCCCCTTACTTCGCTTATCCCGGACTACTCGTTTCTCTCAAATGTTGTTGGAATTTTAGATCTCTTGGCTTATATGCGAAATGGCGTGGCCCAGCGATATACACTGTTTGCGCACCGGGCAATGAGCATCGCTACGGTAGATGCACGATCGCCTTGACCAAATCCTCGCAGGCATGTTTTTGGATACGCTCTTTCTGAAAGATCCATACAACACGTCTTTTTTCCACCGCTCAGTCCATCTAACTTTGATTCATATTATTGCGATGGGTGGCTGATGTTTTGCGTAAAACGCCCGTAAAGTACGGCGCGTACTGGGTTCCGGTGCTAAATATGCAGTCAAGTTGTTTTAAGATTCAAACTTCAGTGTAAGGATCTGCGCTATCTAACCCCAACCCGCCATCACCGTTCATTTTGAACCCCGGCGCGGGCGGAGGGGAACCCCTCCCCGCGCGCACAGGGCACCCTCCCCTGCGGATGGAGTGCAAGCACATCACAGGGGAGGGGATGGGGCTGCTCCCTCCACTGTCGAACGCATCCCGCCTTAGCGCGCCGCTTCGCGGGTACGGCGTGAGCGGAGAGCAGCGGAGCTGAAGGATGTCTGACGGGGGAGGGCGGGGTGGGGGCGCGGATTAGCAGGAAAGTCACTCAACCTTAACCCGGAAGGCAATTTCTACAAGAGCAGTCGTCGAAACTAGACGCGAAGCCGCGATTACCTGAAATCCGATCGGCTTTGCGTGACGAATAGGAGTCAGAATCTCATGATCACAGCCTTGATCCTCGTCGATATTCAGAACGACTATTCCCCGGCGGTGGCGGCGCGCGCTGCACGAACCCATCGCCGCCAGCCTGAAAGCAACGTGAACTGCTCGAGCATTTCCGGCAGATCCGCCAGCCGATCGTTCACATCCAGCACGTGGCGATCAGGCACCGGCGCCGAACGATGCTGCCCGCGGCTCGATCAGCGGGCAGATTCACGAGAACGTACGCCCGATCGAGAGCGAAAACGAAGTCGTGTTCCAGAAACACTATCCCAACAGTTTCCGCGAGACGCCGCTGCTCGAGCATCTCAAGCAGCACGGTGTCACGCGCGTCGTCGTCTGCGGCATGCAGACCAACATGTGCGTCGATGCCACCACCCGCGCCGCGTTCGACTTCGGCTTTGAGTGCATCGTCGCGCATGATGCTCGCAGCTCGCACGCTAGTCTTTCAAGGCGAGACCATCCCCGCGCCGCAGGTGCATATCGCGCATTCCTCGCCGCCTTGGCCGCATCATACGGCAAAGTGTTGAGTGTCGCGGAATCATCGACCAGATGAAGGAATAGATTGCCAATCCTCGTCATTGCGAGCATCCTGAGCGAACAACACGCGAAGCGTTTCGTTGCGCAGTCGAAGGATGCAAAGCATCTACAGTCCATGAGAGATTGCTTCGTCGGCCTACGGCCTCTTCGCAATGACGGTCTCACAAGGAGCGCACATTGACTATCAAGACCCTCGTCAAGAAAAAGTGAGTATCACGATTCGGTCACGCTGATGCTGGTCGCGCGTGAGTTGGGCCAAGTTCCCCGGCGCGTGATCGATGTGGGCGTGATCATGGCGACTGAGGCCAACAAGGCCTTGATCGGCGAGGCCGGTTTGCTCACGCCCGATGGCGCGTCAACCCTACAACGATCTCGTCATCGTCGTCAGCGCCAACGATGCTGTGGCCGATGCGGCCTTGCTCGAAGCCGAGAAATTGTTGAAGCAAAAACGGTCGACGGACGAAGGCGCGGAGTTTCGCCCCAAGACCCTGCGCGGCGCGGTGAAGGCCAATCCCAAAGCCAACGTCGCCGTGATCTCCGTCGCGGGCCGGTACGCCGCCGATGAAGCGCGGGACGCTCTGCAGCGCAGCCTGCACGTGTTGCTCTTCAGCGACAACGTCACGCTCGAAGACGAAATCACGCTGAAGAAATATGCGCGCGATCACGGCCTGCTGTTGATGGGTCCCGGCGCAGGCACCATCCTCAACGGCGCTGGGCTTTGCCAACGTCGTGTCAAGGTGGGCCAGTCGGCATCGTGTCGGCGGCGGGCACGGGCTTGCAGGAAGTCAGCACGCTGCTGGCGAAGAACGGCATCGGCATCACTCAGGAGGTGGCATCCGGCACGACCAGTCGCGACCTTAAAGAAGACATCCGGCGGCATCATGATGCTGGAAGGCCTTAAAGCCCACCGGCTGATCAGCGACAAAGGTCATCACGCTCGTCAACAAGCCGCCGTCACCGAGCGTGGCTGAAGCGATCCTCGATCAAGTGGCGGCGAGCAGCTGGCTTACGATCGTCGGCTTCATGGGTGCAGCCCGATCAGTTCCGATCGATCCCCAACGCGACGATGGCCCGCACGCTGCAAGAAACTGCACTCCTCGCCGCGAACGCCGTGGGTGCGAACGTAATGTCGCCGAAGAGATGGCACATGAAGAAATCGAACTTCAAGCCAAAGCCAAAGAACTGCGCGCAACGCTAAGCCCGAGCAAAAGTACTTGCGGGGTTTGTTTTCCGGTGGCACGCTGTGTTACGAATCCCAAGTCATCTGGCGCGATGTGCTGAAAGAACCAGTGCTATCGAATGCGCCGCTGCGGCACGAACAGCAACTCGCCGATTCTGCAGCGTCAAGCACACCTGCGTCGATCTGGGTGAAGAAGAATTCACGGTCGGTCGTCCACACCCGATGATCGACAACGACCTGCGAATTAGGCGGTTGCTGCAAAGCGCGTGATCCCGAAGTGGCCGTGATCATGCTCGATGTTGTCATCGGCTACGGCGCGCATCCCGACGCGCCAGCGAACTCGGTCCGGCGATCCGGCAGGCCGAAGCAGCAGGCCACAGGCGAATTAATCGTTGTCGCATCGGTCACCGGCACGGAGCAAGACCCGCAGCGGCTCAGCGCGCAAGTCGCGGCCCTACGGAGTGCGGGCGTGATCGTGTGTGACAGCAATGCGGCAGCGGCGAAACTGGTGGCCATGATCGTGTGAGAATGAACATAAAGCGTGGTAGGAGGCGCAACCGTGCGATCAAAGCGCAGTAAGGTCTATCGCCAAGGCGATGATAACGGTGATAGTTGTGGCTGTATCAGTCTTGCTTTGATGATCAAGCCACTTGTTACAGGCGACGTGCTCTACCACAGACGATCTACTACTAGTCTGCCTTACTTGGTTTTGATCGCTGTGATGATGTATCCGATGATCTATGATCGTGTGATTGAAATCTGAAACCGGCCTGCAAGTTTTCCGAGTTGGTTCAGTCTATTCAACTTCGGGGACAACATTGAATCCATCGTCAAAGTGCAAATCGGCCTGAAGCATGGTTTTGCTTTAGTATTGCGCGTGCCTGCTCTGAAAGCCAATAAATGGTTGGCTTGGCGTACGGATGAAGCAAGTTGGATGGAACGTCAAAGTGCCACTTCATGCCGTTGGATCGAACCATTCCGTTGTTCATGCTGATTCCCACTGGATAAATATTGAACTCGGCCAGGATATTCCGCGCCATGCGCCGCACTCATTTACCAAAGCATCTCAAGGATGAGAAATGCCACAACTGAATGAATTCTTCGGACAACCGTTGACCGTCATTAACGTCGGCCTCAACAGCATGGCGCAATCGGTGAAAGAGCAGAGCGTGCCCGTGATCGATGTCGATTGGAAGCCGCCCGTCGATGGTGCCGCGCTGGCGCGTGACCAAGGCAGGTGTGGACATCGATGCGGCGAATGAAGAAGCTATCCAGCGCATCAAGGCCGCGCCGTGACCGACACTCATCGGAGTATGGGGCTTGCCCGCGAAGTGATCCCCGGCATGCACACCAAGATGATCCTGCACGCGGTCCGCCCATCACGTGGGGAGCGGATGTGCGGGCCGCAACGCGGCGCGGTGATGGGCGCGCTGATGTGCGAAGGCCTCGCGCAAGATGAAGCCGAAGCGGAGAAACTTGCCGCTTCGGGTGACATTGAATTTTCGCCGCATATCATCATTCGGTCGGGCCGATGGCGGGCGTCGTCGCCGTCGATGCCGGTGTTTGTCTTCGAGAATAAGGCCTTGGCAATCGCGCGTTTTGTACCCAAAACGAAGGTTTGGGCAAAGTGCTGCGCTATGGCGGCATGGGGCTGTGAAGTGATCGCGCGTCTGCAAGTGGATGAAACCGATCTGTATCCCTACGCTCGATCGGGCTTTGCAGTCCCCGCCCAATGGCATCGACGTGAAAGGCGTTGATCGCTCAAGCGCTGCGCTACGGGCGATGAAGGGCACAATCGCAACGAGCGGGCACAAGCCTTTCCTCCGCGCGATCGGCCCTGCGCTCGCCTGCACCAATCGCGATAATGAAATCCTCGCCAAAGTGATCGAGTTCATCGATCGCAACGATCACTGGTTCCTCAACTTGAGCATGCCCGCAGGCAAATGCGCCGTCGAACCAGCGGAAGGCATCGGCGGCAGCAGCATTGTGATTGTGATGGCGGTAACGGCACGGTGACTTCGGCATCAAGATAGCCGGTATGCCCGAGCGGTGTGTTCATCGCCCCGGCGGGCCAGGTCCAAGGCTTGTACTGGCTCACTGCAGACGATGCCAATCCCGACATCGGCGATAGCACCATCACGGAGACGGCGTGCCGCGTGGTTTTTGCGATGGCGGCCGCGCCCGCGATCACACAGTTCGTCGGCGTACACCACAGATGGCAATCGATGCGACGCGCGAAATGTACGAGATCGCGTTTGGCGAGCACGAAGGCTTCACCATTCCGATCTTGACCTTCGCGGCACAATTGCCGGGCATCGATGTGCGCAAAGTCATGGAAACAGGCATCTTGCCGCGCCTGAACACCGGCATCGCGCACAAGAAACCCGGCGTTGGCATGGTGGGCGGGCATCTTGCGAGCGCCAGAACAATGCTTAAGGAGGCATTTGAAGCACTCAAAGCGCAATGCTAACGAGTAACTTACTCATTACTCGTTACTCATTAGACCAACCCATCTCACCTCAAAGGAGCTGCAACATGAAGTTCATCGACCTCACTATCCCGCTTGGCATTGCGACACCCGCTTGGCCGACGTATGAGCTGGCCAGGTGAAGTACTTCAAGCGCCTTGCGCCCAACGGGGCTAACGGCCAGGTGCTGACGCACTCTAATCACCTGGGCAACACACCGACGGCGAGATTCACTTACACGCCGGGCAAGGATATCGCCTCGCTCGAAATGCGGACTTTCTGATCCATGAAGGCGTAATCGTCGATCTTTAAGCGACATCTGCGGCGACTATGATGTGTACACCAGCAAGATGATCGAAGACCGCGTCGAGGTTAAAGAGGGCGACATCCTCGTGATCCACACCGGCTACTACCACTTCTGGCTGGGATCATCCTGGCCGTTTCGATGAGATCCGCCACATGGTGAAGCATCCCGGCCCCGATCGCGAGTTTGCTGGAGTGGGCGAAGGCCAAGAAGATTAGTGGATCGCCGTCGATTGCGGCAGCAGCGCTGATCATCCGATGAATACCATCATTCAGCTGGCGATTGGATGCCGCGCCAACTTCGCCAGGCTGATAAAGTGTTCCGCAACAAGTACGGCATGCCGCTGGCCGAATTCTTCGATGACACCAAGTATCAGTTGATGCACATCGAGATGTTCCCGTACAGCATCATTCACGCCGAGTGCTTCGGCGGCGAGATCGATCTGCCGTGCAATCAGCGCGTGACGATCGGCTTCTTCCTGTGGCGCTTTGTCGATGGCGAGTCGAGCATTGGTCGCGCGTGGCCATCGTCGACGATGCCCGCTGGTGAAGAATTAATGGCGAAGAGCGTCGATGCCCAAGACCAAGTTCGGCGATGCGTATGATCCCGCGCACGTCGAGCGGTTGAATGCGTTGACGAAAAAGAATCTGGCGGAACGACCGGCTGGTCGGTCTGAACAAAAATCTTAAGCGATAAGGAGTCCGTCTATGGCGTTAGATATGGAGTTGGAGACCGTTTTGCGGCCAATGCAGTATCCGATGGTGCCGTATCCGCCCAAGTATGTCACGTTGGCGAACGGCAAGATCATGGTCATTCGGCAAGCCAGGAAGATGTGCCCGCGATCTCAAATCCGCACCCCTGCCTGTTCATCGAGCGCGACTATTACGACATCGTCAGCGCGCGGTTGTACGGCGAACTGCTGGCCTGGTTTCGCTATCGCGTCAAGAGCGAGTATTGTTTGATGGGTCAGGTCGATGGTTATCCGTCGGCATCGTCAATGGGCGGCTGGAGAATGAAAAAGTCGGCATGAGTTATCACACGTTGGCGATCGATCGCGGTTTGCGGATCGGTCTGTGCGGCGCCCTGTTTGCCGCCAAGATGGAATATCAGTGGTGGAGCATCTGAATCAGGATCAGGTCCTTGATCGTCGCCGAAAGCCCGATCGGCTTCCGCTGCTGGATGGTGGAGTATCCGTCGCACGAAACGAAGATCCCGCAAACAATCTGGCGGCGGTGATTCCTGGGTACTCGATCGGGATACCTTACCAAAGCGAAGCCGCGTTTGTCGGTGGCACCGCCTGCCACAGGAGTGGATGGACGAAGCCGAAGCGGACATCAAGTTCCGCCGGGATGACGATACGATTCGTGAGCGGATTGCCGGGCTGAAAGGACGATGACACCATGAGACGCTACTGGCGTCGGCATGATCCCCCCGGACGGCGCGACAGGTGATGTACTCCTGATGGAAAGTCGCTGGCTTACGCGCTCGTTGAAGGCGCTGGACGATGCGGGCCTGGGCGACAAGCTCGCGGGATGCGGTGTACGCGGCCAATATGGGCGGCGGGATGCTGCAGCATCAATCGGCGCGATTGCCAGCCTGCTGGTCGATCGGCTGAGTCTGCCCCTGCGGCCGCTGAAACGATCGAGAATGGTCCGGCCTCCGGCGCATCGGCGATCAAGAATGGTTTATTGGCTGTGGCTTCCGGCTACGTGGTTGATGACATCGTGCTGGTGGCTGGCGGCGAGAAGATGCGCGAGTAACGGCTGGCGAGCCACAGACTCCCGCCGCCAACATGACGCATCCGCAGGCCGGAGTATCCGTACGGCATCACCCTGCCGGGCATGGCGGGCATGTTCACACGCTTGTACATGCAGAAGTACGGCGTCACGCGCGAGCACTTGCTGAACGTCTCGTTGAAAAATCAAGAGATGGGCACGCTGAATCCTTACGCGCACGTCGAGATGGCGTTGGATCGCGGCGGCATCTTCGACAGTCACGATGCCATCGTCAACAATCCCGCTTCGGCCGATCCGCTGCACCTGTACGATCTGTGTCCGGTCAGCGATGGCGCTGCGGCAGTGGTGCTGTGCTCAATGGACACGGCCAAGAAATTGTCGAAGACGCCGATCTGGATCGCGGGCTTTGGGCAAGCGACCGACACGCAGACCGTGCAGGAACGCGAAGATCCCACCGATCTGAAAGCGGTGACGCTGGCCGCGCAGCAAGCCTTCGCGATGGCGAAACTCACCCCCGCCGATATCGACGTGGCCGAGCTGCATGATGCGTTCACTATTCTGGAGATTGCCGAAAGTGAGCACGTGGGCTTCTTCAAGAAGGGCGAGGGCGGCAAAGCCGCGGCGGCTGGCCTGACCCGCTTGGGCGGCCAGATCCCGATCAATGTGTCGGGCGGCCTCAAGGCTCGCGGCCATCCCGTCGGTGCGACCGGTGTCGCTCAAGTCGTGGATATCGTGTGGCAATTGCGCCACGAGTTGCCCGAGAATCGTCAGGTGAAGGACGCGCAGAACGGGTTGACGGTTAACTTTGGCGGCTGGCACACCGTGCTGGCCTTCGTGTTGAGGAGAGTGGAATCATGAAGAAAGAAATCGCGATCACCGCTTACAAGTGCAAGAGCCTGCGGCAAGATTCACTATCCCTATCATGATCGCTGTCTGGCGTGCAAAGGCCGCGAGTTCGAGAAGATCGGGCCGCAGGGCAACGCGAGCGAGACGTTGACCTACACGGCGATCTTCAATCTGCCGTGGGGCTTGATCAGCGTTTCCTCATTATCGGCGTGGCTGGAGTTCGAGAACCACGTCAAAGCAATGGGGCAGATCAAAGCCGAGTCGGTCGATGAGTTGCAGGCATGACGGTGATCCCCAGTTGGGAATCTCGATCCGCAAGCAGTACAACGAAGATGTGTACGGCTTGAAGTTTGAGCCAGTGAAGTAGGCGCGTAGTCGCTTCAAGTCAATCGAGTTGGTGATAAAACACAGGGACACCCATGACGGTGTCCCTGTGCCCTATCCGATTGTTGTTTCTTGCTGATCGATCCGTCTATGGAATTTCATCAAACACAGCCAATGGTATAGGCCACACCGACCATTGTGGGGCCGGTGTGCGCGGCCAGCGCGGGTGACATGGAATTCACCGGCAGCCACGCACACTTGAAATAAACGGGCCAATCACAGTAAGGCTTCGGCCGCTGCCGGATTGAGCAGTGTAAGACTTGAACGCGTAAGGCTGTGCCGCGCGCATGCTGTTTGCTCATAATATCGACGAGTCCGCGCAGCGCTTTGGTTGAAGGTGCGTGCCATGCCCAACTTCCAGCCCGTACATATCCCGCCGATCTTCTCCACACCAATCAGCGGTCTGATCTTCAATAATGAAGCAACAGCCCCTTCATGTGACTGATGCGTCCGCCGTGGATCAGATACTTCTCAGGTCATCCAGAGTGTAGATGCTGTTGCTGGCTGCGCCAATTCGGTCGATGAGCGCGATGATCTTGTCGCGCGGCCAACTGGCTTTCAGGCGCGCGCTGCAGCGGCCACTTGCCAGCCCAACACCGCACACAAAGTCTTAGTACGCTGATGATCACCACGTTGGCTTCGGTGTCATCTGCGCGCCTGCCTGTGCCGCGTTCAACGTGCCGCTCAGCCCCGATGACATGTGAATCGATGACGTCGGGATCAGTCTGGCCAATTGCGTGTACAACGCGGCAAACTCGCCCGCTGATGGTTGCGACGTGATCGGGAACTATTCGTCGTCATCAACAACTGCTGAGTTCAAGCCGGTTACATAATATCTGCCCCGCTGTGATAGGTTTTACCATCTAGCGTGATAGTGTGCCGCACGACATGAATGTCGGATTCCGCGGCATATGTTCTGGCGGCAGACATGTCCATGCCGGTGTCGGTGACGATTTGCATAAGGGGCCTCCAATGGCGCAGAGTGCATGCGGTATAATTTAAACCGCGCTCAACGCCAACGCCATGCCGATGAGTGCATCTACCCCGATGAGTTGCCCCCAGCCTAGCAAGCACTCGACGCACTCAGTAAGTTCTGTGGGCTTCCCCGTCATGATGCCATCGACGACGTTGATAGCGTTCGTCGGCTTCACCGTTAGCCGCACACTCGATTAAATTCGCGCTGATGGTGGTGGTGCGCTGATAGGCGAGATCGATCACCCGTTGATTCAACTTCCGCCAATTGCCATCAACCTGCCACCGATTGAGCATCAGTAACAACCCGATTGTGACATCGTCGCCCGATGGCGTGAGGCCGCGACCCAGGCCTAGTAGGGACCCCCATCGCGCTTCGGTGGCTTGATCGAAGTCGCTTTGCTGGATGGCGTCCGCAGTTGACTCAGCCGCGCCAGCAGCGCACCTTCACTGGCTGAAAGTGCCTGTTTTTCTGACAAATCCAGCACGTGCGGTAGCAGCAAGCCAAGGCCGTCGGGCGTTTTGCGAGCGATTAATGCCGTTGCCAATTGCTTGAGCGCCACGTGTTGCGCTTCGAGTGAGCGAGTCACCACCGGCGGCTGGGGTTGCCACACTGCAGCGCTCGAAAGATCGACCTCGAAGGCCGAAGATCAATCGAGTTGAGAGCCGTACGATCGCCGATTGCGCATCAATCTCTTCTTCGACGTTGATCGTCAATGGTCCGCGCCAATGTTCGATCGAGACGAAGAGCACTTGCTGTTCAATGGCGAGGAAAACTCCGCGCGAAGTGCGACCCCATCGATTTTGCTGCATCATGAGCGATGGAGAGAGAGATGTTTCGCTTTGCCAATCCAGTTTGCGTTCATGCGGTGATGTCCTGCGGATGGAAGCTCTAGCTGAGCCTAGTCTATCACAAGTTAGCCAAGTTCGGGCAGGGAGCGCGCCAATATGCGAGTGACCTCTTACAGCGGGAGTTACTTTTAGGCTCGATTTGCGACTATAATATACTGTACCCTCGGCGGCCGTTAGCCGCTGACGCCCGCTGCTATTTTCGGCGGCAGCCCATCGATCATGCAGCTAACTATCCATGTTCAGCCGCGACGACAGACCGTCGCCCGTTTCCTTCGCAGTCTTCGCGTGAAGATGGCGGTCGGGGTCGTTCTGCCTGCACTGCTCGTGTCACAAATGATCCCTTTGGCACACGCGTGGCGTGAGCGCTTGCTGGTGGACGGAGAGCAACCAGGTGATCGAAACACAATTGAGCCGGACGCTGGTCGGCTCAATCACGTACGCGATGCAGTTTCAACGATCGACCCATGCTGGCGACGGTTTTGCAGCACGTCACCGACGCGGATAACATCCAGCGGGTGCGTCACTAACTTTGACAGTGAAGTGACGGCTGGATCTACAGGCTGCAAAATCGCCGGCAACTGTCGATGCCGGGTGTGACGGCTGTCACCGAGCTGCCGGCTGGGGGCGCGGCCAACGGCTATGTCGGTCAGCACCGTCGATGGATTGTTGCGTATTGCCACGCCGATTGATCCACAGCCTGAATGTATGCTGGCTGCCATACCAACGCAGCGCTGCACTTCGGCGTGCTGCTGGCGGATGTCTCGCTGCAGACTTTGAACGAGCATCTGAAGGAAGATCTGAAGACCGATTTGATTATGGCGGCATTGATCTCAGTGGCGCTGGCGATTGTGGTGTATCTTATGCCGAGTTGGTTGACGCGGCGAGGAGCGCATGCGCCAGCCACTGATGCGTTATGCCGAAGGCGATTTACACAGCGCTTACCCATGAGCGGTGATGAGTTGGGCGACCTGGCTGGTTCGTTCGGGATGATGGCGCAGCAGTTGGAGCAGTACACGCATGAGCAACGCGAACGAGTCAAAGTCAGGCAGCGTGCCATCGTCGAGGAGCGAGCGTATCGCGCGCGAATTGCACGATGGCATGGCGCATGCTGTTGGGCTACGTCAACACCAAAGTGATGGCCGTGCGGCTGATGCTGAAGAACAATCAGATTGAACCGGCTGAGCGGCAGTTAGCACAGTTGGAAGAAGCGGCGCGCGGCTTGTTCGTCGACGTTCATGAAGCGATCTTGGGCCTGAAGATGGCCGGGCAAAACACCAGCCTGATGGATTCGTTGACAGACTATGCCCGCCAGTTTAGCCGACTGAGCGACATCCTGTGCTGGGCGCAGCGATAGTCGATCCCGATATCAATGAACTGCATTTGCCCGCTGAAACTGGAGCCCGCACCGCTGCGCATCGTGCAGGAGGCCTTGACCAACATCCGCAAGCACGCCAATGCCACCCAGGCTAACTCCGTATGCGCGCCGATGCTGATCACCTGGAGTTAACGATCAGCGATACCGCGAATACCGAGCCTGGCCGACAGCGCCCGACTGTTCGCCGACGTTTGGCCTGTCGACGATGCGCGAACGGGCCGACGCGATCGGTGCCGAGTTCTACCTGAACACCAAGCCCGGCATTGGTACCACTCTAACCATTCGATTACCCTTACCTGTGTGAGGCCGCAATGCGAGTCTTGATTGCAGACGATCATTCCTTATTCCGTGATGGCATTGGCAGTTTGCTGCAGGCGGCCGGCTTCGACGTTGTCGGTGGAGCCAGCAACGGTCAGGAGGCGATCGAACTGGCGCAGCGCCTCCAGCCCGATCTGATCCTGATGGATATCTCCATGCCGGCGATGAGCGGTATCGACGCGGCGCGCCAGATCAAAACCTTACTGCCTGAAATTAAGATCGTCATGCTTACGGTCGCTGATGAAGATCGAATTCTGATCGATGCGGTGAAGGCCGGCGCCAGCGGCTATCTGAACAAGAGTCTGGACGCTACTCGAATCTCTGGAAATGTTGAACGGTGTACAGCGTGGTGAGTCGGCCATGCAGCGGCAGACCATGACGCGCTTGTTGGAAAATCTGTCGGATTTTTCGCACGATCCACGAGCGCGAATCGGCGTTCAACTTGACCTTCGTGAAATTGAATTACGCACCTTGTGGCTCGTGGCTTTGTCCAATAAAGCGATTGCCCAATCGTTGTCGATCAGCCCGAACACCGTGGAAGTACCACATGAAAAGCATCCTCCAAAAACTCGGTGTGCAGAATCGCGCCGAAGCGGTGGGTCACCGCGCTGCGCACCGGCTTGTTGGAAAATCAACCATACGTCAGTGAGCGTCGGTCAAGTTGCCCTCAATTCTTTGATGCCCGCCTCGATCTCCGTGATCGGCGGCATTTTGTCACCCAGCTCGTAACGCACCTCGCTTGCCCTTACGCCTTACCAGTGATATGCTAGGGCCGTTGTTTACCTCATCTCTTTGCCCGGAGCAATCATCATGCGTAAAAGTTTCAGCGCAGATCGATTGAAGTATGCGTTTGACAATCCTCGATGGCCAAAGGCCCGATCGCGCTGATCGGGTGGTTAGCCTGTGGCGTCAGTCGCCATCATCAGCGTGCTAGCCTTGATTGTCGTGATCCTGCAAATTTCGCCGGGCGATGGCGAACCGATCGCCTTGCCGAGGCCTTTTGGCTGGCCTGATGCGCACGCCTGATGCGGCGGCACCATGGGCGGCGATGCTGGCTGGGGATTCCGTATCGCCATGCTGCTGGTAACAGTCGGCGGTATCTTTGTGATCAGCACTTTAATTGGTGTGATGACCAACAGTGTTGAAGACAAAGTGGAAAGTCTGCGCAAAGGCCGCTCGCGTGTGCTGAGTTTCGGACATACCGTCATTCTGGGCTGGTCGGAGCAGGTCTTCACCATTGTGTCGGAGTTGGTCACGTTAAAGAAAACCAACGGCGACCATGCATTGTGATCATGGGCGACAAAGATAAGGTCGAAATGAAGATGAGTTGCGCGAACGCGTCAGCAACACACGCAAGACGCGGTTAGTCTGCCGTACGGGCAGCCCAATCGAAATGACTGACCTGGCGATTGCGAGTCTGAACACCGCTAAATCGATCATCATTCTATCGCCCGACAGCCCCAGCGCCGATCGCAGGTGATCAAAACCCCGCTGGTGATTACCAGCCCCGACCGGCGTGCGGAACCTTATCACATCGTCGCGGAGATTTCGCGACTTGCAGAATTACGGATGTGGCGCGCATCGCCGACGTGGCGAGCATCAGGAACTGGTGCTGACGGGCGACCTCACGCACGGTGACGCGCAGACCTGCCGCCAGTCCGGTCTGTCTGTCATCTATACGGAACTGCTCGACTTTGGCGGCGCAGACGAAATCTACTTCAAATCAGAGCCTTCACTGGCGGGCAAGACTTTTGGCGAAGTGTTATGGCGTATGAAACACCGTGATCGGCCTGCAATCGGCGGATGGTGTGTCCAAGTTGAACCCGCCGATGGATACGCGCTTGAAGGCCGATGATCGTATCATCGCCATCTCAGAGGATGACGATACGATTGTGCTATCAAGCTGACCGAGTTATCGCTGAATTTGAAGGCGCTGCTCTACGCCATCCGATCGGCAACCCAAACCCGAACATTCCCTTAATCCTCGGCTGGAATTGGCGCGCGCCCGCCATCGCCCGTGAACTGGACAATTACGTAGCCCCAGGCTCCAGCATTATGGTGCTGGCAGACATCGACGAAGAAGCGGCAGGCTCGATCGGGTACGGGCGGAACTAAAGAACCAGATGCTGGCGTTCCAACCTTTACCGCACGACCGATCGCCGCACGTTGGAAGACCTGCACATCGAGCAATATCAGCATGTAATTTTGCTGGGGTTCGACTCGCTCGAACCGCAGGAAGCCGACGCGCATACGTTGATTACGCTGCTGCACTTGCGCGAGATCAGCGAACGCAGCGATCACCTCTTCTCGATCGTCAGGCGAGATGTTGACATTCGCAATCGCGATTTCACAGGAGGCCGACGATTTCATCGTCAGCGATAAATTGACCGTTTGATGATGGCACAAATTTCGGAGAACAAGGCTTTAGGCCGGTGTTTGCCGATCTGTTTGATCCGGACGGCTCGGAGATTTACCAGCACGCCACAGACTAAGGCGTAGCGGCAGGGGAGCCGGTGAACTTCTACACGGTGGTTGAAGCGGCGCGGCGGCGCGGTGAAGTGGCGATCGGTTATCGGTGCCTGGCGGACGCTAACGATGCAGACAAGTCGTACGGTGTCAGGTAACCCAGACAAATCACAAACTATTACCTTTACCGAGAAGGATCGAGTTATTGTGCTAGCCGAGAACTACCCTGGGGTTGGCGAACCGCTCGGGGAAAACTGCCCTGGGAGCCGAATAATAGGGTGGCTCTGGGTAGGCAACAAGTGAATCGAACTTGGCGACAGTATATAACGGAATAGGCTGGAATTGGTTTTCGATTGCTTGTAACTTTATTGCACTTTCATTGTGACAATGAACTTGAATAAACGAACCGCCGACAACCGTCGGCGGCTCGCTTTATTCGTCGCTAGGCCAGCGTGACTGGTTTAGTTCTGGACGTGGTCTCTTCAGGCGCGATTCACCACCGTCACGAAACCGCCAAACAGCCGGTACTCATCCATGCGGCACGAGTTAACCAGTTCGCCGTTCCAGTAGGTCATGTCCGTGTTGCTCGTCGCCATATCGGCGGTGCCGTCTTGCATAATGTCGGGGGCTTGAATGACGCCGATGCTTTGCACGTACACGGGTGCGAGAAGAAGCGCAGCGGATGGCGGACGAGATCGCGCAGATAGCGGCCATATGCTGTGCGCACCGTCTTGTCGATGCCGGCAGTCCAGAACACCGCGCGCCCAATGTTGGATCACCCAGAGTAGCCAGATACCGGCCCTTGAAGAAGTGGTGGCCTGCCTGCGCCAGTTCCATCGTGCGTTTCTGCTGATGGAGCCGAAGACTTGCCGCTTCGTGCCAATCATGGTGCCAGCCAGCCACTTGATCGAATCGATCTTCCACGTGCCGCCCAAATAGCCTGAGGCCTCAAACCAGGTACGTTGGCTTCATCAAATCGTACACTCATAGGAAGTGATGCGATCGGGCGTCACTTCGCTGGCATAGCCTGGCGCCGCGCATCGACGAATTCCATCGCCACGATGGGGCAGAGTTCTTCATCGAGCGGGGCAGTGCGGAAGCAGATGAAGACCAGACCGTGCACCTGATCGATGTTGCGCTGCCCCAACGGACCATCTCGGGGATGTACTGCATCGTGCTCGGATAAACCGTCGAGTTGAAGATCACATACAACCCGCCGAATCACATCGAGTGAAGTGTTGGCGCAAGCTCGTTCGTCTCGACTTCGTTCTTGTCGCGCGACTGCGGTCGGCCTTGATTGCTGTCGAGCGAATTTCAGAACTCAGCCAGCCCGGCCTTCTTTAACTCAACCACCGTACTGCGATCAAGTTTAAGGCCGTTGGTCAGCATGATGGGCTTGATGTCCTGCTGCTTAACAGAACGACACCACATCCATAATCTCGGGTGCATCAACGGCTCGCCACCAGCGAGCGGAGATATTATCGACGTTGCGCCAGCGCTTGAGGAAACGCACTTCTTCTTTGATCTGCTCGAGCGTCTTATGGCCGCTGCTTCTGCCGATAACACCCCAAACATTTCAGGTTGCAGATATCGGTGACTTCCAGCCAGCCGATGGGGCTGTCATTCTGACCACGAAAGCGATAGAGGTTGCGGCCGAGGGACATGCTTGCTCCTTGCAAGAATGGTATTTATAAACTAACCCAACTATTTCTCGATAGTGACGCGCTGTCAATTTATTCGGCTTAAGATGTTTACTAACTTGTTGAACGTGTATAATCATAGTCGAAACAGGAGGAACAATGGCGGATCGACCGATTTGCATCTGTACTGGGTGCAGCGACGATTGTTTGCCGGTGAATATCCGGGGTGCCCTGCGTGATGAAGATGCCCGCACCAAATTAGCGGTGCTGTTGAAGGCTGAGGTCACCTATGTGCGGTGAACTTGATTGAGGAACACCGAATTGCAGCCGCGGTCTGCCTGATCGAGAAGCAGCCCGCGCTGGCCGCCCGATCGTTCTGCGGCGTGAATCAATCCCCGATTTCAGCGTGCCGACGATCGAGACGATGCAGCGCATCCTCGATGTGATCGATCGCGCTCTCGACACGGGGAACTGTGTACGTGCACTGTTGGGGTGGGATTGGCCGCACGGGTACAGTGATTGGCTGTTACCTCGTGCGGCATGGCCTTAGTGGCGAGGCGGCTTTGGCGCAGATCGCGAGCGGCGCGCGGGGACGCCCAGCTGATCGGGTATCGCCGAAACCGACGAGCAGCGTAACTTCGTGTTGAAGTGGCGTGAATGATCAACCGTCACGGCTGGCATCACCCTGCGGCTGAATGTTTTTAACGTACTTATCGAAGAACTGAATTGAGCGTTGCATCGCTGTAGACTGAAGTTCTCCGAAAGCGTTATGGTTGTCGCCGATACGTGAACAACTCAACCGGCTCGTTGGCGGCCTGCATTTCCTGATATAGCGTTTCCCGGAGGCGGCCAGCGGCACGCTGGTATCAAGCTTCGCCGTGATGTGCAGTTCCAGCGGGTTGATTTCGCCCAGATATGAATTGTGCTGATGGAGTTCCAAAATTCGGGATTCTCTTCCGGGTGTGCCATAAATCTTTACCAATTCAGTGCGCCAGCGATTTCGTCCGCCAGCCGGACCAGTGGGCGTTGGTGCGGGCGTGGCTCCTTCAGGCGTGGGTGTGGCAGTCGGGCGCATAAACAGGTTTGATATGGTGCGACGACGCCACCCCAGATCACACCGGCCTTGATCGTGTTCGTAATCACCATCGAGCGGAGCGTGATGTAGCCGCCCTGGAATGTCCCCACATGCCGATATGATTTGGATCAACATCGGGCAAGCCAAATCCACGCGAGTGTTCACATCAATCACGTAATCAGGCGAACCGTATGCGCCACTGGCTTCGCCTTCCGAATCGCCGTGGCCGCGATAGTCGGGTTTGAAGACGACATAGCCGCTATTGGCGATGGCGGCCACATACGCTACGTAGCGCTCTGTCGTGCGATACGTGGCAGGTGGGATGAAGCCATGATTGAAGATGATGGCCGGCCAGCCGGTGGCGGGTTTCTCGCCAACAGGAATGGTCAACAGGCCATATTGCTTTAAGCCGTCCGATAGGTACGACGCGATGTATTGGCGATAAGTCGCGCCGCGCGGCAGTTCCTGCTCGATCGTGATGTCACTGCCCGGATAGCTGCGCTGCCGCATCGAATCAATCGTCAACGGATGCGGCGTTGGCGTGGGCATGGGTGTAGAGGTCGGCGTCGGCGTAAATGTCGGCACGACGGTCGGCGTGTTGGTGGCAATACTGATGGATGTGGGCGATGCAATCACGCGGGCTACTTGCGTGGGTGCGGGCGGTTCGGTAGCGCATGCTGACAACCCGATCGAGCCCAGTAGCCCGATGACGATGATGATGTGCGTTCGGCTCATGCTCTTCCCCTGACATTCGAGATAGACGGACGATGCGTCACTACAACACACCGCTGGCCTATCAAGTTGTACGCGGTTGAGATTAAGTACGCCTGAGAGTGGCGGCTTTTGAGTACATTGGTCGGAACTTCACAAAATCCCTCACACTTGATCGCCGTGTCTGTCAATGTGCTGGCGAAACGAAGGCCCGACTTCATACTCTGAAGTCGGGCCGATGCACCTGACGAACGAGTGTCACGCACACTGCGTGTTGATTGATTAGCGTTGAAAATCCATAACGGGCAGAGTAAAGTAAAAGGTGCAGCCAGTTTCGGGCGTTGGATTGTTGGTGAAACCAACTTCGCCGCCTAGTTTCTCAATAATCCGTTGAACGATCGATAGCCCCAGCCCGTGGCTGTCCCGATCAAGCGGACGCTTCTGCTTACGCTGCGTGAATAGTTCCGCTTGATCTTGAAGCTTGATGCCCGCGCCGTTGTCTTTTACCCAAAAACGCGCCTGACCGTTAGCCAGTAACTCGGATCCCAACTCGATGCGAGCCGGACGGCCGCCGTATTTCAGCGCATTGCTGATGTAATTCACCCACACTTCCTCAACCCACTGCGGTTGGCCCATGGCTAGCGGCCATGATGCTGGCGAGGTGATCTCGGCCTGACGTTGAGCCGCCAAGTCTTCGATCCGCTTGAATGCTTCAGCCGTGATTTGCCGCATGTCCACTGGCTCAAGTTCGGCTTCGGTGTCTTGAATCTCGGCAAAGAGCAGCAGCTCTTCGATGATCTTGTCGAGTTTTTGGCCGACACGCATGATGAGTTGGATACACTCCCGCACCTCGTCGGCGGACATCGACGTCATGTTCAGATCGAGCAGCTCGGCGTACCCGATGATAAGTGTGACCGGGTTCTTAAGGTCGTGCGCGACCGTGCGCGCGTAGGCATCGAGGTCGGTGATAAGCCGGCTGCGTTCCAGTTCGACCTTCTTGCGCTCAGTAATATCACGCACCACGACTACGGTCGTGTGTGTGGGGGCTTGATGACGATCGAACACGGGGCGCACATGCACATGCACATGCCGTTTCAAGATTGGGTCGTAGGTCTCGTGGTCGAGCGGTTCCCCCGCGGCGGCTTGCAGGCAGATCAGCTGGCTGAGTGGTGCAAGATAGCAGGCTGGATCTGCGCAGGTAGGATGCAGCAACTGGTGGAGGGCCAGGCCGCGCACGTTTTCCACCCGGCCTAGCTGCCACTCCTCAACCGTGCGATTGGCGCGAATGATTTTGCCGTCCGGATCGATTAGCGCCACCAGATCGGGCAGCGAGTCAATCGCGGATTCCCACTCGCGTTTGGCGCGTTCCACTACGTCAAACAATTCTTCCAGAGTTTCCCCGCTTGTCACAAAGCCTCCGGTACGTGCGGTTCGGCCAGACGGTGCGCGATTGTCCGCTTCTGCTATAGTTTGACTGTGCAAAGTTTTAGTCGGAACTGGTGACGCATTCATTGTACCACCGAGCAAGTGGGCAATAGCGCGTTCGCTCATAACGGCGGTAGCGTGAAGGGCAACATCACGCGACGAATTGATCATGTGCATACTCCAAACTCTGGCGTTTCAGCGGGATTTCCAGTTAGCTATTGGCTAGAGAAGTTGCTTTCAACGGTTGAGCAATCTGCTCAAAGGGCGCAGTGCTTTGCAATCGCAGGTGCGTCGCTTGCTGCTGGACAACCTGCCGGGCGGAATTGACAACAAAGTCTTGGCCCTGGCGCCCTGTGACTTTGACAAACACTTCGACAATTTCCCGATCGAACTGGGTGTTGGCACAGCGTCGCAGTTCGGCAATGATGCGATCCAATGATAGGGCGCGGTTATAAGGCCGATCGGAAGCCATAGCCTCGACGGCATCACACACGGCCAGGATCCGCGCCTCCAACGGAATCTCTTCACCCTTCAAATGATCGGGATAACCGTTGCCGTCCCACCATTCGTGATGGTGTTTGACAAACGGCGATAGATGTCGCAGTCCCTGACACGTGTCCAACAGTTCTGCGCCCAGCGTCACGTGGTTCTTCACCACAGCATATTCGGCTGGGCTAAGCTGATCGGGTTTATGCAGAATCTCCTCGGAAATACCGATCTTGCCGATGTCATGCAACAACGCGGCCTGCCGAATCGACTCTACACGTTCGGTGGGCAGGCCAAGTTCCTTTGCCACCGCTACAGCGTAATCGGCCACCTTCGTCGTGTGCCCAGATACAAACGGATCTCGCGCGTCTACGATCTTGGCTAGGATCAGGAACAACTCGTCGTTCAGGTTTTGGATCGCGCGACTCGCGCTGACCACCTCTTGATTCGCCAGGGTCAGTTCCTGATTCATGCGTCGGAATTCGCGCACGCTCTTTTCGGTGCGTTCGACGTATTGCTTCTGCACGTAATGCATCATGAATGGCGGCAGCGCAAACACAATCACGCCGTACACGCCCAGCGAGTGATAGGCGATGGCCAGGAACATGCCCATGACACACAGGACCAGGTAGTGAAAAACGAGCCAGCCGAATTGCGTGCGCCAGATGGCGCGCATCTGTTGATTCTCCGACAGACCAATCGCGGTCGTAATTAGGCCGGTGTCAAAGCCGAAGTAAAAGAAGCCGCCCAGAACGGCCATCACCATAAGGGCGAGTAGGTTATCCACATCCAGCGATAACTTCAGTAGATAGGCTGCCAAAGCCGGCAACGTGCCGGCAATGGTGTGTGTCGCCCAGTTGAACATAGATTGATGTAGCTGCGGACGTGATCGTAAGAGATGTGTAAAGGCGACGCAGAGGCTGGTGACTGCCACCCCCGGCACGCCCACGATGACGCCGGCCGCGAAGATAATGGCGACGGACACCGATACCGTGTTGGAACCATACACACTGACTTGCAGAATTTCCGCCGCAATGGCCAGTGCCGCAAACACGCCCACGGCTCGCCAGTCGAGGTCTGGCCACAGCTGAATCCCTAACACCGTTATTGCTAATCCGATCAAAATCGTTCCCGCCACAAAGAACGATAACATTCGCTGAGGACGGCGAGCGGCTTTGAGTGGGCTGCGAGCAAGGGGCGCTCGATCACTAAGACCTAGCACTGCTGAAGGTGTAGCCGTACTCGACTTGGTTGCTCCGGGATGCCGATTGGCATTGGTTGGCTGCGCGGTTGACGTCGTCTCGATCGGGGCGTTTTCCAACTTGATCGAGCGCGGCACATCGGCGGCACACACCACTTGATTGCGTCCGTGCAGTTTGGCTTGATACACCGCTACGTCGGCCAGATACGTTAACGCGGTGACGGTTTCGGCATCGGCCGGGTACGCGGCGACGCCCAAACTCATCGTGACGTGAATCGGTTGAGCGCTGGTCGGAATAACAAACGCGGTCGCCTCGATCGCCTCTCGGATACGGTTGGCAAACGAGCGGCCTTCTTCCACGCCGGCTTCCAGCAGCACGATCGAGAATTCTTCACCGCCGAAGCGCGCGGGGATGTCGTACTCGCGGATGCTCTGACGGATAATCTCGCCGATCCGGGTTAAGACGGCATCGCCGGCCAGGTGACCGTATGTATTGTTGATATTGCGCAGCAGGTCGAGGTCGGCCATAACCACGGCCAGCGGTCGTTCAAAGCGCTTGGCCCGTTCCAATTCAGCCTGGAAGAGTTCGTTGAAGTGGCGCGTGTTCCACAGGCCTGTCTTGGCGTCGGTATTGGCTTCTTTCGCCAGCTTGGGTACTTGAATGGCGCGGTAGATCAACAGCAAAGGCGAAATCGCCGGCACAATCAACAAGGGATTCAGCGTCCACATCACCGCCACAACGTAGCCCAGGCCGAATTGCAGCAAGTCGCCCAGCAAATTGCCAAGTTCAAACACGCCGCTTTTGCGCAGGGTGACACCGCGCGCAAAGACCAACACGCCGCCGACGAGCGCATGATTGACGAAGAGATAGGCTAGCAGAGCCGCTAATGCAGCTATAAACGAAGAGAGCGAAATCAAATTCGTCGGTTCGGTGGTTAGCGCGTAATACAAGGCTCGCGCCGCGATACCAGCAATGAGGTGCCCCGCCATGTTGAACGGCTGAATCGACCAGTTCCGCAACCGATTGCTTTTCTTGATCCAGATCTCGGCCGCCCACTCCACCGTGTGCGGGATGATGACAATCAGCATGAAGTCAAAGGAACTGAGTAGTAACACGCCCGCAAACAGAAAGACCAGGTTCACGCCCCAGGCTTCGTGGCTAGGCGACTGCGAGATGAACAGGTGGGCTATCGTCGTAAACGCCAATAAGGTCAGTAGCAACGGCCACTCGGTCGCCAGCGTCGCGACGCTGTACAGCGTCAGCCCGGCGATGATGCCGCCGACTAGAATGATCGTTCCAACGTAAATCTTGGCTCGTTTTGACATAGCCCGTCTCCAGCTAATCCGCTAACTTCACCTGCCTCGACCCTATGCCGAAGCGCGGCCACCCCAATTAACCGATCGATGTTGCAAAAAATTCTGTGCGCGCATGTTGGCTCCGTGACTTTGACCAGACCGACACTCAATTTGTAACATGGATTAAGCTGGCACGCGGTGAAAGTTTCATGAACGACGCGTGGACGAACTTTGAAGGCTGTGTGGAAGGAATGTGGAGGAATATTGGGATGGCAGTCGGCCGTTATAGCCAACCTTGCTCTTTGGCTCTGGCGACAGCCTGTGCCCGATCGCGTGCCTCCAGTTTGCTGAGAATGTTACTGACGTGGTTCTTAGCTGTGCCTTCGGCGATGACCAGCTTCTCGGCAATTTCTTTGTTACTTAACCCCGCGGCGATCAACCGTAACACTTCAATTTCTCGATCGGACAGCTCGCCGACGGCGGCTGGCTTGGGTGCAACCGCGGGCACTTGTGCTACCAGATTCACCAGCTTGCGGGCCATCTCCGGCCCGATCGGACTCTGCCCCTTCGCGGCCGACCGAATCGCCTCAGCTAGCTGCTCGGACGGCATATCCTTGAGCAAGTAACCGATCGCGCCAGAGCGCAGACCAGCCATCAGGTACTCGTCATCGCTGAAGGTGGTCAGCATGATCACTTTCGTATCGGGCAGGGCGGCCTTGATGGCTTGCGTGGCAGCGATGCCGTCAACACGCGGCATCTGGATGTCCATCAAGATCACATCCGGCTTGTGGCGCTTTGCCAAATCGATCGCCTCTTGCCCATCAGCCGCTTGACCCACAATCTCGATGTCGTCGGCCAGCGCCAGCAGCGTGGCTAAACCTTCGCGCATCAAGCGTTGATCGTCGGCGAGCAGAACGGTGATAGCGGTCAAGTTGTCTTCCTCAAATGCAGTACATATCGAGTTTGCGTCACGCACCACGCATTACGTCGGCAGTGTCACTTCAATCCAAAAGCCGCCCTCAGGGTGATTCTCTGCGGCGACGGTACCATTCAACGCCGTCACGCGTTCGCGCAGGGCCGTCAAGCCTACGTTGTCCTCATCATGCTGGCGACCCACGCCGTTATCGCGAATGGAAAGGCTCACCGCGTTCGGGTCGAACGCCAATCGGACTTGCGCGGTGCTGGCGTGCGCGTGCTTGCGGATGTTGGTCAGCGCTTCTTGGGTGGCGCGATACAGCACGGTTTCAACTTCGGGCGTCAGCGTGCGCCGCAAGCCGCTTTGCTCGAACGTAACGAGCAGCCCGGCCTCGCGAGCAGTGTCAATGAGCCCCGTCAGCGCATCGGGTAGCGATCGATCATCGAGGGGTGAAGGCCGCAGCGCGGCCACCGAGCGCCGCACTTCCGACAATCCTTCGGACGCGAGTTCCTTCGCGCGCTTCGCCGCTTCCAGGGCTTTACTCGGATTCGATTCGAGCAGTTTCGTTACTACTTCCAGCTGCACGTTGATGACGGTCAGATAGTGACCCAGGCTGTCATGCACTTCGCGGGCGAGGCGATTGCGTTCGCGCATCGTGGCGAGCTGGCTTACTTGCGCGGCATACTCAGCCAGTTGCTGATTGGCGACTTCCAATTGTTCACGCGCTTGGCGCTCGCTCTGAGCCGCACGGGTGAAGGCGCTCATAAACAGGAAGCCCGCACCCAGGCCTAGAAAAATTTGCAGGCCTGCGTTCATACCGACAGCCGCAGTGAACGCCAGCGTCAGCACGACTAGCAGCACGCCGATCGCGAGAAACGATTTTGGACGGGGCAAACTGGATTCGATGACGCTGACCGTGATGAACGACAACATGGCTGTGAGGAAGTAAAAATCGCTGAGGATTGTCAGCACAATCACGAGGGTGGTCTGCGCTACCAGCGAAGCAATCAGCCAGCGCAGCGGCAGCGTCTCGTGGCGCGTGGTGCGGGTAAGAATGATCACATACACGATCACACCCAGCACATAGCCCAGCCAACGGCTGGCACCCATGACGGACGCTTGCACGACGAGGGTGACAATTGAAAAGGCTGCGACTGTGGCGTACATCGCCACATAGCTGCTAAAGCTGGACGGCTTGGCGGTGGCGCGGGTGGATTGAGCGGACATGATCGGATTTTCCTCGCACTGCGTAGTCAGGCTGGCTACGCAGTGCGAAGTATACCCCATCCACCGCTTCCGTAACAAATGAATTCTTGGCACGAAGTAGTCGGCGAGCTGATTTCAAAATCGCATTCTTAAGATCCGATCCGCCAGCGATTGCGGCAATGCTTCGAGAAACGCCGCCGCGCCAGCCATATAGCCGATCGAATAACGGCGCTTGGGGTGTCGCGCGCACAGCGCTTGATAGACGACCTCGGCCACCCGATCGACCTCCGTGCGTTTTTCGTCAAACTCGGCCATGTCTGTCCCCCACTTGCGCAAAGTGCGTTCATACAACGCCGCGCGTTCGTAGGGCGCCGTCCGCAAGATTGTGTCTACATCGGCGGTCGTGCGCAGACCGGCGGGCGTCTTGATGCCGCCACAGCGGATCAGCACGTTGGGGATGTCCCACGGCTTCAACTCCAGATCGAGCGTGCGCGCCAGACAATTGATGGCGAAGTCGCAGGCGTGGATGCTGGCGACGTACGGCGTCGGAATTGTCGCCGGTGTGGCGATCCAGACGATGCGGCCTCGACCTTGACGGATCAGCGGTAAACAGGCTTGCACCATGGCCGTCGCCCCGACGATGCGCGCCTGAACTTCGATCTGGAACTTGTCTAGATCCATCAACTCGACCGGGGCCACCGTGCCGCCTCCCGCGTTGTTGATCAACGCATAGAGCCCGGTCTTGCCGCGACGTTCGAGTTCGCGCGTGACCGTCTCGACAATCGCGGGAATTTGTTCGCGCTGGGCGAGATCGAGCGGACAAATCGGGATCAAGTTTGGTTCTCTTAGATCGCGCAGACTCTCAGCGTCGCTCTCTTTTCGCACGGTGGCGAACACCGTGAAGTTGTGTCGTGCCAGATACAGCGCCAGCGCCCGGCCAATGCCTGATGAGCAGCCCGTAATCAAGACGGCTTCGCCGCCGGCGAAACAATTGTTTGGAACTTGCCGTGCTTTCATGTTGACCTCGCTAAACTTGGGTGTAGTTAATCTGCGCGGGCAACCGCGAGCACGTCAAGCGCGCCACATCTCGCGCTACGCGCGCCGCGCTCTGCTGCTCCAACCGCGCGATGTCGCTTAGAATCCGATCGGTTACGGCGCGCACGTAAACACGATCCGCCACATCGCCCTTGAAATACAGCGGTTCGCCCACCGTCAGCGTGTACGGGCCGCGCAGATACCAGCGTGCCGTCTCGACGATGTCGTCGATGTGCGTGTCCATGAAGCGGATGCGCGGTCGATGCAGCGCAATGCCGATCGGCACGACGGGCACATTCGCCGTCAACGCCAGGCGCGCCACACCCGTATGCGCATGGCATAGGCCGCCGTCGAGCGGACTCAACGCGCCTTCGGGAAAGATGCCCACAGTGCGGCCCATTTGCAGCAAACGTGCGCCTTCATCGAAAGCGGCGCGACCATTTGCTTGAAAGACCGGCACATGTCCGGCCGCCTGCAAATAGCGACCAAAGCCCGGCACTTTGAAGGCCGATTCCGTTACGAGGATGCTCATCCGATCGAAGCCGACTGTCAGCAGCAAAAACGGATCGAGCGTGGTGGGATGATTGGCGGCGATGATCTTGGGTCCGGCGGGGAGCGGTGTGTGCCATTCGACGCGCGTATCCAGCGCCAGCCGCGCGAACAGATCCATCACGGCACGTCCGGTCCAATAGAACAGGGCTTGAAACATGCTGACCTCCACTCAAGTTGTCTGCGATTACTGTACGCGACAACTGGGTGGAGTGCGATCAACTGAAGGGTGGATTGAGGGGTGGAAAACTAAATCAAGTGCAACTCGCGCGCGCGGGCGACGGCCTGTGTGCGACTGCGCACGTTGAGTTTGCCGTAGAGGTTGTTGATATGGGTTTTGACGGTGCTAGCCGCGACGACTAACTGCGCGGCGATTTCGGCATTGGATAGACCAGCGGCGATCAGGCGGAGGACAACCAACTCCCGATCGCTCAGCGGCTCGATCAAGGCCGATTGTTCCGGCACGGCCTCCGCGGCTCCGCTGGCCGCGATCAACTGCCGCGCATAATCGGAACGTGGGGCAATCTGATGGAGCAGCGCTAACAGCGGCGTGCCCGCGTCGAGGAACGTCCGCACATAGTGTGACGGCTCTGCCAACGTTAACGCGCGTGCTAGATTTGCCTCGGCTTGAACTGTCAACCCCTGCGCGGCACACGCCAACGCTTTGAGCATCAACAATTCGATGAGGTGACCGATTTGGCCTGCATTCTCCATCGAGTGGAGCAACGGATCGAGTACGTCTATCGCGCGCGCCGCTTGCCCCTGTGCGATCAACACGCGCGCCCACGTGGCGTCTTCGATAGGACGCAAAAACGGCAGCGCAGTCTCGGCCCGCCGGATTTCATAGGCTTGCGCCCAGCGGTGCGCCGTGTCCAACTGATTTTGCCTTAGCCACAACCGCGCCTGATAAGCCCGGGCGATGTTCAATGTGGATGGCGCGACGACGTGTTGATTCAGCGCGGGTTCGATCTCGGCGAGGATGCCGCGCACTCCAGCTTCGTCGCCCTGCGAGAGTTTGACGTGCGCCAGATGGATCAGCCCGACCAGCACCATATCGGCGCTGGCCCAACTGCGGCCCAGCTCAAGGCAGCGGCTCAACTGCTGCGCCGCGCCGCCCAGATCGTTCCACTCATACAATAGTTGGCCGTAGCTGGCATACGCGATGTTGATGACGGGCGAGGGCTGGCTTTGGCTGGCTGCTGGCTGAAGCACAGTGCGATACATGGCGGCAGCGGCGGACAGCTGGCCTTGCAGAAACTTAATGTCGGCCAGTTGAATCGTCGCCATCAGGCGAATGAAAGTCTGATCAGACGCTTCGCTGAGCGCGATGGCTTGAGTGTAGGCTTGTTCGGCGGCGGCCACTTCGCCGCGTGTGTCATGTGCCAGTCCCAGATTCAACAACACCATGCCGCGCACAAAGACCTCACGCGCGGGAATTTGCTGGAGGGCCGTGTGCGCTGCTTCGATGGCGTGATCGATCTCGCCGCGCATGATGCTGATCAGCGTATGGGCCGCTTCGATCTCGCCGCGCGTTTCCACTTGCTCAGGCTGTATCAGCTGGAGCGCGGCATGGACGCATTCTTCGGCAGCGACGTGTTGACCGGTGATCAACAGCGCCCACGCCTGAATCGCCAGCAGACGCGGCCGAGTTTGAATCGCGGCTTGGGGCAGGGCTTCGAACCAGCCTAGCAACGTGCGCGTATCGCCGTGGATGAATACCGCGTCGTGAGCCGTGTGCTCGATCAGATCGGCGGCGCGTTCCAGGTTGTGCGCCTGCAGCGCGTGATGAATTGCTTCGAGCAGCAGGTGCTGGCCTTCATACCAGCGACTGGCGCGACGATGCCCTTCGGCGACGTCGTCCGTTGCGGCTGAGTGGCTCAATCGGCTGCGTAGAAATTCCGCAAAGATGGAGTGATAGCGATACCACGTGCGGTGTTGATCGAGCGGCACGATAAACAGATTCGCCTGCTCCAACTGTTCGAGCGTGCTTTGGCCATGGCTCTGGCCGGTGACTGCGTCACACAACGCGCCCGTGAAGCGATCGAGGATTGCAGTGCGCAGCAGAAACTGTTGGATGTCTTCCGGCTGTTGCTGCAGCACCTCATCGACGAGGTAGTCCAGAATGTAGCGATTGCTGCCGGTAAAAGAGGCGATAAAACTGGCGGCATCGGTACGGGCTTGCAGCGAGACGGCTGCTAATTGCAAGCCTGCGATCCAACCTTCGACCCGCGCTGCCAACAGCGAAACCTGATCGGGCGTTAAGCCCAACGCCATTACGCGATTGACGAAGGCGGCCGTTTCGTCGGGCGTGAAACGCAGATCGGCTGCGCGCAGTTCAAACACCCGATCGGACGCGCGCCACTTGGCGAGCGGGAGCGGCGGATCCGATCGAGTGGCGATGACCAAGCGGACGTGCGGTGGCACGTGGTTGATCAAGAATGCTACCGCCGTATGAATCAGCACTGACGTGATCGCTTGGTAGTCGTCGAGTACGAGCACGATCGGCTTGGGGCACGCGGCGAGATCGTTGAGAAGCGACGTGAGGATGACTTCAAACGGATAGGTGGCATCGGAACCGAGCGGCGTTTGCAGGACCGCCGCCGCCGTTTGACCCAGCGCCGTATCGACTGTTTGCAGCGCGGCGATCACGTAGCCGAAGAAGCGATGGCGGTCGTTGTCGCGTTCGTCGAGCGACACCCACGCCCAGTGCGGGTGATTGGGCTGCGAGGCGATCCATTCGCTGAGCAGGGTGGTCTTACCAAAGCCCGCCGGCGCGGAGAGCAAGATCAATCGCCGATCGCGCTGCACCTGAGCGGCCAACTTTTCCACGAGGCGCGGCCGCGCTACCAACTGCGAGCGCGGCGCAGGGATGTAGAATTTGGTCGCTAACAGAGGAACCTGCATGCTCAGATTAGGGAAACTATCGAGGCGTTGAGCGAGCCGAGCGGACGATGAACAACACGCCGAGGGCGATCAGCACCAGCGGGCCGACTGCGCCAAAGGCCTGACTGCCGGCTAACATCGCGATGAGGCTGAAAACTGCGCCGCTGCCCAATGCAATCCACAAGCCAGTGGTTACAATTGTATTGGCCCAACTGCCCGCGCGCGCGGCTAAAATCAACCCTATCCCTACGAAGGCCGGAATCAGCGCCCACATATACGCCCATGAATCCCAGTCATTGGTGAGCGTGTTGTACGTAAAGATCGCGCCGAGGCCGATGAGAATCGTGCCCGGAATAAACAGCGCGGCCAGTGCGGCGCGCGCTTCGGGCAACAGCACAATCGGGACGTAGAAGGCTCCGCCGATGATGAAGAAGATCAGCGGCCAGACGCGGCCAAAATCGACGCCGAAGACGTTGACGATGAGCAGCAAGACGCCCACTCCGATCAAGATGGCGGCGGCGGTGGTGGGCGTACGTTGAGTGCTCATCGGGTTTCACCTCAGTCCGAAGGATAGCATAGAAATCGCTTCTGTGCATCTCCGCGCCGAACGTTGGTATAATGCACGCATGACGATCAAAGGTGTGATTTTTGACTTAGGCAGCACATTGATTGAGTTTCGCGGCGACTGGCAGGCCGTGTTCAAAGGCCAAACGGCTACGGTGCTGGCGTATCTGCGTGAGCGCGGCCTCGCTTTGCCGCTTGATTTTGCCGCGCGTTATGAGGCGTTAATCGATCAGTTCTACACCCGTGGCCAGCAGGATTGGATCGAGTTTACGGCGGAATACACGCTGCAACACGCGCTGGCAGACGTCGGCCTGCCCGATCAGCCCGAGGCGACGATCAAGGGCGCGTTGGCAGCGGGCTTTGCCGCCGGCGAGAAATTGTGGGTGCCGTTTGCCGATGTGTACGACACGTTGGATGTGCTCAAAGCGCATGGCTACAAACTCGGCATCATCTCCAATGCGCGCGATGCGGCGAATGTGGAACGGCTAATCGATCAAGCGCGGTTGCGGCCGTGGTTCAACCCGATCGTGATCTCGGCGAACGTGGGTGTACGTAAGCCTAATCCGCGTATTTTCAAGATTGTGCTGGCTGAATGGCAACTCAAGCCCGCTGAAGTGGTGATGGTCGGCGACATGCTAGGCGCGGATGTCCTCGGCGCGCATAATGCCAGTCTGCGCGGCATCTGGGCGACGATGCAGGCCGAACGCGGCGCGAATGACGCGCATAGCGAGACGATCATACCAGACGGCGTGATCAAGAATTTATCGGAGTTGCCAGAACTGTTGAAGAAGTTGGATAGTGAGATAGTGCGATAGTTGGGTCGTCACGCAGCCTGATCGTCGAATAGTTGTTTTACGCTCAAATTGCAGCGAATTTACAGCGCGTTTACATCACCGACTTACACTGAGCGTTACGCAGTCCGTGTCACACGTTTGTCATTGGTCATTGAACATTGCTCATTATTAATTGCCCATGTCTCTGCGCACGCGCTTGCTCCTCTCTTATTTCCTCGTGATCGTGACGTGCATCGCCGTGATCGCGGTGGCACTGCTGATTTTGCTGCGTGAAGCGCCCACCCAACGGCGGCTGGTGACAGCCCGCCTAACCATCGAAGCGGCTGTCGTGCAGCGCTTGCTGCGCGTGCCATTGCAAAACGGCGTCACGCCTGAACAGCTCATGCGCCGCATTCAAAACAGCGGCGCTAATCTCAACGGCCGCATCTTCTTGATCGACGACCAGAGCGGTGCGATTCTAGCCGATAGCGACAATCAATTGACGGGGCGCAATCTCTTCCAACTTGGAACGGTCGATCGCCTGAACAATACCGTGCTGGGCGAGTTTCAACTCGACGGCGTGCGATGGTTGTGGTCGTCGCGGCAGGGGCTCGATCGGACGATCAACACACCGGAAGTCGTGGCCGCCGCCGAATATGATCCCACGCCTTCGTTGAACGATCCGATTTTCCGCGAACTTTTGCAGCCGATGTTGATCGCCGGTCTGTTGGCGCTGATCATCTCGATCGGTTTGGCGTTCCTCATTACTCGATCGGTCACTCGACCTATGCAGCACGTCGCGCAGGCCGCACAAAAGATCGCGGCTGGTGACTTCAATCAAACCGTACCGGTGGAAGGTTCCGTCGAAGTCAAGGACGTGGCCGAGAACTTCAATCAGATGGCGCAGAAGGTCCGTGACACGCAGCAAAGCCAGCGCGATCTACTGGCTAACGTCACGCACGAATTGAAGACGCCGCTGACCAGCATTCAGGGCTTTGCCCAAGCTATTAGAGATGGCGCAGCCAGCGAACCCGAAGCGATCAAGCGCAGTGCGTCCATCATCTACGACGAAGCCACGCGCATGAATCGCATGGTGGGCGAACTGCTCGATCTGGCCCGCATCGAAAGTGGCCAGATCGTCATGCGGCGTGAACCAACGCAGATGTCTCCAGTGCTGCACAGTGTAATCGAAAAAATGGCACTGCGCGCCAAAGAAAATAACCTCAACTTGATCAACGACGTGCCGCTCGATTTGCCGACGATTACGGGCGATGGTGATCGTTTAGCGCAGGTCTTCGGCAACTTGATTGACAACGCCATCAAGCACACACCCGCGGGCGGCAAGATCACAGTGGCCGCGCGCGTATTGAGCGGCTCGTCGGTGGTGAAGAAGGGTAAGCCGTGGCCGGGCGGCATCGAGATCAGCGTGGCTGATACCGGGCATGGCATCCCGCAAGAAGATTTGTCCCGCATTTTCGAGCGCTTCTATCAAGTAGATAAATCACGCGCGCGGGCGCGCTCGGGCGGCAGCAGTCTGGGGCTGGGTTTGTCCATCGTGAAAGAGATCGTCACCGCGCACGGTGGATCGATCCACGCTGAAAGCGTCGTCGGCCTCGGCACGCGCTTCGTCGTCGTGTTGCCGATCGAGCGAGGGAAAGTTGCTTGACGCTCGTTGATCGGGCGGTTATAATCTCATCACTCAGTCTTGCAGCCAAGACAACACATCACTTGAACACAATTCAATATACGCTCATCCAGAGAGGCGGAGGGACCGGCCCGATGAAGCCTCGGCAACCAGTTGGATGTTGGGCGTTAGCAGTTGGAAGTTAGAGGCGCGCCTCCAATCTCCAGCCACCAGCCTCCAATCTCCAAACCCGGTGCCAAATCCGGCAGAGTCATCTGGAAGATGAGGACTAGTCCGATTGTTTTGACGCCTCTTCAACAGAAGGGGCGTTTTTCGTGATGAGTAACGCGTGACGGGTGAAGCCCTTGCTCGTCACTGATTACTCGTCAAATCAGGAGAATTTACTTTGAAAATCATGCCACACACCAATCGCCGCTATCTCGATGCGCTAGCCGATCACGTCGTGGTGTTTGACGGCGCGATGGGCACCAGCGTCCAGGCGTGCAATCTGCGTCCGATCGATTTCGGCGGCGAAACGCTCAACGGCTGCAATGACTATCTGGTGATCACCAAACCCGATGTCGTTGAATCGATTCACGCTTCGTTTCTCGCGGTCGGCGCGGAAGCGATCGAGACGGACACCTTCCGATCGAATCGCTTGACCATGCGCGAATACGGCTTGCAAGATCGCATCATCGAGATCAACTGCGCGGCGGCTTCGCTGGCACGGCGTGTAGCCGATCGGTTTGAGCGTGAAACCGGCGTCCCGCGTTTTGTCGCGGGTTCGATCGGCCCATCGGGCATGTTGCCGTCTACGAATGATCCCGCTTTAAGCAACATCAGTTTTCAAGAGTTAGTGGATGTCTTTCGCGAACAAGCCGTGGGTTTGATTCAAGGCGGCGCGGACTTGCTATTGATCGAAACGCAGCAAGACATCCTCGAAACGAAGGCGGCGGTGCATGGCGCGTGGCGCGCGTTTGAAGAGACGGGCGTGCGCATCCCCGTGCAGACGCAGATCACGTTGGATACGTCCGGTCGCATGTTGCTGGGCACGGATATTGCAGCGGCACTCTCGACGCTGGAATCGCTGCCGATTGTGGACGTGATCGGCCTCAACTGTTCGACCGGACCCGATTACATGCGCGAACCGGTGCGCTACTTGTGCGCGCATTCGCGCAAGCCGATTTCTGTGATCCCGAACGCAGGCCTGCCCCTCAACGTCGATGGTGTGGCGGTGTATCCGATGAAGCCCGTGCCGCTGAGCGAAACGCTGGCCGAGTTTGTGACTGAACTCGGCGTGAATGCAGTGGGCGGTTGCTGCGGTACGGTGCCTGAGCACATTCGCGAGATTGTCGATCGGGTGCGCGGCTTGAAGCCGAAAGTGCGCGAGATTGAATACGCGCCGCTGGTCTCGTCGGCGATGCGCGCCACACCGTTGATTCAAGACCCTGCGCCGTTGATCGTGGGCGAGCGCGTGAATTCGCAGGGCAGCAAGAAAATCAAAAAATTGCTGCTGGCCGATGATTATGACGGCATCCTCGCGGTGGCGCGTGATCAAGTGGAGGGCGGCGCACACGTGCTGGATATTTGTGTCGCATTGACGGAACGCGCGGATGAAGCGACGCAGATGCACACGTTGGTCAAGAAATTGCAGATGAGCGTCGAGACGCCGCTGATGATCGATTCGACCGAAGCGGATGTTTTGAAGACTGCGCTGGAGATGAATCCGGGCCGCGCCATCATCAACTCGATCAACCTTGAAAATGGGCGCAAACGCTGTGATGCAGTATTGCCGCTGGCCGTGGGGCATGGTGCGGCCGTCATCGCGTTGACCATCGATGAGAAGGGCATGGCTAAGACGGCCGATGCGAAGTTGGACGTGGCGAAGCGCATCTACGACATCGCGGTAAACGAGTATGGCCTATCACCGGATTCATTGATCTACGATACGTTGACCTTTACGCTGGCAACCGGCGCGGCGGATATGGCCGATTCGGCCATCGAGACGATGGAGGGCATTCGCCAGATCAAGGCCGCTCTACCGGGTGTGCTCACATCGTTGGGCGTGAGCAATGTTTCGTTCGGACTGAATCCCGCCGCGCGGGCAGCCATCAACAGCGTTTTCTTGCATCGCTGTGTGCAGGCCGGTCTGGATATGGCGTTGGTGCATCCCAAGGACATCACGCCGTATGCGGAGATCGATCCGCAGGTGCGTGAACTCTGCGACGATCTGATCCTCAATCGCACGTCCGATGCGCTGGCGAAACTGATCGCGCATTTTGAAAACGTCAAAGTGGATGCGAGCAAACCCGTTGAAGATCCGACAGAGGGCTTGAGCGTCGAACAGAAGATTCACTGGATGATCGTGCATCGCAAGAAGGACGGCATCGAGCCGTTAATCGATGCGTCGATTACGGCGCACGGCGCTACGGCCAACGATGGCGCAGTGTGGACACTGAACAATGTGTTGCTGCCCGCGATGAAAGAAGTCGGCGATAAGTTTGGCGCGGGCGAGTTAATTTTGCCGTTCGTGCTGCAAAGCGCCGAGGTGATGAAGAAAGCCGTGGCGCATCTGGAAAAATCGCTCGATCGAAAAGAAGGCACGACCAAGGGCAAAGTGGTGTTGGCGACGGTGTATGGCGACGTGCACGACATCGGCAAGAGCCTGGTCAATACGATTCTGAGCAACAACGGTTACACCGTCTTCGATCTGGGTAAGCAAGTGCCCGCTAACGTCATCATCGATAAAGCCGTTGAGGTCGGCGCAACCGCGATCGGGTTGAGTGCGCTGCTCGTATCCACCTCGAAGCAGATGCCGCTGATCGTGAATGAGTTGCAGCGGCGCGGCTTGCACATCCCCGTGATGATCGGCGGCGCGGCGATCAATCGGCGCTTTGGGCGGCGCATCCTTTTCACCGAATCAAACGTGCCTTACGATGCGGGCGTGTTTTATTGCAAGGACGCATTCGAAGGCCTCGACACGATGGAGAAGTTGATCGATCCGAGTGAGCGCGGCGATCTGATCGGGCGCATCATTGCGGAGGCAGAAGCCGAGGTCGGCCACCAGCCATCAGCCATCAGCCATCAGCCATCGGCGACTCGGCGTCCAACTTCTAGTCTCCAACCGCTAACTTCAAGGGACATTCCAACTCCGCCCTTCTGGGGCAGCCGCGTCATCCGTGAGATGCCGCTGGAGATGATCTTCCAACATCTCGACGTGGACGAGTTGTATCGTCTGCAATGGGGCGCGAAGAACACGCACGGCGACGAGTGGGTCAAACTCAAGGCCGAGTTTGATGCGCGGCTCGATCGGATGAAACGCGACGCGCTCCGCTTGGGTTATCTGAAGCCGCAGGCCGTTTATGGCTATTTTCCGGCTCAATCCAGTGGCGACACGTTGATCGTTTACGACCCAATCGATCACAAACGCGAAGTCGCTCGTTTTGATTTCCCGCGCCAAGCGGGACAAGATAACTTGTGTCTCGCCGATTACTTTGCGCCGGTCGAATCGGGCGTGATGGATGTCGTTGCGCTGCAAGTCGTCACCGTTGGTCACGGTGCGGATGAGAAGTTCCAGCAGTTGCAGAGCAACGGCGACTACTCAGAGGCGTACTTTGTGCATGGCCTTGGCGTTGAGACGGCCGAAGCCACGGCCGAGTATGTGCATCAGCATGTGCGCCGCGAGTTGAACATCGACGCGAAGCGCGGCAAGCGTTATTCATGGGGCTATCCGGCGTGCCCGGAGATTGCCGATCATCAAAAAGTGTTTGCGTTGTTGCCACAAGTGGCAGAGTTGGGGCTTGAATTATCGGCGGCGTTTCAGTTGATTCCAGAGCAATCCACCGCGGCGATTGTGGTGCATCATCCGGCGGCGCGATACTATGCGGTGGGTGTCAATCGAGTCGAGCAATTGATGAGTGCAAGTTAGCAAGAGGAGATCATGTCTAAGTTTAACGGCAGTTATATTCCGAAGTCGGCGTTGGTGATCCACGCGCATCCCGATGATGCTGAGTTTACGATCGGGGCGACGTTGGCCAAATGGGCTAAAGCGGGCTGCGAGATCACGTTGCTGTTGATCACCAGCGGCAACGTCGGCACACACGATCCCAAGTACACACGCGAATCACTGGCGCAGACACGCGAAGCCGAGCAGATGGATGTGGCGCGATTGCTAGGGATCAAATCGGTGGTGTTTCTGCGTCACGATGACTGCGCCGTGCAGCCTACGCTTGAGCTCAGCCGCGAACTGGTGCGTGAGATTCGCGCGCGCAAGCCAGAAGTGGTTTTGTGCGGCAGTCCTGAAGGTTGGTTCTACGGCGACGACTACATCAATCATCCCGATCACCGCGCGGCGGGCGTGGCGGCGTTGGAGGCAGTGTTCCCACGTTGCGAAATGGAATTGTTCTGGCCGGAAGAAGGTCCGGTTTGGAAAGTGCACGCCGTTTACGTCCACGGCACAGACGAAGACAATGTAGCCGTCGACGTGGCCGATTGGCTGGATGTGAAGGTCGCGGCGTTAAAGCTGCACAAGAGCCAACTCGGAGACTGGGATCCGACCGAGATGATCACGCAGTGGGCCACAGAAGAGGCGAAAGCCTATCGGAAGCGCATGAAGAAGCGCGGCGTGAAAGTGAAGGCCGATGATGGCGGTAAACTCAAACGCGTGGAGACTTTCCGCGTGATGACACTGGTGGATAATCCGCAAGAATCATAATTTCACCGCAGAGGGCGCAGAGCACGCGGAGACAACTATAAATTTCTCAGCGTACTCTGCGGTGTATAGTCAGCAAGAACACCTAAACATTTACCAGAGGAAAAATGGCTAAGTTCGATAGTGACTGGGTTCCAAACACGGCGATGACGATTTTTGCGCATCCCGACGATGCCGAATTTTCATGCTCGGCGACAGTAGCCAAGTGGGCCAAGGCCGGTTGCGAGATCACGTACGTGCTGATCACCAGCGGCAACGTGGGCACACATGATACCAAGTACACGCCCGAAACACTCATGGAAGTCCGCGAACGCGAGCAGCGCAACGCGTGTGAGGTACTGGGCGTGAAGCACGTGGAGTTTCTGCGTCACGACGATGGTCGCCTCGTGGCCGATCTGAACTTGCGGCGCGAACTCGTGCGGCTGATTCGCAAGTACCAGCCGGAAGTGGTGTTCTGCGGCGATCCGAACCAGGTCTTCTGGCTGAACAATCGCATCAATCATCCCGATCATCGCGCGGCGGCGCTGGCTGCCATCGACGCGGTCTTTCCGGCGTGCGAGATGGAACTGCTGTGGCCGGAAGAAGGCCCGGTCTGGAAAGTGCACGGCGTCTACGTCCGAACCGAAGAGGGCGTGAATACCTGGATCGATGTGAGCGATACGCTCGAAACGAAGATCAAAGCGTTGCGCGAACATCACAGCCAATTGGACGACAACCAGGGTCTGGAAGACATGATACATCAGCGGCACGCTGATGCTGGCAAAGATCACGGCTTGGCATATGCGGAAGCGTTTCGCGTGATAAGGTTGAAGGAATAACCACTGACTAATGACCAGTGAGCAAAACGGGTTTGTCATTTGTCATTTTTGATTGGTCATTCGCAAGGACTGAACATGAGCACCGACTTTCTCGATCGTTTGAAGCGCGGCCCGATTTTGTGCGACGGCGCGATGGGCACGCAGATTCACGCGCGCGGCATCTCGTTTGAGCACTGCTTCGACGAATTGAATCTATCACAGCCGGAAGTGATCCTCGACGTGCATCGCGCCTATGTGGAAGCGGGCGCGGAGATCATCGAGACCAACACTTTTGGCGCGAATCGCTTCCGGTTGATCGAGCACGAACTGGAAAACAAACTCGTCGAGATCAATCAAGCCGGTGTGCGGCTGGCGCGCAAAGCCGCCGATGAATCACGGCGCAAGATCTACGTCGCCGGTTCGATCGGACCACTGGGCGTGCGGCTCGCGCCGTTGGGCCGCGTCAGTCCGATCGAGGCGTATGAGGCCTTCAAAGAGCAGGTGATCGCGCTCGCGGCTGAAGGCGTCGATGTGTTGATTTTCGAAACGTTCAGCGATCTGGGTGAAATCACGCAGGCAATTAAAGCCGCGAAGGAAGTTGCGCCGGACGCGGCCATCATCGCGCAGATGACGTTCACCGAAGATGCGTGTACACCATTGGGCGATGCGCCTGAGCTGGTGGCAAAGACGCTGATCGAATTAGGCGCGAACGTGATCGGTGCGAATTGCAGCGTCGGCCCGGCGCGCTTGCTGCCCGTGATTCGAGCGTTGGCCCATCACGCGCACGCGAGTGAGCACGGTCCGCTGGTGTCGATTCAGCCCAACGCGGGCTGGCCGCAACGCATGGGGCCGCGCCTGGTGTACCCGCGACGCCGGAATACTTTGGCGATTATACGCGGCGTTTTCTGGATGTCGGCGCGACGATCATCGGCGGGTGCTGTGGCACCTACCCGCAGCACATTCGTGCGATGCGGACGGTGTTGGATGAAGCGGAACTGCGCGCGACAACGCGTGTCTCGGTCAGCGTGCCACGCGGCGGATCACTGGCCGAAGCTGTGCCGTTCGCCGAACCGATCGCGCCGACGCAGCTGGCCGAGAAGTTTGGGGCGAAGAAGTTTGTGGTTGCGGTGGAAGTTGATCCGCCGCGCGGACACAACGCCAATCGTATTATCGAAGCGGCGCGTGAACTCAAGCACGCGGGCTTCGACGTGGTGCACATCGCCGATACGCCGATGGCGCGCATGCGCATGAGCGCGTGGGCGCTGGCGCATCTGATTCAGCGCGATACAGAATTGGAAACCGTGCTGCATTTTCCGACGCGCGGCCGTAACCTGCTGCGCGTGCAGAGCGATCTGTTGGCCGCGCACGCGCTGGGCGTGCGTAATCTCCTTGTTTTGATGGGTGATCCGCCATCGGTGGGCGACTATCCCGAAGCGGGCGATCAGCATGACATCGTGCCGTCGGGCTTGGTGAAGTTGATCAAAGGTAGCCTCAACACTGGCAAAGACTCGGCGGGCATCTCGATTGGTTCGGCGACGACGTTCCATGTCGGCGTGGCGGTGAACTTCTATCCGCCCGATCTCGATCGCGAGTTGAAGACGTTCCGCAAAGATTTTGGCGGGCGCGGACTTTGCCGTCTCGCAGCCGATCTTCGATGTGACCCCAGTCCGATTGTTCTTGCAGCGATATTGCGATCAATTCGGCGCAGCGCCGATCCCGATCGTGGGCGGCGTGCTGCCGCCCGCCTCACTGCGCAACGCCGAGTTCCTGCACAACGAATTGCCCAGCATTATCCTGCCCGATTGGGCGCTCGATCGCATGCGCAAGTCGAGCGATGGCCGCAAGGAAGGGATCAAGATCGCGCGTGAGGCGTTGGAACAACTGCGCGAACTGGTGCAGGGCGTGTACGTGATGCCGATGTTCGGCCGCTATGATTCGGCGGCGGAAGTGATCGAAGTGGTGAAGTGATGAGTAACGAGTAACGAATGAATGACCGCCAGGCGCTGAAGATCGCTCGGCGGTTTTTTTGTTGATCAGCCAACTGCTTGAGTGTTGGACGGAAACTGAACCTGTCTGTTTGGTAAGTATTGTTGGAGGAATTGATTGACGGTTGCCTGTTCGGCGGAGTTAACTACTACCGAGGTATCGCGCAACCAACGCTGTGAAAACTTTGTTTTCTTGTGAAAGGTTAGTTTGTTTTTCTGCCACTCATACGATTCAACGTCTTGCCATGCCAAAAAGGCAATCCCGCTGATTCGCAAGCCTGTAAGCGTAAAGCCTGGTTTGATAAGCGCTGTAAGAATACTATTTGCCGCTAACCCCATAAAGAAAAAGCCACCAGCTGCCCCAGCCATACTCCGATTATAGAGAATCCAGGCTGCTTCATTGTTTTTTGCATAGATGACGGCGATGTTGGAGGCAAACGCGTAGCCAATAGCGCCAGTTGAAAAGATCAGCCACCAGACACTCATAAGCCCATTAAGCCACGGCGACTGAGTAGTCGATTTGACGGTCACTTGTGTGGCACCTCTTAGGATGAGGCTTGCAACTGTGGCAAGTGCGCTACCCCATAGCCAGGCCCCTACCCATAGATATAGTTCTGTAAGACTACGTTCGCTGCTGCCTGCATTTCGAGATAATGCCGCGCCAAAAATGATAATCATTCCAGCCAGAGAAACCGCCCAGTTTAACCAGGATGGCTTTACGAAGAGCGTGACAACCATTGAGACAATCAAGATAACAACAATTTCTGACATGACGATTTTTTCCGTGTGAAGTGATGACGATAGTATAGATCAAATGGCATAGCAAGCAAATTGTTTCGCAGATTGTGCCTTACGCATCACGTATAAGTGTGACCAATTTCCTATTCGTCGATCGAGCGCGACTTGAAAAGTACCAATGTACCGCGCCCAAAGGCGGTTTGCGGTAGGTTTGTACTACTGACAGGGTCGTGTCCTCCACCTATCATTGAATCAGATTACAGGTTGGAGGATACAGCCTATGGGGCTTAGAACAGCTTTTGCCAAATGGAAATCGCTCGGGCTAATCGGCGCGATCGGGTTGGCGATGTGGACGTTGGCGGCAAGTACGCCACGCGTTTCGGCGCAGGATCGAGGTCCGACCACACCGTACGGTACATATTCGATCTTTATGCCATTGATCAGCCGGGCCGAACCGGCGGGGCGCATCTTTGCGCTTCAACCCGTCTCAACGTCTGTGCCGCGCTACGGCAAGTTTGAAGTCGCTTTTCAGATCACGACGCCGGCTACTAATGTCTACTTCCCCTATGATCCTGCCGCGCCGCTGAATGAGTCCGGCGTGTCAGTCGATCTGATTGTCACGTCGCCCAACGGGGCCGTGACAACCTCGCCGTGTTTCTATTATCAACCCGTCGATGCGAATGTTGTGCCGATCGGCCAACCCGATTGGCGCTGCCGTTTCGCGCCGAGTACGCTCGGGACGTGGCACTACGTCGTGCGGTTGATCGATCAGGCGGGCACCGCGCAAAGTCCATCGGCGGCGTTCAACGTCATCGTGTCGAATAATCACGGTTTTGTGCGCGTCAGCCCCACCGATTCGCATTATTTTGAGTTCAGCGATGGCACGCCGTTTTTATATCCGCTGATCAATGTGGAATGGACCAGCCCGCTCAACGGCCTCACCACGCTGCGCACGAATCTGCAAAAATGGGGACAGAACGGCGTGCGCTTCGTGCGCTGGTTTCCGACGGGCGAAGGTGCTAATCCCTATGTTGTGCCATTTAGCGATGAGATGCGTGTGAATTGGGGGTTCGGTGCCGCGGCGAGTAAAGAGGAAGCCGATCCGGTCACCGGCAATCAGTTTACGTTTGCGCCTTACTATTACACCAATCAAACCGTGAGCGCGATCAAAGGCGCGCGCTACCGTTTGAGTTTTCGCGCCAAAGTGACTGGCAATAAAGTCCTGCGCCCGCAACTGGGCGACACTGTCCTGGAGATTCGCGCTTCAGGTTGGCAGACTTACACACTGGAGGCGACGAGCACTGACACGGCGTTGACGGTGTGGCTGCACGACGGCTACAGCGAATCTGATAATACTACCGGGACCATTCGCCTCGATTCGATCACGCTGCAGCGCGATGAAAGCGGGCAGGGCGCGTGGGGGCCGAATCTATTGTCACGCGGCGACCCCGATACTTATCAGTATATTGATCAGGTGGGCGCGGCGCGGCTGGACGAAATCATGCGTCTAAGCGAGCAGTATGGCGTGTATCACAAATTGACGCTGTTTCACAAGAACGATGAACTTCTGGGCGTGATGAAGCCTGATGGTACGATCACGACGACGTGGGACATCAACAACTTCTACAGCGGTGACGGGCAAGTGGCGCGCACCCTGGAAAAAGCTACGTCCGCTACTTTGTAGCGCGTTGGAGCTATTCAACCGCGCTGCACTCGGTGGAATGGAGCAACGAGAACATGCTGACGACTAGTTACAATGCGGCGTTCGGCGTGTTGGGCTACATCCGCACCATCGAGCCGCGTCATTTGCTATTGTCGAATTCGTTTTGAGATGTTTACTTCGTCGAGTCGTTTTGGACTGACGCAACGTACGGCAGTTTGATGGATTACGCCGACAAAGCACTGGTACGCTCGGCCCGGTTCTGGTGACGGCGAACTCGTTAGCGATCTACACGGACGACACAGCAGCCAACGTCCGCGAGTGTCAGCGCCAGTTTGCGAACTATCGCAGTTGGTATGCGCAGAACAAACCGATCGTGCGCGGTGAGACCGGCGTCTGGCAGCCCGGCACGAACAATCCCTATGACTTTGGCAGCGGCGCGGTAACTACTTCCACAAGCAACTGTGGGCGCAGATGGGTGATCAGTGCGGCGGTGAGTGGTATCGACGATCTGGTCGATAACAATTGGTGGGGCATGTATGCACTGTATGAGAACTTCCTGGCAGGGTGAACCGTTAACCAACGGCCACTACGTCGACGTGGGCACCGACACCGAGGCGATCACCACCTCGAACGTATCGGGCAGCGTGCGGGCGTGGGGTAAGGTCGATACGACTAATGGCCGCGGCGCGGTGTGGATCGACAATGCCAATGACACATGGCAGCGGGTTGCCAACGGCCAGTCGATCGGCACGACGGACGCGACGTTGTCGCTTAACGCGCCGAATGGTACTGTCAAAGATTACGTGGTTTAACACCGATACCGGCACGACGACGACGAGCACCCAGAACGTTACGACCGGTAAGTTATCGGTGACGGTCTCGGCGTTGGTACATGATGTGGCAGTGAAGTTCAAGAAGCAGTGAAAAGTGACAGTGAGCAGGTAGATTCTCATTCGTCACTCGTCATCGTATTCATTCGTTAGCGTTCGGGCTGGATGGTATACTGTGAGGCATGCCCGAACTTCCGGGCTTCGAAGTGGTGTGTGAGGTCTTACGGCGTCGTGTGGTCGGTCAGACCATCGACGCTGTCACATTGATTCAGCCCGGCGCGGCCATCGTCGTGCGCGATCTGACCGCCAGCCAGTTTGATGTCGCGTTAACGGGCGCGACCATCGAGACGGCGGCGCGGCGCCAGCGAGTTCGTGATCTTCAACCTCGCCAAGCCTTACACTGCACTACATCTTGCCATCAATCCCAAACTCACCGGGCGACTACAACTCCGCCGCGCCCACCGAGGAGAAGAAACTGCCCAAAACACACGTGATTTGCGCGTTGTCCAACGACACTCGATCTGCGTTACCTCGATCAAAAGACGATGGGGCGGTTGTACCTCACCGCTGATTTATCGCAGGTGCCCGATACTACGCTCGGCCCGGAGCCGTTCGACGTGTCACTCAGGAAATCCATTCACCGAGCGATTGCGACGTATCGGGGCGAGATCAAGAGGTATCCTGGTGCGTGGCGAATTTCTGGCGGGCATCGGTAACGCGTATGCCGATGAGATTTTGTGGGTGGCGAAGATCCATCCGTATCGCAAACGCACAGCGTTGACGCCCGATGAGATTGAGCGACTGTACGACGCAATGTTATCTACACTGCGCGAGGCTATCGACAAAGTCCGCGCCGAGATGGGCGAGGCCATTCATCGCGAACCGCGCGACTTCATGGCGATCCATATGAAGGCCGGGCGACCTTGCCCGCGTTGCGGCTGGCTATTTCGCAGGTAGGCGCCAATCAACGCATCGCAATTTCTGCCGCACGTGCCAACCGGGCGGTTTGATCAAAAGGGATGTGAGGCCTGATGCGAGAAAAGCTTGCCGTGTTATGGCCGGACATTCAGCACTACCGCCGCCTGATGTGCTCTAAATTGATCGATCGCACGCATAAATTGGTGCCGCCAGCGCCAGCCATTCTGCCGGCACAATTCCTCATAGGATTCGCTTGATAGTACGTGCCGCCGAGGTTGATGGTGTGCGCGTCGCTAGCGGATTGACGATGACCATCCGCATAGTGCCGCACATACAATTGCGATGTCGCATCGAAGGGCCGTCGATGGTGACGGGCAGCAGATCGATCAGGCGGCCGGGATCGATCGCGTATTCGAGGAACCACTCGGGTTCCATCACAATATCGAGATTGATGTAAGTGTGTGTCCTTTGATCAATAGATAAGTGCCGAGTGCAAACAACCGCTCGTTCACATCCGTCTCAACGGGATACGTCTGCCCGATGATCTTATCGTTGCGGATCAACGGCAGCACACGATTCATCTGCAATTCCCAATCGCTGACATCAAAGTAATTGCCGCCGCTACCGGCAAAGCCTTCCAACATCGCGCCGTCAGGTTGCTGTACGTCCGACGGATCGCGCGACGTGATCCACGCACCAATGTTGGGCAGCCACTTCCAGCGGCCCGCAGACGCGCTTGTGTAATCGTGCTTGGTATGTTCGCGATCGGCCCACGCTAACTCGAAGGTGCTGCTAATGATTGGCAAGCACGGGTGGTAGGCGCAATCACCGGAAATAATTAGGCACGCTGAAACTATCGGCAAACAGCGCATCGTCTTCGTTGTTGATCGGGCTGCGGGTCACCTGTGTACTCCACCACTGTCGCCAACCCGCGTCGTTCAGCTCCATCAGGTAATGACCGTCGGTGCAGTACAAACACGCGCGAACTGGGGTAATGATAAAGTAGTTTTTCTTGCACCACCGCATTGCCGTGCATTCTTGCACCCATTGATCGCCGTCGATAATTTGCAGGTAATCGATGGTAGGCGCACACGCATTCGGTAGGCTGTGACCCAAAGCTTTGCGCCAGTCGATAATGCAGCGCAAAAAGTTGGGATTATATTGCCGCAGATGCCGCGCCTGATCGCGTGTGACTTTTTGCGTGCCGACGTAGTGCGTCGCGGCGAATTGAACTGCGCTTCACTCATACTCCACGTGGCGAGTTGATCGTTGAGGACGTGAATGCCATTGGTCGTGTCCGGCCATGGACGGCCGACGGCGTTGCGGATCAGCGGCAAATACGTTGCTGGTCACGGTGGGTGACTGCACCTCATCGATCGGGCAGGCCCAGGCCGCTGGTTGTGGTGGATCGCAGAGCAGGCACGCTGAGGGTCAACACGGCCGTGCTTAATAATAGTGTGAGGATGCTGCGTTTAAGGGCAGACATGACAACCTCGAAATAAGAGCCTTGACCAACGTACCGTTGAAATCGTCGCGCGATTTACCTATGATCAAAGCACATTGCTTCCGTGAGGTCAACCATGCTAAAACGTGTCGCTATCGCCATCGGGTTGTCCTCGTGCTCGCGCCGATCGTACTATCGAGACCCCAAAACGCCGCAGAGCGATTGCGAGTTGTCGGTGTTGCCCGCCGACAATATCTGGAATGTGCCGGTCGATCAACTATCTGTCGACACTAACTCGGCGACGTACGTCAATGCAATGGGCGCAGCATCGAAGCCCATGCGATTTCGCTCGGGCACGTGGGAGGGTTTCTCGATCGGCATTCCGTACACGACTGTGCCGGGTAATCAGCCCAAATTCACGGTCGACTTCTGGTGACGGATGAAAGTGATGCCGGACAGCATCCTATTCCGCCCAACGTACCATCGAAGGTGATCAACGGCAACGGCAGTCGCCACATCCTCATCGTCGATCGTGACAACTATGGTGTATGAACTGTATGCCGCCATCGAAACGGCGGTCAATGGTCTGCGGGTTTGGTGCAATCTTTGAACTCAAGCTCCAATACGCTGCGCCAGGACACGTGGACCTCAGCCGATGCCGCCGGTCTGCCGATATTGCCGGGCCTGGTGCGCTATGATGAAAGCGCCCGCATCGGCGAGATCAATCACGCCATTCGGTCCCGCATCGAATACGACAGCCGCTTACGTGTGGCCGCGCGGCATCAAGCCGCGTACAACACCAAACAGTTCGCCGCCGCTGGACAACGTTCGTTAAACTGATTCAGCATTGGCAATCGTTTTCGCCGGTAGGTGTTTGCGCCTGAAAAGTGGCATGATCATCACTGACTAACGGTTCGTCCGTGGTGATCTCAGCGGCGCCGTCGGCCGCTGGAAAAATGACGACTTGCATGCGCTGGATCTATGCGCTGGCAGCGACTTTGAAGCAGTGGATGTCTCGTCGTTAATGGTCGATCCGGTCAGGAGCAGGCCCTCAGCGACTTCACGGTGTCGGCCAACCCGATCGGCCGATGCCGTCGACGCAGGCAGTGTGTCAACCTATCCAATTGCGTTTCGAGAAGAGCGCAGCCTTCACCAGCGCGATCACCGTCATTGTTAACCAGTCCGTCGCCGAGCTTACGTTGAAGTTGTCGCAAGCGATCGTCACGCCGCCGATCACAATCACGCTGACGATGACGGACTCGCATCCGATCGGTTCGCCGCCGCTCGCGTACATCATCCCCATCACGGCCACGGGCAGGACGGCGACACATTACACGATGGTGAGGTGAAAATGTTGATCAATGGGCTAAGGTGTTCCTGCCCGATCATGCGGCGCTGACACGCTATGCGTGACAGGCTGACAATCTGATCCTTTTGTCAGAGATCGAACTGTCAACGATTGGCGACCAGCACCAGCTTGCCCTTGATGCCACGTTCAACGGCAGTCGCTGCGAAATAACGGGCTTGATCTGGCCTGTTCAATAAGCGCAGCAATTCCGCTAAGTCGGCGCGGAACCAGTGGGTGTCCCGATCGGCACAAATATCACGGTGTGCCGAGGCATAACCAACTGCCCCAACTGAGGTGGTCCGCGCTAGAGTGCGCCGCCGCGCGCTGCGCCAGGGCCGGTGCGCGTGCCACGCTTTCTCCAGTTTAGAATGCCGATAAAAGTCACGCATCAAATCGGCCGGCGTCATCGCGGATCGGCCACAGCGCTCCGATCACGTGCCGCGCCCCGGCGGCCAGACACGGCGTGGTGGTCAGACCGATCGCCTCATCACCTTCGAACAGCAGGCTTTGAGTACCGCTGCACGCCGGGCGTGATCAGATCGGGCAGGGGCGAGTGCCCGTAATTGATCAAGCCACACATCATGATCAGCCAAGGCGATGCCACTGGAGCGGCCTGTGATCGAATCGTAAAGGCGTGGCTGGCGATGTGCCAGAACGCGAAGGGGCTGCAGGCCGGTGGTTTGGTTCAGCGCCTGCAACTGCGGCCGCGTGGCGTCGCTGTTCATTAAGCAGCGACTGCGATCCAGCCAACAGTTGGGACAACGTGTTGATTTCTGACGCTACCGGTAGCGCTGGTCGCCGTTGGCCAAAGTCGAACACGCCGAGCAGCAAGCCATGCGATCGATCATCGATTGGGGGTGTGGGGCGCTGCCACAACTGATGCAGGCCGTGCAGCGACGGCACTGGTTGGAATACAAACCTCAGCGAGCGTTGGGCCAGATGCCGCTGTGCGCAGCGCCCGGCACTTGATGCAGTTGGCGGTGCGGCGCGATCAATAAGTGTGTATCTGATGTAGAGCAGCGGCCAGATCTTGGGCGGCAAGATCGAGCGGCCCAGCGTAACCAGATCGGACGGCGTGGGATAGCGTCGGCTGCGTTGGGCATTGGCGCATCCAGCGCGCAAACCGCACCACACTGGTAATGGGTTGCTGCCAGACCGCGCCAGTCACGCTCAGTGATGATGACGGCGATGACGTGCGAATCGGTCAGATAGTAATCGAGAGTGCGATCCAAAGCAATAGAAACGCAGTTCATTAGCGCGCTGCTGAAAGCGGGCCAGATCGAAAACATCGTGGTGCCGACCACCGTGATCGGTAACGGCGCTGCGCTCCAACCGATCGCGCAATCGGGCATACGCTTGATGTTTTCTGGCGCGGCTGCGACCAGCGCAGCGTGTTCGGACGACGACAGGCGTGTGGCCTCAAGGTTGAGTGCAGGCGGGCGTTCAGCCAGCGGATGTCGGCCGCGAGTTCGGTCAGTTCAACCGAGGCGGCTAGCGGGTGATCATCCGCATTGAAGTGTTGGACTTTGCTGGCTTCGATGATATGCGCAGCCTCTTCGCGTCTGACGCGTCGAACGGCGAAACGCACGGCTCGTTGAGCGCCAGGAGCCGAGCTGCAGACCGCTCGCAAAGTGGTTGGCTCCCGTCGGGGCGCTCCTTCAAGCAGGTGTCGATTCGCTTGTACCGCGGTGCATTATCAGTGACTTCAATGGTGCCGTTCCGCCCAGGCTTTTCAATCGGTGTCAGGCGGCAACTCGACTTCGAGATCCAGCGCTTGCCGATAAGTATCCTGTGCCCTGCGACGGGCTGGGACAAATTGAGGTAGCAATTGCCCAACGCTACCAGACAAATGGCCTGTTCCAAACTCATACCCATTTCAACAAGGCTGGCGTGCGCACTTTGAAGCGAATCCAGCGCTGGGCCGAATTGACTGAGCGCCGTCAGTGCTTCGCCTAACAGCCGCTGGGCTAAAGCGATCTGCGCCTGCAGACGTTGTTCACGCGCAACGGCTACAGCCTGCTGTAAATAGTCAACTGCTTCATCACCGCGCTGTTGGCGGAACAAGGTCTTAGCGCGAAAGTTGTAGACGGTGGCGAGAAGTTAGCCTGACGATTGGCGGTCGCGTAAGCCGTGGCTTTATCGAGATAGGCGTGGGCTGCGTAATGACCGATCTGCAACCAGACTTGTGCTAACCAATTGCATCGCGCACTCGGCCACTCGATAGGCCGCGTGCATCTCTTCAAATCGTGTGAACGCGGCTTCCAGATGGTGCAGCGCCCGCTGATATTCCGCCCGTTGATTAAGCGTTTCACCCAGATACATCGCGGCCACAGCGGCCATGAGCAGCGAACCAGCTGCGCGTAAATAAGTTCAGCCTGTTCATAGTCTGCCAGCGCCAAAATGTTCGTTACCCTGCAATAACTGGAATTTGCCGTGATTAACGAGGAAATCCGCGCATATGGCCCAATCATTGGACTCGCTGCATATAGACTCGCGGCCAAGCGCAAAACCCGTCCGGCCTCCGGCAGCCGGCCCGAGGTCACTGTAAAGTTCAGCCAGAACCGACATAGCATTGCTAACCATAACGGCAAATCGGCTTCTTCAAACAGTTTGGCCGCCAACTGAAAATGTTCTTCGGCACGCTGCAGATCAGCGTTGAAGTAGCGCTGACAAGAAGCCAGTTGAAAGTGCGCCTTAGCCGCGTCGATCGGCGCGTGATAGGCGTCGAGCAATTTCAGCGCACTTTTCAAGGCCTCAATGGCCGACTCAAATTGAGCTTGTTGCCGCAGGTTACGCGCCCGCGTGACGAACAGCGCGCCAAATTCAAGCGATCGTTCTGCGCGGCGAAATCTCTCGCTCGCCGGCGACTAACTGTAATCGGCGAGGGCGCTCTTTCACCGATCAGCGCGGCGGCATAAGCCAGGGACAGTCGGCAGTGGGGGACGAACGCGCTGAAGTCCGCCTCGATCAGGCGGCTAATGCGGAAGTCAATTGGGTGACAGCGGTATTGAAGTTGCGTGTCCAGGGCATGACATACGGTTGCCAATCACAAGCGGCCAGCCAGCCCGGTTCACGTTCAATTCCGCAAAAGCGGCGCGAGCGCGCTGCGCATGCCTCAACGCGATCGGGGCGCAGCCAATCATTAGCGGCGCGCGCCAACTGCCAGGCCGCGCAGGCTTGCCGACGCCGATCGGCTGTGTGGGTGGCCGCCGCATCGCCACCGCCATCAGCGCCCAGCAATAGCGCGGACGATCGAGGCTGGCAGTTGCCGCTCGATCGGCCGAGCGTCAAGTCGTTCGGCCGTCAACGACGGCAGATATGACGTAGCAACCAGGAGACCGCTTTCAAGCGTGAGGTCGCGATCGAGTTGTTGGGCGAGAGTTCGTAGGCAGCGAGGACTTCGGTGTTGGGCGTCACGCCCGGATGTAAGCGCAGGTTCGACGATCAAACGCAAATCGGCGGTGATGTGCTGCGCCGCCAGATCCAGAATCAGGTCGAGCAGTAACGGCGGAAAAACGGCTCGTCCGCGCTGGTGATGAGCACCGCCCGATCGTAAGCGCCCCGGGTCAATTGGGCGCACAAGTCAGGCAGCCGCTCCGCCGCCGCAAACCGGTCGGATGTGGGGCCTACCGCGATGTGCAACCGCAGGCTGATCGGGCGCAGCCATCATCGCGTCTGCTTCCGGCGTGACGCTGGCTTGCATCGATCGATTTTGATCTCGTCACGGAAAAGGGTGAACCAGGCGTCTTCCAGATAGAGCGGCGGATCGATAAACAGGTTGGAATTGATCGGCTGCAAAGAAGATCTGCTGAAGAAGTTGATCGAGCGCAGCCTGCCATGAACCGCCAGCGGCAGGCGACGTCAATTCAGAAAGCGGACGATGGTTTGCGGCCATTACCGGAAACAGATCATCTCCAGGCGGCCGGGCGGCGACACCAGTTGGTGCCGACGGCCTCCATGGCGGACGCCAGAAAAGCTGACGCAGATCGTCGATATCCGGCAACCGCGCTGGAAAGTCGGGATACAGCCGAAGTATCGACACCCTTTAAGGCGTCGTCCACGACCAAAGATAAGAGTCTCATTACCTGCACAGATCGGCGGGTTGGCGAGCCATAATAAACTGGCTGAGTAGTTCATCGGCTGTCGTGGGCCAGTCTTTGGGTCGATTGATTCGTTCACTTTCACCGCCGCGCACCTCAGTTCTCCGGCAATCAGGCGGTTAGTTGGCTATCATCTTTATGCTCTTGACCGGCCCAAATCTTTCTTAACTCGGCCAGTGCGTCAAAATGGAGTTTATACACGGCTGACATCGTTTTGTTCAGCCGGACGGCGATGTCGGGCAGTGTATAGCCTTGAAAGTAGTGTAGCACAATCATTTGTCGGCGAGCATCGGACGACAACTGCTCGATGGCTACCAGCAGGTCGCGACGGAGATCGCGGCGGCGCGTATCATCGGCCTGTGCCAGATCGGGCATTTGGACCAAACGTTCGTCGTCCAACAGTTCAAGCGACGGGTGCTCGCGGCGCAACAATTGGCGGCACACATTGCGCACCAGGACGTACGCCCACGGCTCAAATTCGGTGTCGTAGGGGAAATAGGCTGTTAGAATCTTTTCTGCCGCGGCGTCGGCGTATTCAGCCGCCAACTGATTGAGATCGGCTATGAGGCCAGGGGCTTGCCACAAGATACCGTATGCCCACTGGCGCAGCGTCTGTGACAGCGCCTCCCACACTTCAGGAGATTTGGCCTGCTGGATGTTGTACAAATAAGGGCTTAGGCGATCGTAGTAGTCGGCCACGCGTCCGACATAGTCGTGCAGCTGCGCTTGAGCTTGGCCGTCCAGGTAGAAATCGATACGCCCGCGTTCTAGGTTGGCGAACAGAATCGGCCGCAGGGCAGCCGCGAACTGCACACCACGTTGCTGCGCGACCGCGCTTAGAATCTGTTCGAGATTTGACTCGATTTGATCAGGTGGCATGACCATGGCAGTTAATCACCGGACCGAGATTATACAGCTAGCGGAACGACTAAGTTCGCAGAGCCAATTGCGCCATGAAGTAGTTTTTTGATTTGAACGGCAAGGTTATTGGGTCAGTGCTGTCAGCCACAACTCGGCCAGCGCATCATAACCGCGGCCGTTGGGATGAAGTCCGTCGGCATCCATCAGCGCAGGCGTAGCGAAGATGTGAGTTGTGTGGACATCGACGATGGCGGCCGCATACTTGGCGGCGAGCAGTCGAATGGCGTCATTATACGCGGCAGCTTGCCGCGATAGGCGCGACCACTCTTCGGGTGTGGTGGAATGAAAAAGGCCGCCCGTTGGCGCGCCCCACGACGTTGGATCGCCGAGTTGGGCGACGAAGATTTTTGCGTCGGTCGCGCTCAACCGGTGTAAAGTTTCGTCGAGGTTGGCGATGAAGCGATCACGATCAGCACGCTCCTCATCCACTGAGGGATTGCCAAATTCGTAAAGGTAGAAGAGATCGTTGGTGCCGATCCAGACGGTGGCGATCTTCACGCCAACAGCGCGACGCAGTTTGTCCACCGCCCGATCGATCTGGTTCGATTCACCGTACGCGTCGCGCAATAGATCGGTTGAAGTCCAGCCCGCGCGCGAAGTTGATGACCTGCGAGCCGGGCCGTTGGGTTGCAAGGATCGATCGGATGCGGCGCGGCCACCCGCCACCGTCTGTTGAGTCATCTTTGTCGCCTTCGGTGGTTATCGCCTAAGGTGACGAGTGTGATCGGGTGACATCAACGGTGGGCGTAGCCGCCGACGTGATGGGCGCGGCGCAGGCCGCAAGGGCGAATGAGATGAAGATCGTGATCAAGCGTCGCATATTCAAAACATGACCGGTGACAGACGAAGAGGTGACAAGATGATCCTTCGAATCGGATCATCTTGTCACGTATTCACTTTTACCACAGTTGGCAGCATCACGCGGCACGTATTCGCGCCGAATTCCGACGATGCAATGCCCAGGACATTTTCAATCAAGTGAAGCGGCCTGGCCGCGCTGCTGCTGACGTTAAGTGTCCAATGTCCGCTGCTAACGGTGGCCGTGCCCAGATAGGTCTTGCCTTCGCCAAAGCCACTGTTATCTGGCGCAACACCTGCGTACACTTCCACCAGTGAGCCCGTTTGAGCCGGTGCCCTGCAAAGTGGTAATGCCACCCACGGTGCTAACGGATATGATCTTGGCCGTCGGCGCAGTGACGATGTTGTCCAGATCGCCGGTCGCCTGTTTGTCGATGCCGAGGCCGTTGTTGGCGTAGGCGCTGATCTCTGTCCAGACGTTGAAGGTCGCGCCGTTGCGCTCACCGATACCGTCGTAGCCGTTCTGGAAAACAGTAACGTGCGCGAAATGTATGTGCCCGTCGTGGCCGCACCATCGAGGATGATGCCGTAATAGGCATTGTTCCAGATGCCGTCGCCCAGAATCCGGTTGGCGTTGGCGTTGGTGACGTAGATGCCGCTGGCCAGGCACCCACGAATCAAATTGCGCTCGTTGTGGGCGCTGCTACCGATCGTGTTGTTGCTGGCGCCGTCTTGAATCGTGATGCCATCCCAGCCGCTGCCATAGATGTTGTTATTGCTGACCGTGTTGGTGGTCGTGCCTGACGCTTGCCCGCAATGTAGACGCCGTAGCGCGTGCTATGGCTGATCAGGTTGAGGTTGTTGCCCGTGCCGCTGCCGATGATGTTACTGTGCGCGCCCAGCATGATCGCCACGCCGCTCCAGCCGTTCGGGAGCAATTGCGTGTTGGTGGAATTGACGCCGATCAAGTTGCCCTGCACGCTGTTGGCGTGCGCGCCGATCGACGAGGCCGTCCAGGATTCACGGCGATCACATTGCCGTCGTTGTTCGTAATGCCGATGATGTTGGAGACGGCCCCATCGACGACGATGCCCGCGCCGCTAATTGGGCTGGGCGGCGGTCTGATCGGCATTGAGGCCCACGTTGTTGCCCAGCACCCAGTTATAGGCCCGTCGTTTCGTCCACCAACCGAATGCCATTGTCGCCATTGCCGCTGACGACGTTGCCCTGCGCGCGCGGCCCGCCGTGGGACTGCCGATGGAGTTGAACTGTGGACGTTTTCCAGGCGGATACCATCGACCGTGTTGGTCATGATGGTGTTGGCGCGCACGATGTTGAAGCGCGTGTTGGTATCGGCCAGGGGCTGCACGCCATACACACGCCGTTGTGGGCGATGGTGTTGGTAAAGTTTGATTGCTCGATGCGCCCGCCAGCAGTTCTACACCGCTCACGGAATTCCCCATCACTTCGCCGGATAAACTGAACCCGATCGAGTTTTGCTGCACGATATTGGCATTCGCGCTCGCAATCGTCACGCCCGCTTGCAGGTTGCGCCCCAGATTGTTTTGATCGATCCGATTATCGTGGCTGCCGTGCGAGATGTACACACCCGAGCCGTTGTTGCCCCAGGCGGGGTCATTCCGCCCGCCGGGTTGTACATTCGACCCAGATTGCAGTGGCCGCATCAGCAGCCACAGGCCGTGACAGCGCACACGTCAGGTAGTTGTTGTTGAGGGTGTTTTGAACTGAGCCGTTGCGCGACGATGTTGGACGCGCTGTTGCGTTCGGCCGCGTTGCAAGCCGCGGGCGGCGTGACAGCAGGCGCCTGGCCAAACACGTTGAAGGAAATCTGGTTCAGGCCGCCGCCGTCGAGGACCAGCGCGTGATCGGCGTGGCCGTAAAAATAGTTCGTCAGTACGAGGTTGTTGCTGCCGCCACGCGCACGCCAAAGCCATGTGAGTTGGCAAAATTCAATTGCTGCAGGGTGTTGCCATGCGACGTGATGTTCAACAGTGTAACGCCAATGCTCAATGCGCTGCCGTTCACCGTGATCGAGTTGAGGCCATAGGCAGGACCGGTGATTTCCAGCGTGGCCGTATCGTTGATGTCGGGCAGGGCGCTATGGGGTGATCGTGCCGACAACGGAAAACGCGATCGTATCGTTGAGGCTGCCGCCGCAGCCGCCGCTGATGGTCCAACTGTTTGTCGAGCCGCTGAAGGTGCAGCCAGCAACTGCGCTTTTTCCGCATCGGTAAAGGTGCCGGTGAGGCTGCCATTGGCGACTAAGATGGCTTCACGCAAACTCAAAGGATTATCAAAGGTATTTGAATCGGCGAGGGTATTGACGATGAAACTACCCGTCGTCGGTGACTGAACGGCGGGTGCGCAAAAACAATCGGGTGGCGCTGAGCGCCCAGGACGATGACGAAGCTAAAGGCCAATCGGAACCAACGCTGTAACGAAGCCATGACAAGTGTTCTCTCCTGAACAAGATAGTTGATGTTGAAAAATAAATTGGATGTGGCGTTAAGCCAGTTGAAGATCGGTCGTCTGTCCCATTGCCTCCTTATCGATATGTCACGACACGGCCATTGAATCGCATCGATGGCCGTGTCGGGGTGGTTGCCCAATGGTTAAGACGGCTGGCGCAGCACCGTGGGCAGGTTGACACTGCACGTCGTGCGGCTGAATTCCGATGAGCCGATCGGCACGATGACGACCAGCGATTCAAAGGCGGTGTAGCAGCCAGAGTCGGGCGACGGATCGACGATTTGCCAGTTGCCATTGGCGTCGGTGGTCGCGCGGCCGACGTAGAGTTGCCCTCGCCGTAGCCGCTGGGATCGAGATCGATGCGATACAACTCGATTTCGGTGATCACCAGAAAGCCGCTGGCTGAGGCGCGGCCTTGCCACGCCGGTGCTCCGATTGACGGACGTAATCACCAACCCCGGGGCATTGATGATGTTCGTCGCATTGCCGCCAGCGTCTTTGTCGATGCCCAGCCCGCCATTGCCGTAAAGGCTGACATTGTTCATTGGCCGCCGCGCTGTTGCGCTCGCCAATGCCGTCGTAGGCGTTCCCTGAAATGGTGGTATTTGAGATCACCGTGCCGAGCAGACTGCCGCGCCGTCCAGCAGCACGCCGTAAGTGCTATTCGATCACTGCGTTATACAAGATCGTGTTGGGGCCAGAGTTGAACACGGCGATGCCGCTGCCGGTGTTGCTATTGATCACGTTGTAGTCCGACGAAGTGTCGCCCCCCAACTGGTTGTCGTGGGTGTCGCCGTCAAGCGCAATCCCGTGGCCGGAGTTGTTCGCGATGTCGTTGTACTTCACCACGTTGCCGGTGGTGGTGCTGCCATCAAGGTACACGCCATGCGAGGTATTGTTGCCGATCAGGTTTCCGCGCGATCACATCACCGCCGATGACGTTGTCGTAAGCGCCGCTCCAGGAGGCTGACGCCATAACCGATGTTATAGCGGATGTCGTTGGCCAGCACCTGGTTGGTATGGGTGTCCGCTGACAACTGCACGCCGACCTGGGTGTTGTACTGAATGCGATTGCCCTTCGTCGCCGGGATGAGAGCCATAGATCGCCCCGCCGATGGTGTTGGCCTCACCGCCGATAATCCTGACGCCGCCCGCGCCGTTGCCCAACGGCGCATTCCCCGCCACATTCGTGCCGATGTAATTGCCCAACACGCCGATGCCCACGCTGCCGGAAATCACCACGCCGGCGCCGTTATTCCCGGAAATGATATTTCGATCAGCGCTATCGGCCCCGCCGATGAAATTCTGGAAAGCGCCATTGATGATGTACACCGTACGGGCCGTTGGGGGTACGTGCCCCGGTCGGACCCACGCCGATGCGATTGGCGCGGACGACATTGTTGTAGGCGCTGTTGCTGTTGGGTGTGCCATTACCGACGATGACGACCCCGCCCAGGCTGTTGCCGGCAATGACGTTGTTGGCGACGATGGTGTGGCGCGTTGCATTACTGCACCGCCCGCTGTGGCCAGGTAAACGCCGTAGATGCTGTTGGTCAATGTGATCCCGTTGGCGCTGACGCCGATGGTGTTGGTGCTAGCCGTGCCGTTGGGCAGTTCACCGATGCGCGCGTAGTCGGCGCCAAAGACGCCGATGCCGGAACCGGCGTGACAGCCGATGGTGTTGCCGTAGACGTAAGCCGAACCGTTGCCGGTGCCGCTGCTGCCCGTGACGGCCGCATCAATCGTGACGCCATAAAACGAGTTTTGTGTGACACTGCTAAACGTACAGTAGTTGCGCCGGGCAGTGCGCCGAGAAAGTTGTTGGCGATCTCGTTTTGCGTCCCACCCGCAAGGCGGATGTCAGCCGTTTGAGCAGACTCGTCGGCATTGACGATGGACAGGCCGACAGTCTGACCCGGCTGGCGTTGACGGTGAAGACATGGCCAAAGGACATGCTGAGCGCATCGATCCTGGGCACGCCATTGATGCCGATGATCCATACATCGTTGGCGGCGATGGTCGACAGCGGCGCCGCCACGTTCACAGTGGTTACGGCGAGAAGTAGATGGTGTAGATGTTGGCCGGATGTAGTTCGCTGTTGATCGCACGCGGCGTCACAATCGTGGTGGCAGCCGTACACGCTGTAACATTGGTGTCATCGTTGCGATCGACATAGATCGTGACGAAGGCTTCGGGTGCGGCGGTATCGCGCGTGCGTGGTGATGGCGGCGACGAGTCTTGCGCCAGCGCGATGCCGACGCCGAACGCTAACCACCCCATTCAAGAGCAGCGGTGCGATGAATCGCCAGGCTGTCATGTTTCCTCCCTAGGTTGGATGAGTGGTTGAATTGACAAGGTGATCGAGCATATTCGATCACCTTGTCATACCTTACAGAGGTGTTATTTCTGAATCAACGGTAAATACACTTTCAACGGTGCAGCGAATTCGACGCGCTGAAGCCGCTGGCGGGTTGGCCGTTGGCTTCAGTTCTACGTCGACGCGGACGACATCGCCGGAGAAGCTGAGCCCGAGGGCAGCCTGCGGCGCGTGTTGAACCACTGGCACCAGCATGAGTTCGCCTGTCCACGAAGCCACCGGGCGGCAGATCGGGCGGCGGATCAGGCGCAGGCCCACGGCATCCACTGATTCAAGCCGATTAAGATGCCGTTCAGATCAACCTCGCTGTCATGGGGAACGGATTGCCGATCGAGAATGGGATGTGCACCGTGCTCGGATCGAACAATAGTTGCCGCCGCACGAGATCGAGATTGCGCTGGCTGCGCTGTGTTTGCCAACCCGGCTGATCAAGTTCGACCAGCGAGCAGCGATGCAGATTGCCGCCGGGCAGCAGCGTCAATTGACGCAGTGCTTTTTTGCGGGCTGTTGGGCGGCAGTGTAAACGTCTGCGTGGCGAATGGCGTGAAAGCCGATGCCCGCGCCAAAGTCGGCCTCTTTGAAAGTGACCGTCACTTGCCGCGAAACGCCGAGCGGATTCTGCAACTCGATGCAGGCTTGATTGACTGTGCCGCTGATCGGCGGCGTGGGAATGGTGCTGATTTCTTGCTCCAACCACGGCGGATCACTGTGTAGCAGGTTGACGGGCAGCACATCCAACACCGGATGCCGCCGATCAATTGCGTGCCGATCCAGCCTTGCACGTCGATATGACAGGCTGTGCCCAAGACTGCTGGATTGGGCGGCGTAACGCTGAGCGTCGCCGTGTGAATCACGCCGAGAGTACGGCATTCGCGATCGAAGGCAGGTTGACCGCCGACCAGCCCGGACAAGTGTTATCGACGACGAGATCGATCGTGGCTGGGTTGGCCGTAGGATTCATGACGGTGAACGTCAACACATCGGTGACACCGGGCAGATCTTCAGTCACGTCGAGGTTACGATAGGTATAGATCGGCGCGTAGCCCGCGCTTTCGATTTTCACGGCGATGCAGTAGTGACCCAGGCTGACCGGCGTCAATCGAGCACGACTTCAGCGTAACCCGCTGGCCACGATCGTGACGACGCGCGGATTGCCGGCGCAGCCCAGTGTGCTGAACGGAATGCCAATGCCAAAGCGATTGGGGCTGGTCTGGAACGTCACCGTCACGGTCTGTGACGTAGCGCTGTTGTTGAATACCCGCACTCCAGATGCGTGGGGCTGCCGGTAACCAGCGGATAAGGATAAATCTGAATCTCGCTTTCCGCATACGGCGGATCATTGTTGGGCGGAATGACCGGCGGACAATTCACCTTGTGCGTCGTGGTGTTGCTGGTGAACACGCCGAGCGACGTTTGTAACTTCGCCGTATTCGTGACCGTCTGCTGGCGGCAGGCCGTATCGAGTACGCTGACTTGGAATGACTTGCTGCCGGTGGCGCGGCGTCAAACCGCCCGCGTCCCACGTCAGGGTGTTGTCAGGGTGGGCACCACGCCGCCCGCGCTGCCCGGTACGAGTGTATGCTCAGGTAACTTGTCCAACAGCAACGCACGCTGTCCGGTGCACGCCGCGTCGTTGGTCACGGTGTAGATACCGTGTACTTGATTGTGTCGCCAGGCTGCACTGTCGAGCCGGACGGCAGTTCCCGCCATTTTCACGATCGTCACACAGTTGACGGGTGGTGGCAGTGTCGGCTTGCACGATCGCGCCAGTGTTGAGTAGCCGTACTTCACAGCATTGAGGAACAGCCGCTGACCTTCCGGCGTCATACGCGTAGGACTTTTTGCTGAAGCCCCACAGTTGAGCGCACCATCGCTGATCAACGGCGCGTGGTCGGGTGCGCCCTGCGGACTGGTGATCAACTCCCAGCCTAAAACTGTACTGCCAGAAGGCGGACTGCCCGGCACATAGATGCCTACTTCGTTGTTCGGCGCTTGATACAACTTGATGTGCGAGCCGAGCAAACCGCTTAAATCATAGGGGTCGGCGTAGTAGTTGGCAGGCACGGGCGCGGGATTGTCGATGAACTGTGCGGGTCCATGCCAACCGTTCGGCCAGCCGATGAACAAGCCGAGCCGACCGAAGAATGCATAGCCACCTTCGCCCAGACCTAAGATCGGTTTGTTGGACGCCGTGATCGGATTGACCTGGCTCAGCGCCGTGCCCCATTGATCGAGATTGCCGGTGTCGTCGGCCACGATCAGTTCGGTGTAAGTCGTGAAGTTCGTCGCCGTCACCGCGCTTAGCGGGATCAGATCGACGCTATAGCCCACTGAAGTCAACAGCGCTTTGAAGTCGTTCGCCTTTGCCAGATCGTAGCGATAGATGTAGGCGATGTCGCTCTTGTTAGTGCAGTCAGCCAAACCGTTGAAGCTGCACTTCCTGCCACGTCTGCGGTTGATCGTACCAATGGTTGCTGGGCCAGCCAAAGTCAGTCGCGCCGAGGACAACGCACCCAATGATGATAAACTGCCAGACCGAACGGCAAACCACAGGCGCCGCCCGTCAGCGCGATGGGAATTTGATACTCGGCGCCATCGAACGGCGCAATTGAGCCAGCGGCCGTGCCCGCTGACCAGCCGTTCAACGTCGTCGGTGTGTAGCCGCCAGAGCCAGTGCCTTTGGCGCTGCTCAACGTGCCAGTCAGGATGTTAGCCCGCAGACCGTAATCAGTCGGTCCAGCGAAGTGTGAACCGCGTATCCAGCGTATCGAGGTAAACGCTGGCAAACCGATTGGGAGACGTGCCGGTTGCGACCTGCAAACACACGTACAAGTAATTGTTGTCGTGCTTGAGTAGGACGGTGCCGGAAATGCCTTGTAAATCAGGGTAATTGACGGTAGACATCGCCCCATTCAGTGCCGACTTGGCCAGTTGGACATTGACCATCGAACTTGCTGGGGGCCGTGCCGATCGGAATTTGCAGCGGCCCTGGTGGGCAGGGCAGGCCGATCCAGGTGCGGAGAATCGATCGGGGCCGTTTGGTCGATCGCTTTACGCGCGGGCGCGTTACGCGCTCAGTAACATCACCCCAGCGCGGCGATCGTCATCAGCCCGTCACGATCGGCAGCCCGAGGCGCAGCGAACGGCGAGTGTCACGTAACATGAAGGGCACCCGCCCCACCGTGGCTGATGTGTGGTGAACAAGACTCACAGGCGGAAGTCGATTCACGTGCGGCGCGATCACCTCCTCATTTGCTTGCAGTTGTCGCCCGATTTATACTTGAAGGACGTCTTTAGGGAGAGACTGCCATGCCGAACGATCAATTGGCGCGAAGTGGCGCAGTGGATGCTGACTTCGCGCGCGCTCGATCACCTTGAAGAAACCGAGTTGGTGCCCAGCGGCAAAGTGACGTATCAATTCTCCGCGCGCGGACACGAACTGGCGCAAGTGCTCCACTGGTTTGTCCCGCCGACCATCCCCATGATGCCGCAGCGGCGTATTATCGATCACGACCCTTTTTGTTTGCAAGTGGTCTAAAACTTGACGAAGCGCTAGCCGGTTCGATGGCGAAAGCCGCCAGTTTTAACGGGCGGCCGCGACATCGGCGTCGTGCACATGCTGGAGCAGCATGCGCTATGGTGCTGCCCGCGGCGAAATTGATGTCGGCTCGCAATATACGCCCGCCGTCGGTTAGGCGCAGGCGATTGTATATCGGCAGCGCGTGTTGCGTGAAACCGATTGGCAAGGGGCGATCGCCGTGGTGCTGGGCGGTGATGGTTCGACGGCGGCCAATGGCTTTTGGGCCGCGCTGAACATCGTGACTACCCTTAAGTTGCCGTATCTTTTTTCATCGAGGACAACGCCTACGGCATCTCGGTGCCCAGCAGTCTGCAAACGCCCGGCGGTAATATCGCACGAAATCTGGCCGCGTTCAATAATCTGATGGTACTAGAGGCCGACGGCACCGAACCACTCGACGCTTCAACCAAAATCGATCAAGCGGTGCGGTATGTACGATCAGGCGCGGGACCGGCTTTGCTCCGATTGGTATTGCCAGCGCCTTAACGGCCATTCGTTTGTCGACAATCAAGGTTACAAATCGAAAGAACTGCGAGACGCAGAAGAAGCGCGCGATCCGCTGTTGAAATTAAAAACGTTTTTGCTGATGCGTGAAATTTTGAATGAAACTGAATGGGCCGAACTGGAACGATCGATCGAGGCTGAAGTCCGAGCAGCGGGTGAACGCGTGGCCGCGTGGCCTGAACCCGATCCAGCGACGGCGACGACGCATCGCTTATTCGACGGCGCAACCTGCAAATGATCGGTGGTGCGGCAGCCGATGGCGTCACGCTCAAAGCCGGATCGACTGTGCCGCACCCGACTGAACCCGGCGTGCGTATGAATCTGCTCGACGCGGTGAAACGCACATTGGAAGTTGAGTTGCAGGTCAATCCGCGTTTGATCATCTGGTGAAGATGTCGGCGTGAAAGGCGGTGTACACGGCGCGACAACGGATCTGCAGGCCAAGTACGGCGTGGATCGCGTGCGGGGACATCACTGAGCGAAGAAGGCATCATGGGCCGATCGGCGGGATTGGCGTTTGCGGGGTTGACACCCGTGCCGGAAATTCAATTCCGCAAATATGCCGATCCGGCGATGGAGCAGATCAACAGCATCGGTTCGCTGCGCTTTAACGCGCGCTGAGCCGCTTTGCGCGTACCGGTGGTGGTGCGTGTGCCGATGGGCGTCGGTCGCAAGACGGGCGATCCGTGGCACAGCGTCAGTGGTGAAGCGGTGCACGTTAAGAGCCTCGGCTGGCGGATTGCGATCCCGTCGAATGCGGAGGACGCCGTGGGACTGTTGCGAAGCGCGTTGCGCGGCAACGATCCGACGTTCTTCTATGAACATCGGGCGTTACTCGACACCGCGCCCGCGCGTCGACCGTATCCCGGCGACGACTGCGTGCTGCCGTTTGGTGTGGCCAGCGTGATTACAGTGGCGACGACCTCACCGTGATCACATGGGGGCTGATGGTTCATCGGTGCGCGGAGGCAGCCGCCGGGCTGAAAACGGCTCGATCGAGTTGATTGACTTGCGCACGATCGTGCGTGGGATAAATCGACGGTGCTTGAATCGATCGCGAAGACGGGCAGAGTGTCTGATCGTGCACGAGGATGGCATCACCGGTGGCTTTGGCGCGGAGATCGCGGCGACGATTGCACAAGAAGCGTTCTTCGATCTGGATGCGCCGATCGTGCGGCTAGGCACGCTTGATACACTGATTCCCTACAGTGGTGATCTATCGCACAGTGTCGTGCCGACGGCGGAAAATTCGAATAGAGATGAAGAAGCTGCTCGAAGTGTAGCGTCCGCCCCAACTGGTTCGCTGTTCATAAAGCAGCCATGCGTGTATTCGATTCCTCATCGGCTGGCTTAGCCTCGCACTTGTCGGTTGGTTAGGGTATGCCCTAACGCGGGCGTTAGCCGCCATTATCTACCTGGGCGTGCCATTCTTCGATTGGCAATGGTATGCCCAGCATCGTTCTAATCACCGTTGTGCCTCTCTGTCTGCTCGATTGCCGGTTGCGACCACAAGCCAAGCGCATTAGCCGCCGCATGGTTGTGATTTTGATGTCGTTGCTGATCTGGGTGGTGTTGAGGTGAATGGTTTTGGGCAAACCATCGAACTTCGCCTGACACCGAACCTGCTCGCCGGTGTCCTTCTGGTCATTTTCTGATTTCCGGCAAGTTCCGGAAACGCTGCTCAAAGAACTTGCAGGTCGCGGGCGGATCGATTTTCTTGAGCATCGGCGATGTGTCTAAGCCGGAAAACGCACACGCTTTGGCTCGTTGGGCTTAAACGATTGGCAGAATATGACGTTCCCGTTTATCTGGCTCCGTCACTTTCCAATTTTCTATCTGTACCTGTTTACATCGAATGGATCACGCAGTCACCAGCATGTAGCCGAGTTGATTCAACGTGAACAGTTAAGCAAGTATGCGTGGTCTAATCGGCGATGCGGGAATCTCCACTGAATATGCCGCTCGATTGGCTCGGCCGTGATCGATCAAATTTCGATCGGATGATCAACCAGCTGCGAGATTCGCTTGAGCGGATACATCGTCAATTTCCCAATTTGCAAATTGGCGTCACGGCGATGTGGCCGCAGTTCGCGAGATGGGCTGGATGGCGATACAGATCTGGCGATGGTGCTGCGCAGTCAGTCGATCCGCCGGGTAATTGGGACTTCATCAACCTGATGACGTACTCGTCGTACTATCCGGCCGATTGGCGCAGTTACTACATCTATGTGCACGAGACTGCGTTGACGCGGCTTTATCCGGCGATTCGGCGTAGTCATCTCATCGGTCTAGTTGGTGCTGGTTTTCCGGGCGAGCCTTTGCTCAACTCGATGATTTGGTGCGGATGCCTGGCAGGCCGGGCGCTGGGCGTGCAGGAAATTGTGATCTTCCAAATGACAGACGCACTGCAGGCGCAGCGCAGACTTTGTGGGACGAGTCACCAAAGCGATCAACGCCGCCGCACAATCGCCAGTGACTGTGATATTTTCGCGGCGTGTCGCTGATGTTCTATGGCACAGTCGCGTTAGATGCGATACTCGATGCGCGTAGTTCGCAGACGCGGTTGTGGATCAGTTGGCTGATCGTCAGCAGCGCTGTTGCCTGGCGGTGGAGTCACCAGACGATCCTAGCCTAACTTGCCCACCGGGCGGATGTTTTTTGAATTGCGGGCTGCGTTCTATAATTCATGCATGTCCGCGCCCATTTTGACCACGAAGTTATATATTCCCCCACTGCGGCCTAAGGCGATCCTCCGCCCTCAACCCGATCAGACGCCTCAACGAGGGGTTACAGCGCACACCTGGTGTGACACTTATCTCTGCACCTGCCGGTTTTGGCAAGACCACTTTAGTCAGCGAATGGATGGCAACTCTCACTCCCGCAAACCGTGCCGGGGTGAAGGCGCGTGGTTATCACTCGATGAGGAACTGATAGTGATCCAACGCTTCCTAACGTATCTCATCGCTGCATTGCAGACGATTGTAGCCAACATTGGAGAAGGCTTATTGAATGCGCTCCAATCGCACCAGCCACCGCCAGCCGAATCGATCCTAACGGCTCTGCTCAATGGATCCGCCGCCGTCTCGTTGTTCATCCTGGTGCTGGATGATTATCATGTCGTTGAGACTCAGAGTGGTTGATCGGATGCTGGCTTTTCTGGTGGAGCACTTGCCGCCACACATGCTGGCTGGTCATCGTCGGCGAGAAGATCCGCCACTTCCCGCTGGCCCGCCTTCACGTTCGCGGCCAGTTGATTAGTGCGCGCCGCCGATCTGCCGCTTTACACCCGATGAAGCCGCCGAGTTTCTCAACCGTGTAATGGGGCTAAATCTTTCGGCTGAAAACATTGCGGCCTGGAGAATCGCACTGAAGGCTGGATTGCTGGACTGCAACTCGCCGCGATCTCCATGCAGGGCCGATCCGGATGTGGCTAGATTCATCGGGTCGTTTACGGGCAGCCATCGCTTTGTGCTGGATTATCTCGTCAGAAAGTGCTGCGGCATCAGCCTGAACACATCCGCGAGCTCTTGTTGCAGACCGTTATTCTCGATAGGTTGTGCGCTTCGCTGTGCGATGCGGTTACTGGCCGAGAAGACAGCAAAGAACTGCTGGATGTTTTGGAGCGCGGAAACCTGTTTCTTATATCGCTTGATGATCAGCGTCGGTGGTATCGCTATCATCATCTTTTCGCTGACGTTTTGCGCGCACACTTGATGGAGGCGCAGCCCGATCAGGTTGCCAGCCTGCATTCACGGGCGAGCGCGCGTGGTTTGAGCAGCACGCTCAACCAGCCGATGCCATCCGCCATGCGCTGGCCGCCGGGGAATTCACCCGAGTTGCCGACTTGGTCAGGTAAGGCTTTTTCCTGCCATGAATCGCGCTCGACAGTTTGCCCTTTGCTGGGCTGGCTCAAGGCGCTGCCCGATGAAGTCGTTCGCGTCAGGCCGATACTGTGTTATGCGTATGCGTTGACATCAATGGCTTGCGGTGACAATGAAGGCGTGGAGCCTCGCTTGCGAGACGCCAGACACTGGTTGGCTGCGACCGCCAGCATCGGCGAGCGAACGGCGTATCCGGCAACGAAGATGGTTGTCGCGAATGACAAGGAATTTCAGCGCCTGCCGGGTTTGATCGCCCTGGTCCGGGCGGGTCAGGCTTTGGGACGAGGCGATTCGTCCGCAACGGTAAAATTTGCTCGACGCGTACTCGAATTCGCGCCACGGCAGGCGATCATCTGATGCTCGGTGGGGGCAGCATCGCAATTGGGGCTGGTGGCATGGTCAATGGAGAGCTCGAGGCAGCCGCCGGATGGCGGCCGACGGCATGGCGAATTTGCAGCTCCGGCGGGTATATCTCGCCCTCGATCGGTTGTGCCATCACCCAGCGGATATCCAGATCACGCAGGGTCGCCTCCATGAAGCCGCTGACCACCTATGAACAGGGCTTGCAGTGGGCCATGCCACCGGGTGCGCCAGTTCTGCCGGGCGCAGCCGATAGTATGTGGGCATGAGCAACCTTGACTATGAGCACAACGATCTAACTACTGCCACCCAACGCCTACTGACCAGCCAGTCGTTGGGCGTGCTGGCCGGATTGCCACAAAATCCTATCGTTGGCGGGCAGCGATGGCGCGCATCAAATGGCTCAAGGTGATTTGGCTGGCGCGTTGGACCTGCTCGATCAAGCCGAGCGTTTATACGATGGCAACTTTTCTCCCAACGCCGTCCGATCGCGACGCGCAGAATTCGAGTGTGGTTGGCTCAAGGTCGCCAGGGAATCTCAGCTGGATGCGTTGGTGCGGCATTACTGTTGACACCATTTGCGCTATGAGTGCGAATTGATCACATCACTCTGGCGAGGTGTTGCTGGCTTGCTACGCGATCACTCCAATGGCTCCATTTCAGTGGTAATGGATCTATTGGAGCGTCTGCTGAAAGCCGCAGAAGCAGATCAGCGGCAGGGCAGCGCGATCGAGATTCTGGGATTGCAGGCGTTGGCTTATCACGCCCGGGGGTGACCTCGCGGTTGCTCTGTTATCACTACATCGTGCCCTGGCGCTGTATTGAGCCGGAAGGCTACCTGCGGATATTCCTCGACGAAGGCGAGTCGATGCGATTGCTTTTGCAAAGCGATGAAGGCTGAGGGCGGACGGATGAATGACTACGCTGGCAAACTATTGGCCGCGTTTGGGCAGCCAGGCATGGCTGATGACTTTCATCCTTTAGCTCTTTACATCTGCACTTCGCGCAGGGGCGCAAGTGTCCCTCAGCCTTTGATCGAACCTTTGAGCGAACGGGAGTTGGAAATACTGAAACTCATCGCGCAGGGACTCTCCACCGTGAAATCCTGGCGGGCATAGTTGTTCCCGGCGCTGGATACGGTAAAATTAACTGCCAGGCTCTTCGATAGTCAAAAGTCAACAGCCGCACGGAAGCTACCACAGCGCGCTCGCGAGTTGGGCCTGCTGTAGACCCTCCCTCTTAAAACAACACCTCGATCAACACCAAAGTGTCTAGACGTTAACACCGTGTGGCGGGTATAGTGCTGGCATGACGAGCACTGCCCTGCCAAACGAACTGAACTCTCCATCTAATTTGTCCGAATCACCGATCTATCAGATCCGGCTGAAGGGCCAGCTTAGCAGCGAGTGGGCCGACTGGTTCGAGGGCCTGACCATCACGCAGGACGAAGACGGCGATACGCTGTTAGTCGGGCCTGTAGCCGATCAAGCCGCGTTGCATGGCGTGCTCAAAAAGGTACGTGATCTGGGGATACCGCTAGTCTCGATCAACCGGATCTAGTTCAACGCAACTCATCCCAATCGTTCAAATAAGGAGGAAGAAATGAACACACACAAATCGACTGCCGGAATAGATCCAAGGGTAAAACTTTCATTGCTATGGATATTTGTAGTACTGCTGATGGTTTATGCGGATATTGTTTCTTTAATGGATCCAACCTCTGCAATCCGGGTAAGAATGGTGGGAACTCCAATGTCTGAGGGATCTTTGTTGGCAGGCGCAATCGTAATGGTAATTTCGATTGCCATGGTTATCCTGTCTTGGGTATTGAACTACAAAGTAAATCGCTGGGTAAGTCTCATCATTGGTGTATTCATGGTTTGGCAAATCGTCACAGGCGGACACGGCCTGTATTATGTGTTTTTTGAAACGGTGGAGGTTGCGTGCATATTACTAACTGTCTGGTTTACCTGGAAGTGGACTAACCCTGAAGTGAAGTCCGAATAACCTGGCGCTCGATCAAGCGGCATGGCAGGGGTGGCACAAAAAAGCGCGTGATTTGAGCCTGCCCTTGATTTCGGTCAGTCCGGTCGTACCCTGGCCTCCCGCTATGCTCGGGACGGGCTACGCAGACGCGTGAGCGGTCAGATGTCCAATCGTAGCTTGCCGTGAGCGGCTTGTTTACGCCAAATCAATCACAACCAGGAGTTGCACAATGGACCACAGTCTAATCTCACACATCCAACAACTCGGTACCGGGGCAGCCTTCATTCTCTTCCCGCTAATCTTTGTCTTGGCTTTCTCCGTTCACCCCGGGTTGCTGAGACCACGGCTGCTCAAGCCTGAAGTACTCATTCGGCGGGCGCGGCGAAACAAAGTGCTGCAACTGGCGCACAGTCTGGTGCTGCTCAGCACTGCGCTTCTGATCGTGATGACCATTCACTTTATGAAGATCCTGAGTCAGGGAAGTGCGGCCTGGGCTGGATTGATTGGTGCGGTACTGGCCGTGCTGGGTGCCATCCTGTTGGCCGCCGATAAGGGCGCCCTGTGCCTAACCATGAGCGCACTGGATACTGTGCCGGAAGAGGAGTTCTCCGCCATGCTGCCGGGCCTGCTGGCCATGTTTTCCAAAAAGGGCTGGATGATCCTGCTGTGGGGCATGCTGCTCCTGCCCGTGGGATTTGCGATTCAAGCCGTTGGCTTACTGCAGGTCACTGCGTTGCCGCCCTGGCAGAGTATCCTCTTTCTGATCGGTGTGCTGCTGGTCGGCATACCAGACGGACTGGAAATCATCAATCTTAGCGCCTCCGCGCTGATGGCCATCGCTTTGATTCCTTATGGGCTCCAGCTCATCGCGACCGCATTCTAGATTAATCTCCATGAAACAATCTGCACGCAACTTCTGGCTGGACGTCAGTCTCTTCGTGACTTGTCTTTCGACAGTCTTCACCGGGTTAGTTTTATGGCTGCTCATGCTCCAGCAAGTCACGACCATTTTTCTGGGGTGTAACCGCCCATTCTGGCTAACGGTCCACATCTGTTCAGGGTTGACCAGCATCGCGGGCAGCGTTATTCACGTCATTTGGCATCGCGCATGGCTAAAAGCCTTACGCCAGCGCCGGATCGCCTCCTTGTCATCAAGGCTGCGCGCCAATCGAATCATAGATCGAATCATATGGATTACCTTCCTCGCAACCAGCGTCTTCGGCGCGCTCGATTGGATAACCCCGGCCCTCGAAAATAACGTAAGCATTTCAAGCCGCCTGCATGGGGCATTCGGGATGGCCTGGCTGATCGGGATCACGGTGCATCTGGCCTTGCACAGCAAGTGGATCACTTCTACCGCCAGGCTGTACCTGATCAGGTCGCGTTACATCGTTTGGAAAAAAGACGTGCATGAGCAGGGGCTGCCCCTGGTTTTGGTCAGTCAAGTCCGACTCGATGCTGCTCAGCCATATCATTCAAAAAAGGAGAAAAAATGAACACCACCCAGAAGACCGCGAGAACTGCCGGTTTGTTGTATCTGATGTACATCGTGGTTCACGTTTTGGCAGATGTGATCGGTCGTTCTAAGATCATTGTCTATGGCGATGCCGCCGCAACCGCCGAAAACATGCTAGCAGCCACCGGACAATTCCGGCTCGGATTTATGCTTGACCTGTGCGCGGCTGTGTTATTTCTGTTGACCGCCTGGGCCTTGTACAGGTTGTTGAAGCCGGTGAATGAGCACTTCGCTTTGTTGTTCCTGCTCTTGAACCTGGGCGGTGTCGCCATCCAGGCGGCCAGCGATCTGTTTCTGCCCGTCAGCCAGCTGCTGAGTAGCGCTGATTACGCTAAGGTGTTCCAAGCCGATCAACTGCAAGCACTCTCCATGGCGTTTCTGTATCTGTACAAAAACGGGTTCATGATCGCTCAGATATTCTATGGGGCCTGGCTCTTCCCGCTGGGGTATGCCGTCTTCAAGTCGGGCTTCCTGCCCAAAATCTTGGGCGTCGTGTTGATGGTGCATTGTTGTACCTGGTTGCTGACTTCGCTGCAGTTCTTCTTCTTCCCAGCCTTCACGGCCATCACCTATATCAGCTATCCGCTTGGCCTCATTGCGGAGTGCGGGCTTTCGCTGTGGCTCTTGATCAAGGGAGCAACAGAGCAGCTAGCGGCCAATCCCATTCTCAAGCCTGCCGGCCGATTGCCTTAGCACGCAACTACCTAAGAAAGGGGTCTTAATATGAAAGCCATTATCTGCACAAAATACGGTTCACCGGATGTTCTCCAACTTCAAGACGTAGCCAAACCTGTGCCGAAGGATGATGAGGTCCTGATCAAAATTCACGCGGCCTCCATCAATGCGCGTGACTGGCGCATGCTGCGCGCCAAACCGTTCTTTATCCGCTTAAAGCCGGGCGGCTTACTACAGCCCAAGAACAAGATCCTCGGGGGTGATGTCGCCGGGCGTGTTGAAGCGATAGGTCGTAACGTTACGCAGTTCAAGATCGGCGACGAAGTCTTTGGCTACTTGCCCAGCGCCACCGGTCGTGGCACTTTCGCCGAGTATGTCTGTGCCAACGAAAACATGATCGCGTTGAAGCCAAAGAATCTATCCTTCGAGCAAGCGGCGGCTGTACCGGTGGCGGCGCTGACAGCCTTGCATGGCTTGCGCGACAAGGCGGATATTCAACCCGGACAGAAGGTGCTGATCAATGGCGCTTCGGGCGGAGTTGGGACATTCGCCGTGCAGATCGCCAAGGCGTTCGGGGCGGAAGTCACCGCCGTGTGCAGCACCCGGAATCTGGACCTGATGCGTTGCTAGGGGCCGATCACATCATCGACTACACGCGTGACGATGTCACTCGCCTTGATCAATGCTACGACCTAATCCTGGCGGTGAATGGCTATCACCCGATCGCGGATTATCTGCGCATCCTGAGTCCTGAGGGCCGCTATGTCGTTGCCGGCGGTTCGATGCGGCAGCTCTTTCAGGCCGCGCTTCAAGGCCGACGGACGGCAAAAACCGGCGGCCAGACAATATCCATCGTGTCGCTGGTGCAAAACCGACAGGATTTGATCTTGCTGAAAGACCTGCTTGAATCCGGCCAAGTCGTACCTGTGATCGATGGTTGCTATCCGTTGAGCAAGATTGCTGAAGCGTTCTGGTATTTTGAAAAAGAACACGCCAAAGGGAAGGTGGTCATCACGCTGTGATGTGAAATACTCCGATCTTCGTCGGGGCGCTTCTTGAATTGCGGGGCGTGTTCTATAATGACACTATGCCTGCACCCATTCTGGCCACCAAACTCTACACTCCTCCACTGCGGCCTGACATTGTGCAACGCGCCCGATTGCTGGTGCGGCTGAATGAAAGCCGTATTCTAATTCTTGTCTCTGCGCCCGCCGGTTTTGGCAAAACCACATTGATCAGCCAATGGCTTACGACCCTCACTGGATCAGGGGTGAGGGTCGCATGGTTGTCGCTGGACGAAGGCGATAGCGATCTGGCCCGCTTCCTGTTGTACTTCGTATCGGCCGTGCAGTCGATTGCCCCGAAGTGCGGCGAGAGCGTGTTGAATATGCTGCAGCCTATGCAGTCAACTGATGTCGTGTTGACGATGCTGCTTAACGAATTGTCTGCCATCCCCAATCGATTCATTCTCGTCCTTGACGATTATCACACGCTCGATTGCCAGCCGATCGATGAAGTGCTCACTTTCCTGATTGATCATCTCCCACCGAACATGCAGTTGGTCATCACCACCCGCGAGGATCCTCAACTCCCGCTGGCCCGGCTGCGGGCACGAGGCCAATTGACCGAACTGCGCGCCACTGACTTGCGCTTCACACCCGTTGAAGCCGCCGAGTTTCTCAATCGGGTGATGGGGCTGAATCTTTCGGCGGCTGATATCGCCGCGTTGGAGAATCGCACCGAAGGCTGGATCGCTGGGTTGCAGCTGGCCGCGTTATCAATGCGGGGCCGATCGGATGCGGCCAGTTTCATCGGGTCGTTTACGGGCAGTCACCGTTTCGTGCTAGATTATCTGTTGGAAGAAGTGTTGCAGCAACAAACACCTGAAATCCAGTCTTTCCTGTTGCGTACCTCGATACTTGATCGCTTATGCGGATCACTCTGCGAAGCAGTGTTACTCACGCCACTCGGTTCGGGGCAAGCGACGCTGGAACATTTAGAACGGGCCAACTTGTTCATCATCCCGTTGGATAACGAGCGACAGTGGTATCGCTATCACCGGCTCTTTGCCGATTTGCTACGGCAACGGTTGCAACAGACTGAATCGAACGTCGCGAACTATCATCTCCGCGCCAGTCAATGGTATGCTGAAAACGGCTTCGTATCCGAGGCTTTTCATCACGCGATCGTTGCTAAAGATTTTGCGCGCGCAGCGGATGTGGCCGAGCGCGCCTGGCAGAGCGTGGACTACACTTTCCAGACGAGGGCCTGGCTGAGCTGGATCAAGCAATTGCCAGACGAAGTGATCCGCGTACGGCCAGTGCTCTGTACTGAGATTGGCACGGCTCTTATGGATGCTGGTGAACCAGAAGCGAGTGAACGCTATCTGCATGAAGCGGAGCAGCTGCTGAAAACTTCGTCAGCAGAGATGATCGTGGTAGAGCAAGCGTTGTTTGCTTCACTCCCGGCGATGATGGCCCTGGCTCGCTCTTACAATGCTCAGGTGTTGGGCGATCTCACGGCGACCGAGCGCTATGCCGAACTAGCGCTCCAGCTCATCTCTGTTGATGATGTCTATCGGCGGGCGCAAGCCACCGTCATGTTTAATTTCACGCACTGGGCAAGGGGCAATTTGGCAGCGGTTCTCCAGATAATGGCCGACTGGATGAACAGCATGCAGCAGTTGGGCAATAGTGTGTTTGTGGTGGCCAGCGCTTTTGCCGTGGCCGATATTCTCCTCGGGCAAGGTCGTCTGCGTGACGCCGTGCGCACGTATAAGCAGTCATTACAGTTAGCAGATGAAACTGGGCCGGAAGCACAATCGATCACCGCACATCACCATCTGGGGCTGGCGCTGCTCTATCACGAGATGGACGACGTTGAGGCCTTCACTCGGCATTGGCAAAAAGCCGCAGAGCTAGGTAAGCAGACAACATTAGTCGATTGGGCCTATCGCTGGTGTCGGGCGCAGGCCCGCTTGAAACAAGCTGAGGGCGACTTCGACGCGGCGCTCGAGCTGTTGGATGAGGCGCAGCGCGTGTACGTCAAAAACCCGGTGCCCGATCTACGCCCGATCGCAGCGTTGAAAGCGCAAGTCTATTTGAAGCAAGGCCACTTGAGCAAAGCTCGAGAGTGGGTGCGTGAACGTGGCCTGTCACCGGCTGACGAGATCATCTATTTGCATGAGTTTGAGTACATCACGCTGGCGCGCATTCTCATGGCAGAAGGTTCGACGCAGCAAGCCGATGAATTGCTGGAACGGCTGCAACAAACGGCCGAAGCACAAGGTCGATGGGGCAGCGTAATCGAGATTTCGATCGTGCAAGCACTGGCTTATCGGGCGCAGGGCAACACCTCGGCGGCGCTCGCCGCGCTCGATCGCGCCCTGACCCTCGCCGAACCGGAAGGCTATATCCGCACCTTCGTGGATGAAGGCGAAGCCATGCGATTGCTGATGGCTGATTTTAGATTGCTGATTGAAAAGCAAAAGCACGCTGAAGACTACCGTACGATCGGATATATAGAAAAACTCCTCGCGGCCTTTCCGCAACCGATGATGCTGCCACAATCCGAGATCAAAAATCGGAAATCAGAAATTCTTGATCAACTGAGTCCGCGCGAGTTAGAAGTGCTGCGCCTCATCGAGCAGGGTCTCTCGAATCAGGAGATCGCCGATCGGTTGTATCTGGCGCTCAGCACCGTCAAAGGCTACACACGCACCCTCTTCGAAAAATTGCAAGTCCAACGCCGCACCGAGGCCATTATTCGCGCTCGCGAACTGGGCTGGCTGTAATCCTCCTAAATAATACTCGTCACCATACTTTAGTAGCTACCCGCTAATACTCGTTTTTCGCTATATTACCTGTGCATCGAGCAAGAGGCACACGGTCATGTCGCACACGCCTGATTCCAGTCAACCCGCAATCTATGAGATTCGCATCGCAGGCCACCTGTCGCCACAGTGGAGCGACTGGTTCGAAGGTCTCGTCATCACACGGGAACCCGATGGTACGACGCTGCTGCGCGGCCCGGTGATCGATCAGGCGGCGTTGTACGGCGTATTGAAGAAGGTGCGCGATACCGGCCTGACGCTGATTGCCGTCAATCCAATTCATTGAGAGCAGGAGAAACCATGAACACCAACCGTATGATGAAAGCCATTGTGATCAACGCCTACGGTTCACCGGATGTTGTCGAATTCAAAGAAGTTGCCCGACCGACGATCAAGGACGACGAAGTGCTGGTGCGCGTCCACGCGGCATCTCTCAACGCGGGCGATGTCTTTGCACTGCGCGGCAGCCCCTGGCTCATTCGCTTGATCGTTGGGCTGAACAAGCCGAGCAACTACATTCTCGGCTTCGATATGGCCGGGCGCGTCGAGGCTGTTGGCAGCCGGGTGACGCGCTTCAAACCGGGTGATGAAGTCTTCGGCGCGGGCAGTGGCACACTGGCGGAATATGCGCATGTGACCGAAGACAAGCTAGCCCTGAAACCCACCAATCTCACTTTTGAACAGGCTGCAGCCGTGCCGACGGCCGCCGTTACCGCGCTGCTGGGATTACGCGATGTGGGCAAGATTCAGCCGGGGCACAAGGTATTGATCAATGGTGCGTCGGGCGGCGTGGGGACGTTTGCCGTGCAGATTGCCAAAGCATTCGGCGCAGAAGTGACCGGCGTGTGCAGCCCGCGCAATGTGGATCTGGTACGCTCCATCAGTGCCGACCACGTAGTCGATTACACTCGTGAGGACTTCACACACAACGGGCGGCACTATGATCTGATCCTCGACAACGTCGCCAGCCGGTCGTTCGCCGATCTGCGGCGCGCGCTTACTCCACAGGGCAAGGTCATCCCCAACAGCGGGCATACGGGAATGGGCTACGTGTTCAAGGCGTTCGCGTTGTCGCTGGTGATGCGCCAACACTCGGGTATGTATTTTGCCGTGCCGAACAGCCAGACTTTAGCGACGCTGAAGGAACTCATCGAGACTGGCAAGGTCACGCCGGTGATCGATCGGACGTACCCGCTGAGCGAAACCTCCGCTGCGTTCTGGTACCTGGAAAAAGAGCATGCGCGCGGCAAAGTCGTCATCACGGTGGCGTAAGATGAGGAACTCAACCATGTTAGATACCAGAATTCTGCTGGCCGGGTTATGGGTCGCGTTAGTGCTGATTTATCTGTACGACGATGTACTGCGCATCTGCAGCGGCGATTTTGCCAGGCTGCAGACCATACAGTTTACACAACCCATGTGGCTGGGCATCGCCGTGTTGATGCTGATCCCGATCCTGATGGTGCCGCTGTCGCTGGCGTTGCCTCAGCCTGTCAATCGCTGGGCCAACATCATCGTCGCGGTCTTCTTCTTCCTGTTCAATCTTGTTGGCTTGCCGACCTATCCTTCGGCCTATGACAAATTCCTGCTGGCGGTCAGTCTCGTGTTCAACGCGGTGACGGTGTGGACGGCGTGGCATTGGGCGTGACATTTCTTGAAATTGTGAGGCGTGTTCTATAATGACGCTATGTCCGCGCCCATTTTGGCCACCAAGCTTTACGTTCCGTCGCCTCGACCGGATATCGTTCGTCGCGCGCGGTTGATTGAGCGCTTGAACGTCGGCTTGTCGCACACACCGCATGTAATGCTGATCTCCGCGTCGGCTGGTTTTGGTAAGACGACATTGGTCAGTGAATGGACTGTGACCATCACCCAATCAGAAGTGAGGGTCGCTTGGTTGTCGCTGGACGAAGGCGATAATGATCTCATCCGCTTCCTTACTTATCTGATCGCAGCCTTGCAGACCATTGTGCCAACAGTCGGCGAGGCCGCGCTGAGCGCTCTTCAATCCTCGCAGCCGCCGTCCGCCGATGTGCTATTGACGACGCTGCTGAATGATCTCACTTCGTTGGGTGACATTGTCCTCGTGCTGGATGATTATCATGTGATCGAATCACAACCGATCGATGAAGCGCTGACCTTCATTGTTGATCATCTGTCGCCGAATCTGCGCTTGGTCATTGCCAGCCGAGAGGATCCACCACTCCCTCTGGCCCGGCTGCGTGTGCGCGGCCAATTGACCGAACTGCGCGCCGCCGATCTGCGTTTCACGCCCGACGAAGCCGCCGACTTTCTCAATCGTGTGATGGGACTGCACTTATCGGCGCAAGACATCGCCGCGTTGGAGAATCGTACTGAAGGGTGGATCGCGGGTCTGCAACTCGCCGCGATCTCCATGCAGGGCCGATCAGATGTGGCGGGCTTCATCGGCTCTTTCACCGGCAGTCATCGTTTTGTGTTGGACTATTTGATGGAAGAGGTCTTGCGCCGTCAATCGGAACGGGTGCGCGATTTCCTGCTGCAGACTTCCGTTCTTAATCGGTTGAGCGGTTCGTTGTGCAACGCCGTAACCGATCAGACTGATAGTCAAGCACTGTTGGAAACGTTGGAGCGCGGGAATCTCTTTGTCATTCCACTCGACGATCAACGTCAGTGGTGGCGCTATCATCATCTCTTTGCGGAGGTGCTGCAAGCGCACTTGAAAGAGGCGCAAGCCGATCGGGTGTTTGAGATTCATCGGCGGGCGAGCGTGTGGTTCGAGCAGCATGATCTACCTGCCGATGCGATCCGCCATGCGTTAGCCGCTAAGGATCTCGATCACGCGGCGAATTTGATCGAGCGCGTGTGGCTGGCCATGGATCTCAGTTATCAATCGGCGGCGTGGCTGCGTTGGGCGAAGGCGCTGCCCGACGATCTGATTCGCCTCCATCCGGTACTCTGCCTTGGTTATGCGTGGGCTTTGCTGAACAGTGGCGAGTTGGAAGCGAGCGAGGCTTGGCTGCGTGAGGCCGAACGTTGGATCGAGCCGCCAGTTGATGCTGCCGCATCGATGATCGTGGCGGACGAAACTGAATATCGATCTTTGCCTGCCTCGATCGCAGGTGCGCGTGCCTATCGTGCGTTGGCGCTGGGTGACATTGCCAACACCAAAGTGTATGCACATCAGACGCTTGCGCTTGTTACTAAAACTGACCGTATCCGGCGCACGCAAGCCACCGCGCTGCTGGGCATGGCCGAATACGCCAGCGGCGACCTGGAAGCCGCCAAGCGGTACCTGCTCGATTTTCAGACGATGATGTGGGCTGTTAACGACATCGCTAACGCTATCGGCATCACTTTTGTTCTAGCGGACATCCAGCTGGTCCAAGGTCGTCTCCGTGAAGTCGTCAGCGCCTATCAACAGTCACTACAACTGGCACAAAAGCGCGGCCTGCAGTTTTTTCTTGGTGTATCGGATTTGTATCGCGGCTTAAGCGAGGCGCTGTGCGAACAAGGCGATCTCGACGCGGCAGCGGAGCACTTGCAGACGGCGCAGCATCTGGGCGAGCGCGGCGCGTTAACGGGTTGGCCGCAGCGCCTGAGCGTGGCTCAGGCGCGCTTGAAAGACGCTCAGGGCGATGTCGCTGGTGCGCTAGCGTTGTTGGATGAGGCCGAACGTCAATACGTACGCAGTCCACTACCCGATCGGCCTATCGCGGCGTTGAAGGCCCGTGTGTTGATCAGGCAAGGCCGGTTGACCGAAGCCCGGTCATGGGCGCGCGCACAGCATCTGGCACCCGATGATGAGCTCAGTTACCTGCGCGAGTTCGATCACCTCACGCTGGCCCGCGTGCTCATCGCCGAGTATAGAACCGATCGAGTTGACGACACCCGGCGAGCCGTCCTGAACCTACTACAACGTTTGTCGCAAGCGGCGGAAGCAGGCGGACGCAACGGCAGCGTGATCGAAATCCTGATCTTGCAAGCCCTCGCCCATCATACGCAGAATGACCTGCCACACGCGTTCGCCTCGCTGGAACGCGCCTTGACGCTGGCCGAACCGGAAGGCTACGTCCGGTTATTTGTGGACGAGGGCGAGTCGATGCGATTGCTGATGGTGGACTATAGAGCGCTGATTGAAAAGCAACGGCACGGCGGGAGTCAGAATCTGATTGGGTATGTGGATAAACTCTTAGCAGCCCTCGGACAACTAGCGCATATTCCGCAATCGAAAATCGGAAATCCGAAATCCGAAATGCTGGAGCCGTTAAGCGAGCGCGAACTCGAAGTGTTGAAGCTGCTCGGCACAGAGTTGAGCGGCCCGGAGATCGCCGACAAGCTCAACGTGTCGTTGAACACCTTGCGCACCCACACCAAGAATATCTACAGCAAACTCGAGGCGAACAACCGCCGGGCGGCCATTCGCCGCGCTGACGAACTTGGGTTGTTGTAACGGCATCACCACCTCTCCCAGCCCTGGCACAATGTGCTGGGGCTTTTGTTTTCCGCTCAGCCGCTGGCTGACAATCACCACTTCTATCACCACATGCTGTGATGACGTCTCACCACATTGACTTGTATTCTTTGGGCGAAGAGGGAAAACATGAGCGACAAGCCCGATAGCCCGGACATCTACGAGATTCGCCTGAAGGGACATCTTGAGGCGCGGTGGGCCGATCGGTTTGGAGACATGACCATCGTGCTGACCGAGAACGGCGAGACCTTGCTCGTCGGACCCGTGCTCGATCAGGCCGCGCTGCATGGCCTGCTCAAAACCGTACGCGACTTAGGCTTGCCGCTGATCTCAGTCAAGCGGCTTGGACTCAATCAAACAGCTGGAGGTGGAGGATGTCAGTGATGAAAGCGTGTATTGTGGGTGCATCCGGCAAACTCGGCCGATACATGGTGCAGCACGCACTCGATCGCGGTTACGAAGTGGTCGGTGTCTGTCGCGCGCAAAGTGTTGGAAAACTCGATAAGTTCAAGGGGCGCATCACGATTATCCCCGGCGCCACGAATGATCGGGCGATTATCAACCGGGCAGTGACCGGGTGCGATGGAGTGCTCACCGTGCTGGTTCCGTGGGGCGCTAACCACTATGCATCAGGCACGGCGCAAGCGGTGCTCGATTACGCCAGCCCAAACGTGCGGCTGATCTTTTCCTGCGGCTGGCATATCACTTTTGACGGACAGGATATGTACCCAGCGTCCCTGAAGCGCGAGGAGATGATCACGCGCTGGGTCGGCCGATTAACACATCTCATTGACCTTGACGATCAAGTGGACGCCTGTCGGCGCATCTTCGCCAGTCACACGCGCTGGACGGTCGTGCGCGGCAGCGATCTCGAAGAGGGTGAGAGCCAGGGCTTGCCCGTGTGGAGTCGACACGTAGGTGATCCCATCCTCGCCAGCAACATTACGCGCCGCGTGGACTATGCTCGGTTCATGGTCGATGCGTTGACAAACGATGCGTTGGTTCACCAATCTCCGGCTATTGTCGGCTGCCGTACACCTTCGGCGCTGGCTTACGCCGCTGCAAATTGAAAGAGAGGAAATATCATGAAAGCGATTGTCTACACCGAATACGGAACACCGGATGTGTTGCGCTTGGCCGAAGTGGCGAAGCCTGAACCGAAGGACAAAGAAATCCTGATTCGCATTCATGCGACAACCGTGAACTTCGGAGATTTGATGGGCCGCAATTTCAAAGCTGTCACGCCGCGTAAGTTTAATATGCCATTCTTCTTATGGTTGCCTGCGCGCCTGGCATTTGGCTTCAACAAGCCGCGGCAACACATCCTGGGGAGTGTGTTCGCCGGGGAAGTCGAAGCCGTCGGTCCAGCGGTCACGCGCTTCAAATCAGGCGATCAGGTCTTTGGCTATCGAGGCGAGAAGATGGGCGCGTATGCCGAATATGTCAGTATGCCTGAAGACGGTGTGGTCGCTATCAAACCGGCCAACCTGACCTATGAAGAGGCCGCTGTTATTCCTTATGGCGCGATCATGGCGCTGAGTCTGCTGCGCAAAGCCAACATTCAGCCGGGGCAGAAGGTCCTGATCAATGGCGCGAGCGGCGGCATCGGTTCAGCGGCGGTGCAGCTAGCTAAATACTTTGGGGCCGAAGTGACCGGGGTATGCGGCACGCCCCGATTGGGATTTGTGAAATCGCTAGGAGCCGATCACGCGATCGATTACACGCGGGAGGACTTCACTCAAAACGGCGAAACTTATGATCTAATCTTTGACATCTTAGGCAAGAGTTCATTTGCGCGCTGCCGAAAATCACTTACGCCTAACGGCATTTTGCTCTGCGCCAGTTTCAAGGTGAAGCAGTTGCTGCAAATGGTGTGGACTTCTCGAAGTAGTGGGCAGAAGGTCATCTGCACGCTTGCGCCGGGTAGCCGTGAAGATTTGCTGACTGTCAAAGAACTGGTCGAGGCCGGAAAGATCAAACCGATCATCGATCGATGCTATCCGTTGGAACAGACCGCCGAAGCGCATCGGTATATCGAGCAAGGACACAAGCAAGGCAGTGTCGTCATCACGACGGCGCGTAACGTTGCACCGGGCCTATAGTTTCACCGTGAGCGTTCGACCACCCAGCGTGACTTTATCGCCGTTGACGAGTTTTCGGCCGCGTCGCGTCTCGACTTTGTGGTTGACGAGTACCTGACCGTCTTGAATCATCAGTTTGGCCTGTCCGCCCGTCTCGACAAGACTCTGCCACTTGAGGAAAGAATCGAGTTTGATGTAGTTTTCGTCAGGCATGGGGCTCCTTAATCAGTAAAGTGTAACGTGTGATACACGATGCGTGCGGCACGAAGAATAGTCAGCTGGTCATCGGGTTGTCAAGTCAGCTCGTCAGATTTTAACGGCAAGGTGAAACGCACGACAGTCCCCTGGCCTACTTCGCTCGTTGCGCTGATCGAGCCGCCGTGCGCCTGCACGATGCCCTTCGCAATCGCCAGTCCTAAGCCCGATCCGCCGCTTTCTCGCGACCGCGATTTGTCGGCGCGATAGAAGCGTTCAAAAATGTGCGGCAGATCGTCGGGGGGGATGCCCGCTCCTGTGTCGGCCACTTCGATGATAGCACGTGAGTAATCGCGGCGTAAAGCGACAGTGATTGATCCGTCAGCCGGTGTGTGACGCAAGGCATTGGCGATTAAGATCCCGACGGTCTGCTGTATCCGATCAGGATCGATGTCGATCGTGGCCAACGTCTCGATCGGGTGGGCCGTTAACGTCACACGTTGCGCTTCGGCATTGGCTTGAAATGAAGTTAGCGTTGTTTCGATTAGACGGCTCAAATCGGTTGGACGTTTGGTCAGCGGCAATTGACCGGCTTCGGCCAGCGCCAAAGTGCGTAAGTCTTCGACGAGGCGTGTGAGCAAATGGACTTGATTAAGTACCGGCTGTAAGTGTTCAGCGTCAGGCGGATAGACGCCATCCAACATCGCTTCGAGATTGCCGCGCATCACCGCCAGCGGCGTGCGCAATTCGTGGGCGATGTCGGCCGTCATGTCGCGGCGCAGCGTTTCGGCCTTTTGCAGTGAACCGGCCATCACGTTGAACGTTGCACTGAGTTCGGTCAATTCGTCATCGCCCAAACGTGACGGTTGGGGTTGTGCAGCAACCCGTGCGCTGAGATCGCCGCGCGCCAGCGCATGAGCCGCGCGGCTGAGCTGATCGATCGGATGGGTGACGGCCCGAAAAACGACGAAGCCGATCACGAGCGCGGCGATCAAGGCTACGCCGCCGCCGATGATCACCGCCTGGTTGATGCGATCGAGAGTGCGCTGTTGCATTTGTGATGGACCGTGCATCGCGCCTTGCCCTTGACCCATCATGCCCCCGCCCATCATCATTCCGGAATCCTGGCCCATCATGTATGACATGAGCTCCTGGTTGGTGATCTGATTGGCAATGACGATGACCGCGCCGAGGCCGATGGCAACGACGAGCGCGAAGGAAAGCATGAGTTTCCAGAAGAGACTGAGTTTCATCGGGTTAGATCTTCATTGAATTTGTAGCCAATGCCATAGACTGTCAGAATGTACGTCGGGTTGCGCGGTTCATCGCCGAGTTTTTGACGCAAGTTCTTGATGTGGACGTCGATGCTGCGCTCGTAGCCTTCGTAGGCTTCGCCCTGGGTGGCATCGAGCAGTTCCATGCGCGAGAAGGCGCGGCCAGGCTGCAAGGTCATTGCCTGCAACAAGTTAAATTCCATCGGGGTGAGATCGATCAATCGGCTGGCGAGATGAACTTCGTGTTTGAGTGGATCGATCGTCAGGTCGCCCAGCGTGATCGACGCAGGTTGATCGGGCGTCGCGCTGGTTGATCGACGCAGAACGGTCCGCACGCGCGCCACGACTTCCCGCGGGCTGAACGGCTTAACGATGTAGTCGTCCGCGCCGATTTCAAGGCCGATCAGTTTGTCGGTCTCTTCGACCCGCGCGGTCAACATGATGACGGGCGTGTTGCCTTCGCGGCGAATGGCACGGCAGACATCGAGACCGTCTATGTGGGGGAGGTTGAGATCGAGCACGACGAGATCGGGTTTTTCGTGATGAAAGACAGCCAGTGCTTGTTGTCCGTCAGAGGCCGTGACGACACGGAAACCGGCCTGTTCCAAGTAGGCGCGCACAACTTTGACAATATCGAGTTCGTCATCGACGACAAGGATTTTCTGGTTCATGGTTGTATCTTACCGCAAACACGCGCAGAACGCGAAGGGAAATGAAAAGGGCGATCACGTAGATCGCCCTTGAGGTTGCGATAGTCGACGGTTAGCCTTGCGGGGCTGTGGGCTGCGCGTAACCGCGCCCCATCATGCCGCGACCGCCCATCATCCCGCCGGGCATCTGGCCGCGGCCCATCATGCCCGGACCGTACGTGCCCGGCTGACCGTTGTTCTGCCAGCCGCCCATCATGCCGGGGCCGTAGCCGGTTCCAAAGTTGGGCATGGCCTGCATATGGCTCTTCATCCAATCGGCCTGCTCTTTGGTCAACGTGCCTGCCGCGACTAGCTTGTCTAGTTCGGCGTTGCGCGCGGTAGTGGCAGCTTGCTGCAAGGTTTCCAGTGACACGCCCTTGGCCGCGGCGATCTGCGCCAGCGTCTGCGTTTGCAGGGCGGTGGTCAGTTCGTCATAGGTCAGGTCGAGTTCGGCGGCCATAGCCGTCATCACAACTTCGTGCATACCGTTATCAGCCATCATGGCGTTGTGCATCGCGCCCATGTTGCTGCCCATCATGCCACGGCCACCCATCATGGTGCCACTGAACGGGCAGGTGTAACCGTTGGGGCAGACACCGGCATTCGGCTGTGCAGACTGCGGACCATTTTGGGCATACGCCACAATGACGTTACCAATGAGGATAACGGCGATGATCGTTACGACTAAAACTAAACCCTTCTTCATTCTATTAGCCTCCAGATAGTTTGCTGCATTTGGTCTTACGCGCTAACTATAGCAGGCACTTGTGAAGAACTTGTTAGGAAGGCGTAGGAAGGCTGTGAAGAATGTAGACGTGAACGGGTGACAAAGTGATCGGCCAGCGGACTCACCGTGTCAGCCGGTCACTTCTTCACCTTGCCATGCTGGCGGGCGGGCTCATCAACGCCGATCTTCTCGAAGCGGGCGATGAGCTGCTGCGGACGGATATGCAAGTCTTCTGTCAGACGTGCTTCGGCAAGGCGCACGTATTTCTCGATCGTTTCGTAGCCGACGAATTTGCGTTTGAGATGTTGGGCTACCTTGGTGGTTTGACCGGAACCGACAAAGGGATCGAGGATCAAGTCGCCTTTGTACGAATACAGTTGAATGAGGCGATACGGAATCTCTTCGGGGTACGGGCAGGGGTGATCGAGTTGATCGGGCGGCACCGGGGCGATGTGCCAGACATTGTTGGCGATATCATAAGTAAAAAGTTTGTTGATCGGGTAACTCGATCGACTCTTCGCGGCGACCGCGCGTTCCTTGTAAATTGGCTCACCAGGCTTGCGAAAGACCAGAATGTACTCCGTCATAATATTGGGATAGTAGTAGCCCGGATACGGTTTCTGGATCGTCACCCCAGCACGTTTTACGCCGGCGGTGCACTTGTGCCAGATGATGTCCTGATGAAACAGCCAACCCGATTGGGTGAGTCGCGTGATCAGATCGAAGGGTACTGGATAATGTTGGCCGTTCAGCAGCACCGTGCCGATCACGATGGCGCAGAAGCCGCCGGGTTTGGTTACTCGTAGGACTTCTTTGAAAACCCGATCGAGCCAATCGAGATAATCGGTATAGTCAGAATAGCCCTGCGCGTAAGCGCGGGTGCGGTAGTGTTCGGCTTTGTTGGCCGCGTGGATATCGTAGTCGATGGCGTTCCAGTAGGGCGGGGATGTGACGGTCAAGGCTACGCGATTGTCGCGCAGTTCAGTCATAGTCTCACAGGAATGTTGATAAATGCAGTTCACGCGCTTCAACCTCCGAGTCTCTGTTTCCCCAGTGTAGCTGAGAAACCTCCCCTTGGCAAGGGCTCGGCACAAGCCTGTAGGGTTGCTAGGGCAAGTAACTCAAATCTAGTTGACCCTCAATCGGGATAGTGATAAACTAGATTGGTCTTCTAAATTAAGGATAGAACGGGGTGATGTTTGTCACTATTGCGTGTGACAGAATCCACTAACTTGGCACTAAAAAATAGACAGAATATGAGAACTAGGTTAATGTCTCACTGGCAGGTATGGTTTATTACCCATATGGTATGGGGTAATCTACCAATTTGTTTGGGGCATGATTGAAATCAACTCGTCGGGCCTGTTCTTCTTAAGGAGGTGAGCCAAGGGGAAAACGAACTCATCACACTGGTCCTACTCTCTCGCAGTATGGTCGAAATCCAAAATCCTACCTGATAAGGAGGAGGAAGAAACGATGTCGAAAAAGTTACTAGTCTTGACTGTTTTGTTGGTCACAGTGTTGGCTGCGTGTGCATCGCCTACACCCGCGCCGACGCAAGCACCGGCCCAGCCGCCAACGGCTGTACCCGCTGCGCCGACCAAGGCTCCGGAGCCCACGGCGGTGCCTGCGCCGACTGAAGTTCCGATGGTGATTCCACACCTGGATGTCTTCAAGACGTCAGGCCACGCCGATACCAAGGCGATGGCGTTTAATGATTGGAATGAGGCCAAGCCGGCCGAAGTTCCCAGTGCTTGCGCCAAATGCCATACTTCTCAGGGCTTCCAGGAATTTGCGGCGACTGGCAAGGTCGCAGCCAACATCCCGGCGCCAGCCGGTACGCTGGAATGCGTGACGTGCCACAACCCCGCCGCTTCGACCATCGTGTCGGTGACCTTCCCCTCGGGCAAGGTTGTCAACACGAGTGAAGAAGGCGAAGGCCTGTGCATGACCTGCCACCAAGGTCGCGAGTCGAAGGTTAGCGTTGACAAGCAGATCAATACAACCTTCAAAGTCACCGACATGGATACCGTCGTCGCCCCGATCAAGGACGACAAGGGCAACAATGTCGCGTTCGGCTTCCGCAATATCCACTACTTCGCTGCGGGCGCGACGCTGTATGGTTCGCAGGCGCAGGGCGGCTATGAGTACGACGGCAAGGTCTATGACCCCAAGTTCCGCCACGTCGAAGAACTGGATACCTGCGTGGCCTGCCACGATCAACATGCGACCGAAGTGCGTGTTGAGAAATGCAGCGAGTGCCATGAGGGCGTCAAGACGGTCGACGACCTGAAGAATGTTCGCATGGTCGGTTCGATGGTCGATTACAATGGCAACGGCGACGTCAAGGAAGGCATTGCCAAGGAACTGTCTGGTCTGCAAGACATCCTGTACAGCTCGATTCAGATGTATGCTCAGGAAGTTGCCAAGACCCCGATCGTTTACGATGGGTCAGCTTATCCGTACTGGTACACCGCCGGTGCTGATGGCAAGCCCGCCAAGGACGACAAGGGTGCCGCCGTCAACTACAATGGCAAGTGGACCGCGCGCCTGCTGAAGGCCGCCTACAACTACCAACTGTCCGTCAAAGATCCCGGTGCGTTCGCGCACAATGCGAAGTATGTCATGGAACTGCTCCACGACTCGATCGAGGATCTCAACGGCAAGATCTCTAAGCCGGTTGATTTGGCCAAGCTGGTCCGCGATGATGCCGGTCACTTTGCTGGCAACACTGAGCCGTTCCGACATTGGGATGCCGAAGGTGAAGTGCCTTCTGGGTGTGCCAAGTGTCACAGCGCGGGTGGTCTGCCGCAGTTCCTCCACAACGCCGGTACGCTGGTCATCACCAAGAGTGGCGCTCAGGTTACGGGTGTGGTCGGCCAACCGATCCCGAATGGTTTTGCGTGTGCGACCTGCCACGACACCAGCAACTTCCCGAATCGGTATGCGGTCACAGCTGTGCCGTTCCCCAATGGCAAGACGGTGACCTTCAGCACCGAGAAGGATGACAAGGGCAACCTGAAGCCAGTTGACGCGAACCTATGTCTCGAGTGCCACCAGGGGCGCGAGTCTACCGTGACTGTCAACAACGCGCTGGCGGCCTTCAAGGAACTGGACAAGGCCGACAAGAATATCCGCTTCCGCAACGTTCACTACTTTGCGGCTGGCGCAACGCTGTTCGGCACTCTGGCGCAGGGTGCATACGAGTATGACGGCCAGAAGTACAATGGCCAAAACGAGCACAAGCTGGGCCAGTGCACCGACTGCCACGATGTTCATGCTTTGACCGTCAAAGTCGACAAATGCACAGCGTGCCACACTGAAGTCAAGACGGTGGATGATCTCGAGAACATCCGCATGAGCACCGTCGACTACAATGGCAATGGCGACGTCAAGGAAGGTATCGCCAAGGAAGTTGATTCGTATCGCGAAGCACTGTATACGGCGATTCAAGCCTACGCGGCTGATACGGCTGGTGCTCCGATCGTCTATGATGGTGCCTCCTATCCGTACTTCTTTGTGGCGGATAAGGACGGTAACAAGGCCAAGGATGACAAGGGCGCGGCGATTGGTTACAACGCCTTTACACCTCGATTACTGAAGGCCGCTTACAACTATCAGTACTCGGTGAAGGATCCTGGCGCGTTCACCCACAACCCGACGTACGTCATGCAATTCTTGTATGACTCGATCAAGGATCTGGGTGGCAACATGGGCAAGCTGGTTCGCCCTGAAGTCAAGGCGCCGCCTGCCCAGTAAAATGGGGTTTGTTTGAAGTATGTCGTATTAGACCGGACACGGCGACGTGTCCGGTCTTTTTGCAAGTGTCACATTCGGCGCGGATTTCATAGCCGTCGGTCACTTCGCACAGCTGGTCAGGTAGGCGTAGAATCAAGGTTGAATGAGTACTTCTACTTTCATTCTGATCTATCTGATCTATGGTCTGGCCTTCTTCAGCATGGGGCTGGGCATCTCCCTGGAGGTCCATCGCAGCGTCGATGATCGACTGCGTTTAGCCTTACGCGCCCTAGCCCTGTTTGGCTTTATCCACGGCATTCACGAATGGATCGAAATCTTCGAGCAGTTGGGCGTCTGGCCGGTCCAAGGAACGGATCCCGCTACGTGGCAGACCACCCGCATCGGCATGCTGGAATTCTCGTTCCTATTGTTGGCTGCGTTTGGTGCGGCCTTATTGCCACGCGTGAAAGACTTTCGTCGGGCAAGCCTGGGCGTGCCGCTGATTTTGGCTACGATGTGGGGGATTGGCTTAGTCGTGTTGCGCGGCTCGTTCACGATTGAGACCGGGCTGTGGGCCGTCGCCGATGTCTGGACGCGCTACAGCGTGGCCATTCCGGCGGCGTTATTGGCCTGTATTGGGCTGATAAACCAATACCAGATTTATCGAGCGCGGAAGATGCCTCAGTTTGGTCAAGCTAGTCTGATCGCAGCTGTAGCCTTCGCCTGGTATGGAATAATCGGCCAGATTTTTGTGCGGACCAGCGCTTTGCCGCCGTCGACAGTGATCAATCAAGAATTGTTTCTGCGGATGTTTGGCTTCCCGATTCAACTTCTGCGAGCCAGTGCAGCCGTGGTGTCGGCCTATGCGGTGATCCGCGTTTTGCGTTCGTTCGAGGCAGAGACCCGGCGCGAAATCGCTCGGCTGCAGGCCGAGCGACTACACGAGGCACAGCGACGTGAAGCGTTGCGTGGTGAGCTCCTACAGCAAGTGGTTTCGGCGCAGGAGGCCGAGCGGCAGCGGATTGCGCGCGAACTACACGACGAAACCGGTCAGGCATTAACGGCAATTGGGTTGGGGTTGCGAGGCGCATCGACTTCGCTGAGGCAGGATGTTGACAAAGCGGCTGCCAACCTGCGCCAGTTAGAAGGGTTAGTGGTGCATTCGCTCAATGAGTTGCAGCGGTTGATTGCTGATCTGCGGCCCTCTCATTTGGACGATCTGGGCCTGCCTTCGGCGCTGCGTTGGTATGTTAGCCAGGTGCAGCAGCGGGTGCCGCTGAAGATCGGTGTGGAGATTTCCGGTGAACCGTATCCGATCGAGCCGATGGCAAATACGGCGTTGTTTCGAGTGGCTCAGGAAGCGATCACGAACATCATCAAACACGCACAGGCGAAGTCGGCCAAAGTCTGCCTGTGTTATGAGCCAGAGCTGATTCGCTTGCGTGTGGAGGATGATGGCATAGGCTTTGATGTGCCGCAGGCGCGAGCGAGAACACGGCCAACCTGGGGATTAACCGGTGTTGAAGAGCGCGCCGCCTTGTTGGGTGGAAAGTGCCAAATCGTTTCACAATCTGGGACAGGCACCCGAATTGAAGTGACCGTGCCGTATCGACATTTTGCGGAGAATAAAGATGACAACGCGACTATTGCTGGTCGATGATCATGCGGTGATCCGTTCTGGCTTGCGGATGTTGTTAGAAACTGAGGCTGATCTGGTGATCGTCGGCGAGGCTGGCACCGGTCAGGCGGCGTTGCAGCAAGTTGAAGAGCTACAACCCGATCTGGTGCTGATGGACATTGGCTTGCCCGATTTGTCTGGGATTGAAGTCACACAGCGGATTAAACAGCAATGGCCACAGGTGGCAGTGGTGGCGCTGACCATCCACGAGGATCAAGAATATTTTTTCAAGATGCTGCAGGCCGGTATCAGTGGCTATGTGCCGAAGCGCGCGGCCCCAGAGGAATTGATAACAGCGGTTCGAACTGCGGCAAGCGGTGGCGTGTATCTATATCCGTCGCTGGCTAAGCTGTTGGTGAGCGACTATTTGTCGGGCGAGCGTGCTCCACTGGCGGACGGACTGACTGAGCGCGAATATGAGGTGTTGGTCCATCTGGCTGAGGGTGCCAGCACTGAAACCATCGCCGAGACGCTCAAGATTGCGCCTAAAACGGTGGGGCGTCACCGCGAGAACATCATGCGCAAACTCAAACTGCACTCGCGGGCAGAATTGGTGAAATACGCTATTCGCAAAGGTATCATTCGAGCGTAACCCTACATCTGAGATCCTACCGCCGGAAATAGAACAGGCCAAGGGACCGCCTCGGCCTGTCATTGAGTAGTCGAAAACTCGATCGGGTTTTAGATTGCCGCGGGCTCTTCTGACTTGCCATTGCGGCGTGCAATCAGCAGGATCGTCAGAATCAACATCTGCCCCAGAATCATACCTACGACTTCTGGCCAGCGTGACGAGCCCTCAATAGCTACACCCCGCCAGTTGAGCAGCGTTGTGATAGCGCTGGTGATGTCGGCCAAGTGATTAGCCAGATATGCGGCGCCCACTAGGCCGATAACTGTGAACGGGACAGCCAAAACCATCGTCCAGAATGTGGCATAGAACTGAATCTTACGCATGGCTGACCTCCTTGACTCGCCTGATTTGATTAAAGCATAACCGATTGGGCACTGGTTGTCTATTGGTTGAGCAAAGTGTTTTTGAGTTGGGGTATGTATCCCATCAATCCTTCTAGCATCCCAAACCGGGGCCTGCGACCCAGAAGCGCCGTGTGATGTGTGTGCTCCAAAGGTCTCAAATCATTCTTGATTGTGTCCCATTCAGGAGCGTGATTAATTTTGACTTGCTAAGGTGATGATTGTCACCCTACTGTGTGACAGAGTGTACTAATCTCATCTTAATTATTCTGACAGAATAACAGTCATCTACCCATATGTCTTTGGGGTTAATGCCCCATCGGTTTGGGTGGTTTAGTTTAGCGGGGAGAGCAAAAATCTTTACGGAGATCGGGTCATGAAAAAATCATCAAGTTCAGTTCTCTCGCGCACAGCCACCGTTTTTCTGGTCAGTTTTGGCATTTGCGTGTGTCTGGGCGTCATATTGTCTTATGCTGCACCAGCGTCGGCTTCAGCCACGTTGCCGGTTCATGGCGCAGGAGAGTTAGCGGTAACTCAGCCGATAACGGGAACGAATGCGGCCGGCCCGCAGCAGTGTGTCAAATGTCACGCCGATATCGTGAACGAATGGTCCGGTACGCGCCATGCAGCTGCTTTTTCATCGCCGATCTTCCAACAGGCGTGGACGAAGGACCCCAATAAGAACGCGTGTCTGCAATGCCACACGACCGGTTATCAAGCCGCCGATGGGACGTACACCGACGAAGGCGTGACGTGTGCTTCGTGCCACGGTCCCTATCAGGAAGACCATCCTAAAACCAAGATGCCCATTACTCCGGACGCAACGCTGTGCGCGAACTGCCACAAGTCCACGACGAATGAATGGCGGGCGAGCAAGCACAGCGAGGCTGGCATTCAATGTCAAGCCTGCCACGATCCGCATGCGCAGAAACAGAAGGCTGAAGACGTGAACGCGCTCTGCACGAACTGTCATAAAGACCCCGGGCAGACGTTTACGCACGGCACACACTCGAATGCGGGTCTACAATGCAGCAACTGCCATATGTACACCAACGTCGAAAATAACTCGCCGGTAGGTGGCCTGTTGGCGACCGGCCACACCTTTGCGGTCGGATCTGAGACATGCATTGGCTGCCATCGCGACACTGTCCACACCCGCGATAAGATCCTGGCGTTGACCGGCGAAGTCACCAAGATGACCGACCTCGACAAAGAACAGCTGCTGCAGAAAGCCCAGTCGCAGGAACAAGAAATCACCAGCCTTAAGGCCGATGGTGAGACCCGCTTGTATGTGGGGTTGGCGCAAGGTGCGATCGTAGGTCTGGCCGTCGGTGCAGTTGCGGCCTGGATCGTCAGCCGCCGCCTCAAGATCGTCGACGAGATCGTGATCGATGAAAGCGAAGGGAAGAAGGCGCGATGAGCGAGCCGAAGAAGAAACGAACCGTCAAACTAGAGTTGACGCGGCGCGATTTTCTGACGCTGGCCGCGACTGCCGCGGGTTCAGCCGTCGGCGCGCAAGTGCTGACGACTGGCGCTTTGTCACCCTTTTCGGGCCTTAAGCAGCGACAGGTAACTGGCGCGGAACATACTGAAAAAGCCACCAGCCCTTATCACTGGGGCATGCTGATCGATCTGGATAAGTGCATCGGTTGTGAATACTGCCAGCGATCATGCTCGGCAACCAATGATGTGGCCGACGACAAGCCCTGGAACATCGTCGTCGAAGACAAGTTGGAGAACGGCCAGAAGTTCTTCTTCACTCGCCCGTGCCTGCATTGCCAGGATGCGCCGTGCGTGGAAGTATGCCCGGTTCAGGCGACGTATCATCGCGAAGACGGCCTGGTCGTAATGGACTACAGTCGCTGCATTGGCTGTCGGTATTGCGAGGTGGCCTGCCCGTACGATGCGCGCAAGTTCAACTGGAAAGAGCGCACGGACACTAATCCCTATGAGCCAACGTGGGGCGTTGCAGAAGTCGAGCGCCGACCGCGTGGCGTGGTCGAAAAGTGCACGTTCTGCATTCAACGCATTGATTACGGTCTGGCGCACAATCTGATGCCGGGTGAAGACCGAGAGGCCACGCCCGCGTGTGTGAACGCGTGCCCGGTTGGCGCGCGTGTTTTTGGTAATCTGAAGGATGAAAACAGTAAGGTATCGCGCATGATCAAAGCGAATCCGACGATCCGATTGCGTGAAGAGTTGGGTACCGAACCCAGCGTGTACTACATTCCGGCGAAGAAGGAGGCGTAGCCATGGCGAGCATTGCGCTTCCAACCAAGAAACCCTCAACGATCACGCCGGGCTTCATCGCCTGGCTGGCATTCATCGGACTGTGTCTGATCATCGGCTTGGTCTCTGCCTTTGAAGTACTCACCAAAGGCTTGACCGTGACGAATATGAGCGATACCGTGCCGTGGGGCTTGTGGATCACGATCGATTTGTCGTCGATCGCGCTGGGTGCAGGTGCGTTCACACTCAGCGCCATCGTGTATCTGCTGCGCCTCAAGCGCTTTCAGCCGATTATCCGCCTGGCGGTATTTGTAGGCTTCATCGGTTACAGCTCTGCGCTGTTGACGCTGGTGATGGACATCGGCCGGCCCGATCGGTTTTGGCATCCGTGGGTGTACTGGAACATCCACTCGGTGTTGTGGGAAATCACGTGGTGCATCACGCTGTATCTGACCATCATGATTCTGGAGTTCCTGCCTGTCTTTGCCGAGTTGCCGTTCTTTGCGCGCTGGCCAAGCTTTGGACGTGTGGCACACGCGCTGCACAAGGCCGCGCCGATCTTTGCGTTGGTGGGTTTGGGCATCTCACTACTACACCAGTCGTCACTGGGCGCCACGTATGGCATTCTGCGCTCGCGGCCGATTTGGTTCAAGCCCAGCATGCCCATCATGTTCATCTTGTCCGCTGTAGCTGTTGGCCCGTCGCTGACAATGTCAATTGCCTTTCTCGCTGAATGGATCACAGGCAAGAAGACGGTGGCTCCGGACATCCTGCGCACGCTGGCGCGCTTTAGCGGTTTTGGGTTGCTGGCGTATGGCTACATCAAGTTCTGGGATCTACTGGCGGTGACGTATTATGGCCGCGCGCCGCAAGTGAACTCGGCGTTTGCGATGTTGAATGAACAGACACCGTATGGGTTTGGTTTCTGGGTCGGCGAGGTCATCATCGGGTTGGTAATACCGATCGTGTTGTTTTTGGCCCCGCGTTTCAATCGTCGTCCGTTGTTTCTTGTGTTGGGGACATTCGCCGCCATGCTTGGCATTGTGGTGAATCGTTGGAATGTCACCGTCTCAGGTTTGACTGTGCCGTTGTCATACTCGCCGGGTGTTGCGTATCAAGCCGCTGCGGGATCGTATTGGCCCAGCCTGGCCGAATGGGGCATTGCTGTCGGTGTGATTGGTTATGCGTTGTTAATGCTCACACTGGGCTTGCGCTTCCTGCCATTGTTCAAATCGACTCAATCTGAAGCGTCACACGGTTGACAATTTGAGGCAAAAGTACGATCATCGAACCGCGTTCTGATCGCTCGATCAGGGCGCGGCTTCGTGCTCTAGCCAGGGCCTTGCATGACGGGTTGTTTTGAGTTCTTGTTCAAAGAATCAGAGCAATGACCGACCGCCTCGATTGTCGATATGCCTGTCTCACAGTTACACTGAGGTAAATTTGTCTGTCGTTAGGCTGCCTGAACGATTAGCCTATCATTACGTATTTGGCTTTATCAGGGGGTAGGGGTGACATATGTCAGAAGCAGCTGAAAGTCCCATCGTAGTTGCCTTATTGTTCGCAGTGCGCTGTTTAGTGCCCTTGTTAATTATGCTGGGCGTGTCGTATTTGCTTAAGCGACTCGGCCTGATTGCCGAGCCGCCGTCAGCGCCGCCCGACAAGAACAATGGCAATGGTAACAAACTGAAGCCAGGAGGCATGGCGCATGGTTAAGCCTAAATTACCGCTGGCGGTGATCACATTGGTGATCGTCGGCGCGGTCGCGGCGATCCTGACGTTGAACCAGGCCGCGTTCGCCGCGCCGTTAGGCGCCCCGCCCGCGCAGAAGACAGAGGAATACTGTCTGAGTTGCCACGGGAAAAGCGATCTGAGCATGACGCTGCCCGACGGCACGACGCTATCGCTGTTTGTGGATCAGAACGATTTGGACCATTCGGTTCACAGTCCGCTCGGCATCGAGTGCGAGGCCTGTCACACGAACATTACCACTTATCCGCACCCCGCGATCAATTTCCAAACGCGGCGCGAATTATCACGCACATATTATGAGGCGTGCAAGAAGTGCCACTCGGCCAATTATGAGAAGTCTCTGGACAGCATGCACGCCACGCTGGCCCAGCAGGGCAAATTGGAAGCGCCCGTCTGCACCGATTGTCATGGCGCGCATAACGTGCAAAAGCCCGATCAGCCGCGCGCCCGCGTTTCGACGACGTGCAGCCAATGCCACGCCGATGTCTATACTCAATACAAAGATAGCGTGCATGGCTCGGCGCTGATTCAAGAGGACAATCCCGATGTGCCCGTGTGCACCGATTGCCACGGTGTCCACAACATTCAAGATCCGCGCACGGCGCAGTTCCGCATCGCTACGCCGGAATTGTGTGCCGGCTGCCACGCCGATCCACAGCGCATGGCCAAATACAACCTCTCGACGGATGTGTACAGCCTGTATCAGACTTCGTTCCACGGCGTCGATGTGAGTGTGTATAGAGCTAACTGGCCCACTATTCGTCATGACAGCGCGGTCTGCACGGACTGTCACGGTGTTCACGACATCCGCAAGACCGAGGATCCACAGTCGAAGGTCAATCAAGCCAATTTGCTAGCGACCTGTCAGAAATGTCACCCAGCCGCGGGACCCAACTGGACGGCGGCCTGGACCGGTCACAATCGGATTGATGCGAGCCGCACGCCGTTGCTGTACGACGTCGATCGTTTCTATTCGATATTTGTGCCCTTCGTTTTGTGGCTCTCCGTCATCTATGTTGGCCTGCAAATTCTACACGCGATCGTGGACCGGGTGAGGAGTAACCTGAAATGAGTGCTGTCAGCCAATCGAGACCAGTTACTGCGCGAGCCGTGCAGACTCTGCGGTTTTTTCAGCGCTTTACGCGCGCTCAACGCTGGGAACACGGCCTGTTGATTCTGTCGTTCACGGTGCTATTCCTGACGGGCGTGGTGCAGAAGTATCGCGACATGGCTTGGAGCCAATCGATCCTCGCCACGCCTGAGCGGCTAGAGACGATCCGCAACATCCATCACATCGCCGCCATCGTCCTGACTTTGGAAGTGGTGTATCACCTTGGTCGGGCGATCTATCAGCTAGCCAAGCGTCGTCTATCGCCGGCCATGCTGCCGACGATGCAGGATGTGCGCGATGCAGGCCAAATGTTCAAGTATTTGCTGTTCCTATCACGCCGCAAGCCGAAGTTCGGCAAGTACAACTTCGAGCAAAAGTTTACGTACTGGTTCCTGTTCTTTGGCATCGGCATCATGGTGGTCACGGGGTTTGTCATCTGGTTCCCGATACAGGTGACGCAGATTCTGCCCGGCGGTGTGGTGCCTGCGGCCAAGCTGGCCCATAGCACCGAAGCTATCGCCGCCGCGATCTTTGTGGTGATCTGGCACATCTATCATGTGCATCTGGAACGCTTGAATTTGAGCATGTTTACAGGCCGCCTGAATGAAGAGGATATGAAGAAATATCACGCTGCCGAGTACGAGCGGTTGACTGGTCGAGCAGCCGATGACTCAGGCGGAGGAGGAGAGTCGTGAGCGAACGAAGATGGACACGAGCGGGGGCTTGGGGCATATTGGGGATGATCGGGTTGGCGGCGATCATTCTCGTAACGGCCGGCAGCGCGTGGGCCGCCCCCCAACCGATCGGTTCCGTGGCGGCCCCGCGGCCCGATGCTTTACAACAAGAGAAGGTGCCAACCGAGACTTGCCTGGCTTGTCACCAAAATCCTAACCTGACAAAGAAACTGTATGACGGCACGTTGTTAAGTTTGTACGTCAATCCAAACGACCATGCCAACTCGGTGCACGGTCAGGAGAAGTTGGCGTGCGTCGATTGTCACACTAACTTCGACGCGAAGCATAATGAGAATCCGGTGCAGTATCCGGGCTTTCAAGCCAACGATCGGCGCGATGCCACTTTGAAGTTGTATCCGCTGTGCTTTGCCTGTCACCAGGATCAGGCCGAAAAAGCGCAAGACAGCGTGCATGCCGCTCAACAAGCGGCCGGCAATCGTAACGCGGCAGTGTGCGTCGATTGTCACACGGCACACACGGTGCGCCGCCTCGTCGATCCGGCGACTAAGACGTTGTACCTCGATTCGCGCATCTGGATTCCGCAGACGTGCGCACAATGCCACAGCACCATCTACGCCGAATACCGCGACAGCGTGCATGGCTCGGCGCTGATTGACGAAAACAACAGCGACGTGCCGACATGCATCAACTGTCACGGCGTGCACAACATCGGCGATCCGAGGACCGCGGCTTTCCGACTGAAGTCGCCGAATATCTGCGCGACGTGTCACACCGATCCTAAGGTCATGGACAAGTATGGCATTTCGACGCAAGTGCTGAGCACGTACGTATCCGATTTTCACGGTACGACCGTCACGCTGTTTCAGAAGGAGCACCCTGACGCGGAGGTCAACAAGCCGGTCTGCTTTGATTGCCACGGTGTGCATAACATTGCGCGCGTGGATGATCCGCAGAAGGGTCTGCAAGTGCGCGAGAACATTTTGAAGCGCTGCCAGGTCTGCCATCCGTCGGCTACCGCCAACTTCTCGGATGCGTGGATGTCGCATTACATCCCGTCGCCCACCAAATATCCGGTGGTCTACTTCGTCGATCAATTCTACAAGTTGTTCATTCCGGGCGTGCTGGGCGGCATGGCGGTGTTAGTGTTACTCGATGTCTCGTGGCAGGTGCGTAAGCGTGTCAAGCGCAAACCCGCGCCGCCCGCCGGGCCAACCGAAGGTGCCAAGCCGACGGAAGGGATAGACTTTGAAGCGCAAGAATCCAGCCGCGAGGTGAAGCATGACTGACACACCGGCCAAGCTCACCCCGACGCAAAAATACTTCCAGCGTTTCGACATCTATCAGCGCATTGAACACATCGTGATGCTGGTATCGTTCACAACGTTGGCCGTCACTGGCTTGCCGCAAAAGTTCGCGCAGGCCGAGATCAGCCAATCGGTTCTTAATCTGTTCGGCGGCATCGAAGCCACGCGCCTGATCCATCGCACCGCCGCCATCATCTTGATGGTCGCCTGCATCTGGCACATTATGGCGGTGTTGTATCGCATTCTGGTCAAGCGCGTCAAACTTTCCATGCTGCCGCTGCCTAGTGACTTCGTGCATCTGTATCAAGACGTACTGTTCTATCTGGGCCTTCGCAAGCACAAGGCTTACTATGGCCGTTATTCCTATGCGGAGAAAGTGGAATACTTCGCGTTTGTGTGGGGCACACTGGTCATGGTGATCACTGGCTTCATGATGTGGAATCCCATTGCCACGACCAATGTGCTGCCCGGCGAGGCGATTCCGGCAGCCAAGGCTGCGCATGGCGGCGAAGCTTTGCTGGCTGTGCTGGCCATCATTCTGTGGCACTTCTATCATGTGCACCTGAAGCACCTGAATAAGAGCATGTTCACGGGCAAGATGTCCCGGGAGGAGATGGAGGAAGAGCATCCAGCCGAATTGGCGGCGATCGAAGCGGGCAAGGTTGCGCCTGTGCCGTCTGCAGCTGTGATCAAGCGCCGCCGACAAGTCTTCTTCCCTGTGGCGGGCGTGGTTGTGCTTGTAACCGCCATCGGCTTGTTCCAGTTTGCGACGTTTGAGAAGACGGCCATCGATACAGTGCCGCGTGAGACCATTCAAGCCTTCGTGCCGTTCACGCCCACGCCCACGCCCACGCCGACCTTGACGCCGACGCCTACTTTGACGCCGACGCCTAGCCCCACGCCTAAACCAGGCGAGGTGATTGCGCCAGTCGCGGGCGATGCGTGGAGTACTACGATCAGTGCGCTTTTGACGGGTAAATGCAAAGCCTGCCACATCGATTCGAATCTGGGCGGCATTTCGCTGAAGTCATACGCCGACGCGGTGTCAACCGGCGCGATCGTCCCCGGCAAGCCCGACGCGAGCAAGTTGGTTGAGATTCAAAGCAAGGGCGGACACATGGGGCAGTTGACAGACGCCGAACTGGCCCAGGTCGTCGCGTGGATCCAATCGGGTGCGCCTGAAAACCCGACCACCACGGTGGCTGCATCCGAAGGTTGGGTAGGCGGTATTGATCAGTTGGTCGCCAAACAATGCGCTGCTTGCCACGTCCAAGTGCAACTGGGTGGCCTATCGCTGAAGACCTATGCAGATGCGATGAAGGGTGATGATCGCGGTCCCGTTATCGTGCCTGGTGACCCGGCCAACAGCGCGCTCGTCAAACTTCAACAGAAGGGCGAACATCCCGGCCTGTTTACGTCGGATGAGTTGGCGCGCGTCATCGCGTGGATCCAAGCCGGTGCGCCGGAACAGCCGATCGGTGGTGCTACGGCGCCGGCCAGTACCTTTGTCTGGCAGGATGGTGTTGATAAACTCATCGGCGATAAATGTGCGGCTTGTCACGTGGCCGGCAACCTCGGCGGTCTGTCGCTGAAGACTTATGCCGATGCTCTGAAGGGCGGTAAGAGCGGCCCGGCCATTGTGCCCGGCAATCCCGACAAGAGCATCATGATTCAAATCCAACAGAGCGGCAATCACGCGGCGTTGTTCGCGTCCGATGAACTGGCGAAAATCATCGAGTGGATCAAGGCGGGCGCGCCGGAAACGGCTGCGCCGGTAGCCGCGCCTGCGGCTCCGGGAGCGACGCCAACGGCCGTTGGGCCAACGCCGACCCTGGCCCCCACTGCTACTCCGACGCCGTTCATGACGCCGACACCTACTGACTTCCCGACGCCGG
>JAXLWI010000020.1:0-65471 GCA_046328575.1 Anaerolineae bacterium
AACCAGCGTGGGACTTTGTTTTCATCCGCGGATATCCGCGCGAACACTTGCTCTGGCGTGCCGTGCCAGGCTCAGTGTCCTAAATCTTCGTGCCGCACTCAGGACAGAATTTCGCGCCCTTCGCATCCGTGCCACAGCTGGGGCACTTAGTCGAAGCCGCTGCCCGTTCGATCTTCGTGCCACAGTTCGGGCAAAACTTGGCTCCGGCCGCGGGCGTCCCGCACTTGGGACACGCATCGATCGCAGGCTGGATCATCTCCGCGCCGCACTCGGGACAGAACTTGGTGCCGGGCTTCGCCAGTGTGCCATCTTGGGGGCAGCGTGCCGACATCGCTGTGGCCTGCTTGGCCGCATCACCGACGCTCTTCAACGCATCACCCAACCCAAACGCACTCGCCAGGCCCTTCATCACACCGGCCGCTTGCTGCGCCTGCGCTTCGGCGATCTCGCCTCGGCGCGGGGAATCATCGGAACAATATCCGGTTTGCGAATCCCAATCGGAATTGCAGACCAACTGATGACACGTCGGACATTCATGAAAGACATCGGCGACCTGATCCCACGCCGCCTGCACCTGCGCTTCGTTCATCGAATACTGATAGCGGGGATTGTCATTCTCGACGCTGTTCGCCACCGCCCCACCCACCAGCGGAATGTTGCGCAGGAAACTGCCCAAGACATTGCGGCCCACATCTTTGGTGATCGTGGTCTTGACGTCTGGTTGACTGCGATACTCGCGCGAACAGCGATCGCAGTAAAACACGGCGTATGGACCGATGCCGTCATTGCGCACATCGTAGCGCGCCATGCGAGTTGCCATGCTCTGCCTCCGAAAAGGTTGACTTTCCCCCGCCGTGCCGCAAGTATAAATCAGCAATTAACAATGTGCAATGAACAATGAACAATGAACCATGCAAGCAGTACCTTGTTACTTGTTCTTTGCTAATTGTTACTTGCTAATTGTTCATCAGGACTTCTTCGATGTGACCTACCGCCCAATCGATTTCGTCCTTAGTGATAATCAGCGGCGGCGCAAAGCGGATGGTGTGCTGGTGCGTTTCTTTACACAACAATCCGCGCTCTTTCAATGCTTCACAGAAATGCCGCGCCCCACCCGCTTCGGGCTGTAACTCAACGCCGATGAACAGGCCGCGCCCGCGCACTTCTTTGATGTGCGGGCTTTCGATGCGCTGAATGCGGCCCTTGAAATACTCGCCCAAGTCACGCGACCGCTCGATCAGGTTTTCATCTTGCAGCACGTGCAGCGCCTCGCGCGCCACAGCGCAGGCCAACGGATTGCCGCCGAAGGTCGAACCATGATCGCCGGGCTTGAAGACGCCCAGCACGGCCTTGCTCGATAGCACCGCGCTCACCGGATACAGTCCACCGGACAGCGCCTTGCCGATGATGACGACGTCGGCCTTGATGCCCTCCCACTCATGTGCGAACAATTTTCCGGCTCGTCCCAGCCCCGATTGGATTTCGTCGGCGATAAAGAGCACGTTGTTCTTCCGGCAAATCTCATACGCTTCGCGCAGATAGCCATCGGGCGGAAGTTTGACCCCGGCTTCGCCCTGAATCGGTTCGATGATGAACGCCACCGTGTTGGGCGTGATCGCCTCCGCCAGCGCTTTGGCATCGCCATACGGCACGGTCTTGAAACCGGGCGTGAAAGGTCCGAAGCCCGATCGGTATTGGGGTTCCGTGCTCATCGCCACGATCGAGATTGTGCGCCCGTGGAAGTTATCTGCGCACGCGATGATCTCTGCTTGGCCGTGTTCGCCATCGGGCACGCCCTTCACGGTGTACCCCCACTTGCGCGCGGCTTTCAGTGCCGTCTCCACCGCTTCTGCGCCGGAGTTCATGGGCAGCATCATCTCGTAACCGGTGAGTTCGCACAGTTCTTTCGCCAGCAGCGGCAATTGATTGTTGCGAAACGCGCGCGAAGTCAGCGCCACTTTGCCCAGTTGATCGATCATCGCTTTGACAATGCGCGGATGATTGTGACCTTGATTCACGGCTGAATATGCTGATAAAAAGTCCAGATACTTCTTGCCTTCAACGTCAGTGACCCAAACCCCTTCGGCCTTTTCAATCACCACATCCAGCGGATGATAGTTGTGGGCGTTGTATTGATTCTCGAGATCGATGTAGTCCTGAGTGTGCATGGCGCTCCTTTGGGTTATGGCGGCTACAGAACGAAAATGTCATTGCGCCAAGCCGCAGCTTGATCGCAATGACATCTGTATGCTCATCATGGCGCGGAGCAACCGGTGAGTTGGCGCGCCACGCGCCATGAATCTTTTTCTAATTTGATTATAACACGAGTTTCAAAGGTGGCTTATGGCACCGCACTGCAAGGCATTCCCAGCCAAGTTAGACATTCGTCGTCGTACAACGGACGCCCCACTCTGCGTTGCGCTTCGGCCGCCATCGCTTCGACAGCGCCGAACACCGGCCACAGGCGCGTAGTGCCATCCCGGCTCGCGGTGGCTACACGTGAGCCATCGGCGTTGAAGCTGGCCGACCAAACCTGATCGGTGTGGCCGGTTAGCGCACCCATCAAACGGCCTTGCGCCGTATCCCATAATTGCACTGTGCCGTCACTGCCACCCAACAACAGCGTGCGTCCATCGCGGCTGAAAGCCAGACTGGACAGGCTAGCCGGTAGGGTGGACGTAAACGTGCTCATTGGCGTTCCGTCGTCGTGCCAGAGGTGAATAACCTGACCGCCAACAGCCGTCAAAATCACTTGTGCCTTGGCATTGACGGCAAACGGCGCAGAGAAACCCGGCAACTCAGCCACAAGTGTTCCGGTCGTTGGCCAGATGCGAGTCAGCCCATCCTCGTGAAAAGTGATGATTCGCTGTCCGTCCGCGCTGAACATGGCTGAACTGAGTGTGGCCGTGTTGACGCTGAGCGATCGAATGAGCGTGCCATCGGTACGCCAAAGGCGCGCGGTCCCATCATTGCTCGCCGTGACGAGTTGTGAGCCATCGGGACTGAACTGCACGCTGTTGATGGCGGCAGTGTGTCCCGTCAGCGTCGCAACTTGTTTACCATCGGCTTGCCAGACACGCACAGTGATCAGGCTGGAGTCGGGCGCGGCAAGTAACTTGCCATCCGGACTAAAGCAATCGACTAAGTTCGTGCCAGGCGGCGTATCCAACTCAGCTAACAGCGTGCCGTCGTCACGTGATAGGTGCGCCGGGCCATTATCGTTGCGTGTCACGAGGTGCGTGCCATCCGGGCTGAGACACGCGGCCCAAGAGAATTCCTGGCTGCCATCGAAGGCGTTGATGAACGTACCATCGCTTTTCCAGAGTCGCGCCGAGCCGTCCTGACTGGCCGTGACGATGCGCAAACCGTCCTGGCTGAACGCCGCCCATCGGATGACGGATGTATGACCGCTGAGCACCTGCAGCAAGCGACCGTCTTTATCCCACAAGCGCGCCGTGCTGTCATCGCTGGCCGTCAAGATCGAAGCGCCATCGGGGCTGTAAGCCACTACGTTAACCCAATCGGTGTGACCATTCAACGTTGAGTTAAACAACCGATCGACTTTCCACAACCGCACGGTTTTATCGTCACTGCCGGTCGCGATCCATTGACCGTCCGGACTAAACGCCACCCGACTGACATCTTGGCTGTGCCCGCGCAATGCGGTCACAAACGTGCCGTCGGCTCGCCACACGCGCGCCGTATCATCCGAACTGGCTGTAACGATGAGCGAACCATCAGGGCTGAAAACGGCGGCGTTGATGAAGCTGGTGTGACCGGCCAGCGTCGCCACGGGCGTACCATCGGCTCGCCACAACCGAGCCGTGCCATCTTCGCTGGCCGTTAAGATGAGCGACCCATCCGGACTAAATGCAGCCACATTGAGCGCATCGGCATGCCCTGTCAAAGTTGTCAACAGTTCACCGTTTAGAGTCCACAAGCGCGCGGTGTTGTCCCACCCTGCCGTGAGGATGCGCTGCCCATCTGGGCTGAAAACAGCCGAATACACGTTGGCCGTGTGGGCCTTCAACTCGACTACGGGCGTTCCATCGGGCTTCCAAACACGGGCTGTCCGATCGGAACTGGCAGTGACGATCAGCGATCCATCCCGTTGAAATGCACCGAGTTAATTCCGTCGCTATGGTCGTTAAGCGCCGACTTGGGCGCCGTCTGGTCGCCACACAAAGGCATTGCCGTCCGCATCAGCCGCGACGATAGGCTGGCCGTTCGGGCTGAATTCAACCAATTCACGCTGCTGCCCAGGCTCGCCCCAGCGTCGAAACCTGGGGAGTTCCCATCGCTACGCCGCGCTGTGCCGGTATCTGGCACTGCCGGTCACAAAGAACTGCCAGTAGTTGAACGCCGCCGACCGAATCTCGCCGACAACCCCGTCAACGTTGCCGCTTCAGTGCAATCGATGTGCCACAGGCGCAGTTGACCGTCGACATCACCCGTGGGATCGGTGAACTATCCGGGCTGAACGCCGATAAAAATCAACCGACTGGCATGCCAACGCAAGACTCGATCGAAATTCGCGGTCGATAAGCCTCATACAACGCGGCGGCCGCTTCGGGCACCGTGTTAGGTCCAGTCGATCGGCCTAACTTCCACCGCCTCAACGGCCAGCAATAACCCGATGTCGCCGTTGTGCTGGACCTGATTAGTCGATTTCGCCGCTAATTCGCGGACCAATGGATACGGCACGCTGAAGCTCATCGCGCTGTGCGTTAGCGTTGCTCTCCGCTGTGGCGCGAATGCCCTCAACAGCCACGGCGTGCTGGCATTGGCGACGGCCAACGTGCTCGCGGCTTCGGCTGTCGCTGCGCTGCGCCTGGCCGACTCCAGCATTTGATTCAGCTGCACACTCAAACACGCCCGCTGCAATGCCGAGCAATACCGCAACGCCCAACACGCGCCGATCAGACCATGGCACGTTGTCGCAGCAATACCGCCGATCCGGGTTTTGCTCCTCCGCCCGCTGCTTTTTCGATTCGGCCCGGTTTCCGCGCATCGTCAAGTTCTTTTTCAATCCGTGCAGATTCACGCTGCCGATTGAGTGTCTCCTTCTCCACGCCCGCGTTGACAAACGCACCGCCAAACCATTCAACACAATCTTCTTTGACGCCAATTGTAGCGCGCATTCGCCCAGCGCGCGCCGACATACAAGTAACTGGTGTCGCGTTGCTATTTCGCCCATTCGACGGCATCTTCGGCGATCTGGTTCTGCAACTCGATCGCGTCGGTGTCATTGACCAAACAGCGCAGCCACGGCCACGCGTCGATGAGTTTTCGTCGCGCGATCGTGGCGATGTCGTGACCGTCGCGCTCGTCGGTGATGATCAAGCGCGCATCCACCGAGCACCCCTACGGCGGTCACTTGCGACGGCGCGATGCCGACTGCTTTAATTCGTCAAACAGCGCGGTGCGTCATCGTGTCGTCTGCGCCACCCCAGCCACCTGAATCAAGCCGCCGAGACCTCGCGCGCGATCCTTGTTCGGCCTCGTCAAGTTGAGCAAAAGAACCTCGGCGTGCCGTTCAGCGCTTTGTGAATGCCGCCCCGCTCCAGACATCCAGTCTTTCAGCGTCAACGCGGTGATGCCGCCTTTAGCCGCTGTGCGTCGAACAGATCACGCAGTGCAAACTGCACCAGCGGCAGCGCACCCGGTTCGCCCTTCATCCGCGATATTGATCCCCAGCGCACCAACTCTGGTTCAACTTTCAGCCGACGCGCAGCGGGCTGCGATGGCGCTGACCAGTTCAGCAGGCGTCATCGCGCCGACCTGTAAGAACTGTTGATTGAGCAAGTGGTCAACTGCGGATAAACTTCGCGCAGTTCTGACACAAAATCCGATCGCATGGCGAACACGATCGTGGCCCGCCCGTTTTTCGTTGGTTGCCGCGTAGGTCGGCAAGTTCAGAATGCCAGTCGATCGGCTTCGCGCGCAATCTGCGTGAACGTCTCCTCAAATTGATCGACGAGGATCACGGCGCGGCGATCGCTTGTCTTTCAGCGCGATCTCAACCATTGCGACAAGATCGTTGGATCGGTCAGCACCCTTTGTGCGGATGTCGTCGCCGGCGTTGAGGTTTCCGGCCAGACTCGACGCCACGCGCCAGCTCCGGCCAACGGATCGCCAGCCCGGCTTCAACGCTTCATACAGCCAACGATCGCTATCTGGCAAAGCCGTGTGCTTCAAGTTGTAGATCAGACCAGCCCGTACCAACGACGATTTTACCCTTTCCCCGACGGACCGGTGACAAACACCCAGCGCGAGGTCTTTGACTCGCGAGATTAATTCGTGAATTACCGCTTCACGCCCGAAGAACAGATCGGCGGAGTCTTCATCGCAAGCCACGGCCCAGACCGAGGTAAGGGCAGCGGCCATCAAACGGCCGGGGCTGAAAGGTGAGTCCGGATCTGATCGAGTAACGTGCGGACTTCAGCGGCGGTGTAGCCTTGATACGTACGATCTTATCACGGCCGACGACATCGCCACCGATCGAAACCTGATCGGCTTCGATAGCTTTCGCCGCCGCTGATGGTTGCGGTCGATTGACTTGGAGGAACTGCTTCGGTCTCGGATTGCTGAAAGGGGATCCGTCATCGTCTCCTCAAGATACGATGAGGGTCTGCTTGGCTTACCAGGTGCATTATAACACGCCAACAGGCCGCAGAGCATGAGACTGCGGCCTGTCATCCGGTCGAGACGATGATTCACTGCACGTCACTGACCGCTCACGGCGATCATTCCAGCACGACGATGCACCCGTGAGGGTATGGCTGCAGGCTGCCCGGTGGCCTGGAAACAGTGATGCGCCACACCGCCGGGAAGTTGCTTTGAACCCACAACGTTTCACCCACGCCGGTCGATTCAATTGTGGACGGGGCCTTCGATCGTGACTTTAACTGTACCCAGGTTAGCAGCGTAGTCGATCCGCCCGGCACGGTTTTGATCGGTGCCCAGGCTGTGGGTGTCCCGGATCGGACAGATCCGGATCGATATCAATTCAATTCGATACGGGCCGGTGGCTTTAAGTTTTGGTCAAGCTCGCCTTGAGTTTGCGCGCAGGCAAATCGGGATTTGGCGCCCGGCAACTTTGCTCGCGCCGTCCATCGATGAACTTTTGATACTCTGACGTAATTTCGATCGTATTCCGCTTGCGCGGCATCTTTCGAAAGCGGCTTGCGGCCTGGTAGTTGATCTGGCCTTTGGTCAACGGCGCATTGACCGACTGTAGCGCACCACCATGCAGCGACCACCGATTGCTGCCATTGTGTCTTTGTGCTTCTTACTGTAGACCGTCAAGTTCTGTTGGTGGCGAGGGTACTGGCAGGAGAATGCTGTGAGTTTGCTCCTTATCAGGCAACCACTTCAGCCCATGGTCGCGTCGGGACATCGCTGCTGATTGCGCCGTCCCGTTCCTGCGCCCGACGATACTTTGTACTGTCCATTTGCTGATTGCGAAAACTGGGCGAGGCGTGGACATCCGGCGACTGGATTCGTGATGGCGTCGAATCGACTAAAATCAGCCGATCGGGCAAACGTGTTCAGGCTCCCATCCCACGTCAGCGTTACGGATCGCGTCCGAAACGGTCCATTCTAAATTATCTTCGACCGGCAGGTTGAATTCCAGCGGACACATGCTCAGTGATGAATTGCAGATAAACCCGCCAGTCTTTAATCGTCGGTAATCAGCGTTTCAGCCACTCCCCACAATAGCGCGGCTTGAAGCGCATCCCACACCAGTCACCGGTTGATCGTCGTTGTCGTCGTCGGTTGCGGTATATGTGCTAAATTGTGGTGCGGCGCAAATGCAATATAAACTGTACACACCAACGATACTGTTGATTAGTCACCGGGCCGACATCCGCACGCGCTAACGGCTCAATATTCTTCAGTGGATTCATGCTCAGGCGCGCTGACGACGCACCTCGATCGAGCAGCGAGCTGGATCAGCGGCGTCAGCAATACCGCCAAGGCGCTCAAGCCGACGGTGAGGCGTCGCGCCTGCTGCCGACTGCGTTCGCGCTGGCGTTCGCGCGTACGCTCATCAAGGCTGGCGCGCAGGAAGTCTTGCGACGGGCCATGCGCAAAGCGGGAAACTGGTCTGCCAGTTCGGAAACTGATCAACTTTACACCGCGATACATACTCCCGCCTCGTGGTGGGGGCGCAGCCAATCTTGCGCATCCTGCGCAATCCGATTCTGCACATTCAGCGCTTCACGCCGCTCGCTGACTAAACTGGTTAGCCACGGCCACGCGTCGATCAGTTTTTCGTGCGCCAGTGTCACGGTGTCGCGACCATTCTGTTCGTCGGTGATGATCAGAAGGCATCGGCTAACTTACCGACGACCGCCACCACTTGAGCAACGTCGGTCCCCTGCGGCAACTGTTTCCTCATCGACAAGGCCGTTCGCCGCGTATGGTCAGCGCCCCGCCCGATTTGAACCAGGCCGGCTAAAGACCTCACGCGCGATCGCTTGCTCGCCTTCGCTCAGTTGCGCGAAAGAACTATCGGCGTGGCGTGCCAAGGCCCGTGATGAATTCCGCCGCCTTTGAGGTAATCCGCCAACTTCAACGCGATCACCCTGCCAGCCGCCTGACTCGTCTCGAACAGATCGCGCAGTGCAAACTGCACCAGTGGCAGCGAGCGCGGTTCGCTCTTCATATCGGCGATGATCTGCACGATCAGGTCCGGGTCGATTTTTCAAGCCAACCCCGTAACGCGGGCTGTGCGATGGCGTTCACCAACTCATCGGGCGACATGGCCCCTAATTGCCAGAACTGGTGATTGAGCAGCGCATTGAGGTGCGGGTAAGCCGCGCAGTTGGACACAAAATCCGATCGCATCGCAGGCTGATCGAGACCCGGCCGTCTTCCGCGGTTGCGGCCTGTGTCAGCAGATTCAGGAACGCGGCGCGATCGGCTTCAGGCGCGACTTGCGTGAACGTCTCTTCAAACTGATCGATCAAGATTGCGGCTCGCCGGTTCGATCGTCTTTCAACACGACTTCGAGCCAATTCGCTAACAGGGCAGGATCAGCCGCGCCTTTCGTGCGAATGTCTCTCCAGCACTGAGTGCCCCGTCAGGCTCGACGCCACACGCGCCAACTCCGCCAGTGGATCGCGGCCTGGATTTCAGCGCTTCATACAGCCACTGCTCGCTGCCAGGCAACGCCCCACGCGCTAAAGCCAGCCATCCAGTCCCGCACGCGCCAACGACGATTTGCCACTGCCCGACGGCGGTGATGAATAAAGCGCGAGTCGTTTTCAGCCCGCGTCGTCAGATCGGCGATGATGGTTTCTCGGCAAAAAACAAATCGGCATCGCTTTCGGCGAACGGCCGCAAACCAACGTAGGGGCACTGACCGGTAAACGGTTGTGGTTGCAGCGTCGAAGTGATTTGCTCAAGGAGGTCTTTTACTTCGTCGGCGGAGTAGCCTTGCACAATCTTGTCACGGCCGATGACATCACCGCCGACGGCAATGCGCTCGGCCGTAAACTCCACACCGCCGCTGATCGTCGTGGTGAGAGAAGGTAAGTTAGGCGCAGTTCCGGCAGGCTGCCCTGGCAGGCAGCGAGGAATCGGTCCGCCAAGTGACCTCAGGTGGGTGCCGTTCGATCGACTGCGTTACACCGAAATCACTATAGCATTGAAGCGCGACCTAAGTCAATTTGAAAATTCTAACCGAGCCGTTACGCGGTCGTTACATACGCTCGATTGCGGATGGCTGTAACGCACTACTTCAACGCTCGATCGAAGATCCGACGCTTGATGATTTCGTATTCGTCAGGGCGAACAATCGGGCTGGCACCGTGTAGCTTCGATGCTTCCCACCATGCTTGGCTCGCTGGCTCGATCGTAAAGTATCGCGCAGCGTCCGCCCGTAATCGCGCCCAGTCGCGGCGAATAAAGACGGGCGCGGCGCAATGCGCGGCAGACCATCTACGACGCCTTCGGGAAGAGGCACCGATTCGCAGCGACAACCAACGTTCACCCAGCCAGTAACTCACCAGGTAATATCGATCTTCCAGCGTTGGCACATCCGGCGCGTCAGAGGTGAAGCCCGGCTCTTCCGCGACCACGGCGCGGTCACGATCGGTTTGGCTGGCGGCGCGCGGCAATCAGCCGCCGATGGAAAAGCCTGTCAGGCCAATCCGTTGTGGATCGATTTCGGCCTTGTTTTGCAGGTAGTTCAGCGCGAGGGGGACATCCTGTGCATCAGGCCAACCGAAGGTGCGCGTGCCGCCGCTTTCGCCTGAGCCGCGCTCGTCATACCACAGCCCGCACCGTAACCATGCCGCGCTAACAACTCGGCGCGGCTCAACATCTCAAGTCGACTGCCGCCGTAGCCGTGCAGGAGAATGATCGCTGCGCCGTTGTGGTGGGCGATACCAGCCCTTCAACTCAAAACCGTCCGTGGTCTGCAACGTGAGGTCTTCGTAAGCGAAGCCGTCGGCACGGCGTGCGGGTAATTTGGAAGGCACAGGCGCAAGCGTCCGCTTCGACCGCGGCCAGCAAGCCAAGATAAGCGCACATCAGGCCGCCGATCACGCCGACCGACAACAGCAGTTCCAGTAGCGGCAACCGCGTCGACGCGGCTGAGCGGCGACCTGTTTGGACATCGTCCGTTATTGCGACCAGTTGATGATCGGCATGCGGACCAGCGGTGCCGCGCGCAACCGATCGATCAAGTCCGCGCTGAGCGGCCCGGCGTCGCTGCAAGCGATGACAGCGTCATTCTTGATCTTGCGCATACGGGGCGTGATGCTCACATCGAGTTCGATAGGATGAGCGTCGCCATGTCCGGCATCGTCATGCCGCCGGAATGAGCGGCTTCAACGCGTCCGCGTGAGCAAGGCTGGACTTCAAGTTTTCCGGCACAAAATAGGTGTTGCGCCAATCGCCTTCAGCCGCTTTTTGTCAGCGTCAGCGTGCCCGTCAACGTGCCTTCGTCGAACGGCACCCGCGCGATGACGGCTACGGCCAGATTCGCGGCAGACCGGAAATAGATTGTCTTCCAGTTTTGATCAAAGATGTTGTAGATCACCTGCACCCGCGTCGATCGGCCAGTTCATGAGGTACGGATCGCATTATCGGGTTCCCAGCGATTGATGCTGATCCCGATCGCTTTGATCCAGCCCCTCGCGTTTGAGATCAGCCACGGCCTGTTGCCAACGCACATCCTCAGCCCAAGCGTCTTCCCACGTGAAACTGGATCAAGTCGCGCACTGCTCAAGCGAGGTTACGCGAACTCCACTCTCGGTGTACTGTCGAATGGCGATCGGGCGGAAGCACTCGTCGTGTAGCCGCGCCGTGACGGCCACTTGAAGTTTTCGGCGGAATCTTGGTGGCCGTTAGCTGGCTTTCCGATCGGGATACGCGCGTATGGCCGAGCAGACCTTCCATGACCCGCGCCGTAGCCCCAGGCCGTATCGAAGAGGTTACAGCCCAATTCGACGGAACGATGCAGCGCCTGCATCGACTCGCGTATCCGAGCCAGTCCAGCCACCCATCCCCCACATGCCGTAACCGACATCGCTGACCGACCAGCCCGTTCGTCAAACGTCCGATATTGCATTGTCATTCTCCTTGAATGTGCAGCAAGCGTCGAAGGTGTGTTGATTGGCTTTCAACCACTCAGTCGTTTCAGCGATGGCTTGTTCGAGTGGCACACTCGGTTCGTAACCGAAGTCGCGCGTCGCTTTGGCATGCGTGAAGTTGAAGTCGCGGCCAGTGGAAGCGACCACGTACTGCGCTCAACGCCGAAGCCGATGGTTGCCCTGTGAGCTGACGCGCAGCAATGCGGATGCAAGCGCACGCCACGGCATATGGCATCGATTTGGTCGGCCACGAATAGCCCCGCTGTCAAGAAGGGGCGCATAAACTCAAAAGAAATTAGTGGCGGCGTAATCGGTGATGAAGTAGCATTACTTGGCTACTGGCGAATCGAGGCTCAATGCCTGCGCGGCCAGTACGTGCGCGTACGCAGCATTGGTGACGTAAACGTGATTGAATCGGGCGTGACCGTCACCTATACGCATCAACTGCCCGCGCCGCGCAGTTGCAGCACGCCGGGCGGCGATGCCGATCGTGCGGGCCGTAGATCCCCATGATGCGCAAACTGCACGTTGCCACTCTGCCCTGCCCGTTCGCGGCGATCACGGCTTGTTCCGCAATCGTTTTGTAACGTTGCGACCGTAATAATCGTATCAGGTGCTTTGTAGGATAAGGCATTAAGCAAGTAGCGTTCACGATCGGGTGGCCGTCAAACACCACGTCGGCGAACTGGTGTAAATCAAGCGCCTTACGCCTTGCAATTGGCAGGCTCGAATCACGTTCAGCGTGCCGCGCACATTCGTCATACAGTCTCCGACTTTGACCCGGCCGCCAATCCACCAACGCCGCCGTGTGATACACCGTGTCAACGTTGGCACAGGCACGATCAACAACGTCGAAATCAACGATGTCGCCGACGATCGATTCAAGGCGCGGATCCCGGACGCGGCCACCCGATCGAACACGCGTACCGCTTGATGACCGTTGTACCAACTGATCAACTATCGCGCGGCGAAACCCTGCCGCCAATCACTAACGCTTGAGACATGAGGCTAGATCAATTCGAAGTAAGCTGATTATAGCATCGAGACGCTTAACGCGAACTGGCGCAGGACATGCCGCCTGCGCCAGTTCGAAGTAGTGTGATTCCGTCTATTCGGTTTCTGGGTCAACTCATGCGAATGCGCACGCCGCTGCAGAACAGGAAGCCCAACACAGGCCCCAGCAGACCCACCATGCCCGCTGCATACCACAACACGCGCGGATCGAGATTATCCAGAATCGCCCGGCCAGCAGCGGCCCCACGGCTGAAACGGGATACCCACGAAAAGTACCGATACCGCCATGTAGCGACCGCGCACCATCTTCAGGCGCGAAGCGAGCCGTCCAGCGATTGCGACACCAGGGCGACGACCATCGCCGATCGTGATGACGACCATTGCCAGCACGAACGGCAGTAGCCATTCACGGCCCCATACATCGCAAACCCGATCGCCAGTGCCGATCCGGCGGCCATCATCAACAGCGGCGGCTTGTCCTCGATACGGCGCGTAATCGGGAACTGCATGAACACCACCATGATCGCGTTGATGCTGAGCAACAGGCCGTAACGCGATTCGGCGTTGACGATGCCCGCGTGATCCGCGCATGTACACGCCCAGCGTCGCGTTCATGTTCTGTACACCAGCCCCATGAGGATGCAGGCGAACACAAACAGCATGAAAGTGCCGTCACGCGGGACACCCGGAAGTAACCCACCGAACGTCCAGCGAGCACTTTCGGGCTGCGTCTTGGTCGCGCCTTGGGCTTAGTCGCGGATGAAGAAGAACACGATCGCCGCGGTGATGGTGCTGATGACGGCATCCGCGATGAACAACGAGCACGATACGACTGCGTCGCCGGGAAGCATAATCGCCAGGCCGATGGTCACTGCCAGGTTGAAACCCACGCGGATGATGCCGTAGCCTTCAGCGCGTTTTGTTTTCCGGCGCAGCAAGTCGGCCACCATCGCCTGATGCGCCGGGCCGGCGACATCCCGCGAAGATGCCAGACACCAGCGCCAGCACATAGAAGACCTGCAGCGACTCGACGAAGCCCATCGCCAGCGTGCTGAACGAACTTGCCAGCAGGCCGAAGATCAACATCGTCTTGCGGCCAATCCGATCGGTCAGCGCGCCGCCCAGAAAACTGCCCACGAAACTCGACACTGAGAACAGCGCAAACAGCACGCCGACTTCGGTGAACCCGACGTTAAACTTTTTAGTGATGTACAGTCCGAAGAATGGAAACAGCAACGAGCCGCCCAACCGATCGATGAAGGTGGCGCCCACCAGCACCCAAAACGAGCGGCGATATTCGCGATAGACACTCACAACTTTGCGACGTTGGCGTCTGAGAAACGACATGGCAAGGCCTTTCCGAACGGCTAATCGTTTAATCAGTTTACGCTTAAGGCATAGCGAACAAATCAGTCAAAAGACTGATTTCGCGGTGCGACATTTGATTCAATTTGTGGGGGATTTTAGGATAGCACAGGAATTGGACGTGTCAATAGAACACGACATTAAAGGTTGGCGCAACTAGAGTTCCAGTCGTTCGTCGGGGAAGCGCGTGGTCGCAAACGAAAACTGCATCTGCTTAAACAACCATTCACCACCCTCCAATACCAAAACGGCCGTAAACCGCAGCGGCCACACAAACTGTTCGCCACGCCGCAATTCGTACAACGTGTTCGTGCCGCCGCGCACGATGTCCAACAGCTTGGCCTCGGCCGAAGGACCAGTGTGGTCAATTACGTCCTTGATGTACTGCAAAAAATTCTCGTAACTATCCGCTGCCCGAATAGTGGTCGTCACGGTGGCGTATGTGGCCAGCCAGGCAACCTCGCCGCGCGCTTCGATATGCGCCCCGGCCACATCCAGCCGTAGATCGCCCCAGCCTTCCCAATCGCCCTTCACCAGGCCACGTGCGCCAGCCTTGTCCAAGTACCATTCGCCCTCGCCCGGCCGCGAACCATTTGTGCCGATAACCTCCGCGTCGTCGGCAAACAGCGTCATGATCTCGTCCACGCGGGATACGTCCCGTCGCGTGTAACCGTCCTGAAAGTGTTGCAAAGTCGATCGGATTTGGTCGATGGTCATTGCGGCCTCCCGTGAAAGTCGATTCCTTGATTGAGAAATCAGCGTAATAATACTCTTGATGAGGCCGCTGGGTTCAGATCACACACGCCCGATCGGTGTAGCTGGCCGATCGGGCGTATGTGCGCCGCCGGTTGTTCCTTTACAGCACTTCACGTCGCGCAATCCGCCACAGCCCCAGCCAGCCGATAATCAGTCCGCCCACCAATCCAAGCGTTAAGGCCGTACTCAAATACGCGCTGGTGTCTTCAAGCGCATAGAGCGGCAGCGACCACGGATACACCTTGGACCACTTCTCCGATTGCATGATCATGATGTTAGCCGTCGTCGCCACCATGCCGAAGCCGATCGAGACGGTGAAGTTGGGCCAGCGCACGCCGACGAACAGATGGATGGCGACGATCAGCATCGCAATCAGCCCGATCAACATCATCGGTTGCAGGAGCGTCCACAGCGGAATTGATCCGCTGAGTTTGAGCGCCGGTTCAATCACGTTCAACAGCAACCCGCACGCGATCGTTCCGATCCACAACACAAGGGTGCTGGCGGCCACCAGCGCGATGCTGATCAACCACTTGGCTGCGTAAATCGACCAGCGCGGCAGCGACAGCGCGTAGAGATGTTTCCATTGTTGGTTGTTGTGTTCCACACTGCCCAGCAGCGATGTTTCCAGCGTGACATACAAGGGCAGCATCAACAACGCCCAGAATGTCATGATATTCCGGGCCAGGCTTTCCCAGGGCGAGTTGGCTTCCAACAAGTAACTGGCGCCGCGCTGCCACAACATCAAGAAGTTCAACGCGACGACGGTGAGCGGCGCGATGAGCACCATCCACAGCGCCAGCGTGCGTTTGAGTTTCAGCGTCTCCGCGCTCAACGCGCGGCGAACTGCGATGATAGGTGACATGCTAAGTTCTCCTTGAATATCAATTCCGCAGCAAAGGCATCCCAATGCCGGTAAGCGGGCATTGGGATGCCTGCTCTACGATCATGAGGTTAACGGCCGTTCGTCAATTCCAAAAAGATTTCTTCCAGCGATGGCAGATCGAGGCTGAGGTGATCCACCTCGAAGCCCAGCCCGACTAACTGCGCGTTGAGGCGCGCGGGTTCATCGCGGCGTTTCACCGGAATGTGCAAGTAGCGATTGCCGTTGTGATGCACCGACCAGCCCAATTGCGTCAAGGCCTGCGTGGCTTCCTCGGGCCGATTGACGCCCAGGCTTACTGTCTCGCGGCGCTGCGCGTGCAGTTCATCGAGCGTGCCTTGAAACAACATCCGCCCTTCGTTGATGATGCCGATGTGCGTGGCGACCTGCTCCACTTCGTTCAGCAGGTGGCTCGATAGAAACACCGTCGTGTTGGTATCATGCGGCAAGCGGCTGATCAGATCGCGCATCTCGATGATGCCCGCCGGATCGAGGCCGTTGGTCGGTTCGTCGAGGATCAACAGATCGGGTTCGTTGAGCAGCGCCAACGCAATGCCAAGTCGCTGCCGCATGCCCATCGAGTAACCGCGCACCAGCCGATTGGCATCTTTCTCCAAACGCACGATCTCTAGGACACGATCGATCTGCTCCGGCCACGCGCCAATCAGCCGCCGCGTCACTTCCAGATTCTCGCGGCCGGTCAGGTGCGGATACAACGACGGCGATTCGACCAGCGCGCCGACACGGCTGAGCACACTCAACCGCTGTTGGCGCATCGAACGCTCGAAGATGCGCACGTCGCCGTAGTCGGGTTTGATCAAGCCGAGCAACAGTCGGATCGTCGTGGTCTTGCCCGCGCCGTTCGGGCCGAGGAAGCCGTACACGCTGCGCTCTGGCACGCGCACATCAACCCGATCGACGGCCATCACTTTGCCAAAGTGGCGCGTTAGTAACGAAGTTTCAATTGCATAAGGTGTCATGTTATCTCCGAAGAATGATCTACGACTGTATCAACTATCCCGCCCGTGTGTCATTCCGAGCGGAGCGAGGAATCTCTGACTTGACGAACGCGGTGCCCAGCTGTGCGAGTGATTCTTCGCTCACTGACGTTCGCTCAGAATGACACCGCACTATGTGTTAGGTACGTGCCGCTCGCAGCCCCGACACTGCCGTTGCCTCAACCTCCGCCGATGGCAGCACATCAATCAACGTCTGCGGCGACTCGAGCGTGGCATACGCCGCCGCGCCCAGTTCCGTCAGCAAGCGCCGTTCTGTTGCCGTCCCGATCGCGCCCAGCGCGATCACGCGCGACTTGCTGGGCAGCGACTTGAGCCACGGCAACACCACTAACGCGTTGACATCGTACATGGCACAGTCGAGCAGAATGAGGTCGGCGGTCAGCCGTTCGGCCAAGTGCAGGGCTTGCGCTTCGCCGATTTCGCCCACGATGCGCAGGTCGCGCCGACCGCGCAGCACGCGTTTGATGTGTTGACGGCGCTCCGCGTCGCCGATGAGAACGATCGATGTGGTCTGCATGATGTGGCCTCCTGTTTGTCTTACACGCTCAATATATCAAGCGGCTGTCGCGGCCTAATCGTGGAGATGTCGCAACTTTGTCGCAAAGGGCAACTGCGTGGCAAACAAAAAGGACATCGCGATGGATGTCCTGGTGAAACCAGCAGGTCGATATCAACGCTCAACTATGGCTGTGGCAGCCTCACCGAGAAGCAGCTGCCCTCGCCTAACTTGCTCTCCACGCCGACTGTGCCGCCCATCGCTTCGACCAACTCTTTGACCAACGCCAATCCCAACCCCGCGCCGTCACCGCGCGCGTGCGAATTTTCGGCGCGATAGAAACGCTCCCACACGTGCGGCACGTCGTCAGGCGAAATACCTTCGCCGGTGTCTCGCACCTCGATCGTTGCGCCCGTCTGATTAGCTTGCACGATCACCGCGACGATGCCGCCGGGCGGCGTGTGTCGCACGCCATTGTGGATTAAGTTCCGCAGCACTTGTTCAAGGCGACCTTCATCGGCGAGTCCGCTAACATCCGATCGGGTTTCCGCGGCCACCTGGACCCGACTGGTTTGCCAGGCCAACGGCGCGATCGTCTCGACCACGCGGGCCGCTAAAGCACCGAGATCGATCGGCTGGCAGACCAACGCTAACTGTCCCACTTCTGCGCGCGCCAACGTGAAGAGATCATCGATCAGCGTCTGCAAGCGATCGGTTTCGCGATCCATAATCGTTAAATCGTGACGCAGCGTCTCTGGCGGAGTTGCATCCCAATTCGTCAGGGCCGATTCCAGATAGCCGCGCAGCGTCGAAACGGGCGTGCGCAATTCATGTGACACACTGGCGATGAGTTCACGGCGCTCAGTGAGCAGCGCCGCCACTCGATCGCGCTCGGCCTGCACCTCGCTCACCGCTCGATCGAGCGCGGCCGTCATCGCGTTGAAGTCACTTTGCAGTTGCGCGATCTCGTCCTGGCCTGTCGCAGTGATGCGCACCGTATAATCGCCCGCCTGAACTTGATGCGTCGCAACGGCCAATCGTTCCAGACGTTTCGTCAAGCCGCGTGCCACGAAGTAGGAAAAGATCAGCGCGGGCGGCAGAATTAACGCCAGGCCGATGATGGTGAAGACCACCATGATGCTGGCCAGCGGCAAAAATCGGTTGACGATTTGCGCGGCGAACGAGGCGAAGGGCGAGGCCTGCGGCGCAAGCAAATCACTGGTGGGGCCGTAATTCACGGAGAGTAACGTCAGCACCACAACGACCAACAGCGCCACTACTACAACCGTCGTGAGAATCGCGTGTGTGAACGACCAGATCAAACGGCGATGGCGCAATCGATCCCAGAAGAGCCAGACACCGACGCCCACGCGAAAGCACAAAAAGCCGATCGCGCCGACGAGCAAGAAGAAGCCGCCCAGCCAATTGGCGGTCACGAGTTGGACGCGGAAGAGTACTTCGAAGATAGCAGAGGGGGCGCTGGCGAACAAGCCGACGACGATTTCGCTGAGGCCGCGACGCCACCACTGATCAATGGGCGGACGCAGTCGCAACGCCGTCCAGACGGCAACACCCGCGCTGATGAAGAACAAGCCTTGTTGCACCACCACCGACACCAATTCGGCACGCAGCGACAGCAAGATCAGCAGGGAAAATGCGCCCAACGCGTACGCTTCGAGCAGCGCTCGCAGCGGCGAAACGCTGGCGAGGAAACGCGACGGCGGTCGGATCGATTCAGCCTTCATCCTGCAGCCTTCAGTCGATACCCCACGCCCCACACCGTCTCGATGTCATCGCCTAGCGCGCCCAATTTCTTGCGCAGCCGCAGCATCGCATTATCGACGGATCGATCGCCGCCGACGTAGGTTTCACCCCACACGGTGTCGAGCAGATAAGCGCGGCTGAACGCACGGCCCGGATTTCGCAATAGCAAATGCAGCAAATCGAATTCGGTGCGACTGAGATCGAGCGCCTCATCATCGAGCGTGGCGAGATGCGCCTGCGGATCGAGCCGCAAGCCACCACGCTGAATGGGCGACTCGTCGCCGCTGCGATCGGTGGTCACCATCTGTTGGATTTGCTCCACGCGGCGCAGCATCGCCCGCACGCGCGCGATCAACTCGCGCATGCTGAACGGCTTGGTCAGATAATCATCTGCGCCAACTTCAAGCCCCACCACCCGATCGGTTTCTTCGCCCCGCGCGGTCAGCATCAACACCGGCACCGCCGAGGTCCGGCGGATGCGGCGCAACACTTCCAGTCCGTCGAGTTTGGGCAGCATCCAATCGAGGATGATGAGATCGGGTTGGGTATTGGTATGTAGTTGCAGCGCCATCAAGCCGTCGCCCGCGCGGATGACGACATAGCCTGCCGCTTCGAGTTCGCGCGCGATGACTTGGGCCAGATCGGATGTGTCTTCAACGAGGAGAATTTTGGCCATGAATTTGAGATGACTGTTGGGTACGAATCTTATTGCCGCATCGATTATAGCACCGCCATTCGTAGTTGAACTCTGAAAGATCAGTAGGTTACGCCAACGCGATACACAACAAAAACGGACCGACCACCGAACCGATCAGTCCGCTCAATCATCAACTGACATTTACTATGGAATGCCCCAAATTCGCACATCGTTGGCTACTGAAACCAGCCAACCACCATCAGGTGAAAAAGCCACGCTGGTTACATCAGTTGTATGGCCCTTAAGAACGCGCAATTCGCGCCCGCTGGCGACGTCGATCAAGCGGATGGTCAAGCCCCGCGCTACGGCCAGCATCTTTCCATCTGGCGAGAAAGCGACGCTGTTAACTTCACTCGCCGTGTCATTCTGAGCCAACGGACGCACCAATTCACCTTTCGCGACATCCCACAACTCTAGCGACCACGAGGCCCCGAGCGCTAGCTGCTGACCATCCGGCGAGAAGGCTAATGCATTAACAAAACCCTGCACATTCAACTGGCGTAATTCATCCCCGGTCGCCACGTCCCATAATTTTACGCCGTCCGCTGGATCGACAGAAGCTAGTAATTTGCCAGTCGATGAAAATTTCACCAAGCGCACGGTTGTACGATGTTCCACGAGCAAGTTCACTTCGCTTCCGGTGTCTACATCAAGCAGCTTGACTGCTTGATCGACCGGCACAGCCAGAAGTTTGCCATCGGGCGAGAAATCAACGTCGGCGGCCGATTTCACGCTAGAAAACGTGCGGATGATCGTCGCGCCGGTCACATCCCACAATACCAGACCATTCGAGCCAGCCACGGCTAGTTTTTGACTATCGGGCGAGAAAACCACGCGATTGGCGCTGCCCTGCGCGCCGACCGCCTGCACGACCTGCAAATTCTTCGCATCGAGCAGGTGAACACCAGAAGTGATGAGGGCCAGCCATTTCCCATCGGGTGACCAACAGGCTTGTTGTCCACTCGTATCTACAACTGCGATCAGGCCGATCTTTTTAGCATTGTCCGCCGTCAATGGCGCACCGGGCTTGAGATCAGCAGTAGTTGTGTCGACCTTGGGCGCAATGGCGGGCGGCACTGATACCGGCGCCTGAGGCGACTTCGAGATCACTATCGAGGTTACGGTTACGGGTTCAGGTTGCACCGTACTGCTCGAACCGTTGTCCACCTTCGGGGCTGTGGTTTCGACTGGCGCTAACGTGCGGCTCGTTAATGCCGCTGGTTTGGCTTCCGTCGATACGGGCAGCAATGCTTCCGGTGTGCCAGGTCGACTTAAGAGCCATAACAGGCCTAGAATCGCCACGATAGCCACTATCCCTAAAGTCAATGGCGCGAAAGACGACTCGCGTGGCGACTCAACCGTCACATGTTGTGTTTGACTGGGCGAGGTAACGACTTCAACCTTGTCGCCGCCAACAATATCGCCGCTGGCTTGACTGATTTTGTCACGGCCCGTCACATCGCCGCCAACCGAGGTATTGTTGGCATTTACACCGCCGCTAACGTTTGAGGAACTAGATGTAGCCGAAGATGGAGTGTGCTGAGTTGGATCGGAAGACGACGCGTCAGCCATGCTGGCCTCCACATGCAATCGATCGTCCGCTCCCAAGGCTGACCTGACTATATCATCACCGCCTAGCTGCGTCAATCTTTTCAAAGTAGAGTAGAACATCAGATTAAAAAATCGACTTTCGGTGTGAGGCGCGTGATATAATGATCTTTTGCAGCTCGCCAACCCACACCTCAAAATCAGAGATCAGCAATGTCCCAAGACTACATTACCGTTCGTGGGGCACGCACCCACAACCTGAAGAACATCAGCGTTGATATTCCACGCAACAAAATGGTCGTCATCACCGGCCTCAGCGGCAGCGGCAAGTCGTCGCTGGCTTTTGACACGATCTTCGCCGAAGGACAGCGTCGCTACGTCGAATCGCTCTCGGCCTACGCGCGGCAGTTCCTCGGGCAGATGGAGAAGCCCGATGTCGACCAGATCGAAGGGCTGAGTCCCGCCGTCTCGATCGATCAGCGCGGGGCCAGCAGCAACCCCCGATCGACTGTCGGCACGACGACGGAGATCTACGACTACCTGCGCTTGCTGTACGCCCGCATCGGCACGCCGCACTGTCCGGTCTGCGGTCGCGAAGTGCAGATGCAGACGCCCGATCAGATCATCGACGCGGTCGCCGCCATGCCCGAAGGCCGCCGCATCCAGATCCTCGCGCCGCTGATCAAAGATCGCAAGGGTCATCATCAACAAGTCTTCGAAGACATCCGCAAAGCAGGCTACGTCCGCTTGCGCGTCGACGGCGTCCTGCACGATGTCAACGACACCATCGAACTCGATCGGTACAAGAACCACACTATCGAGGCCGTGGTCGATCGCTTGATCATCAAAGCCGATCTGGAACGCAGCCGCCTCGCGGACTCGATCGAAACGGCGCTGCGTCTGGGCGATGGCATGGTGATCGTCAACGACGTCACCGACAAAGAACCAGTCGATCACATTTACAGCGAGAAGTTCGCCTGCCCCTACGACGGCACGTCGCTGCCCGAGATCGAGCCGCGCACCTTCTCGTTCAACTCGCCGCACGGCGCGTGCGAAACTTGTCAGGGCCTCGGCACTAAACTCGAAATTGATCCGGAACTCGTCGTGCCCAATCCCGATCTGTCGTTGAACGACGGCGCGATCGCGGCAATGGAATGGCGCACCGAAGAGCGGCAGCGTGATGAAAGCACCTACTACGGGCAACTGCTGAAAGCGACCGCCGCCTACTACAAGATCGATCTGGACGCGCCGTTCAAGAAGCTCACTTCGGCACAGCGCGAGATCATCCTTTACGGCAGCGGCGACGAGAAGATTCCGGTGCATTATCAGAACCGGCTCGGCGATCAGCGCATCTATTCGACGACGTTTGAAGGCGTCATCAACAATTTGCGTCGTCGCTACCTCGAATCCACCAGCGATTATATTCGCAGCAAGATCGAAGGCTACATGGCGCAAGTGCCCTGCCCCACCTGCAAGGGCAAGAAGCTCAAGCCCGCCGCGCTGGCTGTGACCGTTGGCAATCGCAACATCGCGCAAGTGACGGCGCTGCCCGTCATCCACGGGTTGGACTGGGTGAAGGAACTGCGCAGCAACGGCACGCTCACACCGCGCCAGATGACGATCGCCAAGCAGATTCTCAAAGAGATCAACGCCCGCCTGCAATTCATGGTTGACGTTGGCCTGGACTATCTCACACTCGATCGGACCACCGCCACCCTATCGGGCGGCGAAGCCCAACGCATTCGCCTCGCCACGCAGATCGGTTCGCGTTTGACGGGCGTGTTGTACGTCCTCGACGAACCCAGCATCGGTCTGCACCCGCGCGATCAGGCTCGCCTGATCAAGACGCTGCAATCGATGCGCGATCTGGGCAACACGGTGCTCGTCGTCGAGCACGACGAAGACACGATGGAAGCCTCAGACTGGATCGTCGATCTCGGCCCGGGTGCGGGCGAGCACGGCGGCAAGGTGATCTTCGAAGGCACGTACGATCAAATCCTGAAGGACAAGACATCGCTGACGGGCGGTTATCTCTCCGGCCGCTTGCGGATCGAAATCCCGAAAGAACGTCGCAAAGGCAACGGCCAGTGCCTGATCATTCATGGCGCGAAAGAGAACAACCTCAAGAACATCGACGTGTCGATTCCGCTGGGCAAGTTCGTGTGCGTGACGGGCGTCAGCGGTTCCGGTAAGTCGACGCTGGTCGTAGAGACGTTGTATAAGCGGCTGGCGCAGATGCTGCACGGCGCACATGAAAAAGCAGGTATCAACGAAGGTCTGGAAGGTGTGCAGCACATCGACAAGATCATCAACATCGATCAGACCCCGATCGGCCGCACCCCCCGATCGAACCCGGCGACGTACGTCGGTTTCTTCAATGACATCCGTGACTTGTTCGCCGAACTGCCCGAATCGAAAGTACGCGGCTACTTGCCGGGTCGCTTCTCGTTCAACGTCAAGGGCGGGCGCTGCGAGGCGTGTGAAGGCCAGGGGGAGATTCAGATCGAGATGCAGTTCATGGCCGATATGTACGTGCTGTGCGATGTCTGCCACGGCGCACGTTACAATCGCGAGACGCTGCAGATTCGCTATAAAGACAAGAACATCGCCGAAGTGTTGAACATGACGGTGAGTGAAGCGCTGGAATTCTTCGAGAACATCCCGCCGTTGCAGCGCAAGTTACAGACGCTGCAAGATGTCGGCCTCGGCTACATCCGATTGGGCCAACCTGCCCCCACGATGTCAGGCGGCGAGGCGCAGCGTGTAAAGTTGAGCAAAGAACTGAGCAAGCGCGCCACCGATCACACTCTGTACATCCTCGACGAGCCGTCGGTGGGGCTGCACGCTGCGGACGTTCACAAGTTAGTCGACGTGCTGAACCGCCTCGTCGATCAGGGCAACAGCCTCGTCATCATCGAGCACCATCCGGACATCATCAAAGTGTCCGACTGGCTGATCGACCTGGGGCCGGAAGGCGGCGAGCGCGGCGGGCAGATCGTGGCTGAGGGCACGCCGGAACAGATCGCGACGAACAAACAATCGTACACGGGGCAGTTCCTGAAGAAGCACTTGCAGGCGAAGCGCTAAGAATGTGACGAATATCAGGGTTAAGTGTCACATTCGATACGGGCGACTAAGGGTCATCTGCGCTATGCTATAATCATCAAGCCAGTCCCGATACGTTGGAGCCGATCTTTGACCGTTCAGTACGCTGCCCAGTTGATGAGCGTGGTCATCCGCGAAGGGACAAATTTTATCTAGTGAACAGCGACCAACCTACCGGTCGCTGTTTTCGTCTGAGAGACCGATCGGCGGCCCCCACCGCCGGGAACTTATCAAACCACCTCAAGGAGTACGACTATGTCCGAATCGAAGAATCCCTTTGAAATCGCGCAAGCCCAGTTCGACAAAGGCGCCGATCTGCTGGGTCTGACCGATGATGTGCGGGCGCTGCTGCGCTGGCCGCTGCGTGAGTTCCACTTCCGCATTCCGGTCAAGATGGACGACGGCAGTGTGCGCGTCTTCTCTGGCTATCGCGTGCAGCACAACGATGCGCGCGGCCCCAACAAGGGCGGCATTCGCTTCCACCCGAACGAAACCATCGACACCGTGCGCGCGCTGGCGACGTGGATGACGTGGAAGTGCGCAGTCGCTGATATTCCGCTCGGCGGCGGTAAGGGCGGCGTCATCGTCAATCCGGCGACGTTGTCGGTCACTGAAAAAGAGCGCCTGTGCCGTGGCTGGGTCAATCAGATGTGGAAGAACATCGGACCTCGCATGGACGTGCCAGCGCCCGACGTTGGTACGACGCCGCAGATGATGGCGTGGATGATGGACGAGTACAGTAAGCTGGTCGGCAACTTCACGCCGGGCGTGTTCACGGGCAAGCCGGTGGATATGGGCGGTTCGCTGGGCCGCACCGAAGCGACCGGCTATGGCGTCATCTACACCGTCCGCGAAGCGATGAAGCACTTGGGCATCGATCCTAAGAGTAGCGTCGCCGCGATTCAGGGCTTCGGCAATGTGGCGCAATACGCGGCGATCGGCTTTGTGCAGATGCTGGGCGGCAAGGTCGCGTGCGTGTCGTGCTGGGATAACGGCGATAAGAAGCCGTATACCTATTCGCATCCCGATGGCGTCGATCCGATCTTCCTGCAATCGATCACGGATCAGTACGGCACGATCGATGCGACGAAGGCGAAGGCGGCCGGTTATGTGCAAGAAGACGCAATGGCGTGGATCGACAAGGAAGCCGATGTGCTGATCCCGTCGGCGCTGGAAAACATGATCACCAGCGAGACTGCGCCGCGCATTCATAAGCGCGTGAAGATCATTGCCGAAGGCGCCAACGGCCCCACCACCCTCGAAGGCGATGCCGTCATCAAAGAGCGCGGCATCTTCGTCATCCCCGACTTTCTGTGCAATGCCGGCGGCGTGACCACGTCGTACTTTGAGTCGGTGCAGAATGACATGAACTTCTACTGGAGCAAGCAGGAAGTGCTGGATCGCCTCGATCACAAGATGACCAAGGCCTTCCACGACGTGCTAGAGATGTCGGTCGATCGCGGCGTGTACATGCGCGACGCCGCCTATCTCGTCGCCATCGACAAAGTTGTGAAGTCGATGCGCCTCCGCGGCTGGGTCTAGTCGTACGGCTACCCGATTGAGCTACTACACTCGATCGGCTAATTGATCTAAGAAGGCGGCTGACGATCCTTGAGATCGACAGCCGTCTTTCGTTTTTCGTCTACGGTCGGGTATAATTCGGCCTATCTTGATTGGGTAGGTTGAGCATGCTCGAACCACTTGCCGAAGCACCTGATATCGTAACAGTCTATCTCGAGATTGCGCAGTACCCCATACTCGCGCCGCAGATTCGCGGGCGGATGCGTGATGAACTGTTCCGGCGCGGCATCATCACGGCCGAGCGGCTGGAGCACGAAGTCAAGGAAAAAGCCATCCTCTCGCAGAAGCGCGAAGGCCTAACCGATCCCTACGGTCAAGAAGATGAAGGTGTTTGGCTGCAGCGCAAGCGGACCATTCGCGATTATCTGACCGACTTCTACTTCGCCTACAATCTGCCGCTGGAGCTGCTAACCACCATCGTCAACGAACTGCTGGCCCAGCGTATGGGCCATCCGGCCACAGACGAGCTGCACTTCAATCCCGAACTGGCGCCGCTCGATCTGCTGCTGACCAAGGCGCAACAATATGACGCCATGCCGGACGACATGCGTGCCAAGATCCAACACCATCGCGAAGAAATCATCGTGGTGCTGACCAAGACGATGATTAGCGATCAACTCAGTTTCATCCGCGTTGCCAAAGGGTTCTTCGATGCTGAGGATTTCCATTCCATCCGATCGCGCCGCATCGGTAACGGCAAGATTGGCGGCAAAGCGGCGGGCATGCTGCTGGCGCACAAAATCCTGCTAAAGACCGTGCCCGATCTGGCGCAGCGCATCACCCTGCCCGATTCGTACTTCATCGGCGCGGATGTGTTCTACGACTTCAGCGCGCTAAACAATCTGGAATTCAACCAGAAGTACAAGCCCGCTGATCAAATTCGATCGGAATATCCGGGCATTCAAACGCGCCACGAAAACGCGCGCTTCCCCGAAGAGGTGGCCGATCGGTTGCGGGCCATTCTCGATCGGGCGGGCAAGACCCCGCTGATTGTGCGATCGTCGAGTCTGCTCGAAGACAACTTCGGCACGTCGTTTGCGGGCAAATACGAAAGTTACTTCTGCCCCAATCAAGGCACACCGAAAGAAAATCTGCGCGCGCTGACTACGGCTATCCGCCGCATCTATGCCAGCGTCTACAACCCCGATGCGTTGTTCTATCGCCGCCGCATGGGCCTGCTAGACTACGACGAGCGCATGGCGATTCTGCTGCAAGTGGTGCAAGGCGATCAATACAAGAACTATTTCTTCCCGGCGCTGGCCGGTGTGGCGTTGAGCCGCGTGCCGATCGTGTGGAATCCGCGCCTGCGCCGCGACGAGGGTTTTGTGCGCTTAGTGACCGGCCTGGGGACCCGGGCGGTCAATCGGGTGGCCGATGATTATCCGCGGTTGATTACGCTGAGCCATCCTACTTTGCGGCCAGAAACTTCGCCCACAGCCATCAAACGCTACTCACAACATTACATCGATTTGATCAATCTTGAAGCGAATGAATTTCAGACCAAACCGCTGAGTGAAGTGGTCGGCATGGATCTCGCCCCGCTGCGGTATATGGTGTCTGTCGACGAAGATGACACGTTGATGCCGATGATGTCGATCGGCCGCAACGTGCCGCCCAATCGCATCGTGTTTACGTTCGACAATCTCATCCAGCGCGGTGACTTCGTGCCGACGCTGAAAGAAACCCTCAGCACGCTGGCCAGACACTATCAATCGCCGGTAGAGATGGAATTTGCGGCGACGATCAATCAGAAGGATTCCAAGCCGTCGATCACGCTGCACCTGTTGCAATGCCGCCCGCAAAGCGGCTTGCGCGAACGCGAAGTGAAACCGGTGCCGCCGGATCTCGAACCAGCCGATCGGTTGTTTATCTCGTCGCGGATGGTGCCCAACGGTCAGATCAGCGGCGTCGAATATATCTTCTACGTCTATCCGCAACGCTATTTGCAGCTGGCAAGCGAACAACGCATCGAACTGGCACGCGTCATCGGCCGCTTGAATAAAGTGTTGGAAGGTCGCAGCAAGTTCATCATGCTGGGACCGGGTCGTTGGGGCTCATCCAACATCGATCTGGGCGTACCGGTATCTTACGCCGACATAAGCAACTCAACACCGTCTGGCAACCAATGGATCGTCCATTCATTGTCACCGGGGCCAAAACGATAGACTTCACGAATCGTTCTAGATTGCCCGTCTATTAGATTCCAGCTATCTTCCTGAATAGACGGTTCAATTTGCTTATAGCGATACATCACCGCAAATTTCCCGTTAGGCGACCAAACAGGGCACGTCGCATCAGCAGGCAAATCAATAATTTTATACGTTTCTATTTTGCCATCGTTGGTAATCAATATCGAAAGACGGCTTGATCTGCACAATATACCAGATCATAGGGTGCGGCCTTGTCTGCGGCTTGACAACTTGTTACAACGATTGCTAGCAGAATAGAAACAAAGAATTTTTGAAAGGCATTAAGTTTCATTGTTGAAGTCCCCACTGCGCGTGCTCGGCAATGATCGGATCAGGATCGGCGGCGAGCACGCGCAGTGCGTTCCTATCTCATCCGAGCCCCAATTGCCCAAAGCCACCGCCACATTCCGCAGCAAACCGCGCCGCTTCGATCGCAAAATCGGCGTGCCGGCGGGCGCGCTGTTGAAACGCTGCTTCCGATAGCGACGCCAAATCGATCAATTGCGGCGCAACCCGATCGATCTCCGCAGCGAAGAAGGCGCGTTCTTCGTCGGGCGCGCGAACGCGTCGGCCACGGACACACGTCCTGACAGACATCACAGCCGAAGATGTGATTACCTATCAGCGGCCTCAATTCCAGCGGAATCGAGCCTCAATCTCTCAACTCAATCGTGAGATACGAGATGCGTCGCGCATCGAGGACATATTGGGAAAGCGTCGTCGGACATGCGCTCCGCAGCGCGTACAACTGCCGCAGCCGACTCCCTCTCCCCTGTTGAGAGAGGGCCGGGGTGAGGGCGGGGGGGTGAGGGCCGCCGTGGTGATAATCACCCGAGAAACAGCCATGATCCCATGCGCGAATTGATCAGGCACGTATTCTTGCCGATGAACCCCAGCCCCGCTGACAACGCCCAATCTGGCCGCCCCAGTACCGGGCCGGTATCGACATAGACTCTCTGCCTCGATAGCCTTTTCGACCCCCCCTCTCCGAAAAAACGAAGAGGCTGTTTTCAGGAGAGGGATTGCCGCTCCCCCTCTCCTGATTCGTGCCTTTCAAATCAGGGAGAGGGGCTGGGGGGTGAGGCGTTTCAGCTTTCCACAAACTCCGCCAATTCCTTCAAACGCGGCGTCATCAGACGTGATAGTCTACGCCCCACGCATAACGCGAGATCGGGCCGCGATGGATCGTTTTTGATCTCATCCGACACATCGAGCGTGTAGTAACTTAGGCCAACGATGATCGCCGCCTGCGCGCCGGGCAGCACTCGGCGGATCAGATCGCCGATCGGGGTCGCGGGTCATACGTCAACTCGCCTGCGACCGGCCGCGATCCAATCGGCATACGCCTTTGCATGCGGCGGCAACACCGGCCGGCGCAATGCCGACGAGATCGAAGCCAAGTTCATAGGCGCGTTCGATGATGAGTTCACTCACAGCCATGCATCGAATTCTACCATGTTGGCACATTAGACTGTGGTAAATTGGCTAGCCAAGAACGCAGTTGCCTCGTTGTGCGGCAAATACCCGTTACTTGTTGTCAGAGCCTGAATGAAGTATCACTTACACGTCTTCGGCTGCCAGATGAACGGCCGATACCAACGCGTGGGGTCCGAACTCTGAAAAATCGGCCTCAATTTTACACCCTGGATCATGCGCGCGATGCCGACGGATCGCGCTGGATACGTGCGTCGTGCGCCAGAGCGCCGAAGATAAGTTTTACAGTTGGCATCACCACCCTCAAGCCCATCAAGCAAAAGCGGCCTGACACCATCGTTACCGTCATGGGCTGCATGGTCGGCGCGCCAAAGGCAACGCCGCATTGAAGAAGCAGTTCCCGTGGTGATGTGTTTATGGCCCCCGGAGACGGCGCCGCTGGTCAACTTCATGCGCCAGCGCGAAGCCTCGCGTTGATGGAGCACGAAACGCATCAGTTGCGATTCAAGATGGTGATTTGATCCTGCCGTCCATGAGCGCGGCAATTTGCGGTTGCCCACGTCCCGATCGTGTATGGCTGCTCCACGCGTGCACGTTCTGCATCATTCCGTTCCGGCGGCGTCGAGCGCAGCTACCCATCGGCGAGATCGCGCACGAAGTGCGATCACTCGCGGAACAAGGCGTGAAGGAAGTGACGCTGTTGGGCCAGATTGTCGATCGGTATGGCAAGGACTTCGACGACGGCCAGACCTATCGGATTTGCTGCGCGTCATCAACGGCATTGACGGCATCGAGCGCATTCGGTTCTTGACATCCCATCCCAACTGGATGAACGACAAGTTGCTTGATACGGTGGCGGAGTTACCGTGCGCAGCACATCGAAGTGCTGGTGCAGGCCGGTGATGACGAAGTACTGCGGCGCATGAAGCGCGGTTACACCACCGACGATTATCGCCGTTTGATCGAGAAGATCCGATCGAAGCCGCTCCAACACCTCGATCGCCACTGACATCACATCGGTTTGCCTTCCGGGCGAAACCGAAGCGCAGTTCCAGGCGACGTACGATCTGCTGACGAACTCAAACTCGACGTGGCGCACCTCGCCAAGTATTCGACGCGGCCTGGCACCGTGGCGGCGCGTAATCCGGCGACGACGTGAGCGAAGAGGAAAAGGAGCGCTTCGCGCGCGTCCTCAACGATCAGCACGAGCGCATTTCCGGCGTCATCAATCATCGCTATCAGGATCGGGTGGTGGAAGTGCTGGTCGAAGATGAGCACAAAGGCAATGGGCGCGGTCGCACTCGCACCAACAAAGGTCTTCTTCGATGCGCCCGGTGAGTGGCGCGGCCAACTGGTCAACGTCCAGATCGACAAGACCGGCCCGTGGAGCATGACCGGCACAATTAACAAGTAGCAATGAACAATGCGCAAATAATACCGCCCGATCGGCTAGTGGCCCGATCGGGCGGTTGCCGGTTAGCCGTTTACTACTCTTCCGTCAGGTACGCCTGGATGTTGTGCTGGACGGCGTAGGCGGCAGCCTCGGCGCGATTGGTCATGAGTTTGCTCAGGATGCTGCTGACGAAGTTACGCACCGTGCCTTCACCCAGAAAGAGCGATTGTGCAATCTCGCGATTAGTCTTGCCTTCCGCGACGAGGCCGAGTGGACGCGCATTTCCTGATCGGTGAGTTGGCTGAACGCCGATTGCCCGTCTTTGCGCTGGATTTCTCGCGCACGCGCGCAAACACCCGTTGCGTCAGGATCGGATCGAGCAGCGCTTCGCCCCGCCCTACCGACTCGATGGCGTGCACCAGATCGTCGCCGCCGATCTGCTTGAGCACATAAAGCCGGACGCGCCCGCCGCAATCGCCTCAGCATATGCGTCGTCTTCGGCAAACGACGTCAGCATGATGACCTTAGTATCGGGCGCCTGCGCCAATTTCGCGGCAGGCTTCGATGCCATTGCCACCCGGCAAGCGGATGTCCATGACGACCACCTCGGGCCGGTGCTGCAGAACCTCTGCACCGCTTCTTTGGCCGTACCCGCCTCATCCACGACGCTGAAACTCGGATGACGCTCCAGCAGCGACCGCAATCCCAGGCGGACGACTTCATGATCATCGACGATGATGATACGCAGATGCTTCTTCAAATTTCGTTTCCTCGCAGGAATGGTTTGGCTGACCTAAGCATAACACAGGGTAATTCTTAGTGCACAGTTCATCGCATAGTTAACCCGCTGGGGCGCTCAGGTTCCGCGCGTGGTCGAACAATATTGGACAAGATCTTGGCAATTTCCAAGGCTGCTTGAATCATTTGAATTGAGCATTGCGCATTGTGCCTTAATTTATTCCTTCGGTTCCGCCAGCAGGTCCCAGACGAAACTGACGCTGAGGAAGACGACGAAGGTGAGCAGCAGACCTTCGATCTGGAGGGCAGTTAATTTGGGATCGATCGATTGGGCGATTTCGGGCGCAAAGGCGATGATGGCGATGACGGCGTAGGCGAAGGCCATCAGCCAGCGGCCATAGCGCAGAAACCAGCCGCGATACGGTCGGGTGCGCGTCGCTTGGGCGAGGTAAATCTGCGCGACGATGCCCAAACCGCACGTGACCAGGAACACCAGCCGCCAGATGATTTTGATCTCCCCCGCGGTCTGCGCGCCCCAGACTCATTGCCCCCGGTACGATGAGCGACAGCCGCACGCTGTACGCCATGCGCCGCCAGTTGGTGTCTGCCATCCAGTCGGAAATGGCGGAATTGCACCACACCCCACCACAGTCCCAACAGCGTAAAACAAACGTCGCGACAGTCTGATAGAACGCTTCCATGATCAGCCTCCTCCTGGCTAAACGAAGTCCGTTAAAAATAACCCGCCTGTTGATATTCTCAGGGAGTGGAGCAATCTCGCGAGGGCGAGTGTTGTTTACGGCGGCGTGCACGGTCCGGCAGCAAGTCCGAGACAGGCGGCGCGTTAGGGTCCATTGTGACGTAAGCCACCAGATTGCTGCCTGAGTCATCGAACACCCGCAGTTCAATGTTGGCCGTCTTGCAACGGCGATAGCGCAGGACGTAAAACGCCTCCGAGCCATCCTTTGCGGATCAACGTGCCATTCTCATCTGGCATGGCGTAGTGATAGCGGCCGTCGCCGCCATTGCCCCAGACGCGCACATTGCAGGTGTAGTTTGGCCCGTCATACGTGCACGACTTGAACTCGAAGCCATAGCCCAACGGAATCGCGGCAGATTGCGCGGTCGCCGCTGGCGCATGGCTGGCACAGCGGTCGCCGGCAATTTGCGGGCTTCGGCGTGACAGGCACTTTGGTCGTAGCCGGCGGCCTGTGTCGGCTGAGGCGTGCTCGTCTCAGTGGCGGTGGCCGTCGGGCTGAGCGTCTCAGTCGGCAGCGGTGTAATCGTCGGCGTGTCCAGGGCCGAATGACGGTTGTTCTTAGAGGCAGTTGATTGAGCTGATCGACGCCGTCGCCCCAAAATCAATCTGTGCGGCCTGTACTAGCCGGTCACGCCGTCCGGCGTTTCGATGTTGAGCCACTGCTCATCGCCCAGGCGCGCCCGCAGATGAAATTGCGTCACCTTCGGCAGCAAGACCGATCGGGTTGCAGCATCCGGCGCGTCGTGCAGTTGACTTGATCGGCGTTGAAAGGACACGGTTGTAACGGCGGGCGGCGTGGAGGTGTCAGTCGGCCCGATGGTGGTACTGCCGTCGCTGTCGCTGTAGCCGCGTCATGGACGCTGGCCGCCTGATTGCCATTCATGACGACAAAGACTACCACGACGACGGCCAGCCCGGCGATGATGATCACAGGAATGATCCACGCGGGACGTTTGGCAGGTTTCACACCGACGGTGTCGGCGGGCGACACGACGACCGTGCCTACCGCGCCTGACGACACCACTGTCTGCGGATCGGCGATCTGAGTCGCAGCCGCGGCGACGGTGCCGGTCGTTGAAGTCGGCGGGGGCGGCGTTGTGTCGCTGACGCGCCCGACGATCGTCGCGCTTGATAGTTTGATCGATGAGTCTTTGCCGTGCGCTTCACTCTCGTCCACGGGCAAGCCCACGGCGCGGCGCAGATCGGTCAGCATTTCAGCCACTTTTTGATAGCGCTCGTTGGGATCTTTCGCCAGCGCTTTCAAAATCACCGCGTTCAGCGCATCCGGCAGATCGGGTTTGAGGACTTGCGGCAGCGGCAGCGGCTCGTTGATGTGCTTCAAGATTGCTCGCCAGCGGCGTATCCGCATCGAACGGCAACCGCCCCACGACGAGTTGATAGAGCATCGCATACGGCCCAGCGAGTAAATGTCGCTGCGGTTCGTCGCCGGGCTGCTCCATGCCCTGCCCGGCGCCATATAACTGGGGCGTGCCCACCATCGCGCCGCTGGCGGTGAGGTTGACGCGCTGACGATCTTGGCAATGCCGAAGTCGGCAGGGATGACCTGACCATCAGTGGTGATCATGACGTTGGCGGTTTCACATCGCGGTGAACCATGTTGCGTTCGTGCGCATATCACGCCGAACCAACCGCCAACGTAACTGCACGGCGTCATCACGCGAGACCCATTCACCGCGCGCTTTCCAACGCCTGTAGGCGCGCTTTCAACGTCTCGCCGTTGATGAATTCCATGACCATGTAGTAGACGCCGTTTTCGACGTCGAAGTCATAGACTTGCACGATGTTGGGTGGCGCAGCGTGGCGACGACTTTGGCCTCGCGTTCGAAGCGGGCGAGGAACTTTTTCGTCGGCGAGGAACGTGTGCATCAACTTTGATCGCCACGTAGCGATCGAGGCTGGGGCTGATGGGCTTTGTAGACTTCCGCCATGCCGCCGCGACCCAAATGCTCATAATGCGATAACGGCCAATGGTCTTGCCGATTAGGTCATTCATCAATTTAAGTCCTCTGCGACATCAAGCGGGCATGATCAACTTTTGAGACAACGATCCATGATGACGGTTAAACCGGCCCGCCGCGTGCTGCGCGGCGGCGTCGTGTACAACGCCCAGTTGCAGCCAGATTGCCTTAGCCCCGATGTCGATGGCGTCATCGACAATGTCCGGCACAAACCTGAGCGGCGCAAACACATCGATCAGATCGAGGGTGAAGTCACGCGCCGCCGCTCGAAGATCGGGATAGGCGGTCAGCCCGAAGACCGATCGGATGTTGGGATTGATCGGGACGATGGTATAACCGACATCCAATAAATACGCAGCGACACCGTAACTCGCGCGCCATGGTTGATCCGATAGACCAAATCCACCCCGATCGTGCGAGTGGTCTTTAACAGCCTGCGTGATCTGATCGTCAAGGTTCATGCCACACCGGCGAGGCAAACACCACGTCGCGTGTTTGCAGTGTTTCGCTCCATGTGGATGACATCCCTGATGCGATACTGGCTGGCTGCTGCGGGTTGTCTGATATGCAGCGTGACCATGAAGTGCCGTTCCATCGTGCCGATCGTGATGGTCAGGCTGCGTTCTTCTTCGCCATCGGGTCGATACAGGATCACTTCGAGATTTGGGTATTCGAGAAACGGTGTCAGGGTGAGCAGCACCGCCACGCGCCGTCCGTCGGGCGGGATCACCGCGCCGTCGCGTCCGTGATGCGGACTTCCTTCGGCGGCAGAGGAACTTCGTCTTCATCGGCAAAGAACATCATCGACATGAGTGCTTCTCCCGCGCCGATTATATCACCGAGGAATGGACACGTACAATGCGCACTGCTGAATGCGTAGTGCATAGTTGATAGTTGATAACCTTAGCGAAGGCTCAGTTGAAAAACAGACTCCCAGCCCGCACGGCTACAGGCACGCGATGCAGATACCCAGTGGCAGTTTCCACCGGGGTCAATCTGGCTGAAACCGAGTGCGGTGACTTCCACCGGGGTCATTCGGTTTGAAACTGAGCTGGTGGCTTCCACCGGGTCAGTTCGTCAAAACTGGTCTGGTGGCTTCACCGTGCCTGGGTTCGGCTGGAAACTGGGTTCGGTGGACTTCACCGAGGTCGATCTGGCTGGAAACTGGGTCTGGTGGTTTCCACCGTGGTCAGTTCGGCTGGAAACTGGGTCGCGGACTTCACCGAGGTCAATCCGGCTGGAAACTGAGGCTGGTGGCTTCCACCGGGGTCGAGCTGGTTGGAAACTGGGTCTGGTGGCTTCCACTGAGCCGATTTTGCAAGAAATCGACCTAAGAAAAGGCATTATTCTAAAGAGTTTGCCTAAAAATTGACCGAAAGAAGTTTTCTTTCGGTCAGGCTGGCTGGAAATCGACCTTGAGAAAAGTTCTTTTGGTCAGTTCGGCTGGGAACCGACCGTGAGAAAAGTTCTTTGCTCGGTTTGGCTGGATATCGACCGTGAGAAAGTTCTTTGCCCGGTTTGGCTGAGAACCGACCGTGAGAAAACAGTCGCTCAAAGCCCGCATCCGCACGGGCGTGATGGACAACTAACCGACCGCGAGCCGACCAAAGCGTTCGGCATCTCGAGACGCGGTTGGGGGAGCAAAAGGTGGGTTTGACTTGAATTGGGTTGGGGCTATACTAAATTCCAGTTTTCACTTACTAAGCACCAAGTTACTCCGCAGATTGTTCCTTCATCAGTTTAGTATTTTTCGAGGAGAACCACACGATGTCGATTCGAATTGGGATTTATGATTTCTTTGCTTATACGATACCGGGCGCGTTGTATCTCATTGCGGTTGGCTATCTAGCGACGATCTTCGGATTGGCCGCGATTGATTTTCAATGGCTCGCCAATCTCGCCGGTCTGCAAGCCCTTGCGCTGGCGATGTGTGCGTATATCGGCGGACTGATCGTCGATCTGATTGCGATGCGGTGGTCGCACCTATTCCGTTCCAGAGACTTATCGGGCATCAAGTTAGACGAATTCAAAAAGGCACATCCCAACCTCGACGTGAAATTCAAGGCTAGCGATTGGCATGCTGTTGCTTGCGTACATCCGGCGGTTGAACGCGGACTTGGGTTCCGAGATCGACAAACACAACGCCACCAACATCATGCTGCGCAATGTCAGTTTCGGCCTCGCGTTGTTGGCCGTGTGTGAAGCGATTCAATTTGTGGTCAGCAATTTCTACATCTGGCACGCGATCTTGTGCGCTGTTCATAGCGATGTCCATCATCGCGTGAGGAAGAGTATCTTCGATACGCGGGGTGGTTCTACCCGGCATCTATGAAACCGTCGCCGCGAGCAGTCTCGAAGCGACGGATTTTGTCACCGCCTGACGATCACAGTCGGAGACCACGTCGAGCAAGAAATCGAAATCGTAGGGGTAAGGCGGCCTCGCCCCTATCCGTTGCGTCCGCGTGGCGCACCCACCAACATGCACGCCAACAGCGTCGTAATCGGCACAGCAGACACCAAGCCGAGGCCAGCCCACCAGCGTCCGCACCACTTCTTCCGTCACAAACCTTCGCGATTGACGATCTGCCCAAACGGCTGGATAGATCGCAAACAACAGCAACAGCGGCAGCGATGCGCCCACATATGCCAGCACCAGCGTATTCACCGTCGATGCGATGTGATCCTGCCCGATGTTCATCGCGCGTCGATACAGATCGCGCAACCCCAAGGCCCGATTGGCCCGCGACAGTTCAAAGACTGTCGACGCCTGACTGATCGTCAAATCGTCCAGCACGCCGATCGCGCCGATCAGAATCCCTGCCAGCAGCAAGCCGCGCGGATTGATCGATCCGGCGGCGACTCTGCAGAAAGCCCACTTCCTCCGCGCCAGGTTCGGATAGGCGCGGCATCCACAAAGATCGACGCCAGCACGCCGGTGATGATCAAACCGATCAAAATGCCGAACACCGCCGCGTGCGTTTTCAGCGACCAGCCATAGATCAGATATTGTGTCACAGCCAACAAGCCAAACGCGCCCAACACACTCACCAGCACCGGATCACGCCCGGCTAGAATCATCGGCAAAATGAACTGCGTGATCACGTACAGACTGATCGCCATGCCCAACAGCGAGCGCACGCCCTTCCAACGGCTCACCGCGACGATCACGACGACGAACAACACCAACAGCGTGATCAGCGATCCCAACCGATCGGGTTCGGTGATGAAATAGATCCGCCGCCGTCAGGGCGAATGGATCTGCGACACGCACGCGATCGTCGGCCTTGTAGAGAATACTGCTCGACGCGAAGCCTTGCGTGCCGTAATCCACATCGACGGCGCGACCCGCGCGGCTGCCCGTCAGAAGACTTTGCTTCGCAACTTCTGATACGGCTGTTGAAGGCCGCCTTGATCGGTGACGCCCTCATCGAGCACGGTGATGACGCGCGCTTCCACCGTCTCTTCATTGGGATTCGTTTGCGCCTGAATCGATGGCGCGTCTGACGCCAATCGCGCCCAACGCGATCAACATGATCGCGGCAGCGATGACCAGCGTCAACGGCGGGCGTTGACTTTCAGCGTGATGATGTTCGTGTTCGTCCATATGATTCCCTGACCACTGAAAAACCGATAACTAACGACTGATAACTGCACCTGAACGCGCGATTATACCATGCGCATTTCATGGTTGACCGTCGTCCCTATCACAGTTACAATGACTTTACCAAGGAAAATAGGGACTTCATGACCGATCACCTTCACTTCGAAACGCTCGCCATTCACGCCGGACAACAACCCGATCCCGCGACCGGCGCGGTGATGACGCCGATCTTTATCAGACCTCGACCTATAAAGTGGCGTCGGCGATCACAAAGGCTGGCGATTACGCCCGCACCGACAATCCCACGCGCACCGCACTGCAGAATTGTCTCGCTGCATTGGAAAACGCCGCACATGGTCTGTGCTTCTCGTCGGGCATGGCCGCTATCGACACATTGTTGCGACTCGTCAAACCCGGTCAGCACGTCCTCGCCGCCAACGATGTGTATGGCGGCACATATCGTTTGTTCGTGCGCGTCCTCAGCGAATACGGCTTGCAGTTCGATTGTGGACATGAGCGATCTCGATCAAGTACGCGCGGCGATCAAACCCCACACGCGATTGCGTGGGTGGAGACCCCAACGAACCCGCTACCCAAGACGCTGGCTGCCATTGCCGAGATCGCCCATCGAGCAGGCGCACATCTCGCGGTGGATAACACCTTTGCGTCGCCGTATCTGCAACAACCGATCAATCTCGGCGCCGACTTCGTGATCCATTCCACCACCAAATACATCGGCGGCCACAGCGACGTGGTGGGCGGCGCGATTCTCACCAACGACGATGCCGCCTATGAGCGACTGAAGTTCCTGCAAAACGCGATCGGCGCGGTGCCTGGCCCGCAGGATTGTTTTCTGACCCTGCGCGGCGTGAAGACGCTGCCGCTGCGCATGGAGCGACACTCGTCGAACGCACAGAAAATCGCAGAGTTTCTAGCCGATCATCCCGGTGTGAAGAAAGTGCTGTATCCGGGTCTGGAGGATCATCCCAATCACGCCGTCGCAAAGAAACAGATGCGCTTGTATGGTGGTATGATCTCGTTCCTACCGGTGGGCAACGCTGAGACGGCCAAGCGCATCGCCGAGAAAACGAAACTATTCGCGTTGGCAGAATCACTCGGCGGCGTCGAATCGCTGATCGAGTTGCCCGCGCCGATGACGCACGCGTCTGTCGCCGGTTCACCGCTAGAAGTTGATCCGACGTTGATCCGGCTGTCCGTCGGCATCGAAAACGTTGACGATTTGATCGAAGATTTGAGACAGGCACTAGCGTGACAAGTGACGAGTGACGAGTGACGCAAATCACTTTTCGCTCGTCACTCATCACTCATCAAGGAATCAACTCGTGTTATTCTCACCTGCTCTTCATGGCTCGGCCGGTATTCTTGACGAACTGCTTTTGTTCGGCGCGCCGCTCATCGTCGTGCTGATCATCCTCGTCATCAACAGTCGCCGCGCGCGCCAGCAACAACCGCCGCGCGAGCGCGAACGCACGCGCCCATCGAATGATGTGGAACATTGAGGATCTGTATGCAAACTGATCAACTTCTCAACTCAGACACACACCGTCGCTACTTTCAATACGCCCTGCTCTTAAGCGCCTTCACCATCGCCGCGAATTTAGTGGAAGGCCTTGTCTCGACCTACTTCGGCTTTCGCGATGAAACACTGGCGCTGTTCGGCTTTGGCGTCGACAGTTTCATCGAAGTCATCTCGGCGGTGGGCATTGCCTACATGGTGCTGCGCATTCAGCGCAACCCTAATAGCCCGCGCGATCGCTTCGAGGTCACGGCCTTACGCGTGACGGGCAGCAGTTTCTACTTACTGACCGCTGGGCTGATCATTTCCGTGATCGTCAACACGTTGCAAGGCCAACGACCACAGACCACGCTATGGGGCATCGTCATCTCGCTGATCTCCATCTCGGTGATGACGGGCTTGGTCTACCTCAAATTGAAAGTGGGCCGCGCGTTGGACTCGCAGCCCATCATCGCCGACGCCAATTGCACTAAGGCCTGCATCTACATGTCGATTGTGCTGCTGATCGCCAGCCTTGCGTACGAAGTCCTGCACATCGGTTTCTTGGACAGCCTCGGCGCGTTGGGCATCGCCTATTACGCCTTTCAAGAAGGCAAAGAAGCCTTCGAGAAGGCCGCGGGGAAAGAGACGTGCAGTTGTGGTGACGAGTGCTCAACGCACTGAAGTTCATCGCATAAAAATGAAAGAGCGCGAACAAGAACCGTTCGCGCTCTTTTTACTTCTCACTTGTCACGCAGCACTCGTCAACCGTCTACACTCCGCTTGCAACAACTCCCATGCTCGTGCGATGTGTTTTTCCTCTGTGCGGACGTTGCCAATCGCCAGATGGATCACATAGCGATCGTTCAACTTCGTATGCGAAAGGAAGATGTCGCCGGTGGCGTTAACGGCGGTCAAGATCTGCTCGTTGAGCGCATTCCACCTGTCTGGCGGCACACTCGCTGGGCAGGCGCGGAAGTTGATGGTGCTGAACGGCACAGGGGCCACCACTTCCCAATCGGGCGCGGCGCGTACCCAACTTTCAAACTGTTTTGCTAACGACAAATGCTCACGCAATCGCGCGATGATGCCCTCGACGCCGTACGTTCGCACCATGAACCAGAACTTCAATGCGCGGAAGCGTCGTCCCAACTGCACGCCGTAATCCATGTAATTCTTCACAGCGTTGGCATCGCCCTCGTTAGTGCGCAGATATTCCGGCAGAATGCTGAAGGCGCGCTTGAGCGTGTCGACATGGCGCGTATAGAAAGCCGAGAAATCAATCGGCGTGAACAGCCACTTGTGCGGATTCATCACGAAGGAGTCGGCGCGCTCGACGCCGTTCAACACCCACCGCATTTCCGGCACGACCGCAGCATTGCCGCCATACGCGCCATCGACATGTAGCCAGACCTTCTCGCGCTCACAGATATCGGCGATGGCCGGTACCGGATCGATGCTGGTGGTCGACGTTGTCCCGACCGTCGCGCACGCGAAGAACGGCACGTAACCCGATCGGCGATCAGCCTCGATGGCCGCCGCCAGCCGATCGGGGCGCTGGCGAAACTCCGCATCTACTTCGATCTTGCGGACGTTGGCTTGACCAATGCCCAGCACTAGACCTGCTTTCTCGATCGATGAGTGCGATTGCTCGGAAGTGTACATGGTGAGGCGCGGCAAATCCGATCGGCCTGCCATGCCCTCCTCGCGAATGCGAAAATCCAATGCTTCTCGCGCGGCGGCGACAGCGATCATCGACGAGATCGATGCGGTGTCCATGATTACGCCTTCAAAGGACGTGGGCAAACCGACCATTTGTCGCAGCCAATTCAACACGACTTCTTCCAGTTCGGTCGCCGACGGTGAAGTGCGCCACAACATGCCATTAACGTTGAGGCCTGCCGTCAGTAGTTCACCGAGAATACCCGGCATCGAACCGGTAATGCCAAAATAAGCCATAAAACCCGGTTGATTCCAGTGGGTGATGCCAGGCAGAATGATCTCGTTGAAATCAGTCAGCACCGCATCAAACGCTTCGGGTGCTGTGGGGGGTGTCGCGGGCAACTGCCCCTTGATCTCGCCAGGCAGCACTTGCGACAACACGGGATAGCAATCATCGCGCTCCAGATAGTCGGCAATCCAATCGATGAGCTGTTTACCGTACTTGCGAAAGTCGGCGGCGGGCATGTCGCCAAGATGGGTGGTGGTCATAGGTTCTCCTCAATTGACACGCTGACAAGATGGCTTGATGACAGGATGATGTGATAGTGTGCAAGATCATCGTGTCATCGTTTCATCTTGTCATCATGTCATCATTTCAGATGCACCGCCAGATAATCGATCAAATCGATCTTGGTGAGAATGCCGATCACTTGCTCGCCGTCAAGCACGATAACGGCTGGATTGGCACTGAATAGGCTCATGACCGATTCGAGGTGCATGTCAGGCGTGACAGTAGTGACCTGCCGATTGACGATCGGCGCGATGGAGTCTTCGGCGCTGGCGCTGGGCGTGGCCATCTGTGACAGCAACGTCGATTCGCTGATCATGCCCACGAGTTTGCCTTCGGTTAACACCGGCATTTGCGAGATGTCGTGAATCTTCATGCGCATTACGATCTCGCGCACCGGATCAGACGGCGACGCGGCGATCAGCGGACGGCGCACTTTGGTCTTTAGCACATCGGCAACACGCGCCTCACCCCAGGCCGATTCGAGGAAACCGTATTCGCGCATCCACTCGTCGTCGAAGACTTTGGACAAGTAGCGCGTGCCGGAATCGGGCAGGATGACCACCACAATATCATCGCGATCGAGTGATTGAACGATCGAGGATTTGAGCAACCCCGCTACGACCGAGCCAGACGAACCGCCGACGAACAGCCCTTCTTCTCGAACCAAGCGGCGCGTCATCAAGAACGATTCTTTATCGCTGACTTGCGTCACATCGTCAACTACGCTCATGTCGGTGGCGCTGGGCAGAAAGTCTTCGCCGATGCCTTCGACTTTGTAGGTCTTCAGGAACGGTTCATCCGGCACACGCCCCATGCGCCATGTGTCATACAACAGCGACCCAACTGGATCGACGCCGATGATCTTGACGTCAGAATTTTGTTCTTTAAGATAACGCCCTGTGCCTGAAATCGTACCGCCCGTACCCATGCCCGCGACGAAGGCTTTGATCTTGCCCGCGGTTTGCTGCCAGATTTCGGGGCCGGTGGAACGATAGTGCGCGAGAGGGTTTTCGGGATTGTGATACTGATTGGCGAGGATGCTGTTGGGCGTCTCGGCGACGATGCGCTTGCTGACATTGTAATACGATCGTGGATCGGTCGGCTCGACGGCGGTGGGCGTGACGACCACGCGCGCTCCGAACGCGCGCAGCAAGCGCACTTTCTCGACGCTCATTTTGTCAGGCATGACGAAGATACACTTGTAGCCTTTGATGGCGGCGGCCAGCGCCAGACCTGTCCCGGTATTGCCGGAAGTGGCTTCGACGATTGTGCCGCCGGGTTTCAAGCGACCGTCGCGCTCGGCGGCTTCGATCATCGCCAACCCAATGCGGTCCTTTACTGAACCGCCCGGGTTGAGAAATTCCAGTTTGGCCAGCACCGTACAGTGGACCTGCGCGGTGACTTTGTGTAGGCGCACGAGCGGCGTATGACCGATCGTGTCGAGAATGGTATCAAAGTAAGTTGGTTGTGCATCGGATTGGGTCATAGGGGCTCCTCAGAGGCTAAGGATAGAAATTGGCGATTGGACGGAACCAAACGGCCTGTATCTAACGTCTATCATCCAACTTCAAAGTCAGGTTACCATGAAAGAAAACCACTGTCAAAGATACGCAGATCTACCCTCCCGGGATCGGTTTCAGCCCCGGCTTTCGTTTGCCTTGCCTAGTGTTATGTGGTATTTTAGAAGCGCGGTCATTTAACGTGTGATTTCAGTTTGAACTAAGGAGCGTGCCATGAGAACTCGTCGCATTGTCGTGCTGGTCGCCGTGATCGCCATGCTGCTGACGGCCTCCGCCAGCCTGGTGCAGGCGGCACCACTACGTGGCTGCCTCAAATATCATCAGGTTCAGCCCGGTGAGAATCTATTTCGGATCGGTTTGCAGTACAACATCACCGTCGATGTGTTGATGGCGGCCAACGGCATTTCCAATCCGAATCTAGTCTATGCCGGCCAGTCGTTGTGCATCCCCGATGGCAAGGTCGCGCCGCCGCCGGTGCCGCAAACTGGCGGGTTCTACTATACGATCAAAGTGGGTGACACCCTGAGCGCGATTGCCACCCGCTACGGCGTCTCGATCTATGCCATCATGCGCGCCAACAACATTGCCAATGCCAACTTCATCTATGCGGGCATGATCATCTGGATTCCGGGCAGCGGTGGCACGACACCCGGCGGCACCACCTATGCTCAATGGAAGGGCGAATACTTCAATAACGTCGATTTGTCGGGCACGCCGTCGTTGGTGCGCAATGACGCCAGTATCAACTTTAACTGGGGTCAAGGCTGGCCCAATCCCAAGCTCGCCGCCGATAACTTCTCGGTGCGCTGGACGCGGACCTTGCTCTTCAATGCCGGGACGTTCCGCTTCACCCTCAAGATGGATGACGGCGCACGCTTCTTCGTCGATAACGTCGTCGTGATCGATCAGTGGCACTCGGCCAGCGGCGCGACCTACACCGCCGATGTCACGCTCGGCACCGGCTATCACACGCTCCGATTGGAATACTACGAAGCCACCGGCAATGCCTTCGTGAACTTGGGCTGGGTGCGCACGACAGGGCCAACGCCGGGTGCGACCCCCATCCCCGGCGCAACCGCGACGCCTTCGGCGACCAGCGGCGGCGCGTGGACCGGCTACTACTTCGGCAACATGTTCCTGGATGACCTGAAGTTTTCTCGCATTGACGCGGCCATTAACTTTGACTGGGGCCGCGGCACGGCGGGCGATAATATGCCCAAAGACTTGTGGTCGGCCCGGTGGGTCAGCACCCAGTATTTTGCTTCGGCAGGTGTCTACACCTTCAACGCCATCGTGGACGACGGCGTCCGCATCTACGTCGACGACAACTTGATCGTCAATGAGTGGTTCGATCATCCGGGTACTCAAGCCAAGGGTACAGCCAGTCTGACGGCCGGAGCGCACACCGTTAAAGTTGAATACTACGATCGGGGTCGTGAGGCCAAGATCCAAGTCTGGTGGAACAAGCAGTAATTTAGTTCGGCTTCACCATACAGCCCGGCCCTCTGGTCGGGCTGTTTCTTTGTCGGCGTCGCCGTTCAATGGCTGCCGCTGGTCAAGGCGCACAGGGGCAGTTATAATGGCGACAGTCCATTATCGTAAGGAATTGGTATGACTCACATACTCATTACGGGCGGCGCCGGATTCATTGGCAGTCATTTGGCCGAGGCTCTGCTGGCGGCCGGGCATACGGTAGTTGCTATCGACGATCTGTCCACTGGCCGCCTTGAGAATATCGCGCACCTGTTGAATCAACCGGCTTTCCAGTTCGTTAACGAGACCATTCACGACGAACTGGTGATGGATCGGCTCGTCGGTGAGTGCGATCTGATCTTTCATCTGGCCGCCGCCGTCGGCGTGGAATTGATCATCAAAGACCCCGTTCACACCATTGAGACCAACCTGCTGGGCAGCGAGATTGTGCTGCGGCTCGCGCGCCGCTATCGCCGCAAAGTGCTGATCGCGTCTACGTCCGAGGTGTACGGCAAAAGTAACGAACTGCCGTTTCGTGAAGACGCCGATCGGGTATACGGTTCGACCACGAAAAGCCGCTGGAGTTACGCCGAATCGAAAGCGATGGACGAGTTTCTGGCATTGGCCTATCACCAGAAATATGATCTGCCCGTCGTGATCTGCCGCTTTTTCAACACCGTCGGCCCGCGCCAGACTGGGACGTACGGCATGGTGATTCCGCGCCTCGCCAAGCAAGCTGTGACAGGCCAACCGCTCAGCGTGCACGGCGATGGCCTGCAGTCTCGCTGCTTCTGCAATGTCAAAGATACTGTACGTGCCGTCATGGCGCTAAGTCAAGACCCGTGCGCGGTGGGCGAGATCTTCAACGTGGGCAGTCAGCACGAAGTCACGATCCTCGAATTAGCCCAGCGCATCATTGCCCGGGCGGGCAGCACGTCTGAGATCAAGTTGATCCCGTACGATCAAGCCTACGCCGCGGGCTTTGAAGATATGCGGCGGCGCGTGCCCAGCATCGATAAGATCAAGCGGCTGATCGGCTGGGAACCAACGATCGGGCTTGATCAAACCATCGACGAAGTGTTGGCCCAGTTCCGGGCGTGATCATGATCGACTGGGCGGCAGTGGTGGCAAACTCACTGTGGATCAGCGGCAGCGCGCTGGCTTTGGCCGCCGCCAGTTACGCCAGTTGGCAGGCCAGCGTGACCCATCGCCGCTGGCGCGATGTGATCAGTGAGCGGAACTTTCGATTATGGCTCAACGGCGCAGCGATCCTGTTTGGTCTCGGTATGGCCGCCACCGCTCGATCGGGTTGGGAAACGATCGTGTGGCTGTTACTCATCGTTGCGTTTGGCGTGACTTTCGTTCGAGATCTTCGCAGAGGTTAAGCGATCGCGCGGCATGCTGAATCGGCTGAATCAACGACTCACGTTGTGGTTGTTTGCGGGCGATATGTTCTTGACGCTGGCGGCGCTGGTGCTGGCGCGACAAGTGCGTTTAGTGCTGCCGATCGGTATGCAGTTCAGCGTTGAAACTGGCGAACCACTGACCTTCAACATCGGCGTGGAGTTTTACGCTCTGGTGCTGTTGGTCTGGGCCGCCGTGTTTGTGACGCTGCCGGTTTACAACAGCCGCCGTTCGCTGCATTCCAGCGGCGACGTGCAGGTTACACTCGTTGCGATTGGGTTTGCGATTCTGATCCTGGCCGGGTTGGCCTATTTCTTCTATCGCGAACTATCGCGGGTGCTGTTTGTATACTTTGCCATCATCGATGCGACACTGCTGATTCTGTGGCGCAGTGTGTTGCGGGCGGCGCTGCGCGCGCAGCATGCCGCCTGGCCCAACAGCAAACGCCGCGTGTTGATTGTGGGTACGGGTCAACTGGCCGAAGAAGTCGCCACGCGCATTCATAGTTATGCGTGGACTGGCCTGGAGTTGATCGGTTTTCTGTCAGACACGCCCGATCCAGCGCTGACGCCCACATTGGGCGCACTCGACGACGCTGCGCACGTGGTTACGAATCAACGCATCGACGAAGTGTTGATCGCCCTGCCGTTGCAGGCGCATCAAGAGTTAGTCGATCTGGTCGCGGACTTACAGCAGCATCCTGTCAGCGTGCGCGTCGTGCCCGATTTGTTCGATCTGGCTTTCACGCGCACCGGCATTGAGGATATCGACGGCATCCCGATCGTCAGCCTGCGCGATCCGGTGTTGACGCCCATTCAGCGCATCGTCAAGCGACTGTTCGACATCATTGTGGCGACACTGGCCTTGATTGTCGGCGCGGCACCGATGCTGCTCATCGCCGTCGCCATCAAACGCGATTCGCCCGGTCCGGTGATCTTTAAGCAGCAGCGCGCGGGCGAAAACGGCCAGTTGTTTTGGATGCTCAAATTTCGCACGATGGTCGATCGGGCGGAGGCAGTACCCGACGATCCAACGCACATCAAACGCCGCGACGACCCGCGCATTACGCGCGTCGGCCGCTGGCTGCGGCAATTCAGTTTGGACGAGTTACCGCAGTTGATCAATGTCCTGATCGGTGAAATGAGCCTGGTAGGTCCGCGGCCCGAACTGCCCTGGTTGGTGGAACGCTACGCGCCGTGGCAGCGCAAACGCTTCAACGTACCGCAAGGTATGACGGGCTGGTGGCAGATCAACGGGCGCAGCGAAAAACCGACTTTGGCAAAAACCCGCGATGACTTATACTATATTCAGAACTACTCATTACTATTGGACATTATCATTTTGTGGCGCACGATCGGCGCTGTGATCCGGCGGCGCGGCGCATTCTAAACTTGGACGGCAAATCAATCATCATGAAAATCATCCCGACCACCATCCCCGACGTTTTGATCATCGAGCCGCAGGTCTTTCAGGACGAACGCGGCTTCTTCATGGAAACCTACAACTCGCGCAAGTTGGCCGAGTTCGGCATCACCGCCGAATTTGTGCAGGACAACCATTCTCGCTCGCAACAGGGCATCTTGCGCGGCCTGCACTATCAAATCCAACAGACACAGGGCAAACTGGTGCGCGTGACGCTGGGTGAAGTTTACGATGTCGTCGTCGATATTCGCCGCTCGTCGCCCACCTTCGGCCAGACCGAAGCCATTCGTCTGTCCGCCGAGAACAAACTCTTGTTGTGGGTGCCGCCTGGCTTCGCGCACGGCTTCTACACGCTTAGCCCGTGGGCGGAATTCCTCTACAAAGTCACCGACTACTACGCGCCTCAATGGGAACGCACTATATTGTGGAATGATCCGCAATTGGGCATCAGCTGGCCGCTCGTTGACGGCCAGTCGCCGATCTTGTCGGCCAAGGACCGCGTGGGCAAGCGGCTGATCGACGCCGAAACGTTTGAATGATGATCACGCCGCGCCGCTCGCTGCGCATCCTCTCGATCGCTGCGGGCGTGATCGTCAGCGCGGCAATTGTATGGCTGATCGCGCGCGACATCGACTTCGAGCGCGTCCGCGTGGTGCTCGGCACAGCCGATCGGGGCTGGCTGCTGATCGGTGCGGCGGCGATCACAGCCACGTTGATCACGCGCACTCAACGTTGGGCGGCTTTACTACACCCGATCGTTCTCCGCGCCCCAACGCTGGCGCGCGCGCTACTCGTCGGGCAAGTACTCAACTTTGTGCTGCCCATCCGCTTAGGCGATGTAATCCGATCGGCGTGGCTGGGCCGCGAGCCTAACGCCAGTTTCGAGCGAGTATTAGGCAGCGTGGCGATCGAGAAGGCGTGGGATTGGCTCACACTCACGCTGTTAGTGATAGTGACCGCGTGGGTGACGCCCGTCCCCGATTGGTTGCTCGTGCCTCTGCGATCGGTGGGCGTCATCGCGTTCGCGGTGTTGATCGGATTTGGCGTGGCCGCCGGTGTGCCGCGCACCCGTTGGCAACCGTGGGTCGATCGGGTGGTGGGTCGCTCAACCATCGCGCCGCGCTTTAATCGGTTGTTGGACAGCCTGAGCGCCTTGCGCGATCGATCGACCTTGAGCGCGGCGGCACTTTGGTCGCTGAGTACCTGGGCTTTAGGTGTCATCGCCAATTACGCCGTGCTGCGCGCTTATGGCGTCGAAGTGTGGGGCGCGGCCCTACTGCTGATGGTGGTGCTGATGATCGGCGTAACGCTGCCACCGTCCATCGCGGCGATTGGTTTGTATGAAGGCCTGACGTTGGTGACACTCGGCGTGTTCAACGTAGCCGCCGAGACGGCACTGGCCGTCGGCTTGACATTGCACCTCATCGTTTTTGGACTGCCGGTGCTGGTTGCCGGTGCACTGCTGATCATCAAGCCATGATTCAATATTCCATCATCGTCCCTGCCTACCAAGCCGAAACAACTTTGCCGCACTGCCTCGCCGCACTGCAAGATCAAACGCTCGATCGCGCGGTGTATGAGATCATCGTCGTGGATGACGGTTCGACGGACGGCACTGCCGCCGTGGCGGAACGTGCGCTATCCAGTCCCGATCGGGTGATTCGCGCGCCGCACGGCGGACCCGCTCAAGCGCGCAACATCGGCGCGAAAGCGGCGCAGGGCGAATTGCTGGTATTTACCGACGCCGACTGCGAACCCGTCCACGATTGGTTGGCGCAGATCACAGCACCGTTCAAAGACCCCACAATCAGCGGCGCAAAGGGGGCGTATCGTACGCGGCAGCGAGCGTTGATTGCGCGTTTCGTGCAACAGGAATATCAGGACAAGTACGATCGGTTGGCGCAACAACCCACGATCGATTTTGTGGATACCTACTCGGCGGCTTATCGACGCGCCGTATTTGAAGCCGCCGGTGGGTTCGATTCAGCGTTAATCATGGACGAGGATCAAGAGTTATCGTTTCGGCTAGCCGCGCAAGGCCACAAATTGATCTTCGCGCCGCACGCCATTGTTTATCATCAGCATGTAACTTCGGCGTGGAAGTATGCGCGCCGCAAGTACGGTGTGGGCTATTGGAAAGCGCTGGTGATTAAACAACATCCTTCGAAAGCTCGGCGCGATTCGCACACGCCGCAGGTAGTAAAGTTTCAGATGGGTGCATTGGCGTTGGCGCTACCGACAACGTTGTTAGCGCTGCTGGGCTTACCCAGCGTTGTGCCGCTGGCGTTGTGGCTGGCCCTCATCCTGTCAATGCTGCCGCTGCTCGCAAAAATCGCGCAGCGTGATCCGGGTGTGGTGATCGTCGCGCCGATCATGATCGGTGTACGCGCGTTCAGTCTGGGCTTGGGCCTGACCGTTGGCTTCATCAAGTTCGCGCGGCAGTCTCCATCTCGATCGTGATCGCCGCTCGTCGACTTGCTCCGGTAGTCGTGTTTGTCGCAGCCTTTACGCTGTATGTTGCCACGCTCGCGCCGACACTAACCGTCGCCCACTCCGGCGCCGATGGCGGCGACCTCGTTTCTGCGATAGCCACGCTGGGCGTGCCCCATCCGCCGGGTTATCCCACTTTCCTCGCGTTGGGCTCAATCTTCGCGCAACTGCCGATAGGTAACATCGCGTTTCGCCTCAACCTTTTCTCGGCAGTGTGCATGGCGTTGGCGGCCGCAGTGACGACGTGGAGTATTGGCAAAGCAGCGTCGACATCAGCCGGCGTCGTGGCTGGGCTGGTTTTCGCCACCGCGCCGATGGTGTGGGGGCAAGCCACCCTCACCGAAGTCCACGCGTTGAATGCGCTGTTTGTCGCCATCAGCCTCGGCCTTCTCGCCCCGATCGTTTTTCGCGGCGACGCGGTGTCCACTGCCCGGCTGGCATTAGCCTGCTGCTTGTGGGGACTCGGCCTCGGCAATCAACTGACGTTGCTGGCGCTGCTGCCGTTATTCATCAGGACTGGGCGTGTCTCACGCTTCACGCCTCACGCCCCACTTTTCGCTCGTCACTCATCATTCATCACTCGTTACTCATTGCTCATTCTCGCCCTGCTCCTCGGCCTCTCCATCTACATCATCATTCCGATTCGGGCCGCCGCACAACCGCCGATCAACTGGTTGGGCGAAGTCACTTTGCCAATGTCATCAACTTCATCACCGCCGACATCTATCGCGGCTATGCTTTCGCTGTGCCGCTGTCCGATCTACCGGCGCGGCTGATCGCGTTTGCGCAAACAGCCGTGGCGCAATTCGGTTGGGCGGGCGTGCTGTTGGGAGTGTTCGGTGCGTGGCACATGGTGAGCAACAAACAGCGCGGTCTCGGCGCGATGGTGGTAGCGGCGCTGTTGTATCTGACGTTCACATTACGGTACAACACCATCGACGCCGACCTGTATTTGATTCCAGTGTGGTTGTTCGGTGCGTGGGCTATCGCGGCAGGCGCGCACAACTTGACCGACCGCGCACCCACCGTCTTCCGTCTGCCGACTTTCGTCGTGGTATTGATCCTCATCCCAGGCTTGAATGTTGTCACCAACTACGCCGCACTCGACCTGCGCGCTGATCGCACCGCGGAGTCGCTCGCGCAGCAGGTATGGGCGCAGTCGCCGCGTGACGCCATTGTGATCACGCATACCGACGCGCAGACGTTCACGCTGTGGTATTATCGGCTGGTCGAGCAGCAGCGGCCCGACGTGACCGTGATCGATGCGCGGCTGGCTGCGTACGAGTGGTCCGCACCGATGCTGCACGCGCAAGACAATCAGTTGCATTTAGTGGCATACGATCCAGAGGCCACGTGGCTCGATCGGCTGCGGGCGGCGAACCCGGCGCGGCCTATTTGTGAGATCGACGTTACAACGTCCCAAGTCCGGTGTCCGTGAAATCATGACTTCAAAACCTATTCGTTGGCGCAGAATTATCCTCTTAGTCATTATCGTCGCGCTACTGGTGTGGTTGGGCTTTATTGCGCGCACAGTGCTAACGCTGCGCGGCGATGTACTGGCGCTGCAAGACTACGCCGCTCGCTTGCCCAGCCCGATGAAACCCACCGAGATTGATCTAGCGTTGATACAGGGACACGTCACCTCCATTCACCAGAATTTGTCGTCGCTGCGCACACTGGGCGCGCCGTTGTTGGCGGTGACGCCTGCGTTGGGCTGGTTGCCGGAAATCGGCGGCGATGTGCGCGCCGCGCCCGCGCTGTTGGACATGGCGCTGGAATTCACCGACATCGGCGATCGCGCCACCCGCATGCTGGTGCCGTTTTGGCCGCCACCTGAAGGCAGTGGGCGGTTATCGTTGGAAATGATGACGCGAGTGCTGCAAGTTTTGCAACCGGCGATGAAGTCGTTTCGCGGCAATATCGATCGGGCTGAGGCTGATCGTCAACGTATTGAGACCGCGGCATTGTCACCGCGCCTCCGATCGTTGCTCGAGCGCTTTGACGCAACCTATCCGGCCTTGTCGACGGGTCTCAATCTGGCCAGCGTTGCGCCGCAGTTGCTGGGCGCCGACAGGCCGCGCACCTATCTGATCATGCTGCAGAATGAAGATGAACTGCGGCCGACAGGCGGTTTCATCAGTGCCGCCGGACATGTGACGCTGGACGCGGGCAAGATCGTGAGTTTGACGGTTAGCGATTCTTACGCGCTGGATGATTTCAAGCAGTATTACCCCGATCCGCCTGAGCCACTGCTACGCTACATGGGCAGTCAGATGTGGCTGTTCCGCGATAGCAACTGGTCGCCGGATTTTCCGACGGCCGCCCGCCAAGCCATCGAGTTCTACACCTATACGCAGCAGGTCAACATCGACGGCGTCATGGCGTTGAACCAAAATGTGATCGAGGCGGTGCTCTCGGGCTTGGGGCCGCTCACGATCGATCCCGCCCAGCCGCCGCTCACCGCGCAGACCATCCGCGCTTACATGCGCAAAGCGTGGTCGCCCGATGGCACAACCGATTTCGTCACGTGGATCTATCAACGCAAAGACTTTATCGGGCGTGTGATGCAGGCCATGCTCGATCGGGTCTTGAATCAAACGCAGCAAGTCGATTGGCCAACGCTGGGCCAGGCGCTCGATCGGGTGCTGCGCAGCCGCGATTTGTTGATCACACTGATCGATCCCAAGCTCAACGATGCGCTGCACGCTACGCACAGTGACGGCGCACTGATCGATGCACCCGGCGATTACCTGATGATCGTCGATGCCAACCTGGGCTTCAATAAGGTCAACGCCGTCGTCCGCGAAGCGATTACGCACACTGTACACATCAACGCCGACGATGCCGTAACAAGTGAATTGCAAATTAGCTACACCAACGGCGCGGCAGATACCCATCAACCTTGTAAGCATCAACCGCCCGACTACTCTCTGTCGACCACCTACGATCAACTGACACAGGACTGCTATTGGGATTATCGCCGTGTCGTCGTACCCAATGGGGCGCGGCTAATCGATGCCACCCGTTTGCCCACGCGGCCCGGCGAACTGATCACGGGCGCCCTCAGCGATGGCGCGACGGAAGTGCTGACGGAAACGGGCCACACCGCTTTAGGTACATTTCTGGTCGTCAGGCGTGGCGCGACGATTGAGAGCAGCGTGCGCTACGCCCTGCCCGATGGTATCATTCAGCACGACGGCGATCGGCGCGTGTATCACTTGCACGTGCAAAAGCAATCGGGGGCGGGACAGTGGCCGCTCCGCATACAGGTACAATGGCCGACTAATTGGCAGCTGGTCGATGCACAACCGGCACCGACCCGCGTCAGCGCCACCGGGGCTGAATATGAATTGACATTCAGCGCAGATGTCGATCTGACAATCACGCTGCGCTAAAGGACTGGACGATGAGTAAGGGACGTTGGTTAACGTGGAGTTTGTTGACGAGCTTGATTTTGATCGGCCTGGCGAACCTGGCGCAGCCGCCAGTGTGGGCCGCATCGTCGGCCGATCAATCGTTGTTGCAGACCACTCCGTGCGTACCCGGCACAGTGCCCTGCCGCCCGACGCCCGGCCCAGCCAACACACGCGTACCACAACCCAAGACGGATACGCCCGCGCCAGCGGCAGCCACATCGACACCCACGGCGACGACTTTGGCCGCAACAGCGCAGCCTAGTTTGACAAAATCTCCGACTAGCGCAGCGACCTCGTCGCCGACGACAACCATCACGGCAACGGCAACTTCAACGCGCCCCAGTGCATCGGCGACCGCCCGTGCAACACCGGCTGAACCATCGGCCACACCCGCCGGGAATAATCCTGCTATTGCCACCGCCTCGCCAGTTGCGCCCACGCCTTCGCCTGCCGCCAACGAGGCCCGGCCCGGCTCAACCGCTGCCCCGACCGACGCGACCACGTCGTCGGCAGACAACACTGGCCTGTTGCTCGTCGCGCTTGGCGCGGTACTTGTCATCGGCGGCGGTTGGCTCGTATTTGGGCGGCGGCGCTCTCGCGCCTAACGTATGTCACGTTCACTTGATCTGCGCCGCGTGTTCGGCGGCCTGCTGATCTTGATCGGTGCGGCGCTGCCGCTGATCTATTTCACGTCAGCGGCTCACTCCCAACCCGATCGACCTGCGCCGACCTCCACGGCCACGCGCGTGCCAGAACGGTTGATTCCCACGCTGACCGCGACGACGATCAGCGTCACACCAAGCTCAACATCTGCCAGCCCAACGCGAGTCAGAGCGACGCAGCGCTCGACCATTGGAGCGACGACCCCAACACCCACGCGCTTGCTAGATTCAACCGCAACTGCTCGTCCCACTCAGCCACCGACCAGCGGCGGGTTGTATGCCGCTCGCGCCCGCTTCGGCATCGGCGTACCACTGCCCGCACGATACATTCAACGCTTGCTCGATCTCAAGGCCGGCTGGTTTCTGGATTGGGGCTTGAGCGCGACAAGCGGCTGGCCTGTGGGGCTGGATTACGTACGCCTTGTCAACGTGCCGCGCGGCCAAATTCAGATCGACCTCAAAACGCTGGCGAATTTAGCAAAGCGACAACCGGGCGCAATGTGGCTGATTGGCAATGAACCGGATGTGATCTGGCAGAACAACGCTACGCCTGAGCAGTACGTGCAAGCGTATCACACCGCTTACACCACACTCAAAGCCGCCGACCCGACGAGCCGCATCGCGATCGGCGGGGTGACGCAGCCCACGCCGCTGCGACTGCAATATCTCGATCGGATTCTCACACTTTATCGCGAGCAGTTTGGCACGGACATGCCCATCGATGTGTGGAACGTCCACAACTTCATTCTGCCGGAGAAGCGCGGCGATTGGGGCGCGGAAATTCCGCCGGGCTTTAACGTCACGTCGGGCGTCGATCGCACGATCGAGCAGCACGATGATCTGGCGATCTTCAAGCAACAGATCATCGACTTCCGGCGCTGGCTGGCCGAGCGCGGTTTCCGCGATAAAGAGTTGATCGTCAGCGAGTACGGTGTGTTGATGTATACCGATCTAGGTTTTCCGTACGAACGGGTGCGCGATTTCATGACGGGCACGTTCGATTTCATGCTAACAGCCACCGATCCGGCAATCGGCTTGCCCGCTGACGGCAATCGACTGGTGCAACGCTGGTGTTGGTACAGCTTATCGGACTCAGCGTCCTACCCAACCGGCAATCTAGTCGATCCAACTACGGGGCAGTTAACACCGCTGGGGCAAGACTTCGCGGCATACGTTCAAAGCCACTAGAAACAAAACGATCCAGCTCATCGCAGTGCTGGATCGTTAAACAGTCAGTGCTGATTCAACTGCGTGCCGCAGTACGGGCGAGCACGGCCTTCAATTGAGCCGTTAAGTTGCTGGGCGTAATCGGCTTGGCGAGATACTCATCAGCACCCACTTCCATGCCATGTGCCACGCTTTCCGGATCGGCTTTGCCGGACAACATCACCACGGGCACGTTCGCGGTAGCCGGATTCGATCGCACCCACTGACAGACCTGATAGCCATCCATCCCCGGCATCATCACGTCCAGCAAAATCACGTCCGGCACCAATGTGCCAAGCAGCGTAATCGCTTCCTGCCCGCCCGGCGCAGTGTGAATCTGGTATCCGTCGAGTTTCAGGATCAGACTCAGCACCTTGCGCGCATCGGGATCATCTTCAACAATCAACGCTTTCATCGCGAACTACTCCTGCGGCTTGGCAGTTGATTGATGATGGCGAGTGATCAGTTCATCAGCCAGGTTCATCAACATCGAAATGCCGACGGGTTTGATCAAGAACCGATCGGCCCCGGCTTCCAACCCCTGCGTTTGATCGAGCAAGGTGCTGCGCGCTGTGATGATCACCAGTGGAATCTGTGCGGTGGCGGGATCAGCCCGCAGGCGACGGCAGACCTCATAGCCGTCGATGTCGGGCATCATGATGTCGACCAGAATCAGATCAAACACTTGCTGGCCGGCCAGCCGCAGACCCTCTTGGCCGGTTTGAGCGCCGACCACCTCCCGGCCGCGTACATTAAATACAATCCGCAAAAATTCCAGTGTATCGGGATCATCATCGATAATGAGGATGTTATCTCGCCGCATATTGTTCTCCTGCCGTCTCGGCCGGGCGCGCCCGGCGTAAAGCTACATAGAATTGACTGCCGGCATCGACCTGGCTTTCGGCCCACACTTGACCGCCATGAGCTTCGACGATCTGCTTCACAACGGCTAGGCCAACGCCTGTGCCGCCAAATCGCCGCGTTGTTGACGGATCGGATTGGTAGAAGCGATCCCAAATGCGCGGCAGCTGATCGGGGGGGATGCCAATCCCCTGATCGGCTACTTTCACATAGGCTACGTCACCGCCTTCGCGTACTGTGACGCGCACTTCGCCGCCGTTGGGACTAAACTTGATGGCGTTGTCCAGCAATTCGTCAATCACTTGCTCCATGCGGCGATAGTCGACCACCACGGGCGACATGTCCGCCGCAATGTCGTCGATGAACGTCACGCCAGTCAACCCCGTCCGGGCCCGAGCGCGCTCCAACGCACTGCGCGCCAGAGCTGATAGAGACACAGGATTGAGCTGCAAGTCGCCTTGCTGCAAGCCGCGCAGTAACATGATGTCATCCACGCGCTTCGCTAATTGCGTCGACTTGTCACTGATCGTTTCGACGGCTTGCTGCAGCTCAGCGTCCAACTGGCCGAATGCTCCATCGCGCATCAGATCCGCGTAACCTTGAATCACCATCAACGGCAAGCGCAGTTCGTGCGAGACATTCTGGATCAACCCGTCTTTGACACGCGCCAAGTCTTGAATCTCGGCTAGGGCAGCACTGAGTTTATCCGCGCGATCTTCCAACGCCAACACCAGCTGGTTGGCATCGACAGCGGCCGAGACTAGTCCCGCAAATGTCGCCAACAAACGCCCTTCATCGTCGGTGAATTTATTGGCGGCATCCGCCAGCACCAGATAGCCCAACAGCCGCCCATGATTGCGCAGCGGCGCGCTAAGCAGGCTGCCGATGTTCCAGCGCTTGGCGAAGATCCGACAGTCACCCTCCACCCGATCGATCCGGTTATACAACTCATACGACGGCAGTTTAACACCGGGTCGTGGCAGACTCCCATCGGCAAACAGCGACATCGGCAGCACGAATTCTTTAACTTCGTCGGCGCCCAGCCCGTGCGCCGGTGCGCGTGTGACGACGGCGTGAGTGTCTTCATCGCGCAGCGCGATCACACAAATCCGGCTGCCAAACAAATACCCCAAGTGGCCTGTCACCCGGCGGAACAATTCCACCTCATCGTTGACCAGGCCAGCGCTTTGCGCCACCTCAAACAGGCCGCGCAGCTCGACCCGGCGACGTGCCATCTCTTCTTCAGCGCGTTTGCGCTCGGTGATGTCTGTCAGCGTGAACGACAACCCAATCGTTTGCTCATCGGCATTGAACAAAGTGCGGGCGGTCAAGGCCAACCAGCGACGGCTGTTCCCAACCGGCCACGACATCTCACCCCAGTAGCTCAGTTCTTCGCCGTCCAATAGCCGAGCGCAAACCGTCGCCCAGCGGATACGCTCATCATCGGCCAACCCGTTGAGGAATGGCTGGCCGATGATCTGGCTAGCTTGCAGATCTTCGCGCTGCAAAGTGTGCATCAGCGCGTCCCATGTCCGATTGCACGTCGTGACCCGCAAATCACGATCGATGGCACAGACCGCTACATCGAGGCTGTTCAGGACGTCGCGCTCTAATTCGATCGACATGCTAATCCCGCTAAGCATCGTGCGGCTCCGCGTGTGGCCGTAGCCGGGTGCCCTCGAGATAAGCGCGCAACATCGCCAGCGAGTAACGGCGGTGCCCACCCATCGTCCGGTAGGGCACGATCAGCCCTCGATGCTCCATACGACCCAGCGTATTCACGCTGATTCGCAAATACGCCGCCGCCTCTTTAGCCGTCAACAACACATCGGCCGGAGCGACGTCGTCTGCTGATAGAGTATGTGTATGCTCAGTCACGGCTGCCTCACCTGCATCGGCTTGACTTGGTTTGATGCGAAAGTTGCCGTGATTATGGCATATGATGTGATTTGGTGCCGTTTGAGCTTCGTTGGCGTTCCGTTGGATTTCCGTTGGTGCGCCAACCCGATTATAGCCTGTAATTGCCAATAGTTGAATTCCGACCTAGCGCGTCACCAGACGGTGCATCGACAGCCAACACACGGCGGGGTATAATCGATGTCGAGTTCAATTCGAGCAACAGGATCAAACGCATGACTAGTGTTAATCCAGCCGCGCTGAGCGGCTTTCGTTATCTCGTGACCGATATGGACGGCGTGTTGTGGCGCGGCCAACAACCGATGCCCGGCCTCGTTGAGTTCTTCCAGTTTTTGCGCCAGCGCGGCATTCGATTTGTATGCGCGACCAACAACGCCTCGACACCCGCCGAAAAACTGGCGCAGCGTTTGCAAGGCTGGGGCGCTGATGTCACACCCGATGAGATCGTAACCTCTTCAACGGCCACCGCCGACTATCTGGCCTCAACGCTCCCGCGTGGTTCGCGGTTGTACGTCATCGGCATGGAAGGCTTGCGGGCACCGCTGATCGATCGGGGCTTTGAGATTGCCGATCGGGCTGTGGCTGCTGTCGTCGTCGGCATTGATTGGGCCGTGAGTTATCCGCAGTTTAAGACAGCTGCGCTGCTCATTCGATCGGGCGCGAAGTTTATCGGCACCAACGGCGACCGGACCTTTCCGACGCCCGAAGGCATCGTGCCGGGCAACGGCGCATTGCTCGCGCTGATCGAAACGGCCACCGATGTGAAGCCCATCGTCATCGGCAAACCAGAGCCGGTACTGTACGAGATGTCATTGAAACGCATGAACGCTGTACCCGAACAAACCTTGGTGCTAGGCGATCGCTTGGAGACGGATATCTTAGGCGCGGTACGCTTGAATCTGAAATCGGCGCTGGTGTTGAGCGGCGTGACAACGCGCGAACAACTCACCGAGAGCGATTACCAACCCGATTGGATCTTCGACGACATCGCGGACCTGACCCGCCACTGGGCAATGAACAACGATTAATGATCGCTGCGCTCCCATGTCTACTTGTGTGCTCCTAAATGACTAAATCAACGGCTTCGCTCTACGACCTCAACTTCGATCAACTCCAATCACTCATCGCCGAGTGGCAGCAACCCGCGTTTCGCGCCAAGCAAATCTGGGATTGGTTGTACGTCCGATTGGCGGACTCGTACGACGCAATGTCGAATCTGCCTAAATCGCTGCGCGATCAGCTCGCCGCCGAATTGCCGCTAGGCCGACTCACCCCAAAGGTCGATCTGTTGTCATCGGATGGGTGGACGCGCAAAATTCTGTTTGCCTTAGCGGATGAAGCGCAGATCGAAACAGTGTTGATGGATTATGATACGCGTGAGACGGTGTGCGTTTCAACGCAGGCCGGTTGCGCGATGGGCTGCACGTTCTGTGCGACCGGCCAGGGCGGCTTTCAGCGCAATCTCTCGGCGGGCGAGATTGTGGAGCAAGTGCTGTTCTTCGAGCGGGAGTTGCGAAAGAGCCATCAGCCATCAGCGGTCGATGGTCAGCCGTCAAATCAGAAATCGAACACGGAGCATCGTGTAACGAACCTCGTCTTGATGGGCATGGGCGAGCCGTTCGCCAACTACAATTCGCTGCTGGAGGCGCTTCGCCGCCTCAGTGATCCAAGCGGCTACAATTTTGGCGCGCGCCGCATCACTGTCAGCACCGTCGGCCTCGTACCCATGATCGAGCGCTTCGCGCAGGAACGCTCGCAAGTGAATTTGGCCGTGTCGCTGCACGCCGCGACGAATCAACTGCGCTCCTCGATGCTGCCCATCAACCGTCGCTATCCGCTCGAAGTGCTGATTCCGACTTGCCGTGCCTACACCGACGCGACGCATCGCCGCCTCAGTTTCGAGTGGGCGATGATCGAAGGCGTCAACGATACGCCTGAGCAGGCTCGTGCGCTGGGCAACCTGATTAAGGGCATGCTGTGCCACGTCAACCTGATTCCACTCAATCCCACCTACGGCTATGCGGGCAGCGCCTCCACGCGCGACCGCATCGCTGCCTTCCGCGCCATCCTTGATGAGTTCCACATCCCCAATTCGCTGCGTGTCCGCCGTGGCATCGACATCCACGCGGGCTGCGGGCAACTGAAACAAGCGGCAAACGCTGATCACTAATTTCTGATTTGCCTGGACTTGATAGTATAATCGACGTAGCCAAGTTCCACGGGCGTTGGTCATTTGGCATGTGTCGTTGATCATTGGGAGGCCGCATGGATCCACTCACAACCGCTGTGACCACCTTGCTCGGCAAGTACGCGATCGACAAAGGCGCGACGCTAATCAAAGAGGCGGGCCAGGCCGCAGCCAATGTCGCCGCGAAGCTGTTCGAGAAAGTCCTCACGCGCCTCAAAGCCGATCCCGCCGAGGCCAAGAATGCCGATCGGTTTGAGCAGAATCCCACGGGTTACGCCGCCCCGATCGCCGATGCCGTCGACGAGAAGTTGAAATCCGATCCGAACTTCGCCGCTGAAATCCGCCACTTGTTGGAAGAGTTCGAAGGGGCGCGTATCATTCACGGCGACGTGATCGATCAATCGGGTTCGGGCGCAATTGCCACAAACGGCGGTGTGGCTGCGGGTGCAGGCGGTGCAGCAGCGAGTGGTGGCGGCATCGCCATTGTCGATAATCGCCAGACTCTTGAGCGCAGCACGACGATCAACAAGAGCGGCGGCGTGGACATTGACGCGACCAATGTTGATGTGGACGGCGACGTCACGGGACGGGATAAAGTCTCTGGTTAAGTTCATTCGCTTGAAAGCCCGTTGATTGACCATGTTGGACGATCTTCATCAGGCTGTCATAGACGCCCAACGAGCTGGCGACCTCCACACGGAAGCCGCCGCGCATCGCCGCTTGGGTGAGGCTTATCAAGACTTAGCGCAGTCGCCCATTGCCATCGATCATTATCACGCTGCGCTGGCGCTGTATCGAGGGTTGGGCATTCGCAGCGAAGAAGCCGCTGTACTGCACATGTTGGGCCGCCTCTACAACGATCTCGGCCAGATGACACAAGCGCTCGATAGTTATCAGCAGGCCTTGACCCTGCGGCGTGCAGCCGAAGATCGGCGCGGTGAAAGCGCCACCCTCAACAATATCGCCGTGGTGTATTCGGCGATGGGCCAGAAGGGCGAGGCACTGAAGTACTTCCTCAAGTCGCTCGACATCGATACGGCTCTGCACGATCGGCTGGGCGAAGGCATCACCCTCAACAACATTGGCGAAGTCTACCGGGCGATGGGACGCTATCGCGACGCCATCACCTATTATCGACAGGCGCTCAACATCCGGCGCGAACTCAACGATCGGCGCGGCGAGGCCGTCACCCTTAACAACCTCGGCGAACTGAATTTGGAGCAAGGCTTGCTCGATGCGGCCCTCATGCATTTTCAGCAGGCGGTCGCCATCCGGCGCGAAGTGCGTGATCGGCGCGGTGAAGCGATCACGCTCGATAATCTGGGTCGGGTCTATCGGGCCATGAACCAACTGGTCGATGCGCTACCGCATGCACGTCAGGCGCTGAGCATCGTGCGCGAAATTGACGATCGTTGGTTGGAAGTGACGATGTTGCTGCACGTTGGCACGCTGTTGCAAACGCTGAATCGATCCGCAGAAGCCCGCCCGTATCTCGATCAAGCCGTGGCGCTCGCTGGTACGCTGCAACATCCGGCACTTGACGAGTGCCGTGCCGCGCGTGATAACCTGACGCGTGACAAATGACACCTCACGTTTCGCTCATCACTTATGGGGAGGCAGCATGTCTCAGACCCTCACTCAATCTGGTTCCGGCGCAATCGCCACCAGCGGTGGTGCAGCGGCTGGCACAGGCGGTGCAGCTGCGTCTCAGGGTGGTGTAGCCGTCGTCGGCGATGTGTCCGGCGGCATCCACGTCAACAATCGCACCGTCGAAGTTAACACCAACTACGGCACGATTATCAATCAAGCCGATCAGCCGCCGGTGCAGCTGCGACCGCTGAAAACGCAGCCGCCGCGCGCGCCGCTTGATTTCTTCGATCGCACGGCGGAACTCGGCCAACTCGATCAGCTAATCGCGGCCAACAAACCCATCTCGATCTACGGCCACGACGGGCTGGGTAAGTCGGCCCTCATGCGGCAAGCAGCAAATAGCGCCACCGCCCAGGCCCTGCCCAACGGCGTTGTCCTCATCGAAGGCGTGGATGAAAGCGGTACCGCGCTCAAACTCGGCGACGTGATCCAGCGTATGTTCGATGCCCTGTATCAATCTCAACCGCCGCTCAAAGTCAACGAAGTCACGGCACGCACTTACCTCAGCAACACGCGGCCGCTGGTGCTGTTCGACAATGTGCAGCTCGACTCGCCCGATCAGTATCGCACACTGATCGATCTTTGCCCGCAAAGTTCGATGATCTTTGCGCTGCCCGCTGGCTTGAGTGGCCAAACACGGTTGGTCCGCCTTGGCCCGCTGCCCCGCACTGATGCGCTCGAACTGTTTGCCGCGCAGAGTGGCGAAGTGATCGGTGAAGCTAACCGCGCCGTCGTCGACGCGATCTGCGCGTTGTTGTCCGATGTGCCGTTGGCGATCGTACGCGCCGCCGACGTAATCCGTGAAAGCAACCTCGATCTCGAACAAGCCCGGGCAACGTTGCAAGCCGCGCCGACGACAGCCACCAACCCGATCGATCTCGGCCTTGAACGCGCGTTTGCTTTAGCGCAGCCGGTGTTGTCGCCAATTGAACAACAAGTCCTGACCATCGCCGCGCAGTTACCGGCGCTCTCCAACGATCCCAATTTGATCGCGCGCTTGTACAGCGGCGAAGTGACCGTCACCTCAGGCGGCGAGCGCGTGAATATTGATGGGGGCTATTTAACCATCGATGGAGTACGCTTGCCCATTCGCGATGCCCAGCAGACGAGCGCAATCTTTATCACTCCGCCGCTTCAAGCCAATCAAGTTAGTAGCGCCATCAGTCACTTGCAGGCGCTCGGCCTGCTGCACGCCAACAGTCCGCGCCTGCGCGTCGATGCGGGTTTGCGGCCGTGGATGCGGCAACTGCCGGACGCCGCACCGATTGAAGAGCGCCTATTGACGCAACTGCTCGCCGATGTGTTGGTCAACAAGCCGCGCGATCTAAGTTATTGCGCCGTCGAAGTTGGCAACTACCTCAGTGTCATTGAGTGGGCGGCGCAGCACAATCGCTGTCAGGAGGTGATCGTATTAGGCCGCGCCATCGATCCGTATTTGACGCTGAACGGCCTGTGGGGCGTTGGGGCACAGATCGTCAATCGGGTATTGGAGGCCGCGCGCGCGTGCGGTGATCGCTCGAGCGAAGCGTGGGCGCTGCATCAACTGGGTACGCACGCCACCGAAACAAACACCGCCCACGCGATTGATCTCTATCGACAGGCGCTGGCGATTCGGCGCGATTTGGGCGAGACGACGGCGGTCGCTTACACGCAGCACAACCTCGATGTGTTGATGCCGCCCGTCGCACCGCTCGAAAAACCTAAGGCGTCTGGTGATGCAACAGCTGCGGGCGGATTAGGCGCGCTGAAACCATTGGTGATCTTCTTCGTCGTCATCGGTGTGATCATCATCGGCGCGCTGCTGTCGGGCGGCATCTTCGTCGGGCCAGCGCCGTGCGATCGGCCTGTGCCGTTGTCGCCAGTCGCCAGTCGCGAATTCGCCGCGCAAATCGAACGTGCGAAGCGTTTGGGGCCGGGCGATGTGCAGGCCCTGCGTTTCACCGAAGAAATGCTCAATTCCTACGTGCATGACTTCACGGCCGCACAAAACTTGTTAGGCAAAGGTCAGGCGCGCTTCGTCGAACCGGGCGTGGTGATGATCTGCGGCGAATATGCAGCGGCCGGCAACCTGACCATCGCTGCCAAGTTCCGCGTATTCACCAACAACGATCAGCCCTTCCAACTCGAAGGCGTAGCGACGCGCGTCATCAACACCGGCGGCACGTTTGGCTGGGTGGCTGTGCCTAACGTGCTGGTCGAACAGTTCAACCTATCTGATCGCGTCAACGAGGTGATGGGCGGCAGTTATTTCATCACGCGCCTTGATGCGCGCTTAAGTGCGTGGTTGATGGAAGTGAAGGGCAGATAGAAAACGCGGAACATTACCGACGCATTGTGCATTGTTGATTGCTAATTGCTCAGTGCTTTCCCGGCTAGCCAGCCCGTGGTCCACGCGCTCTGAAAATTGAAGCCGCCAGTGACGCCGTCGATGTCGAGGATTTCGCCAGCAAAATACAAGCCTGCGCACCGACGGCTCTCCATCGTTTTGAAGTTGACCTCGTCGAGGCGCACGCCGCCACACGTTACGAATTCTTCTTTGAACGCGCCCTTACCGATGATCTGATATGCGCCGTGTGAGAGTTCGTTCGCCAGTGCGTTTAATTGGCGTTTGGAAACTTCCGTCCACTTTTGCTCTTCGCGGATTTCAGCCGCAACCAGCAGATGCTTCCACAAACGCAATGGCAAACGCAGCGGTGATGAAGCACCGACTGTTTGCCGCACCAACTCCGTTTTGAGCGACAACAACCGTTGGTGCAGTTCATCGCCTTTAAACGCGGGCAACCAATTGACGATCACCTCAGCCCGATAGTTCTTCTCGGCCAATTCGCGCGCGCCCCACGCCGACAACTTCAGCACCGCCGGGCCGCTCAAGCCCCAGTGTGTGATCAGCACTGGGCCGCGCTGCGTCAGATGCATACCCGCAAGCGTGACGGTGGCCTCTTCGACGGAAATACCCGGCAAATCGCGCAGCCGTGCATCATCGATCTCGAACGTAAACAATGACGGCACCGGCGGCTCGATCGAATGACCGAGCGACGACGCCCACTCGTAGCCATGCCGGTCGCTGCCCGTGGCTAATAACACGCGATCAGCGATTAGCCGCTCAGCACCCGCGAGATCGATCACAAACCGATCGGGCCTGGTAATCGATCGGACACGGACACCCAATCGGATTTCGACACCTGCCGCCCGCGCCGCTTCGATCAAGCAGTCGGCAATCGTCTCTGATCGATCGGTGATCGGGAAGACGCGACCATCCGGTTCGGTCTTCAACCGCACACCGCGCTGCTCAAACCATGCGATGGTGTCGCGCGGTTGAAAGCGTGTGAACGGCCCGCGCAGTGCAGCCGCACCGCGCGGATAATGGCGAATCAATTCAGCCGGATCGAAACAGGCATGGGTGACGTTACAGCGTCCGCCACCAGAGATGAGGACTTTTGAGAGAACGCGACGGCTCTTTTCGAGGATGATCACGCGTGCGGCGGGGTTAGCTTCCGCACAAGTGACAGCCGCGAAAAAGCCCGCCGCCCCGCCGCCGATGATAACGATTTGATTGGCCATTGCTCCACGAATCTCCGCGAATTG
>JAXLWI010000021.1:0-64847 GCA_046328575.1 Anaerolineae bacterium
CACATCGGCCAACGTGAACAACGCCTGCCCGGGTGTCAGGGCTTGCCCCAATTTCACATTGACTTCTGCGACGACACCAGCCAGCGGGGCGCGGATCACAGCCTCAGTCAGATCGGTTTCGGCCTGTTTTAAGGTCAGTTTGGCGGCCTCGACGGCGAGTTCTGCGGCTTTGACTTGATTGGCTTCTGGTTTGCGCTTCAACGTTTCATACTGCGCCAGCGAGGCGGCCAGCGCCTGCTGCGCCTCGGCGATCGATTGCGAGGTGCGCGCGGACGCGCCGTTGGCGTTGCGCTGTGCGATCGTTAGTTCAGCCCGCGCGTTTTCCAGTTGCAGCGCCGCCGACTTGATCTGATCGTCAACGTCATTGCCCCACTTCTTGAGATCGAGCAGATGATCGTAATCACGCTGAGCGTGATCGAGCACCAACTGTGCATTTCGCAAAGTGATCTGGGCCGACTCAACAGTAGTGGATAGTGTGCCACGCGCATTGGCGACCGCTTGCTGATTAGCGGATACGGCGCGCTGCGCCGCGGCGAGGTCGGCGGCTTCAGCGGGTTGCTGTGCGATCGCCAGGTCGAGTTCGGCTTGAGAGACTTTCAGCCGCGCGGTTTCCACCGCGAGAGTCAAGCGCGTAGCGTCGAGTCGCACCAGAACCTGACCCGCTGTGACCGAGTCGCCCTGCGCCACGAGCACATCGGCGACAGTGCCGGACGTAGCCGCACTCAACTCAATGTAATCGTGCGGCACCAGACGGCCTTCGACCCCGGGCGCGATCGGTGTCGGCTCGATTTTCGGCACCGTTGTCGCAATCGGCTCGGCCGCGGTCGTCGTCGAACAACCAGTGGCTGCAATCAACGCAATTACGATCGTGGCGAGCAAGGCTAATTGACGCATTGCAAAGCCTCCTAGGATCAGCACTCAATGATTCGCCATCACTCATAGGCCAGGCTGTCACGCACCGTCAAGTGCGCGGCTCGCATCGCCGGCCACACGCTGGCTAACGTCGACATGATCACGATCAAGATCAACCAAATAACCATCCCGTCAGTTGAATACTGAAAGTCCAGCGGTACCAGCGCGTCACCGAGCGTGACGGTGAACCACTGCGCGCTGGGATAACTCAAAGGAATGGCAACGATCGCACTGAATATGCCGAGGACGACGCCCTCGCTGACAAAGATGCTGCGGATCGCTCGCGACGACGCGCCGATGGCGCGCATCACGCCGATCTCTTTGCTGCGCTCCAATACATTTAGCGACAGCGTGCCCGCCAACCCGAACGCACCTACCAGCCCGGTCAGTACCGACATTGCCAACAACAAAGTGCTGACGATATTGAACTGGCTAAGATTCAATTCGCGATTGTCGGCCATGGTGCGCGACGTTGTCACTGACATGGCATTCGCTTCCAATGTCGCGCGCAGTTGCTGCGTAATTTCGGCTTGGTACGCCGCCGTGTGCTGATCGGTCTTGATCCAGAATAGACTGCCGCGATCCGGCTGGCGCAGGGCGCGCGCAAACGTGTCGCGCGACGCGAAGACCGTGCGCTGCTGATTGTTGAGATCGATCAGTAAACCGACGATGGTCCACGTCGCCGTGCCTGTGTCCAACTTGACGTTGAGTTGATCGCCGACGTTGAGGCCTTCTTCCTGCGCGATGCGTTGATTCACTACCAGCGCATATTCATCGTCGGGCAGCAGCCAGCGGCCCGCGGTGATCGTCGGGTTGAAGAGCGTCGAGTTGGGCGGCACCGCCCAGAACACCACATCGCGTTGATTGTTGCCGCCCAGATCGAGTGTGCCGGTACGCACCACCCACACTTCGCCACCGGTTACGCCCGGCACGGTACGCGCCACCGCTTCGGCGCGTTCAAAACGCTGCGGCCGATCGAACAAGAGCAGCGCGTCAGCGCCGTATGCCGACATGACTTGATCGAGCGTGCCCGCAAACGAACTGCTGGTACTCATCACGGCGATGAACAGCACGCCCGCCATGATCAGCGTAATCTGCGTGAGCGCGACGCGGCGCTTTTGTCGAAATGTGTTGCGGATGCTGAGCAGCATCGGACGTGGCAAACCGCTGAGACGACCCACTAACCGATCGAGTAAGCCACGACCAAAGTTGCTGCTTAAACCATAAGCCGTGATCGCTTGATGCACAGTGACGCGCGCGCCTGCCAGAATCGGCCCTAACGCCGCAACGCTTGGCGCGAGCAGCCCGACGATGATCTGTACTTCGACCGCGCGCGGCATCAGTTGTGGTGCGGGCGTTGCCAGGTTGGCAAGATTGAGCAACAGACCGGCCAACTGAAACGCAATAAACATCGCCGCTGGAATCGCGATAAGTAACGCCAACGCGCCATAAATCAGCACCATCATCAAATACAGACGCATGACGCGAAAAGTGGTCGCGCCAACGGCTTTCATCATCCCGATCTGTGATACTTGCTGCGCGAGGATGGCGTTGATCGTGTTGACGACGAGGAAGGCCGACAGCACAAGAGACACCACACCCAAGACGCCCATGATAAGCAGAATTGGATCAATGATGTCCTGCAAATAGTGGCGACTGGGATCTTGGATGTACGGCGTGCTCGATGGGACATCCAGTTTTTCGAGACGCTGCTTGACTCGATCGGCTACGCTGCGCGCCGTATCGGCGTCGAATTGAGGCAGGGTAATCAACAGTTGGTTGTAGTCGCGCGTGCCGATCAATTTCTCCATCGTGTCGCGTGTGACGAAGAAGGCGGCGCTGCCGCCGAATTGCGGCGGCACGGCGATGAGATCGTGCAGCACACCGGTGACCTTCAGGCTCCGCTCGGTCTGATCGATCTTGAGAATAATCTCGCTGCCGATCGGGATGTTGAAGGCCGCGGAAGATAAGCGCTCCACGGCGACCGTGTCATCAGCTTGCGGCCAGTCGCCCGCCCACAATCCGACGATGTTCTGCGTCTGCCGAGCAAAGTCGCGCCGCGCCGTAAGTTCAGCCGGTTGCCAGTCGGTATCGGTCGGGTGTTTCCAACGTATCGTCGCATTGATCGTCGGTTCGATCTGCTCGACTCCGGACACACGATTGAGCACAGGCAGTGTGTCGTCATCGATAGTGCCGTTCAGCCCCAATATGATGTGCGCGGGTTGGGCCGCTTGCCACACGCCGCTAAGCTGTTGCGTCATCAAGTCAGACAGGCTGAGGACGACACCTAACGCGATCACGCCGATAGCCGTGCTCAGCACGACCAATACCGTGCGGGTCTTGTTACAGGCTAAATCACGCCAGACTTTGCGCCAGATCACGCTCATCGCTCACCTGCCTGTGGCCGTTGTCGCGGCTATGACGATCGTCGGCGGCCACGCAGCCATCGCGCAAACGGATCACACGCTGCGTGTGCGCGCTGAGACCTGCATCATGCGTTACGATGAACAACGTTTTGCCCTGTTCGGCCAGATTCTGGAAAAGATCGAACATGGCTTCGGCAGTATGTGAATCGAGGTTGCCCGTCGGTTCGTCGGCGAGGATCAACGGCGGATCGGTGGCAAGGGCGCGGGCGATGGCAGCACGCTGCTGTTCGCCCCCGCTGAGTGCGCTGGGCAACTTACGCGCCTGTGCGGCAATGCCCACTTGCTCCAGCAATTGCAGGGCGCGACGTTTGCGCTCGCGCGGCCGAAAGGTGTTGCTGAAGTCCATTGGCAGCAGCACATTCTCGATCACAGTCAGCGTCGGCAGCAATTGGAAGAACTGAAAGATCACGCCGAGGTTGCGTCCGCGCCAGATTGCCAAGCGATCCTGACTTAAGCGATGCACGGCCTGATCGTTGACGACGACATCGCCGCTGGTAGGCCGATCGATGCCGGTGATCATGTTGAGCAGCGTCGATTTGCCCGACCCCGACGGTCCCATCACGCTGACGAACTCGCCAGGTTCGATAGTGAGCGTGACATCATTCAACACAGTCACCGGGCCTGACCCGGCCTGATAAGTCTTGGTTACATGGCGCAGATCGATGATCGGGTGCTGGACCAGCGTCGCCATTGTCCACCCCCTTACGATGTTGCTATAACGATCAACATCACTGCCGACGTGACCGCGTCACAACAACCACGCCCAACACCACTGCCATACCCAATGCCAAACCTAAAGTCGCTACATTCGTCGGTTGCGCGTGAGCTTCGAGCGTCTCCACCCGCACGGCAGTGGGTACGTTGTAGCCGCGGAACGTTGGGATTTGATCGTAAACCGCCACTTGGATTGTTGAGGGGAAACCACTCACCGTAATTCTGACGGTGGCAAATCGAACATTGGGTGTGTCTTGGCAATAGCCGGGCGTTTGATCAATATCGCTTAGCGGGACACCCCATTCAACGAAGCTGCCGACTACTTGACCGAGGTTGTGGTCTTCCGTTTCACTCTCGCCAGCATACCAAAAATTGCTGTAATCCCCATATCCGATGTACACCGCATCATTGAGCATGGCTGTTCCACCAGCTAAGACATAAGCGATTAGGCGATCGTTTGCGTCAAAGTTGGTATCATTATCATTGTCGCAATCAAGAATGGCAACGGCTAAATTGGCCGTATTTTGGAGCGGTGTGCCCGAGTTCATGCGCATCAAGAAATTAATCGTCGGGCTGATGCGGTTGGTATTGGTCAGACTTCTGGCTACCCATGTCTCCAAAATATCAACAGAAGCCGTTACGACGTCACTGGCTGGATCAGCCTGGAACGAATTGATACCCTGAGATGACCATTCTGCCGCTGAACCATCGTTGGTGTTGATGACATACATTGCCGCATAAACGACAGTTACCACGGCGAGCAAAGCGATGACTACAGCAAGTGAGGTGATAGCAAGGCGTGCTTTGGAAAACATCGTAGTCCTCCTGGAAGTTCTCATCCCTGGCTATAGGACTAACAGGCGGGCGCGGCAGGCTGTTGATTGACTTCGACGAATAACGTTTGCTGGACGATGCAATACTCGCTGCGTACACCTCCTTCTCGATTGTTTGAGTGGGCGCCCGCCGGTTTTGTTTCCGGCGGGCGCGATAGTCAACCGGTTAACGCCGCACGATCGGCAGATACACGACGTACGGCTCAGTCGGTGCGGTCACATCGGCCAGCGGATCGAGGCCGCTTTGCGACAGCACCGGTTCGGTGGTCAATTCATCATTCGGGCCGAGAAGCGAGGTCGGTGTGCCTACCAGCGCTGTTGCACTGAACAGCATCGAAGCCGGTCCGCCCACTGGGGTGATGGACAGATCGTAAGTCGAAGCTGCCGAGCCATGCACCAGGAACAGATACGTCCCGGCGGTCGGCGTCGTGACCGTGACGATGTCCGTGGCGGTGCCGGCCTGCGTGCTCTTTTGATCGGCCAGGAAGTGATTGCCCGGATACCACACATACAGATCGGCGTCGCCACTCAGCGTGGTCAGCGTGGCCGTCACATTCACGCCTGCTGCGTAATGCACCAGATACGGCACGAGGCCGCCCTTCGGTATCGACGTGCCGGGCAGCAACAGACTGGCAAAGTCGAGCGCATTGTGGTTCAGGCGTGAGACGTTGCGCGCCGCATCGGCCACCCACACGCCGACGTAGTGCGTGCCGCTCGCGTTGATCAGCGTCCACGGATAGTCAGCCTGATACGGCACCCAGCCGCCGGTGTGAGCAACTGCCCAGTGCGGCGTCGGCGTCGTGATCAACTGCCATTCGCGGATGTACATCCATTGCACGCCGACGTTATCGGTCGCGGAAATGTGCAGTGTGACAGTCGGGCTGGTGAGAACATCACCTTCGTCGATCGTTACGGCACGCACCACGGGAGCGATCACGTCCGCATTGGATGGCGCAGGGATCAACAGCGTGTGCGTGCTGCGCTGGAACGACGGGCCGTTCGCGACGTTGATGTTCGCGACGTTGATCACGTGCGTGGGGCTAGTTACCGTCACTGGCGCAGTGACGGCAAACGACAGCGACACATAGCCGCCCGCGGGCACTTCGATATTCGTCCACGTGAGCGCATTGGTGGTGGCGCTGAACACGCCGCCGTTGCTGGCCGAACCGGCCACGTACGTCAGCGGTGCCGGAATCGGATCGACGACATCGACGGTGCCTGACACCGCGCCGCTGTTGATCAAGCGGATGGTGTACGTCAGCGTCTCATTCGCGGCCAGCACAAACTTCGAGCCGATCTTGTACGACCCAAGCAAGTTCGGTTTGGGCATCGGCACGGGATGCGCGGTCACGACAACCCACGCCTGGCGCTCGATCGACGTGTTGCCACTGGCGATGGTTGCGGTGTTCATGACCAGCGATGGCGTCGTCGCGTCGGCCTTAACCGTGACAGCAAACGACACACTGATTGATCCATGTGGCGGCACTTCGAGGTTGCTCCAAGTGACGACACCTGCGGCGTACGCGCCGCCGTTCGTGGCCGAACCGGACACATACGTCATGACGCTCGGCACGGCGTCGACAACCGTCGCGGTCGCGGTGACCGCATCGGAGTTGACGACCTTGATCGTGTAGGTCAACGTCTCGCCGGGCGCGACCGCCCACTTCGACGCGACTTTGTAAGACAGATGCAGGTCGCTAGGCGTTACACCCTTGGGCATCAGCACGACGTGCGCGCTGCGCTCGATCGATTGATCGCCAACGACGATAGTGGCTGTGTTCGTGACGACCGTCGGCACACTCACACCCGTCGTCGTCACCGCGAACGATCGGGATACCGTGGTGGACGTCGGCACATTGATCGCCGTCCACGTTACCGTCTTCGCGATCGGATCATACACACCACCGCCCGTAGCTGAGCCGATCACGTAGTTCAACTTGAGTGGGATCGGATCGGTGACGGTGACGACACCAGTGGCGGTGCCGGTGTTGATCAGGTTGATGGTGTAGGTCAAGACCTCATCCGCAGTGAGCGTTTGCTGCGACGCGTTCTTGTTGGATGTGATCAGGTTCGCGCCAGGCGTGGGCGGCTGCGGCGGCACCAGCAGCAACTGCACGAAGCGGATCAAATGCAGTTGATCGGACATGATGGCCGCCACGACCGTCACGTTCGTGTCCTGGCTTACCGAGATGGCAGGTGTCGCGCGGAAGGTCAGCGGGACAGATGCGCCCATCGGGACGGAGACATTGCCCCAGACCACGTTGTTGCCATCCACGCTGCCGCCACCGCTGATCGTACCGGTGACTGGCACCAGTTCAGTCGGTAGCGCGACGGTCACACTCACCATCGCGCCTGCTGTGCCGGTGTTGCGCAGCGTGACGGTGAAAGTCGCTTCGCTAGTCGGAGCGATAACGTTAGGCGCGACGACGATGTCTGACGTGAGAAGGTTCTCGCCACCTTGCGGCGGATCGGCAGGGGCAGAAGGATCGCCCAGCGGATCGAGGCCGCTGATGATGAGCGGGTTATTCGCGGCGGTCGGCGCAGTTACGCGGCTTACACCGTTCAGCGGTAGTTGTCCGCCCGCCGGAGCGATGCTCAGATCGTAGACGACGTCAGTCTGCGCGACGACGAGGAACAGATAGTCACCCGCACGCGGCGTCGTAAATCCGATCGAGTTACTGGCATGATCGGCTACCAGTAGGTTGCCGGGATACCACACCAGCAGATCGGCCGTGCCCGTCGTCGGCGTGAGGATCGCTTGCACGGTTACGCCGCTATCGTAATGCACCAGATACGGCGTCACCCCGCCCGCGCCGAGCGTGGCCGCAGGCTGGATCAGACTGGCGAAGTCGAGGGCGTGCCGCGTAAGCAGCGACGTGTTACCGGCGGCATCGCCCACCCACACACCGATGAAATGGGTGCCGCTCGACGAGCCGAGCGTCCAATCGACGGTCGGTTGATACGGCAGCCACTCCGTCGAAGTGACAACCTCCCAGTGCGGATGCGGCGTCGTGGCGAGTTGCCATTCGCGCAACTTCATCTGCGTGACTTCGACGTTGTCGGTGGCCGAGATATGCAGCGTAACTTGCGGATCGGTCAACACGTCTTGATCACCGATCTTCAAGTCATGCACCACCGGCCGCACGATGTCGCCCGTGATCGGCCTCGGCATAACGAGGATCGTTGCGTTGCGCTGATAGATCGGCCCATCTACTACGCCAATCTGCGCGTGATTCGTGACGATGGCGGGCAGGGTGCTGGCGGTCGTGACCGCGAAGGTGAGCGGCACATCGCTGCCCGGCGCAACTTCGATGGCGTTCCACGTCAACGTACCAGACACATACACGCCGCCGCCGGTAACCGAATCAGGCACGTAGGTCAATTCAGCCGGAACAACATCGGTGACGTTGACGGTGGCACTGAGCGTGCCGCTGTTGTGGAGGTTGATCGTGTAGGTCAACATGCCGGCGGGCGTCAGTACCAATTGCGACGCTGTCTTAGTCGAACCGACGAGGTTCGGCGCGGGCGTCGGCGGTGGCGGTGGGACCAGCATCACTGGCGTGAAGCGCGTCAGATGCAGGTACTGCGTCATGATGGCCGCGACCACCATGACATTATGCTCGTGTGTGATCGTGCCGGTAGGTGTCAGGTGGAAACTCAATGGCACTGTTGCGCCGGCTGCGACCGGCACACCGTTCCATACGACGTTGTTAGCATCCTGCGTTCCACCACCTGTGATCGATCCGGCGACGGGCACGAGCTCAGGCGGTACGGCCACGGTTACACTCACCACCGCACCGGCAGTGCCCGTGTTGCGCAAATTCACAGTGACGTTGGCTTCATCGCCTTCGGTTACTGCGCCGGGGATGACGGTGATGTCTGAGGTCAACAGGTTCTCATCGGCCAACGGGACATCGCTCGGCGCGCTGATATCGCCCAACGGATCGAGGCCAGTGGCGACCAGCGGGTTGTTCGCTGTGCTGGTCGACGCCGCGCTGGAGGCCGCCGTAATCGGTTGTCCACCATTGGGGACAATACTGAGATCGTAAATGGCATCGGTCTGGGCGAAAGCGAGGAACAGATAGTCACCCGCGACGGGCGTCGTAAACTCGATCGAGTTGTTGCCATGATCGGGCGTCGTCAGATGGCCGGGATACCACAGATATAGATCGGCCGTGCCCGTCGTCGGCGTGAGGATCGCTCGAACGTGAACGCCGGCTGCGTAGTGAACCAGGTACGGCACTGAGCCATCGGCCACCACTTCCGTCGCAGGCTGGATCAGGCTGGCGAAGTCGAGCGCGTGTCGATCGAGATGCGAGGTGTTCCCGGCGGCATCAGCCACCCACACACCAATGAAGTGTGTGCCACTCGCTGGTCCCAGCGTCCAATCGACATCGGCTTGATACGGCAGCCATGCCGTCGAGGTGACCACTTCCCAATGCGGCAGCGGCGCCGTGGCGAGTTGCCATTCGCGCAACTTCATCTGCGTCACGGCGACGTTGTCTGTGGCATCGATATGCAATGTGACTTGTCGATCTGTGAGGATATCTTGATCACCAATCGTCAAGTTGTGGACGACTGGTGGGATCATGTCTCCATTGAGATCGTCGGGCACCAGCCAGATCGCTGCACCACGTTGGAAGGTGCTGCCGCCCTGCACGCTGAAGGTGGCCACATTCATCACGGCGGTTGGCACGTTACTGGCCGAAGTGACCGCGAAGGTGAGCGGCACATCGGCTCCGGCTTCAACGACAATGCGTGTCCACGTGAGCGTCTTCGTGTCGGGATCGTACACTCCGTCACCCGTCACCGAATCGAGGACGTAGTTCAATGGCCCCGGGACAACATCGGTGACATCAACGGCGGCGCTGAGTGTGCCGCTGTTGTGCAAGTTGATCGTGTAGGTTAGGACTTCATTGGGACCCAACACATGACGTGAGGCTGTTTTGGTAGATCCGGCCAGATTGGAATCGGGCACTGGCTCGGGCGGCGGCACTAATTGCACTTGCACAAAGCGTGTGAAGTGAATGTGCTCCGACATGATAGCCGCGACCGCCGTCACAGCCTTTACATTGCTCACAGCCACAATTGGCGTCGCCCGGAAACTCAACGGGACGACACCATCGATCGGGACGGGGATGCTATTCCAGACAACGTTATTGGCTTCTTGAACACCACCGCCCAAAATCGAATCGGGCACAGGTGCCAATTCGGCGGGCAGGGCCACAGTCACACTGACGACGGCGCTGGCCGTGCCGGTGTTGCGCAAGTTTACGGTGAAGGTGATCTCTTCACCCGGGGCAACCGCGGCAGGCTGCGCCTGAATATCGGACGTCAACAGGTTCTCATCTGCTTCCGGGATCAGGCTGGCGCTTGATCCGGACGCGGGCAACACCAGGACTGCCAACAGCAACATCCCGGCCACCAGTGTGAACCACCCAGTTCGCAACAGCGACAAGGGATGCCGGCCTGATGTCGGCGTATACATAGCAGCCTCCTTCGAACTTCTTGGATAAGCTACGGTCAACGACACCCCCGCTCGACGACGACCTTGCGTTCACGGACTATGCTTGATGGTTGCCTCCCTGCCAGGGCAGATTAAGTACCGGTGTAGGTACTCGTCCCTATACTTGTACAACGGGACGCAGTCGATTTTGTTACAACACCGGCCATTGCCAGAAACTCAAGGGACCGATCGGCCCGGCGACGGCCAGCGCGGCTACGTAACCGCTGCCGGGACAGATTTCATGCAGCGACCACTGGCTGGTGTCATCCTCACACGTCTGAACTGGCGCGCTGACTTTACCTGGCCCAACGGCGATTTCAAATTCATTCAACGGCCGCGCTAGACCTTCCCCCCGTCCTTTGAGATACGCTTCCTTGCGTGTCCAACACGCGAAGAACGCTTCGGGTTGAGAGGACTTGGGCAGTTGGCGTAACACCGCCACTTCCCCCGGCGCAAAGAACCGTTCGGCGATGCGCTCCTCGGCCAGATCGGGCCGGATATACTCCACGTCGATGCCGACCTCGCGTCCGCGCGTGATGGCATACACGGCCAGATCGTGCGAATGCGACACGCTGAACGACAGATCGAGATCGTTAGCAGCTCGCTCGAGTGCAGGCTTGCCGTATGTGTTGTAGATGAATCGCAGTTCAGCCGGACGGCGATCGATCAGATAACGGCTGAGGATCAAACGCAGGATGCCGTGCGCGGCGATGAAGTGGCGGCGATCTGGCTCGAAGTAAAACCGATCGGCCCGCGCCCGTTCAGCAGCCGATAGGGTGGCGGCCAACCGATCGACGTACTCGCCCGGCAGATCAAGCAGCGAACGCCAGACGTGTACTTCGTTGCAGAGATTCAGCGTCAATTGCTCAGGCGGCAGACGCCAATGTGGCAGGCTCATACTCTCTCCTGAGATCAGACAGCCCTAGTGTGCTAGCCAACTCCTGCACGATCGTTCGAATCAACGGCGTGTGTGCGGCATGCAGAAAGAAATGATCGCCGGGCAGCAACTGTGCATTGAAGCGCGTGTGTGTGTGCGCTGCCCACGCTTCCAGCGCGGTGCGGGTAACGAACATATCTTGTGCGCCGCCCAGTGCCGTGATCGGACAATCGAGTGGCGTAGCCTCTTCATACGCGTAGGTTTCGCACACTTCAAAATCGGCGCGCAGCGTTGGCAGAATCAACTGCCGCAGTTCGGCATTGTCCAGCACTTCGTCTGGCGTGCCGTGCAACTCGCGCAACTTGGCGACGAACTCTTCTTCGGGCAGGGCGTAACAGGGTGAATCGGTATCGCGCAGATGGGGCGCACTGTGCCCGCTGACGAACAACTGCGCCGGTTCAACTCGATACTGGCGACGCAGAAGTCGCGCCAATTCAAAACTCAACAGCGCGCCCATGCTGTGCCCGAAAAACGCGAAAGGCCGGTCGAGATACGACCACAACGCCGCCGCCGTGGCTTGCACCAGCGCTGTCATTTGCCTGAACGGCGGCTCGTCGATGCGATTCTCGCGGCCCGGCAATCGCACGGGACAGACCTCGATCTCTGGCGGGAAACTGCGCGACCACGCGCGAAAGATTGTGGTCCCCGCGCCAGAATATGGGAAGCAAAACAACCGCAGTCGCGCATGCGGATTGAGCGTGCCTACCGCAAGCCAACGATGGGATTGGTTCAGATCGGTCATACGTACCTCAACTCGACACGATGGGTGTGGTCACCGCCGGCGTCACATCGGCGGCGACGTCCGGTGATTCATACGCCAAAAACTCACGGAAAGTGCGATTCAATGCCACAAGGCTTGACAACGCCACCATGATCGCGCCGCACGCCACGTAGATCAGCGGAATGTCGCGGTTTAGCAGATCGGCGATGACGCCGGCTAATCCCATTGCGATCGGCGTGAGGCTGCCGGAGATCGTGCCGAGCAGGCCGAATACGCGGCCGCGCATTTCGCTGGGCGTCGTGAGTTGGAGCAGGGTGGTCACATTCACCATCACGACGCCGCTGACGAAGCCGTCCAGCAGGCCCAGAATCAGCGCGGTCACCGGCTCGCGCACGAAACCTAACAGCCCATAGCCAAAAGACTCGGCGATGATGAACGCCAGCAGTAATCGTCCGCGGGCAAGGTTGGATAGCCGAATGGCGCCCGCGAAGATGTAGCCGATCAACGCGCCGACGCCCGTCGCCGCCACGATGAAACCATACCAGTCGACGGGCACTTTCAAAATGTCTTCGACAAAAAACGGCAGCAGCACGATGACAGGTACACTGAAGAAGTTGAGAAACGCCGAAACCAACACCAGCATCCGCAAGCCGGAGTGCCGCCACACGAAGCGGAAGCCGATCAGCGTATCGCGTTTGAAATCGCGGAACTGTTCACGCCAATGCAGGCTTTTCTCAGGGATCACTTGCGGAATCTTGACGAATGATTCGCTACCTGCTGCGAACAGATAACTGACGCCGTTGAACAAGAACAACAACGGTGCACCAAGCAGTCGGAATAGCACGCCGCCCAGCCCCTGACCAAGGAACAACGCTAACTGTGCCGACATCTGATTCAGTGAATTCGCGCCAGCCACACGGTCTTGCGGCACGAGATCGGGAATGGACGCCGAAATCGCCGGATTGAAAAAGGCAGCCGCGGTTGCAATCACTACCGCGGTAACGAACACCAAGATCAATGCGAAGTCGGTAGCTTCAGGCGCGAGCAACACCAATGCCGCTAGTGCGATGACGACCAAACCGTTGATGGTATCAGCGGCGATGAGGATCTTGCGCCGCGAATGCCGATCGGCAAACGTGCCCCCGATCGGTCCCAGTAGCACCGCGGGCAGCGCCGAGACCATCATCATCAAGCCAACCAGCGCCGCCGAATCAGTCAGGTGCTTGACGAAGAACAATAGCGCCACCTCGAACACCTGATCGCCGACCCGGCTGATCGATTGCCCTTGCCACAGCAGGGCAAAATTGCGATTCATCAATTTGCGTGGTGGTTCCATCACGCGGCTCCTATTGGTTGAGCGGCAGCGTTCAGGCACGTCTGCAATCGATCGGCTAGCGCGGCCACGTGCGGCTCATGCATCATGCCTAGATGATCGCCCGGCACATCGACGATAGTCACGCCGCCCAGCGCGTACGTGCTCCAGCCAAAGTCCGGCTCGCGCGGCGTGTGCTCCGTCGGTTTTTCGGCGCGAAACAGCGTGACGTGTCCGGCAAATGATCCGACTTCATAGTTGCGCCATGCTTCGGTATGCGTCCTGAGGATCGTCACGAACAATCGGAATTGTTCGAGCGTCACATCGGGATACAGCCATTTCGCCTTGCGCGCTTTCTCCCAGACGTAAGCGATTTGATCGGCGGCATTTAATTCGCGCAATTTCTCGATCGATAACGAGATGTTTTGACCGAAGGTGTTGACCAAATAGTCGGCATCGTCGATCGGTTTAGGGAGTGGTAAGATCGGGCCTTGATCAAGCAGCGCCAGCAAACTAACCGCCTGCCCTTGCTGCTCCAACTGGCGCGCAATCTCGAACGCGATGATCACGCCCAACGACCAACCGCCGATCTGATAAGGGCCATTCGGCTGCACTTCCCGCATCGCCGTCACGTAATGCGCGGCCATCTCGTCGATACGCGTGTGCAGGTCACGATCGCCGTTCAAGCCCTGGGCCTGCAAACCGTAGAGCGGTTGATCATCGCCGAGGCGGCGGGCGAGGTCGTAGTACCAGTGCACGCTGCCGCCCGACGGATGCACCATGAACAGTGGGCGCTTCTTGCCGAATGGGCGCAGTGGCACGACGGTGGCCGCATCGGCGATACCCTCTCGCAGGATGTGTGCCAGATGCTCGATGGTCGGTTCCTGGAACAACTGCACCAGCGGAATGGGGCGGTTGAGTTGCTGCTGAATGCGCGCCATCAGGCGCACGGCGATCAGTGAATGGCCGCCCAATTCAAAGAAATTGTCGGTGACGCTGATCGGATGAACGTCCAACAGCTCTTCCCAAAGGCGCACGAGATGAAACTCCCAAATGTCGCGCGGGGCCACGTACACCCGATCGGTTTCGGCGCGTTCGCGATCGGGTGCGGGCAGGGCTTTGCGATCGAGTTTGCCGTGCGTTGTTAGCGGCAGTGCTTCCATCATCACAAACGCGGCCGGGATCATGTAAGCAGGCAGTTTGTCCTTCAGCGCGGTGCGGAGCATGCTGATGAATTCGGCTTCGCTCGATAGTTGTCCGTTTGGGACGAGATAAGCGACGAGTCGTTTTTCGTTAGGCGTATCTTCACGTGCAAGGACCGCACATTCACGCACGCCGGGTTGTTGGCGCACCAGTGATTCAATTTCGCCTAATTCCACGCGGAAGCCGCGAATCTTCACTTGCTGATCGATGCGGCCCAGAAACTCGATATTGCCATCGGCGCGATAGCGGACGAGATCGCCGGTCTTGTAGATTTTGGATTTCTGATTTTGGATTTCTGATTTGAACGGATTGGCGATGAACTTCTCCGCGGTCAGTTCCGGCCGATTGAGATAGCCGCGCGCCAGATCGACACCGCCCACGTGCAATTCACCGGGCACGCCGATCGGCACTGGGCGCAGGTGTTTGTCGAGAACGTAGTGCTGCGTGTTTGCGATCGGTTTGCCAATCGGAATGATGGCCTCATTCTGATCCACAACGCGATACCATGACACAGCCACAGTTGCTTCGGTTGGACCATAGGCGTTGAAGAATGATCGGCTTTGCGACCACCGCGCGGCGAGTTCAGGTGGGCAACTGTCGCCGCCGGTGATCAACGTGCACAGGTCGGGTAGATCATCAGACGGTAACAGCGTCAGCGCTGAAGGCGGCATTAACGCGGTTGTGATACGCTGAGTTTTCAGCAGCGCATGCAGATCGGGCGTGGAGAGCAGTGTCTCGCGCGAGGCCAGACACAACGTCGCACCGGACAACAAGGCAGAGAAAATGTCGGCCACCGAGCCATCGAAACCGAACGAGAAGAACTGCAACACGCGGCTGTCTGGATTAATGTCGAACGCCTTGATGTAGGCCGTAATGAAATTGCACAGCCCACGATGTTGAAGCAACGTGCCTTTTGGCTTACCCGTCGAACCGGACGTATAAATGATGTATGCGAGATTATCGGGCGTGGTGACGTTGATCGGATCTTCATCACTTTCCTGCGCGATGCTGGGCCAATCGGTATCGAGGCAAATAAATTGCTGGTTGCTGACTTCTAATTGCTGATTCAAGAATCCAAGCAACAGCGGATGCTGCGTTAAGACGATCGAGACACCCGCATCTTCCAGCAAAAAGGCGATGCGCTCGGGCGGATACGCGGGATCGATCGGCAAGTAGGCGCCGCCCGCTTTGAGTACGCTCAGTACGCCAACGAGCATATCGATGGAACGCTCGACGTAGATGCCGACGACCTGCTCCGGCCCAACGCCCGATTTTCTTAGCCGATGCGCGACTTGGTTCGTGCGCCGATTGAGTTCGCGATACGTCACGGCTTCGGCCTCATGCGTGACAGCAATCGCCTCCGGCGTGCGTGTGACTTGCCCCTCAAACAATTCATGCGCGCACTGATCGTGCGGATAATCGGCGGCGGTGTTATTCCACTCGATCAGCAGTTGATGACGTTCGGCTTTAGTCAGCAGCGGCACATCGTGCAATGGCTGTGTGGGATGTAGGGCGAACGACTCCAGGATCGTGGCAAGATGGCCTAACATGCGCTCGATCGTGGCACGCTCGAAGCGATTCTCATCGTATAACAAGCGCAGCAGCAATTCGTGATCTGCGCCTGCGACGAGGTTGAGGGGATAGTTGGTCTGCTCCACTGATTGCACGTTCTGAAGGTGCAGACTGCCGTCATGTTGTTGCAGTGCCGCAGCCACCGGATAGTTCTCGAAGACGAGCAAGCTCTCAAACAACGGTTGCCCCCGCGGCACTTCGCTCCAACTCTGAATCTGAACGAGCGGGCTGTATTCATACTGACGCAGTTCGACGAGCTGCGCTTGCAGCGATTTGAGCCAGTCGATAGTGCTGATATCAGCGCTTATCTGAACGCGCACCGGCAGCGTGTTGATGAACAAGCCGATCATCGTCTCAGCATCCGGCAGATCGACGGGACGACCAGAGACCGTCGCGCCGAACAGGACATCGTCTTCGCCGCTATAACGACTGAGCAACAACGCCCACGCGCCCTGCACGATGGTGCTCAACGTCAAGTGTTGCTGCCGCGCCAGCGATTGCAGCACGGCGGTGGTTGCTGCGCTTAAGCGAACTTCAATCTCGTTCGTTGGCGTGTTGTCTTCGCCGGAGCGCTCTGTCAGGCGATCGACCACCAGCGGCGTCGGCGTAGTGAAGCCTTTCAGTGTGTGCCGCCAGTAGGCTTCGGCGTCCGAGAGGCTCTGCTGCTTGAGCCACGTGATGTAGTCGCGATAGGGACGAACGGGCGGCAAGCGCAGCTCTTCACCGCGCTGCGCGGCGTCGTAAAACATCAACACTTCCTGAATCAACAGCGGCGTTGACCAGCCGTCGAGCAGCGCGTGATGATAACTCCACACAAATTCATAAGTCTGCGCCGCCACGCGAATTAGCGTCAGCCTCATTAGCGGAGCCGCGGCCAGATCGAAGGCGCGGGTGCGATCGGTTTGTAGCAACACCGCTAACTGAGCAGACTGTTCTGCCGGCGGCAGTGAGCGCCAATCATGCTGCGTCACCACTACTTTGGCTTCGCGCTTGACTACTTGGGCCGGTTCTTTGAGGCTTTCGCCGACGAAGCCGGTGCGTAAAATGGTGTGCCGTTCCACGACGCGCTGCCACGCGCGCTCGAAGGCGCGTACATTCAGATCACCATCCAGCGTGCAGCTAAGCTGTTCGACGTAGACGCCGCTGTCCGGCGCATATAAGCTGTGAAACAACATGCCTTGCTGCATCGGCGACAAAGGATAGAAATCGGCTACGTTTTTGGCGTTCACGGCGGCTACACCTCGCCTATCTCTCTTAAGATGTCTGACACATCCTCTGAACTCCAACCAAACTCGGCGAAATCAGTCGGCGCTTGAGCGACTTCGGTGGATCGAGTGTAGTTGATCATCGAACGCAAAACGGCGATGAAACGTTGTGCCACGCGCTCGATCGTCTCGCGCCGATGGAGGTTCGCGCTGAACGTCCATTCCATTTGCAGACAGCCGTTCGCAATGCCGCCGTTGATGTCGATCAGGTGCGTGCGTCGATCGTGCGGGCTGCGTTCTGCTCCGCGTGATTCGCGAGCGGGCTCAAACGCGGTGGCTTCGCCTAACGTCTGATCCATCTGACCGAGGTAGTTGAAAAGCACTTCGGGCTTTGGCAGGGCTCGCAATCGATTGCTCGCTCCAGCGATATTGAGGTAGCGTAGTACGCCGTAACCGAGACCGTGGTGAGGCACGCGGCGCAGCTGATCTTTGATCGTCATCAAATGCTGTTGAACGTCTTCGGTGTCAGCCAGCGTCAACCAAACCGGATACAGACTGGTGAACCAGCCGACCGTGCGCGACACATCGAGATCGTCGAAGAGCGCCTCGCGGCCATGACTCTCCAGATCGATCGACACGGTGCGTGACCCCGTCCACTCGGCCAACGCCCGTGTCAACGCTGTGAGCAGCACATCGTTGATCTCGCTGCGATACGCAGTGGGCAGGTCGTGCAGCAATGTGTGCGTCTCGTCAACCGTCAACGCCACTGTCACGCTGTCTGCGGAGGCTTCGGTGTTGAGTTGCGACTCTGCGACGTAATCCAGTGGGATTTGGGCGAGCAAACCGCGTGACGTATCCAGCCAGTAGGCCAACTCGATCCGCAATTCCTCCGACTGCGCGTACGCCTCCAAGTGCTGTGCCCACTGTTGGAACGAGCTGGTCTTGAGCGGCAAACGCACGGTTTGACCTGCCGCCAACTGCTGATAGGCGGTATGGAAATCTTCAAGCAGGATCGGCCACGAGACACCGTCGATCACCAGATGATGCGCGGCGATCAGCAATCGATCTGATTGGCCTTCGCCACACGCGAAATACGTCACGCGGATCAACGGGCCGTTCGACAAATTCAGCCTTGCCTGTGCCTGCGCGGCGTACATCTCCACTCTCGATAGATCATCTGCTTTTGGCAGATCGATCCACGTTAAAGGCACGATGTCATCGACAGCGGCGGTGATTGCATGCCAGCCGTGCTCATCATGGATGAAGCGCAGTCGCAATGCGTCGTGATGTTTAAGTAAGTGCTTGATCGTTTGGGCCAGCACCGTCCGATCGAGTCGCTGGTGAACTTCCAGCATGAGCGACTGATTCCAGTGATGGCGCTCAATTAACTCATGTGCGAAGAACCAATGCTGGATCGGCGTTAACGCCACTTCGCCAGTGACTTGACCTTGTTCGGCGGTCACGGAATGACCTGCCCGAGCAATCGCTGCCAGCCCCGCAATCGTCGGTTGCTCAAACAACTGCTTCGCCGTCAGGTGCAGCCCGGCCTGATTGGCCCGCGCGATCACCTGAATGCTCATGATCGAATCGCCGCCCAGTTCAAAGAAATTGTCGTGAACGCCCACTTGCTTCAGTCTCAACACTTCCGCCCAGATGTCGGCTAATAATTGTTCATGCGGTGTCGAGGGCGCAACGTAGGTGCTGGTGCTTTCCAACTGCGTTTGATCAGGCGTGGGCAGTGCCGCGTGATCGATCTTGCCGTTCGACGTAAGCGGCAGTGAATCCAACAGCACATACGCCGCCGGGATCATGTACTCCGGCAGCTTCTCTTTCAGGAAGGCACGCAGATCGGACGCGGCGGGTGCTTCGTCGTATTTCGTCGGCACGATGTAGGCGACCAGTCGCTGATTGCCGTTATCATGCCACACCCACGCCACGACCTCACGTACCGCCGGATGGTGCTCCAGCACTGTTTCGATCTCGCCGAGTTCAACGCGGAAGCCGCGAATCTTGACTTGAAAATCGACGCGACATAGATATTCAAGGTTGCCGTCGGGCAGGTAGCGAACCAGGTCGCCGGTTTTGTAGATTTTGGATTCTGGACTTTGGACTTTGGATTCAAATGGATTGGGAATGAATTTTTCCTCAGTGAGATCGGGTCGATTGAGATAGCCGCGCGCTACGCCCGCGCCGCCAATGTACAACTCGCCCATCACGCCGATTGGCACAGGTTGCAAATGTCTGTCCAGTACATACAACTGAGTGTTGATGATCGGCCGCCCGATCGGGATCGAGCCTGAATGATGCTTGCCCAACGGCGTGTCGTAGACGCAGCAGCCCACCACCGTTTCGGTGGGGCCGTATTCGTTGATGAGCCGTGTCTGCGGTGCGTGCAGTTGCCAGAACGCGATGTGATCGGCCAGCAAATTCTCGCCGCCGATGATGAAGGCGCGTGTGCACTGCGCGGCCTGATCGGGCGTGAGCTGCTGCCCGAGCAGTTGCAAATGCGCGGGCGTGATCTTGATCAGGCTGAAGTCGTCGACGGCTCGCACAGCTTCGCTCAGCGTCTCGACGGCGAGTTCATCGGGCAGCAGATGCACACAGCGTCCCGCGATCAATGGCGCGAAGATGGCTGTGATCGTTAGGTCGAAGGAGATCGACGAGTGAACGGGTGCGCCGTTGCCACCATCAAGCGGATACGCGCGCTGACACCACGTTAGGTAGTTCACTAAGCCGCGCTGGCTCACCATCACACCTTTGGGTTTACCGGTTGAACCTGAGGTGTAGATCACGTAGGCCAGGTTGTCCGGCGCGGTGTGGTTGATCGGATCATCGCCACTTTCGGTTGCGATCAGGGGCCAATCGGCGTCGAGACAAAGCATTTGCTGATTGCTGATTGCTGATAGCTGATTGTTCTCAAGAAGTTGCTGTTGTGTTAGTAAGATCGGCGTGTGCGCGTCATCGAGCATGAAGGCGATGCGCTCGGCGGGATAGTGCGGATCGATCGGGACATAGGCGCCGCCCGCTTTGAACACGCCCAACAAGCCAACGATCATCTCGATCGAGCGTTCGACACACAGGCCGACGAGTGTCTCTGGTCCGACACCGTGTTTTCGCAAATAGTGGGCCAGTTGATTTGCGCGGCAATTGAGTTCAGCGTACGTCAACGACGTTTCGCCAAACTTCACCGCGATTGCAGTCGGCGTGCGGGCGACTTGCTCCTCAAACAACTGATGCGCGCAATGGTCGCTCGGATAGTAAGCCCGCGTGTCGTTCCACTCGATCAGCAGTTGATTACGCTCGGCCTCTGTGAGCAGCGGCAAGGTAGAGATTGGGTGATCGGGATCGGTCACGATGCCGCTCAGCAGCGTTTCGAAATGACCGATCAGGCGCGTCATCGTCGCCGCGTCGAACAGATCGGTGTTGTATTCCAGTGCACCGCTCAATCGATCGTCGGCTTCTTCCATCATGAACAGCGTCAGATCGAATTTGGCTGTGCCGCTGTGCGCTTCAACTGAACTCAACGTCAGACCTGGTACGATGGCGCGCCGCTGTTGCGGCGCATTCTGGATGACAAACATCACTTGAAACAGCGGCGAGTGACTGAGATCGCGCGTGGGCTGCACCGCCTCGACGATCATCTCGAACGGCACGTCCTGGTGTGCGTATGCGCCCAGTGACACTTCGCGCACACGGCGCAGCACTTCACGAAACGATGGCTCGCCGGATAGATCAGTGCGCACAACGAGCGTATTCACGAAGAAACCGATCAAGCCTTCAATCTCGGTGCGGTTCCGATTGGCGATCGGCGTCCCCACGCTGATGTCGTCGCTGTGCGTGTAGCGGTACAGCAGCGTCTGGAAGGCGGCCAGCAGCAGCATAAACGGCGTGACGCCTTCGCGCTGACACAAGGCGCGAATCGACAGCGACAAGTGCGGCGATAAGGCAAACGCTTGATATGCCCCGTTATAGGTCTGTACCGCCGGGCGCGGTCGATCAGTCGGGAGTTGTAACACTGGCGGCACGCCGCTTAACTGTTGCTTCCAGTAACCTAGCTGCTTTTCGAGTACCTCGCCTTGCAACCACGCTCGCTGCCAGTGCGCGAAGTCCGCGTATTGGAACGGCAATTCGGGTAGCGGCGAAGGCCGATCGTGCGTGAAGGCGTCGTACAACGCCGACACTTCCTGAATGAGCACGTTGGTTGACCAGTCATCGCCAATGATGTGATGCATCGTCAACAGCACGATGTGATCGTCGTCGGCCAGGCGCAGCACGCGTGCACGAAGCAGTGGACCGACTGAGAGATCGAACGGTTGCTGTGCTTCCACATTCGCTAGTTGCAAAGCCTCTGCTTCCCGATCGACCAACGGTAGCGATCGCAGATCGTCGATCAATAACGGCAGCGTCAACTGCGGCGCGATAATCTGCTGTGCCTGTCCGTCGATGGTGACGAACGTCGTGCGCAGAACTTCATGCCGCCGCACGATTTCGTTGAGGCTGCGCTCCAGTGCGGCCAGGTTCAATGGCCCATGCAGGCGCATCGCTTCTGGCAGGTTGTAGATCGGGCTGTTCGGTTCCAGCTGATCGAGGAACCACAAGCGCTGCTGCGAGAATGACAACGGCAAGACTTGATCGCGCGAGACGCGCACCAGTGGCGGCACGCTCACGCCGGTTTCGGCGCGCTGCGCCACATCGATCAGTGACGCCAGCCCGGCGATGGTTGGCGCTTCAAACACGTTGCGCAGCGGCAGATCAACTTTGAAGGCCGATCGGATGCGTGAGATTAACTGCGTTGCGAGCAGCGAATGGCCGCCCAGTTGGAAGAAGTTGTCGTGCACGCCGATCTGTTTCACGCCCAACACCTGCCGCCAGACAGTGACCAGCGTTTCCTCAATTGGCGTGCGCGGCGCGATGTATTCATCGGCCAGGTCGCGGCGCGACCAATCGGGTGCAGGCAGAGCGATGCGGTCGATCTTGCCGTTGGCCATTAACGGCATCGCGTCCAAGATGACAAAGGCTGTCGGGATCATGTATTCGGGCAAACGATCTTGCGCGAATTGCCGCAGTTCGCCCGCGGTCAGCACGGGCTGTCGATCTGATGCGATGTAGGCCACGAGGCGTTTGTCATTCGGCGCGGCGTCTTTCACCAACACGACGGCGGATTGAACTGCGGGATGCTGACCCAGCGCCGCTTCGATCTCGCCGGGCTCGATGCGGAAGCCGCGAATCTTCACTTGAAAATCCATACGCCCCAAAAACTCGACGTTGCCATCAGCCAGAACGCGGGCGCGATCGCCGGTCTTATACATTTTTGATTGTGGATTGCAGATTGCGGGTTCAAACGGATTGCGGATGAATCGCTCATCTGTTAGCTCGGGGCGATTGAGATAGCCGCGCGCGATACCGAGGCCGCCCACGTACAACTCGCCCGGCACGCCAATGGGCATGGGCTGCAGATGCTTGTCCAGCACGTACAACTGCATGTTGGGGAACGGGCGGCCAATCGGCACGACCTGATCGGCGTTGGCGGCGAGTGCTGTCGCTTCGTAATACGAACTGTCGATGGTGGCTTCGGTCAGGCCGAACGAATTGATTAGCCGCGTGCGCGGGCCGCAAAAACGCTTGAAATATCGGTATTCTTCGACATACCAACTGTCCGAGCCGCAGACGAGCAACCGCATGAAGTCAAGCGTCTGATGCGCCTGATCGAGATGCTGGATCAGGCCGCGCAGCACGGCGGGCACGAACTCGGCGCAGTCGACGGCTTCGCGGCGCAGCAAGTCGTACAAGCGCGGCGCGTCGAGCAGGAACTCGCGCGGGCACAACACCAATTTACCGCCGGAACACAAGGCGCGCACGAAGTCGCCGGAGAACACGTCGAAGGCGAAGTTTGCCATCTGCAGATGCGATGATACCGTGTGCAATTCGTAAGCGACTTCCCAAGCGCGATACGCGTTGACAAGATTGCGATGCGTGATCAGCGTGCCTTTTGCGCGCCCCGTCGAGCCTGACGTGTAAATCATGTACGCGAGGTTGTCGGGCGTCGTACGTCCGATCGGGTTATCGTCGCTTTCGAGGGCTATGAGGCTCCAATCGGCATCGACGCGAACCAATTGCTGAGTGCTGAATGCTGACTGCTGAACGTTGGCTGCTAGTCGCTCTTGCGTCAACACGATGGGTGCTTGCGAATCGCTCAGCATGAAGGCGATGCGATCGGCGGGATACAGCGGATCGATCGGCACGTACGCGCCGCCCGCTTTGAGCACACCCAGCACACTAACGATCATTTCTATGGATCGCTCCAGGCAGATCGCCACGAGCGTTTCAGATTGGACACCTACTTTCCGCAAGTAATGTGCTAGTTGATTCGCCCGCCGATTGAGTTCAGCGTACGTTATATGCTTGTCCTGCCATACCACGGCGATGTGATCCGGCGTGCGCGCCGCTTGTTCTTCAAACAGATGATGCACCTGGTTGTCAGTTAAGTAAGTGGCCGCTGTGTCGTTCCAGTCAATCAAAAGTCGACGGCGCTCATCTTCGGGCAGCAACACTAGATTTGAAATTGGTGTATCGGGATTGGCGACAAGGCTGTGCAGCAACACGTCGAAGTGCTGCAAAAGCCGATCGATCGTGGCCGCGTCGAAGAGATCGGTGTTGTACTCGATCGAGGCGTCCAGCCCATCGGTTGTTTCCGACATCGACAGCGTGAGATCGAACGTCGCCGTGCCGCTGTCGACATCCAGCATCTTCAGTGACAAGCCCGGCAACTGCTGCGCTTTTAGCGGCGCGTTCTGCAAAATGAACATCACCTGAAACAGCGGTGAGTGGCTCATATCGCGCACAGGCTGCAGCGCATCGACGAGTTTTTCAAACGGCAGGTCTTGATGCGCATACGCGCCGAGCGTTGTTTCGCGGACGCGCTGCAGCAACTGACGGAACGACGGATCACCCGATAGATCAGCACGGATGACCAATGTGTTGATGAACAAGCCGATCAGCGCTTCGACTTCGGCGCGGTTGCGATTGGCGATGGGCGTGCCGACGCAGATGTCCTCAACGCCGGTGTAGCGATGCAGCAGCGTCTGGAACGCAGCCAGCAGCGTCATGAACAACGTGCAGTTTTCGCGACGGCTCAGGGTGTTCAACGCCTGTGTCAAAGCCGCCGACAGCCGCAACGAGCGTGTCGCGCCGCGCGAGGTTTGCACCGCCGGGCGCGGTCGATCGGTCGGGAGTTCCAGCACGGTCGGGCTGTTCGCCAATTGCTGTTTCCAATACGCCAGTTGTTCATCGAGTACATCGCCTTGCAGCCAAGTGCGCTGCCACTCGGCAAAGTCAGCATATTGGATGGACAACTCTGGCAGTGGTGACGATCGCTGCGCAGCAAGGGGGGCATACAGCGTGGCAAGTTCGTTGATCAAGACGTTGATCGACCAGCCATCGGCGATGATGTGATGCAGCGTGAACAAGGCGAGGTGCTCGTGATCATTCAAGCACAGCAGTTGGGCGCGCAATAACGGCCCGCGCGTCAGATCGAACGGCTGGCGAGCCTCGTCGGTAGCGAGTCGTAGCGCTTCGGTTTCGCGTTCTTCTTCTGGACGAGAGCGCAGATCGATCACGGGCAGGGGCACGTGCAGCGCAGGCGCGATGACCTGCACGACTTCGCCGTCGAGCAGATCGAACGTGGTGCGTAGAATTTCATGACGGCGCACCACTTCGTTCAGCGCGCGCTCTAGCACGGCGGCGTTCAGTACGCCCGTCAACCGCACTGCCGATGGAATGTTGTAGTACGGGCTGTTCGGTTCGAAGCGATCGAGGAACCACAATCGCTGCTGCCCAAACGACGCCGGAAAAACGTAGACCTCGTCAGGTTCGACAGGCAGGGTGTCTGCAACGCGCTCTGCGATCATCAGGCCACCTTCATCGGTTCAGGTGCTTCGTGTTGACCATCACCGTCGTTGGGTGTCAATTCACTGCGTTTCATCCGCCGCGTCGAACGTGTAATCGGCGTGATGGCGGGCGTGACGGATGTTTCGATCTGTGCTGCTTTGCTGAGTTCGATCTCGTTCGCTAGTTCTGCCACGGTAGGCTGTTCGAAGAGGGTGCGCAAGGGCAGATCGATCTGGCAGGTCGTGCGCACGCGTGAAATGAACTGCGTGGCCAGCAGCGAATGGCCGCCGAGATCGAAGAAGTTGTCGGTCGCGCCGACGCGCTTGAGCCCCAGCAACTCCGCGGCGATGGCCGCCAACTTCGCTTCGGTTTCCGTGCGCGGTGGAACGTAGTCGCGTTCGCGCTCGAGGTGCAGTGTTTCGGGCAACGGCAGCGCTTTGCGATCGACCTTGCCGCTGGGCGAGAGCGGCAGCGCCGCCAGCGGAATGAACCGCGCTGGGAGCATGTAATCGGGCAGATGCTGCTTGAGGAACGACTTCAAATCGCTCGACTCCACTTGCGCGTCAGCATTCAGCACCAGATACGCGATCAACCGATTGTCGTGCGCGATGACGGCGCAGTCGCGAATCGCTGGATGCTGGCGCAGGGCGGACTCGATCTCGCCGAGTTCGATGCGGAAGCCACGCACCTTGACCTGCTGATCGATGCGGCCGAGAAATTCGAGGTTGCCGTCGGGGCGATACCGCACCAGATCGCCGGTCTTGTACAGACGATCGCCCGCCGACCGACCGCCGAACGGGTTACGGACGAACTTCTCGGCAGTCAACTCCGGTCGCTGGAGATAGCCGCGCGCGACGCTGACGCCGCCGACGTGCAGTTCGCCCGGCACGCCGATCGGCACGGGCTGCTGATTGGCATCCAGCACGTACAGACACGTATTCGCGATCGGGCGGCCGATGGGCGGCGCGGCTTTATCGTCAAGAGTGCAGTGATACATCGAGGCGCAGACGGTGGTCTCGGTGGGACCATAGGCGTTGAAGAAATCGCGGCCGATGGCCCAGCGCTGGACCAGATCACGTGGGCAGGCTTCACCCGCGGCGATGACGACCTTCAGATCAGGCAAATCATCGGCCGGCAGCACACTCAACACCGACGGCGGCAGCGTGACGTGGGTCACGTGATAGTCCCGCAGCACCTTGACGAGATCCGGCCCGGCTAACAACTCCTGACGTGCCAACACCAGCGTGCCGCCATTGCGCAGGGCCATGAAGGTTTCCCACACGGACGCATCGAAACTGAAGGGCGAGAACTGCAAGACGCGGCTGCCCTCGCCGAGGCCGAATGCCCCTTGCTGCCATGTCGCGAGGTTGCACAAGCCGCGATGTTGCAGCAAGGCCCCTTTCGGCTTACCCGTCGAGCCGGACGTGTAGATCACATAGGCGAGGTGATCGGGCGTGGCGGTTGAGCCAACGGGCGTACCGGGCAGTTGGGCGATGGTCGGCCAATCGGTGTCGAGGCACACGAATTGCTGATTTTCGATGTCTGAGTTCTGGTTGAACAGCCGTGTTGATACAGCCGCTTGGGTGAGGACGAGCGCGACGTGCGAATCAGCCAACATGAAGGCGAGGCGGTCAGGCGGGTAGTACGGGTCGAGCGGGAGGTATGCGCCGCCCGCCTTGAGGATGCCGAGGATGCCGACGATCATGTCGGGGCTGCGGTCGGTGGCCAGGCCGACGAGGACATCGGGGCCGACGCCGCGGTGTTGGAGGTAGCGCGCGAGTTGATTGGCGCGGCGCTCGAGGTCGCGATAAGTCAGGGTTTGCTCGTCGAAGATCACGGCGAGCGCGTCGGGGCGGAGGGTGGCTTGGGCCTCGACGAGGTCGTGAATGCAGCGATCGTGGGGGAAGTCGGCCGCGGTCTGATTCCACTCGACTAGTACCTGCTGCTGGGCGGCCGTCGTTACAATTGGAAGTGTGTCCACCGATCGATCGGGATCAGCCACAGCATTTTCGATCAGCACTCGAAAATGCTGCAACATGCGCTCGATGGTCGCCGCGTCGAACAGATCGGTGTTGTATTCTGCATAGCCGCGTAAGCCTTCGGCACTGTCCGACATCGATAGCGTCAGATCGAATGAGGCTGCGCCGCTGTGCGCCGCCAATCCTTCCAGCGTTATGCCCGGCAACTGCAACTGCGCGTTGGGTGGCGTGTCCAGTACGAACATCACTTGGAACAACGGCGTATGGCTGAGATCGCGCTGCGGTTGCAGCGCCTCGACCAAGATTTCGAACGGTAGGTCTTGATGCGCATACGCGCCCAACGTTGCTTCGCGCACACGCGCCAGCAAATCGCGGAACGATGGTTTCTCAGCTAGATCAGCCCGCACAACGAGCGTATTCACGAAGAAACCGATCAGATCTTCGATCTCGGCGCGGGTCCGATTGGCGATCGGTGTCCCAACGTTGAAATCGGTCTGACCGGTATAGCGGTACAACAACGTCTCGAATGCGGCCAGCAACGTCATAAACACCGTAACGTTCTCAGTGCGGCTCAGCGCAGTGATCGCCGTCGATAACTCAGGCGGGAGCGTGAACGGCATCGTTGCACCGTTAGAAGTCTGCAGCGCTGGACGCGGCCGATCGGTCGGCAATTCGAGCATAGGGGCGCTGTAAGCGAGTTGCTGCTTCCAGTATGCCAACTGTTCTTCCAACACCGCACCCGTTAACCATCGCCGTTGCCAGTGCGCGAAGTCGGCGTATTGAAGCGAAAGATCGGGCAGCGGCGAAGGCCGATCGGTTGTGAAGGCAGCATACAACGCCGCCAACTCTTTGATCAACACGCCCATCGACCAACCGTCTGACACGATATGATGTAGTGTCACCAACGCGAGATGTTCTTCGTCGGCAAGCTGGATCAATCGAGCGCGCAGCAATGGGCCTTGAGCCAGATCGAACGGTTGCTGTGCTTCGTCGCGCATCAGGCGTTGCGCTTGGGCCTCGCGTTCGGCATGAGGCAACGGCCGCAGATCAATCCGTGGCAGCGCGATCGTCAATTCAGGCGCGATGTTTTGTACCGGCTGATCATTGACGAGGGCGAATGTTGTGCGCAGAGCTTCATGTCGTTGCACGATAGCGTTGAGACTGCGTTCGAGTGCGCTCACATCCAGTCGGCCACACAGGCGAAGCGCAGTCGGCAGGTTGTAGAACAGACTGCCCGGCGCGAGTTGCTCGAGGAACCACAAGCGCTGCTGCGCGAACGATAGTGGCAGTGGGCAATCGCGCGGCGCCGGCTGAATCGGCGGTAGCCCTGTTTCGCTCGTCCGCCGCTGGCGATCGATGCGCTCGGCTAGCTGCGCGGCAGTGGGCGCTTCAAAGAGATCGCGCAGCGGTAAATTGATCTGGAAGGTTGTGCGTAGGCGAGACACCGCTTGTGTCGCCAGCAGCGAATGGCCGCCCAACTCAAAGAAGTGATCGTTGCGACTGACGCGCGGCACACGCAGCACTTCAGCAAAGATGGCGCATACCAGTTCTTCGATGGGCGTGCGCGGCGCGACAAATTCGTCGGGACGATCAAGCCGATCGGGTGCGGGCAGGGCGCGACGATTGATTTTGCCGTTAGGCAGGCGCGGCAGTTGATCGAGCATCACACAGGCCGACGGCAGCATGTAGGCGGGCAGTCGCGTTTTGAGTTGAGCGCGTACATCGTCGAGTTCGATGGGCCGATCAGTCACGAGATAGGCGATCAAGAATTTGTCGCCAGCCTGATCCTCGTGGACATTGACGACACATTCGCGCACGCCCGACTGTTGCGTCAGCGCCGCTTCGATCTCGCCGAGTTCAATGCGGAAGCCGCGAATTTTTACTTGCTGATCGAGTCGCCCTAAAAATTCGAGTTGACCATCGGGGCGACAGCGGACGAGGTCGCCGGTCTTGTACAGGCGACCGCCAGCCGCAGCTGACAGACCTCTGAATGGATTGAAGATAAATCGTTCCTCGGTGAGATCGGGCCGATTGAGATAGCCGCGCGCAATACCCACGCCGCCGATGTACAGTTCACCCGGCACGCTGATGGGCACGGGGCGTTGATGTGCATCCAGCACGTACAACTGAGTGTTGAGGATCGGTCGTCCGATGGGAACGGTTGTTGCGTCGGGATCGATGCGATCGATCACACCCCAACATGCCCCGATCGTCGTTTCGGTGGGGCCGTAACCGTTGATGAAGCGTCGTCCCTGACACCAGCGCGCCGCGACCGCCACTGGGCATGCCTCGCCGACGGAGGCCACCGTTTGCAACGCAGGCAGATCGTCGGATGGCAGCACGTTCAACAGCGAGGGCGGCAATGTGGTGGTGGTCACTGCTTGTTCGCGCAACAGGCCGTTCAGATCTGGCACGGACAGCAGTGTGTCGCGCTCGGCCATGACCAACGTCGCGCCGTTCAACAACGCGCCAAAGATTTCGCCCGCCGACGCATCAAAACTGAACGACGCAAATTGGAGGAAACGGCTGTCCGGCGTGACGGCGAAATCGCGCTGCACCGCCTGAACAAAATTGATTAGCCCACGCTGGTGCAGCAGTACACCCTTCGGTCTGCCGGTTGAGCCGGACGTGTAGATGACGTACGCAAGACTGTCGGACGTGGCGAGGTCGATCGGATTGGTTTCGCTTTCGAGAGCGACAGTAGGCCAATCAGTATCTAGGCAGATCAATTGCTGAATGCTGAATGCCGAATTCTGTTCGCGAAGCGTAGCCGACGTGAGCAGAATCTTCGCCTGCGAATCCTCAAGCATGAAGGCAATGCGATCGGGCGGGTATGCTGGATCGATCGGGACGTAGGCGCCACCCGCTTTGAGCACGCCGAGGGCGCCGACGATCATCTCAAGCGACCGATCGACGCAGATGGCGACAAGCGTATCGGGGCCGACGTTCAATTTCTGCAAATAGTGAGCGAGTTGATTCGCGCGCCGATTGAGTTCGCGATACGTCAACGTTTGATCTTTGAAGACAACGGCGACGGCATTCGGCGCGTGCTCGACCTGCGCCTCGAAGACCTGGGCGATTGTTTGATCGCGTGGTTGATCGGATGTCGTGTTGTTCCAGTCAATAAGCAACTGCTGTCGTTCCGCGTCAGTAAGCAGCGACACATGTGATAGCGGTTGATGGGGATCAGCCGCCATGTTGTCGAGTACCATGCGCAAGTGACCCAACATCCGATCGATCGTGGCGGTGTCGAAGCGGCCACAGTCATGAGCGATGTCCAGCGTCAGCGTATCGCCGAGCGCGGCCACCACGGTCAACGGATAGTTGGTGCGCGCAAACGAGCGCACGTCGCGGATGTCGAGCGAGCCGCCCAGCTGTCGCAGCGAGGCGTCAACTGGATAGTTCTCGAAGACGAGGATGCTGTCGAATAACGCGGTATTCGGTGGCACATCGCTCCAGCCCTGAATCTCGACCAGCGGGCTGTATTCGTACTGGCGCAGTTCCACTTGCTGCGTTTGAAGTACTTTGAGCCAATCGATCACGGTTCGATCGGGAGTGAACGCCACGCGCACCGGCAGCGTGTTGATGAACACGCCGATGATATTCTCAGCGTCTGGCAGATCGGGCGGACGGCCTGAGACGGTTGCGCCGAAGACCACATCGTCTTCGCCACTGTACCAGTGCAGCAGCAGCGCCCACGCGCCCTGCACGATGGTATTCAGCGTCAACTGGTGTTGGCGGGCCAGCACTTGCAGTGCGTGCGTCGTGCCCGTCGAAAGTTGCACACGGCGTGCCGCATAGCCGTGATCGCCAGTGGCGCCGTCCACCATCAACGGTGTCGGCGCCGTAAAGCCGCGCAACGTCTGGCGCCAGAATGCTTCGGCTTGCGCGCGATTCTGCTGTTGCAGCCACGCAATGTAGTCGCGATAGCGCGGTGCGGGCGTAAATTGGGGGACGTGCCCGCTGCGAAACGCCTCGTAACCGAGGAACACTTCTTTCAGTAACAATGGCACCGACCAGCCGTCCAGCAGCAGGTGATGGTGACTCCACACCAGATAGTGTTCGCGTGGCCCGGTGCGCATCAACGCCAGGCGCATAAGTGGCGCTGTCGCCAGATCGAAGCCGCGCTGCCGATCGGTTTGCAGATATTCGTCGAGCCGCGCGGCTCGATCGGCTGGTGTGAGGCCGCGCCAATCATGGTGTTCGATCGGCAGTGGCACTTGTCTATACACCACTTGCAGCGGTTGATCGACCTCTTCCCACACACAGGCGGTGCGCAAGATCGTGTGCCGATCAACCACGTGCTGCCACGCGCGCTCAAAGGCCGCCGTGTCCAAATCGCCTTGCAAGGCGCAGCGCGTCTGCTCGAAGTACATCCCGGATTCCGGTGCATACAGACTGTGAAAGAACATGCCCTGCTGCATCGGTGACAGCGGATACAGGTCTTCGATGTTGGACGAGTTCATGGCAGCGCCTTCGCTTTCGATCGGTCGAGCCGCGTCAGAAGTTTGTCGAGTTGGCGTTGATCGATTGGTGCCAACTTGAAATCGGAGGGAGTGTAGCCGCCCGCTTCAGGTGATTGACAGTGGGCGATCAATGTTCGCAGTGTGGCGATGAAATCGTTGGCGACACGCTCGATCGTTTCGCGACGATGCAAGTTGGTGCTGTAGGTCCAGTCCAGGCTTAAGCACCCATTCATCACGCCGCCGTTGATCTCTAGGATGTGATAGCGCTGCGCGCGTGGGCTATGTACGGCCCCGATCGGTTCGGTGGCGGCCTTAAAGGCCGAGTCGGCGGACACAAGTTGGTCGAACTGGCCGAGATAGTTGAAGGCTACCTGCGGTTGATTCAGGCCGCGCAGTTGATAACTAATCTCGCGGTCGTGGTGAAGATAACGCAATAAGCCGTAGCTAAGGCCATGCTGCGGCAGGCGGCGCAACTGCTCTTTGATCGATTTCAGTGCCTCGCCGGGACCAGCGGTGCCTTTCAAATTCAAGCGCAGCGGCGTCAGTGTGGTGAACCAACCGACCGTACGCGATAGATCGATCTCGTCGAAGAGATCTTCGCGGCCGTGGCCTTCCAGATCGATCAACACTTCAGTCGCACGCGCCCAGCCGCTTAACGCCAACGCCAGCGCTGTCACCAGCGCATCGTTGATCTCGGTGTGATAGGCGGCGGGCACATCGTGCAGCAGCGCTTGTGTCTCTGCCGACGTCAACGTGACGACGACGTGGTCAGTGGCTGCTTCGATGTTGTCGCCATCGGCAAAGTCGAGCGGCAGATGGTTGAGCGGCCCGCTGAGCGCATTCAGCCAGTATGGCAGTTGATCGACGACTTCGGGCGTTTGAGCGTACGCCTCCAGCCGCGCGGCCCAGTATTGAAGCGAGGTGGTCTTAGGCGGCAATCGAACGGGCTGACGATGGCTGAGCTGCGCGTAAAGGGTCTGAAAATCTTCCAACAGAATTCGCCATGAAACGCCGTCGACGACCAGATGATGAATCGCGAACAACAAGCGGCCCGGCTGTTGCGGCCCCAGATCGAAGTAGGCCACGCGCAGCAGCGGCCCTTCGGACAGATTGAGACTGCCCTGAATGGCGGTGGCATGCTGTTCGACTGCCTCGCGTTGGGCGGTAAGTGGCAGCCGCCGCAGATCGATCCAGGTCACCGGCACAGCGCCGTCGCCATCGCGAATGATGGCTTGCCAGCCCGAGTCGGCGCGGCCAAAGCGCAGCCGCAGCGCATCGTGATGATTCAACCAGTAACGAGTGGTTGTCATTAGTCGCGATTGATCAAGCGGCGGCGTTTCAAACATCAACGCCTGATTCCAATGATGCGGATCACGCAGGGCCTGTTCGAAGAACCAGTGCTGAATCGGTGTCAGCGGCATCGCGCCTTCCACCAACCCGGCTTCGGCGTGGATGGTGCGCGCTTTAGTAGACACTGCGGCCAGACCCGCTACCGTCGGGCGCTCAAACAACTGCTTGGGCGTAAAGTGCAGTCCCGCTTGGTTCGCCCGTGCCACCACCTGAATGCTCAAGATCGAATCGCCACCCAGCTCAAAGAAGTTATCGTGTCGGCCGACTTGACTTACGCCCAACACCTGTGACCAGATGGCGGCTAGCGTCTTTTCATCAGCGGATTCTGGTGCGGCGTAGGTGGCCGTCGGTTCTGCGCGGATTTGATCGGGCGCGGGCAGTTTACGGCGATCGACTTTGTGGTTCGGCGTCAACGGCAGCGCTTCCAGCATCACGAAGGCGGTTGGCCGCATGTAATCAGGCAAACGTGTCGCGATGAAACTGCGCAGCTCGGCCGCGCTGATGGTTTGTGTCGGGGTCGGCACGATGTAGGCCACCAGTCGCCGATCGCCGGGTGTATCTTCGCGCGCGATGACAACCGCCTCGCTGACAGCCGGATGTTCACGCAGCCTCGTTTCGATTTCACCCGGTTCGATGCGGAAGCCACGAATCTTCACCTGCTGATCGATACGGCCCAGATATTCGATATTGCCGTCCGCTCGCACCCGCGCCAAATCACCGGTCTTATACAGGCGACCACTGACCGCAGCCGCCGGATCGCCGAATGGATCTGGAATAAAACGCTCGTTCGTTAGATCAGTCTGATTGAGATAGCCGCGAGCGACCGTCAAACCGCCGATGTGTAGTTCGCCCGGTACACCGATCGGTGTGGGCTGCAAGTGCGGATCGAGCACGTACAACTTGGCGTTAGCAATCGGCCGCCCGATCGGCAATTCGGTGGTTAACGATTCACTGCTTAACGGTTCATACACCGACGCGATGATCGTGCCTTCGGTAGGGCCATACGTGTTGAGCCAGCGAATGCGGCCGCCGGTCACTTGTTGCCATTCGATGTAGCGTTCGGCTAACGCCTTCTCGCCGCCGACGATCACCAAGCGCAGTGCGGGCGGCAGCGTTCGTGGTGACAGCGTTAGTTCATGCGTCCATGCGTGCCAATACGCCGTCGGCAGATCGAGCACAGTCAGATGTTCCCGCTCGATCAGCGCGTGCAGATCGTCGACAGTAAGCAGGCCGGGTGGCGGCAGCACCAATGTCGCGCCACTGATCCAGGTTGGATAAATTTCTTCGGCGGCAGTGTCGAAGTTGATCGTCGCGAATTGCAGTACACGATCAGCCGGCGTCAAACCAAACTCGCGTGCCACCGCCTGGTTGTGATTGACCAGTGACCGATGAGTGATCATCACGCCCTTCGGTTTGCCAGTGGAGCCAGAAGTGTAGATCACGTATGCCAACTGATCGGGCGACGTTGGGCCGGTGGGATGATGCACGCTCTCTGACGCGATGTGCTGCCAATCGGTGTCGAGGCATACTAATTTCGGATTTTCGATTTCTGATTTTGAACTGAACAAGTGAGCATGGTGCTGCTGAGTAACAACCACAGCGGTGTGTGAATCAGTCAGCATAAAAGCGATCCGATCGGCTGGGTAAGTCGGATCGAGTGGCACATACGCGCCGCCGGCTTTGAGGATGCCCAGCAATCCGATCAACATCTCAACTGAACGTTCCACACACAGCCCGACCAGTTGATCCGGCCCGACGCCCAGTTTTTGCAGATAGTGCGCCAGTTGATTCGAGCGACGGTTCAACTCGCGATAGGTCACGGTTTTGTCACCAGCGGCGATGGCAATGGCACGCGGCGTACGTTCGGCCTGGGCTTCGATCAGTTGGTGCACACACCGATCGTGCGCGTAGTCGGCGTGAGTGGCATTCCACTCGATCAGCAGTTGATGCTGTTCGTGATCGGCGAGCAGCGGCAGGGTGGCGATCGATCGATCGGGGTCGGCCACGATGCTCGTCAGCAGCAACTCAAAGTGCTCGGCCAATCGCTCGATGGTGTCGGCGTCGAAGAGATCGGTGCTGTACTCGATCGCGCCGCTCAACCCGTCGGCGGTTTCTTCCAAGACTAGCGTCAGATCAAAGTTCGATACGCCGCTTTCCGGTTGGAGGTGCGTTAGCGTCAAGCCCGGCAACGTGATGGGCTGCGATGGCACGTTTTGCAGCACGAACATCACTTGGAACAACGGCGTGCGGCTCAGATCACGTTCGGGTTGAACCGCGTCGACGACTTTCTCGAACGGCACAGCCTGATGCGCGTATGCGCCTAGTGTGGCATCGCGTGTGCGCTTCAGCAGTTCGCGGAAGGGCGGTTCACTGGAAAGATCGCCCCGCAGAACCAATGTATTCACGAAACAGCCGATGAGGTTCTCGACCTCGGCGCGGGTGCGATTAGCAATCGGCGTGCCGATGTTGATGTCATCTTGTCCTGTGTAGCGATAGAGCAGCGTCTGATAGGCGGCTAACAACGTCATGAACAAGGTCGCGCCTTCACGCCGACTCAGGTCTTTGAGCGACTGCGTCAGTTCGTCGGATAACGCAAATTGATAGTGCGCGCCACGCGAGGTCTGCATCGCCGGGCGAGGTCGATCGGTGGGCAGATTTAACGCTGTGGCGCAGCCGCTGAGTTGTTGCTGCCAATAGTTGAGTTCCTTAGCGATGACTTCGCCTTGCAGCCACTGCCGTTGCCAGTGCGCGAAATCGGCATATTGGATCGGGAGTTCGGGCAAGGGCGAAGGCTTGCTCTGAACGTATGCAGTGTAAAGCGTTGCCAGTTCGTTGATCAGTATCGTCGTCGACCAACCGTCCGACACGCTGTGATGCAGCGTCAACAGCGCAATGTGCTGATCGGCGGCGAGTTTCAACAGCGTGGCGCGCACTAACGGCCCATTAGCCAGATCAAAGGGACGCTGTGCTTCGTCGCGGATCAGCCGTTGCGCCGCCGACTCGCGCTCGGTTTCGCGGATACCCTGTAGATCGATCACGGGCGGCAGCAGGCGTAGATCGGGCACAATCACCAGGTGCGGCTCGCCGTCGATCGTAAGGAAGGTGCTGCGCAAAACCGAGTGGCGGCGAATCACTTCGTTTAGACTATCCGTCAGCGCGGTAATGTTCAGTGCGCCGTCCAGCCGCACAACTTCGGGAATGTTGTAGAAGGCTGTGTCCGGTTCTAATTGATCGAGAAACCATAGACGTTGCTGCGCGAACGATAACGATGGAATCTCGCCGGACGCAAGCGGGACGATCGGTTGGAGGTCAACCCTAGAGACCGATCGCAGCGTGTCGATCTTCTCCGCTAGGGTGGCTATCGTGGGCGCTTCAAAGATCTGCTTCAACGGCAGATCGATCTGCCACGCTTCGCGCACGCGTGACACGATCTGCGTCGCCAGTAGCGAATGACCACCCAGCGCAAAGAAATTGTCGGTAATTCCGACGCGCTCGATCTTCAAGATTTGCGACCACAGACCGCAGAGTAATTCTTCAGTCGGGGTGCGTGGTGCCACATGCTCGGCATTGAGCACGGACCAGTTTGGGACCGGCAATGCGCGGCGATCAACTTTACCGTTGGCGGTGATCGGTAGCGTGTCCAACACCGTGAAGGCCGACGGCAGCATGTAATCGGGCAGTCGCACCCGCGCGAACTCACGTAAGGCATCAGGCGTCAGCGTCGATTCGGGCGGCGCGACAACGTAGGCCGCCAGACGCTTATCACCGTCGGCTTCACCCGGCCACACCAGCACCACGCTTTTGCGCACGTCGGGATGTTGATTCAGCACGGCTTCGATCTCGCCCAACTCGATGCGATAGCCGCGCACCTTTACTTGAAAATCAGTACGGCCAATGAATTCGATGTTGCCGTCGGGCAGCCAACGAGCTAGATCGCCAGTCTTGTAAAGACGACCTCCGAACGCCGGCGACAGCTCGCCGAACGGATTGAGAATGAACTTCTCTGCAGTCAACTCAGGTTGATTGAGGTAGCCGCGGGCGAGGCCATCGCCGCCGATGTAGACTTCGCCGGGCACGCCGATCGGCACGGGTTGCAACTGAGAGTCGAGCAAATAGATTTGCGTGTTCGCCAGTGGCTTGCCGATCGGGGTGTTGCGATTCGGCGCGTGATCGGCCTTGACGGGATACAACGTGCAGCAGACGGTCGCTTCGGTGGGGCCGTAGCCGTTGAGGATGCGCAGCTTCGGCAGGCGCGCGCTGATGGCGGCCAACAGCGGCTCGCGGATCGGTTCGACGCCGACCAACAGGCGACGCAAATCAAGCGGCGACGCATCAGCCTGCACCCACGCGGCAAAATCGGCGATCATGAATGGCGGTAGATAAGCGCTCTGAATATTGTGTGCCTGCAGCCACTCGAAGCAGCGGACACTCTCGGCGCGCGCGGTTTCCGGCACGATGTGCAGTGTGCCGCCCGTCAGCAGCGGCGAAAAGATTTCGTACACGGATACATCGAAATTGAGGCTCGTCCACCAACTGCACGCTTCGCCGGTATCGATCGGTTGATAGCGCTCGAAATCAGTCAGCAGATTGATCACGCCTTGATGCTGACAGCATACGCCTTTCGGTCGGCCAGTTGAGCCGGAGGTGTATAGAATGTATGCTAGATTTGACGAAGTGACCTGCGTGATTGGATTCTCGTCGGACTCGGCGGCGATGAGGGCCCAATCGGTGTCGAGGCAAAGGAGTTTCGGATCTCTGATGTCGGATGCCTGATTAAGAAATGCAGTCGCGAACTTCTGCTGAGTGAGCATGAAAGTTACGTGCGAGTCTGCCAACATGAATTGCAGACGGTCAGTGGGATAAGTCGGATCGAATGGGACGTAAGCGCCGCCCGCTTTCAGAATGCCGAGCAGGCTGATGACGACCTCAACTGAGCGATCCAGACACACCCCGATCGGTGTGTCTGGGCCAACGCCCAACTGTTGCAAGTGGTGCGCCAGTTGGTTCGCGCGGCGATTCAATTCGCGATAGGTGAGCGATTGACGTTCATCGACCACGGCCAACGTGTCGGGCACACGCGCGACTTGGTCCTCGAAGACTTGATGAATGCAGCGCTCTCGGCCATAGGGCTGCGCCGTAGCGGTCCATTCGATGAGCAAGCGATGTTGTTCGGCTTCGGGCACGATCGGCAAGGTGGCGATCGATCGATCGGGTTGCGCGACGATGCTCGTTAGGAGTTGAATAAAATGCGCTACCATTCGATCGAGCGTGGCTTCATCAAACAAATCGGTGTTGTACTCGATCGAGCCTTCCAGCCCGGCGGTCGTTTCTGAAAGGATCAGCGACAGATCGAACTTCGAGGTGGCGCTGTGAGTGGGCAGCAACGTCAGCGTGACGTCGGGCAATGGCACTTCTCGGCGCGGCGCGTTTTGCAGCGCAAACATCACTTGAAACAGCGGCGAATAACTGGGGTCGCGCTCTGGTTGCAGTTCGTCGAGCAGCAGATCGAACGGCAGATCTTGATGATCGTAAGCGGCTAGCGTGACAGCCCGCACGCGTTGTAACAGATCGCGGAAACTTGGCTGACCGGAAAGATCGCCGCGAATAACCAGCGTATTGACGAAGAAGCCGATCAACGGTTCGGTCTCGGTGCGCTGCCGATTGGCGACAGGCGTGCCGACGCACAGATCGTCCTGGCCGGTGTAGCGATACAATAAAACTTGAAATGCGGCGAGCAGCGTCATGAACAGGGTCGAGTCATTTTGCTGGCTGAGTTGGAGCAACTTATCGCGCACTGAAGGCGGCACAGCAAACAAAACCTGCGCGCCGTGCGTGGTCTGTGTCGCGGGCCGAGGCCGATCGGCTGGGAGTTCCAAGCGGGGCGGGCAATTGGCGAGTTGTTCTTTCCAATACGTCAGTTGTTGATCGAGCACTTCGCCCTTGAGCCAGTCGCGCTGCCATGTCGCATAATCGGCGTATTGGATCGATAAATCGGGCAGGGGCGACGGCTGATTGGCCGTGAACGCCGTGTACAGCGTCACCACTTCATTGAGCAGTACGCCCATCGACCAACCGTCGGTGGCGATGTGATGCAGCGTGATCAACACGATGTGATCGGCAGCGGTGAGCCGCAGGACTTGGGCGCGCAGTAACGGACCGCTTGTCAGGTCGAAGGGCCGCTGTGCTTCCACGTGAGCCAGCCGCAATGCCTCCGCTTCTCGATCGATCGCGGGCAGCGACTGCAGATCGATCATGAACAGTGGCACGTGCTGCACCGGCGCGACGATCTGCACCGGGGCTTGATTGGCAGTGTCGAATGTGGTGCGCAGAATTTCGTGGCGATGCACCACTTCATTCAGCGCGCGCTCTAACACGTCGAGATCTAGCCTCCCCGTCAGTCGTAGTGCCAGCGGGATGTTGTACACCGCGCTGCCCGGCTCAAGTTGATCGATCAGCCAGAGGCGTTGCTGTGCGTAAGACGTCGGCCACGTGTTTGTCGTGCGCGGCTGCGGCAAAATCACTGCGCGTTCCAGTTCAACGCCCGCTTCTTTGAGCATAAGTTCTAGCAGACGGCGTTTCTCCGGCGACAGGTCTTTGATCTGATCGAGCATGTCAATCATGACCGACTCCTGACTTGCTCAATGACTGTGATTCAGCCAACGCGGCACGCGCGTCAGCATCCGACAGTGTCGCGAGGCGCTTCAACATGGCGTCGATGGTTGCGAGTTCATGGTGGCGATGACCATTGCTGAGTTCGATCTCGTTCGCTAGTTCCGCCACGGTAGGCTGTTCGAAGAGGGTGCGCAAGGGCAGATCGATCTGGCAGGTCGTGCGCACGCGTGAGATGAACTGCGTGGCCAGCAGCGAATGGCCGCCGAGATCGAAGAAGTTGTCGGTCGCGCCGACGCGCTCGAGTCCCAGCAACTCCGCGGCGATGGCCGCCAACTTCACTTCGGTTTCCGTGCGTGGTGGAACGTAGTCCCGTTCGCGCTCGAGGTGCAGTGTTTCGGGCAACGGCAGCGCTTTGCGATCGACCTTGCCGCTGGGCGAGAGCGGCAGCGCCGCCAGTGGAATGAACCGCGCCGGGAGCATGTAATCGGGCAAATGCTGCTTGAGGAACGACTTCAAATCGCTCGACTCCACTTGCGCGTCATCATTCAGCACCAGATACGCGATCAGCCGATTGTCGTGCGCGATGACGGCGCAGTCGCGAATCGCTGGATGCTGGCGCAGAGCAGACTCGATCTCGCCGAGTTCGATGCGGAAGCCACGCACCTTGACCTGCTGATCGATGCGGCCGAGAAATTCGAGGTTGCCGTCGGGGCGATACCGCACGAGATCGCCGGTCTTGTACAGACGATCGCCCGCCGCCGCCGACCGACCGCCGAACGGGTTACGGACGAACTTCTCGGCAGTCAACTCCGGTCGCTGGAGATAGCCGCGCGCGACGCTGACGCCGCCGACATGCAGTTCGCCCGGCACGCCGATCGGCACCGGTTGTTGATTGGCGTCCAGCACGTACAGTTGCGTGTTGGCAATCGGCCGGCCAATCGGTGGCGCAAACTCATCGTCGATGTCGCAGTGATACATCGACGCGCAGACGGTGGTTTCGGTTGGACCGTAGGCGTTGAAGAAAGCACGGCCTTTCGCCCAACGCTGCACCAGATCGCGCGGACAGGCCTCACCTGCGGCAATGACGACCTTCAGATCAGGCAAATCATCGGGCGGCAGGACATTCAACACCGAGGGTGGCAGCGTGACATGGGTCACGTGGTGGTCGCGTAGCACGTTCACCAGATCAGGCCCGGCTAACAACTCCTGACGTGCCAACACCAGCGTGCCGCCATTGCGCAGGGCCATGAAGGTTTCCCACACGGACGCATCGAAACTGAAGGGCGAGAACTGCAAGACGCGGCTGCCCTCGCCGAGGCCGAATGCCCCTTGCTGCCATGTAGCGAGGTTGCACAGGCCGCGATGTTGCAGCAAGGCCCCTTTTGGCTTACCCGTCGAGCCGGACGTGTAGATCACATAGGCGAGGTGATCGGGCGTGGCGGTTGAGCCAACGGGCGTACCGGGCAGTTGGGCGATGGTCGGCCAATCGGTGTCGAGGCACACGAATTGCTGATTTTCGATGTCTGAGTTCTGGTTGAACAGCCGTGTTGACACCGCCGCTTGGGTGAGGACGAGCGCGACGTGCGAATCAGCCAACATGAAGGCGAGGCGGTCAGGCGGATAGTACGGGTCGAGAGGCAGATAGGCGCCGCCCGCCTTGAGGATGCCGAGGATGCCGACGATCATGTCGGGGCCGCGGTCGGTGGCCAGGCCGACGAGGACATCGGGGCCGACGCCGCGGTGTTGGAGGTAGCGCGCGAGTTGATTGGCGCGGCGCTCGAGGTCGCGATAGGTCAGGGTTTGCTCGTCGAAGATCACGGCGAGCGCGTCGGGGCGGAGGGTGGCTTGGGCCTCGACGAGGTCGTGAATGCAGCGATCGTGGGGGAAGTCGGCCGCGGTCTGATTCCACTCGACCAGTAACTGCTGCTGGGCGGTATCGGTTAACATCGGCAAAGTGGGAATCAGTTGGTCGGGTTTGGTGACGATGCTGCTTAACAGCATCAGAAAATGATCGGTTAACTGTTCGATCGTGGCTGCTTCAAAAAGATCAGTGTTGTACTCAAAGTAGCCGCGCAGACTATCGTCGCGCGCTGCGATCGATAACGTGAGATCGAACGACGACGAACCGGTTTCGATTTCGATCGGGGTCAAGACAGCGTCTGACAACGCGATAGACTGGCGCGGTGTGTTGTCCAACACGAACATCACCTGGAACAGCGGCGTGTGGCTGAGATCGCGCTGCGGCTGCAGTGTCTCGACCAACATTTCAAACGGCAGATCTTGATGCGCATAGGCGCCCATCGCCGCCTCGCGCACACGCTTGAGCAATTCGTAGAACGACAATTTGTCGGAGATACCGTCGAGGTGGGCGCGAATAACCAGCGTATTTACGAAGAAACCGATCAGACCTTCGATCTCGGCGCGGGTCCGATTGGCGATTGGTGTCCCGACGTTGAAATCGGTCTGACCGGTATAGCGGTACAACAACGCCTCGAACGCGGCCAATAGCGTCATGAACAGCGTCGCACCGGCTTTGTGACTCAGCGCTTTCAATGCATCGGCCACCGGTTGCGGCACGGCGAAGTAGTGATGAGCGCCGTGCACAGTCTGGATCGCCGGGCGCGGTCGATCGGTCGGGAGTTCCAGTAGCGGCGCGCTGCCACTTAACTGTTCTTTCCAATACCGCAGTTGATCATCCAGCGCATCGCCCGCCAACGTTTGTCGCTGCCAGTGCGCGAAGTCGGCGTACTGAATAGGCAGGTCTGGCAGCGGTGAAGGCCGATCGGCGGCGAAGGCTGCATACAACGTCGCGAGTTCGTGCGTCAACACGCCCATCGACCAGCCATCAGAGACGATGTGATGCATCGTCAACACAATGACGTGATCATCTTCTGCGATACAGAGCAAGTGTGCTCGCAGCAACGGGCCGCGCGCCAAGTCGAATGGCTGACACACGTCGGCGGTGGCGAGCCGCACCGCTTCGGCCTCGTGTTGATCATCGGGTAGGGCGCGCAAATCGACGATGGGTAAAGCGATCGTCAGCGTAGGCGCGATGATCTGCTCTGGCTGGCCGTCACGCGCGACGAATGTAGTTCGCAGCGACTCGTGCCGCTGCACGATGGCGTTGAGGCTACGTTCAAGCGCTTCAACCTTCAGGACGCCCTTTAGTCGCACGGCAGTGGGAATGTGATATAGCAAGTTGCCGGGTAGCAGTTGATCGAGAAACCACAGCCGCTGTTGCGCGAACGATAGTGGCAGTGGGCCATCGCGCGGCGCCGGTTCGATCGGGGGCATGGCGGCTTCACCGTGATGGCGCTGCATTTCGATCAATTCCGCCAGTTCGGCCACGGTCGGTTTGTCAAACAACTCACGCAGCGGCACTTCGATCTGTAACGCTTCACGCAGGCGCGAAGCCAGTTGCGTCGCCAGCAGTGAATGACCACCAAGGGCGAAGAAATGATCGTGAACACCCACACGCGGCACACGCAGCACGTCTTCCCAGATACCGCACAGCAACTCTTCGAGCGGCGTGCGCGGCGCGACGTAGGTATCGGTTGAGGCGGTAAACTCAGGCGCGGGCAACGCCCGTCGATCGATCTTGCCGTTGGGCAGGCGCGGCAATTGATCGAGCACGACGAACGTCGACGGCAGCATGTACGCGGGCAACTGCGCTTTGAGTGCGTCTTGCACGTCGTGAAGATCGACGGGCTGATCGGCTACAAGATACGCCACCAAGCGTTTGTCACCGTGTGTGTCTTCACGCGCTACGACCACGCTCTCGCGTATCGCCGCCCGTTGGTTAAGCGCCGCTTCAATTTCGCCCAACTCAATGCGGAAGCCGCGAATTTTTACTTGCTGATCGAGGCGGCCTAAAAACTCGAGTTGACCATCGGGACGATAGCGGACGAGGTCGCCGGTCTTGTACAGTCGACCGCCGACCGTCGCCGATAGATCGTTGAACGGATTCGGGATAAAGCGTTCCTCGGTGAGATCGGGCCGATTGAGGTAGCCACGCGCGACGCCGAGTCCGCCGATGTGTAATTCGCCCGGCACGCCGATTGGCACGAGCCGCTGTTCGGCGTCCAGCACGTAGGCTTGCACGTTGGCCAGTGGCCGCCCGATCGGAACGGTGGTGGCCGCCGGATCGACGTGCGCGATTACACTCCAGCACGCACCGATCGTCGTTTCGGTGGGACCGTAACCGTTGAGGAAGCGACGCCCTTTACACCAACGGGCTGCCACAGTCGGCGGGCACGCTTCGCCGACGGAGACGACTGTGTGTAGATCAGGCAGGTCGTCGTCGGCCAAGATGTTCAACATAGCGGGCGGCACCACCATCGATGTGATGGCCTGCTCGCGCAGCAGGCGATGCAGATCGGTTGCGGACATCAGCGTCGCTTGATCAGCGAGGTAAAGCGCGCCGCCGCTCAGCAACGCGCCAAAGATGTCGCCGAGCGAGGCATCGAAACTGAAGGACGCGAACATCAGCACGCGGCTGCGGCTAGTCAAGTCGAAGTCGCGAATTTCGGTCTGGATGAAGTTGCTCAGGCCGCGATGATGCAACAATACGCCCTTCGGTTTACCGGTCGAGCCAGAGGTGTAGATGACGTACGCGAGATTGTCGGGCGCGGTGAGATTGATCGGGTTGGTGTCGCGTTCAAGCGCGATGGTGGGCCAATCAGCATCTAGACAGATCAATTGCTGAATGTTGAAAGTTGAATGCTGTTCGCGAAGCGCAGTCGATGTGAGCAGAATCTTCGTCTGCGAATCGTCGAGCATGAAGGCGATACGATCGGGCGGGTACGAAGGGTCGATCGGGATGTAGGCGCCGCCCGCCTTAAGGACGCCCAGCACGTCGACGATCATCTCAAGCGACCGATCGACGCAGATGGCGACGAGCGTCTCTGGCCCGACGCCTAATGTGCGCAAGTAATGGGCAAGTTGATTGGCGCGCTGATTGAGTTCGCGATAAGTGAGCGATTGATCTTTGAAGACTACCGCGGGTGCATCAGGTGTGCGTTCGGCCTGTGCCTCGAATAACTGATGTACGCCTTGATCGAGCGCGTAGTCCTGCGTGGTGGCATTCCAATCGACCAGCACTTGTTGACGTTCGGGTTCGGTCAACAGTGGCACTGCGCGCAGCGGTTGATGCGGATCGGCGGCGATGTTTTCCAACAGTGTGCGCAAGTGGCCTAACATGCGATCGATGGTATTGTCGTCGAAGCAGCGGCAATCGTAGGAGGCCTTGAGCGGTAGCGCATCGCCCGGGGCTGAGACCACCGTCAGCGGATAGTTGGTCTGTTCGAAGTTGCGCACTTGATCGATGTGTAAACTTTCAGTGAAGGCGCGCACTGCTTCGTCGACCGGATAGTTCTCAAAGACAAGGATGCTGTTGAAAAGCGACTGACCGCGCGGCACGTCGCTCCAGCCCTGCACGTCGACTAGCGGACTGTACTCATACTGTCGCATCTCCACTTGTTGGGCTTGCAGATCGATCAACCACGACAGCACAGGCTGATCGGCGGTGATACGCGCGCGCACCGGCAGCGTGTTGATGAACACGCCCAGCATCGATTCGACGCCGGGCAGATCGGCGGGGCGACCGGAGACCGTCGCGCCGAAGACTACGTCGCTGTCGCCGCTGTACCGATGCAGCAGCAGCGCCCACGCGCCTTGGACAATGGTGTTCAGCGTCAAGTGATGCTGCCGCGCCAGCGCTTGCAACTCGGCCGTCGCCGTGGCCGAAACAAAGGTCGTTCGTTCGGCGTAGTGTGCCGCACCGTGCGGGGCGTGATCGACGACGAGCGGTGTGGGGGCAGTGAAGCCGGCGAGCATGCGCTGCCAGTATGCGGCAACATGGGCCGGGTCTTGCTTCTGCAGCCACGTAATGTAATCGCGATAGGGGCGGACTGGTTCCAGCTGCGGTTCGCGCCCGGTTCGCATCGCCTCGTAGCACGTGAACACGTCCTTGAGCAGAATCGGCACCGACCAACCGTCCAACAGCAGATGATGATGACTCCATACGAATTGATAGGCGTCATCGGCGGTGCGCATCAACGCGAGGCGCAACAGTGGTGCTTGCGCTAAGTCGAAGCCACGGGCTCGATCGGTTTGTAGATAATCCAGTAGGAGCATGTGCTGATCGGCGGGTGGCACCGCGCGCCAATCGTCCTGTTCCCACGGTACGGTCACTTGCCGATGAACGACTTGCAGCAGCTTATCGAGCCGCTTCCAGGCAAAGGCGGTGCGCAAGATTGCGTGTCGATCGATCACACATTGCCAGGCGCGCTTGAACGCATCTACATCCAGATCGCCATGCAGCGCGCACGCCGTCTGTGCGTGATACACGCCCGATTCGGGCGCATACACCGTGTGGAACAGCATGCCCTGTTGCATCGGCGACAACGGGTAAACGGCTTCGACGGCTTTGGCGTTCATCGCATTCACCTCATGCGCTCGTTTCGGCCAGCAAAGCGGCCAACTCGGCTTCGTTGAGATTGGCCTCAGGAAAGTCGGATGGCGTATAGCCGCCGGCTTCAGGCGACAAACAGTGCTTGATCAAATGGCGCAGCGCTGCGTAAAAATCGGTGGCAACCCGCTCGATCGTCTCGGTCCGATGAAGGTTGGTGCTGTAGATCCACTCCATGTGCAGCTGCCCGCCGATGATGCTGCCGCTGATGTCGAGCAGGTGCGCGCGTTGATCGCGCGGACTGTGCTCGGCGCCGGTCGGCTCGGTGGCGAGCGTGAACGTCGCGTCGAGCGTGTGATCGAATTGGCCCAGATAGTTGAAGCTGACCTCTGGCTGTGGCGCGCTGCGCAGCGCATCTCGAATCGACTGGTCGGCGCAGAGGTAACGCAGCAGGCCATAGCCAATGCCGTGCTGCGGCACGCGGCGCAGTTGTTCTTTGATCGCCTTCAACATCGCGCCGGGTTCGTTGACGCCGCGCAGGTCCAATCGGGTTGGGTAAACCGTGGTGAACCAACCGACCGTACGCGAGAGATCGACATCGTCGAACAGCGCCTCGCGCCCATGACCTTCTTGATCGATCAATACTGCGCGTGAACCAATCCAACGCGACAACGCTTCGGCCAACGCCGTCAACAGCACATCGTTGATTCCGGTCTGATAGGCTGCTGGAACTTCGTGTAACAGCGCCGATGTCTCTGCCGCGCTGAGCGTGGTCATTAGCGTGTGGGCTGACGCTTCGCGGTTGTCGCCGTGGGCGAAATCGCGCGGCAATTGCGCGACCGCATCACGCGTCAGCGACTGCCAGAAATCGAGTTCGCGTTTCGCCGTTGCTGACTGCGCGTACGTGACCAAACGTTCGGCCCACTGTTTGAACGACGTGGTCTTGTTGGGCAGTTGGACCGGTTCGCCCCGCGCCAACTGGTTATATGTACGCTGAAAATCTTCCAGCAAAATGCGCCATGACACGGTGTCGATCACGAGATGATGTGCGGAGAGCAGCAACCGGCTCGATCGAGTCTGGCCGCAATTAAAGAATGCTACACGTAACAGTGAGCCTTCGCGCAGGTTGACGACCGCCCGCAGCCACGCCGCCGCCGTTTCGATCGCTTCGCACAGCCAGGCGTCGGGCACGTCGGACATATCGACGTAGTTGAAGGCGCCGTCGCCGTCGGCTTCAGTCGCGGGCGGAATGTGCTGTTGCCAGCCGAATGGCGTATGTTCATAGTGCAAGCGGAGCGCGTCGTGATGAATCACCAACTGTTCGATCGCCTGTTTGACCAACGTCGAATCCAATGTCCGATCGATCTTCAAGAGCAACGTTTGCTTCCAAAAGTGTGGATTGGGCCAATCCTGTTCGACGAACCAGCGTTGAATCGGCGTGAATGGCACTGGCCCTACGACGTCGCTTTGTTCGGCGGTGATCACCGGCGCCCGATCGGCCACGGCGGCCAACTCGGCCACCGTCGGATGCTCAAACAACTGGCGTGGTGTCAGATGCAATCCGGCTTGATTCGCGCGCGCGATCACCTGAATGCTGAGGATCGAATCGCCGCCGAGTTCAAAGAAATTGTCATGAATGCCGACGCGCTTCACGCCCAATACCTGCCGCCAAATGTCAGTCAGCGTTTGTTCATCGGCGGTGCGAGGTTCGACTTCAATTTGATCGGACGTTGGCGCAGTCTGATCGGGTTTGGGCAGCGCGCGTCGATCGACTTTGTGATTGGGCGTTAGCGGCAGCGCGTCGAGGATCACATACGTCGCGGGCAGCATGTAATCAGGCACGCGCTCCTTCAAGAAGGCACGCAGTTCGTTGGCTTCCAATGGCTGATCGGATTCGAGATAGGCCACTAGGCGTCGATCGCCGGGGGTGTCTTCGCGCACCACGACCGCTGCTTCTCGCACATGCGGATGTTGATTGAGCGCGCCTTCGATCTCGGCCAATTCAATGCGGAAGCCGCGCATCTTCACTTGCTGATCGATTCGCCCGACAAACTCAATATTGCCGTCGGCGCGATAACGGGCGAGATCGCCGGTCTTGTAGAGTCGAGCGCAGGTTGCCGACGACAGACTACCGAACGGATTCGAAATGAAGCGCTCGTTCGTCAGATCGGGTTGATTGAGATAGCCGCGCGCCACACCCGCACCACCGATGTGGAGTTCGCCCGGCACACCGATCGGCACAGGGCGCAGATCGCGATCGAGGATGTAGAGTTGGGCGTTGGCAATCGGCCGCCCGATCGGGAGTTCACTGCTGAGCGGTTCACCGGCTTGCGGCTCATAGATCGAGGTGATGATGGTGCCTTCGGTCGGGCCATACGTGTTGAGCCAGCGCACCTTGTCGCCGCCGACTTTTTGCCACAGCGCATAGCGTTCCGCTGAGGCTTTTTCGCCGCCGACGATCACCAATCGCAACGACGACGGCAGCGGTTGCGGCGCAATCGATAATTCGTATACCCACTCGTGCCAGTAAGCCGTCGGCAGATCGAGTACGGTCAACTGGACGCGCTCGATCAACGTCAGCAACTCCGCGCCGGTCAGTAAGTCGTTGGAGCGCAGCACCAGCGTCGCACCGCTGAGCAAAGTGGGATAGATTTCTTCGGCGGCGGTGTCGAAGTTGATGGTCGCGAATTGCAGCACGCGATCAACTGAGGTTAATTCAAATGCGCGTTGCACCGCTAGATTGTGATTGACCAGCGACCGATGTGTGATCATTACGCCTTTAGGTTGGCCGGTGGAACCGGACGTGTAGATCACGTAGGCGAGGTTGTCGGGCGTGACGCCGACTTCAGGATTGGCGTCACTGGATTGAGCGATGAGAGGCCAATCGGCGTCGAGGCGGATCACATGCGGAACGGTGAGCGCGGAGCGCGGATTGACTGTCAGCGCTTGTTGGGTGAGCACGATGCTGAGCCGGGCATCGGTCAGCATGTAGTGCAGACGCTCGGCAGGATAAGCAGGATCGAGCGGGACGTACGCACCGCCCGCTTTCAGGATGCCCAACAAACCGATGATCATCTCAACTGAGCGATCGGCGCACAAACCGATGAGTGTCTCTGGCCCAACGCCGAATGTTTGCAGATAATGCGCCAGTCGATTCGCGCGTTGATTCAGTTCGCGATAAGTCAACTGCCGATCACCGCTCACCACCGCCACGGCGTCAGGTCTACAGGCGGCTTGCGCTTCGAAGAGATGCTGGACGCAGCGATCGATCGCATAAGCGGTAGGCGTGTCGTTCCAGTCGATCAGAATGCGGCGTTCTTCGGCCTCAGACATGATCGGCAGGGCGGCGATCGAGCGATCGGGCTTAGCGACGATGCCGCTGAGCAGGACTTGCAGATGCTGCGCCAGTCGTTCGATAGTGGCGGCGTCGAATAGATCGGTGTTGTACTCGAAGGTGCCGCTTAAACCGTCGGGCTTAGCTTGCATCGTCAGCGTCAGATCGAAGTTGGCGATGCCGACATCGACGGGTACGTCCGTCACTGTCAAGCCGGGCAGCGTCAGCGGCTGCGCGGGCGCGTTCTGCAGCACAAACATCGCTTGGAACAGCGGCGTGTGGCTCAAATCGCGGCCAGGTTGCAGCGCATCGACGATCATCTCGAACGGCACGTCTTGATGCGCGTAAGCACCAAGCGCGGTTTCGCGCACACGCTTCAAGAGATCGCGGAAGGTCGGCGCGCCAGTCAGATTAACGCGCAAGGCCAATGTGTTGACGAAGCACCCGATCAAGCCTTCGATCTCGGCGCGAGTGCGATTGGCGATGGGCGTGCCGATGCAAATATCATCTTGCCCGGTGTAGCGATAGAGCAGCGTATCGAAAGCGGCCAGCAGCGTCATGAAGAGGGTTGCGCCGGATTGACGGCTAAGATCGTCGAGCGCGACGGACAAATCGGCGGGTAGCGTGAAAGCGACTTGCGCACCGTGATTGGTCTGCAACGCCGGGCGTGGTCGATCAGTCGGGATGTTCAGCACTGGTAACTCACCGCCGAGGTGTTGCTTCCAATAGGCCAGTTGCTGCTCTAATACGTCGCCTTGCAGCCAGTGGCGCTGCCAGTGTGCGAAGTCAGCGTACTGGATGGCCAAGTCGGGCAGCGGCAGAGATCGATCGTGCGTGAAGGCATCGTACAACACGGCCGTCTCGCGGATTAGCACGCTGGTCGACCAGCCGTCGAAGATGATGTGATGGATCGCGAAGAGCAGCAGATGATCATCGGGCGCGAGACGGATCAGGTGTACGCGCAGCAACGGGCCGCGCGCCAAATCGAAGGGTCGCCGGGCTTCGTCGCGCAGGAACCGTTGGGCCGACGGTGCGCGATCGGGTTCCGGCAGCGATTGCAGATCGGTGATAGGTAAAGTCACATCCATTGCGGACGCGACGTCGATATAGGCCTGCCCGTCACGCGCGGGGAACGTCGCTCGCAAAACTTCGTGACGCTGCACGACTGCGGCGAGGCTGCGCTGCAAAGCGGTCACATCGAGCGGGCCGGTCAGTCGGATCGCGGCGGCGACGTTGTAAACCGGACTGCCTGGCTCTAATTGATCGAGGAACCACAAGCGCTGCTGCGCGAAGGACAGCGGCCGGGCGTGATTGAGGAGTCCGCTGGGTTGAAGCGGTTCAATTGGCGTGTGCATACCGCGCAGCAGCGCTTCAACTCGCCGCGCTAGTTCAGCCACCGTCGAGGCTTCAAACAAATCACGCAACGGCAGTTCGATCTGGAACATATCACGGAGACGCGACACGACTTGCGTGGCCAACAGCGAATGTCCGCCGAGATCAAAGAAGTTGTCGTGAAGGCCAATGCGTTTGTTGTTCAGCACCTGCGACCAAATGCCAGCGATGATCTCTTCAACCGGTGTGCGTGGTGCGGCGTACTCGCTTACGGTGGCTGACCAATCGGGTTCGGGCAATGCGCGCCGATCGACTTTGCCGTTGGGCGTCACCGGAATTGCATCGAGGACGACATAGGCCGACGGCACCATGTAATCGGGTAGAGTGCGTTTGAGGAAGGCGCGCAGTTCTATGGTGGTTGGCGCGGTGTGATGCGGCACAATATAAGCGGCCAGGCGTTGCTGACCAACTTCGTCGGCGCGGGCGACCACGGCAGCAGTCATGATGTCGGGATGCTTCGCCAATGCCGCTTCGATCTCGCCCAGTTCGATGCGGAAGCCGCGCACTTTAACCTGCTGATCGATGCGACCCAGAAATTCGATTTCACCATCAGGCAAATAACGCACGAGGTCGCCAGTCTTGTAAAGACACTCACTGGCCGTCGACGATAGATCGCTGACGGGATTGGGAATGAAGCGTTCCTGCGTGAGAGCCGGTCGATTGAGGTAACCGCGCGCGAGGCCAGCGCCGCCGATATGCAGTTCGCCCGGCACACCGATCGGCACAGGCTGTAAGTGCGAATCCAGAATATAGAGGCGCGTGTTGTCGATGGGGCGACCAATCGACGGGGCGGCTGCGGTGTGCTCGATCGGCGGCACGACACCCGAAGTGGTTACGACGGTGTCCTCGGTTGGACCATAGTTGTTGATCAATCGGAACGGCAGATCGGTCGGTGGATAGACATGAAGTTTGTCGCCACCAGTAAGTAGGTAACGCAGCGTCGAACCTTTCGGCCACTTGAGCAGTAAGGCGCTTTCGGCCAGTGGGGTTGGCAGGAATGAAAGCGTAATCGACTTGGAAATCAGCCAATCGCGCAACTGCTGCGGCGAGGTGCGCGTTTCATCGTCAGGAATGTGCAGGCTTGCGCCCGTGGTCAGGTACGGCCACACTTCCCAGACGGACGCATCGAAGCCTTGTCCGGCCAACTGTGTGGCGCGATCGCGTGACGTGACACCGAAGACGCGGCGATGCCAAAAGACCAGATTCAACAGACTGCGATGCTCGATGAGCACGCCTTTGGGTTGGCCGGTGGAACCGGACGTATAGATCACGTAAGCGAGGTTATGGACGGTGGCGGCACACGATGGGTTCGCATCGCTTTCGGCGGCAATGACGGACCAAGCGGTGTCGAGACAAATGCATTTGTGATTTGTGATTTGTGATTTCTGATTTGTGAGATCGGCCAGTAAGCGATGCTGCGTCAAAAGAGCGATGGCAGCTGAATCTTCAAGCATGAAGGCGATGCGATCGGGCGGGTAGGCGGGATCGATCGGTAAATACGCGCCGCCTGCTTTGAGCACGCCGAGTGCGCCAACGATCAGATCGAGCGAACGGTTCACGCACAGTCCGACGATTTTCTCTGGCCCAACTCCGAGTTTTTGCAGCGCGTGTGCCAGTTGATTGGCGCGCCGGTTCAACTCGCGATAGGTCAACGCTTCGGTATCGGTGGCGACCGCGAGCGCATCGGGCGTCTGCGCGGCCTGTGATTCAACGAGTTGCTGAACACACCGATCGAGCGGATAGGCCACGTCGGTCGCATTCCAATCGATCAGCACCTGTCGCCGTTCGGCTTCGGATAACAACGGTAAGGTAGCGATCGAGCGATCGGGTTCCGTGACGACGCCGGACAGCAGCGTCTGATAATGATCGATCAGACGCTGCATGGTCGGCGATTCGAAGAGATCGGTGCTGTATTCGAGCGTGCCGCACAAGCCGCCGGGTTGGTCTTCCATCGACAACGCGAGATCGAACTTGGACGTGCCGCGTTCGATCGGGAGCAGGTTGATTGCTAGATCGGCTAGCTGCAACTGTTGAAAAGCAGTGTTTTGCAGATCGAACTCGGCCTGGAACAACGGCGAGGTGCTCGCAGCTCGATCGGCTTGCAGCGCCTCGACGAGCATATCAAACGGCACGTCTTGATGTGCGTACGCACCAAGCGCGGTTTCGCGCACACGCTGGAGCATTTCGCGGAACGATGGTTCACCAGTCAGATCGATGCGGAGCGGCAGCGTGTTGACGAAGAAGCCGATCAGATTCTCTATCTCGGCGCGATCGCGGTTGGCGATGACTGTGCCAACGCAGATGTCAGTCTGGTTGGTGTAGCGATGCAGCAGCGTGTGAAAGGCGGCCAGCAACACCATGAATAACGTGACATCTTCGCGGCGAGCCAGCGCTTTCAATTGATCGGATAAATCAGGCGACAGAGCGAACGCAAGATGCGCGCCGCAATGGGATGACTGGCTGGGTCGCGGATGATCGGTGGGTAGCTCCAGCGCAGTGGCGCAGCCGTTTAACTGATTCCGCCAGTAAGTCAACTGCCGATCGAGCACTTCGCCTTGCAGCCACTGCCGCTGCCAGTGCGCGAAGTCGGCGTATTGCAGCGGCAGTTCAGGTAGAGGCGACGGATGACCGCGGGTGTACGCCGTGTACAGCGCGGCCAACTCTTTAATTAAGACTCCGCACGACCAGCCATCGGCGATGATGTGATGCAAGGTCAGCAGCAACACGTGATGATCGGTGGTGAGGTACAGCAACGTGGCGCGCACTAACGGACCATGCGTGAGATCGAAGGGGCGCTGGGCTTCGGCGGTTGCCAGGCGGATGGCTTCGGCCCACCGATCGTCTTCAGCCCGCCCACTTAGATCGACAATCGGTAGGTCGAGCGTCAACTCGGGCGCGATGTGCTGCATCGGCTGATCGTCGCGGCTGAAGAACGTGGTGCGCAGGGCGGTATGCCGTCGCACAATCTCGTTGAGCGCGCGACGCAGCGCGGTCACATCGAGCGTGCCCTTCATCTCCAACGCCGCCGGAATGGTATACAAGGCGCTGCCCGGCTCCAGTTGATCGAGGAACCAGAGCCGGCGCTGTGCCAGCGCGGCGGGCACAGCGTCGGCCGTTGGGCACGGTTGAATCATCGGCGGTGGGTGGCCGTTGCCGCTGCGCGTTTTGAGACGCTGTATCAACAACGCGCGCTTTTCCGGCGAGAGATCGGCGATGCGTCGCGATTGATCGATCACAACGGCTCCTTTAGTTCCGGGTGATCAGCGGCAGATACACATGCACGCCGACGGTGATCGAGAAGCGTTGTGTCACGGCTTGGCCGCCGTTATCGGTGACACGCAGTTCGACAGTGTGCGCGCCAGAATCGTGATCGTCAGGTGTGCCGCTCAAAGTGGCCGTGCCGTCGCCGTGATCGATCAACGTGAGCCAAGCCGGTTTAGTAACGGATGCGATCGTGAATGTCGCATCGGTGTCATTGTCTGCGACGAGGACGTCATAGGCGTAGCCCGCTCCAGGGCTGGCAATCGTTATCGGGCTGCTGACGAAGCGTGGTGCATCGTTGTCGGCGGTGACGTTAATGGTGACCAACGCAAAGGCGTGATGGCCCACGGTATCGATGGCCGCGAGGGTAAATTCGGCGGCGTAATTGGCTGTGCGATTGGTTGGCGTGTAAATCCATGCGCCGGTGACGGTGTTAACGCTGGCACTTCCGATCGTGGGCAGTCCAGTGATGGCGTAGCGCAGCTGATCGTCGGTATCGGGATCGGTCGCGCTGGCCGGGCCGTTAACCGCCATGTCTTCGGTGGTGGTGGCGCTAATGTTGGCGTTGATCGGCGCATCGTTGTCGGCGGTAACTGTGATCGTGATCGCGGCTGTAGCTGTATGCGCCGCCGTATCGGCGACGGTGAGGGTAAATACGACGGTATAGCTCCCCATCCGATTGGTAGGTGTGTACACCCACACGCCTGTGGTCGCGCCAATGGCCGCTACACCAATGCTCGGTTGCCCAGATACCGTGTAGTGCAGTACGTCATTCGTATCCGGGTCAGTAACGATCAGGGTGCGGGAGACGGTGGTGTCTTCGTTGGTGTTGACGTTCGCTGGACTAGCGGACACCGGATCGTTATCAGCGCTGACATTGATGGTGATCCGAGCCGCGTCGGTGTGGCTACCAGTGTCGCTGACGGTGACGGTGAAGACATCGGTATAGCTTGCGGTCCGATTGGCCGGGGTGTACGTCCAAGTACCCGTGCCCGAATTGACGACTGCCGAACCATAGGTTGGATTCGTCGTCACCGAATAGCTCAGCGTATCGTCGGTGTCGGGATCGGTCGCCGTGATCGTTCCATTGGCGGCGGTATCTTCGTTCGTCGAAGAGGTAGCGTCGTTAGCCGTTGGTGCGTCGTTGTCGGCGGTGACATTGATCGTGACGCGTGCCGAATCGGAGTGGCTGGCGCTGTCAGTCACGGTGACGGTGAAGACGGCCGTGTAGTTCGCTCGGCGGTTGATCGGGGTGTACGTCCACACGCCGGTGCTGGCGTTGATGTTCGCTGAACCGTAAACCGGATTAGTCGTGATCGCGTACGAGAGCGTATCGTCGGTATCCGGATCGGTCGCCGTGAGGGTGCCAGAGCGCGGCGTGTCCTCGTTGGTCGATGCGGTGGTGTTGTCGGCATTCGGCCAGTCGTTGTCCGCGTCGACAGCGATCGTGACGCGTGCCGGAGCGGTGTGGCCGCCGGTATCGGCGACGGTGATGGTGAACACCGCGGTGTAGTCGGCCATCCGATTGATCGGGGTGTACGTCCACGCGCCGGTTGAGGCATTCACGGTAGCCGAACCGAAGTTCGGACCAGTGGTGAGCGCATACGACAGCGTATCGTTCACATCAGGGTCGTTGGCCGTGATCGTGCCGTTGATAACAGTATCTTCATTGGTTGACGTGTTGACATTGTTGGCGGTCACGGCGTCATTATCGGCGGTGACGTTGACGGTCACGCGGCCCGGATCGGATCGGCCGCCGAGATCGGTGACGGTCATAGTGAAAATCGCCGTGTAATTGGCCGTCCGATTGATCGGGGTATACGTCCACGCGCCAGTGCTGGCGTTGATGTTCGCCGCGCCGTAATTCGGGTTGGTCGTGATCGCATATCTTAATGTGTCGTCTGTATCCGGATCGGTCGCGACAGCTGTGTCGCTGTGCGGCGTGTCTTCGCTGGTCGAAACCGTCGTATTGCCGAGAGTGGGACTGTCGTTGTCGGCGGTGACACTGACTGTGACGCGCGCCGGATCAGAGTGCGCCGCCGAATCGGTGACGGTGACGGTGAAGATGGCCGTGTAATTTGCCCGGCGATTGATCGGGTTGTATGTCCACGCGCCAGTCGTCGAGTTGATGGTCGCCGTGCCGTAATTCGGGTTGGTCGTGATCGCGTACGAGAGTGTGTCGTTGGTATCGGGATCGGTCGCCGCGATCGTGCCGTTGGCGGACGTATCCTCGTTGGTTGAAGCCGTTGCATCATTAGCGGTTGGCGCGTCATTATCCGCATCGACGTTGATGGTGACGCGCGCCGTATCAGAATGAGTGGCGCTATCGGTTACGGTGACGGTGAACACGGCGGTGTAGTCGGCCATCCGATTGATCGGAGTATACGTCCACGCGCCCGTGCTCGCGTTGATACTGGCCGTGCCGAAATTCGGGTTGGCCGTGATCGCGTACGACAGCGTATCGTTAGTGTCCGGATCGGTCGCCGTGATTGTGCCGTTGGTGGACGTGTCCTCGTTGGTCGAAGTCATGACGTCGTTAGCCGTCACTGGGTCATTATCGGCGGTGACGTTGATGGTTACGCGGCCCGGATCAGATCGGCCGCCGAGATCGGTGACCGTGATCGTAAAGATCGCAGTGTAATTCGCCATCCGATTGGTCGGTGTGTAGATCCACGCGCCCGTGTTCGCGTTGATACTGGCTGCACCGAAATTCGGATTGGCAGTGACCGCATAACTCAGCGTGTCGTTGGTGTCGGGATCGCTGGCGACGATCGTCCCGGTGTTAGCCATATCCTCAGTAGTTGAAGCTGTGGCATCGTTGGCGGTCGGACCATCGTTGTCGGCGGTGACGCTGACCGTGACGCGCGCCGGATCGCTGTGGCTGGCGCTATCGGTCACGGTCACGGTGAAGATGGCGGTGTAGTTTGCAGTCCGATTGATCGGGGTGTACGTCCACGCGCCCGTGCTGGCATTGACACTGGCTGACCCAAAATTCGGATTGGTCGTGATGGCGTAACTCAGCGTGTCGTTGGTATCGGGATCCGTCGCCGAGATTGTGCCGTTGGCGGACGTATCCTCGCTGGTTGAAGCCGTCGCATCGTTAGCAGTCGGCGCGTCATTGTCGGCGGTGACGCTGATGGTGACCCGCGCCGGATCGGAATGACTGCCCGTATCGGTGACAGTGATGGTGAAGACCGCCGTGTAGTTTGCCGTCCGATTAGTTGGCGTATAGACCCAGGCGCCCGTGCTCGCGTTGATGTTGGCTGAACCGTAATTGGGATTGGTCGTGATCGCATAACTCAGCGTGTCGTTGGTATCGAGATCAGTCGCCGAGATCGTGCCGTTGGCGGACGTATCCTCGTTCGTCGAAGCCGTCGCGTCGTTGGCCGTCAGCGCGTCGTTGTCGGCGGTGACGTTGATGGTGACACGCGCCGGATCAGAATGGCTGCCCGTATCCGTGACGGTGACCGTGAAGATGGCCGTGTAGTTCGCCGTGCGATTGACCGGCGTGTATGACCAGGCCCCTGTTGAAGCGTTGATGGTGGCTGAGCCGTAGTTTGGATTGGTCGTGATGGCGTAACTCAGCGAGTCGTTGGTATCGGGATCGGTGGCCAAGATAGTGCCATTGGTAGCCGTATCTTCATTGGTAGAGGCTGAAGCATCGTTGGCGGTTGGCGCGTCATTTTCGGCTGAAACCTCGATCGAGACGCGGGCTGGATCGCTGTGGCTGGCACTATCGGTGACGGTGACGGTGAACACGGCGGTGTAATCGGCCATGCGATTGATGGGCGTGTACGTCCACGCCCCGGTCGCCGAGTTGATCGTCGCCGTGCCGAGATTAGGATTGGTCGTGATGGCGTAACTCAGCGTGTCGTTCGTATCGGGATCGGTGGCCGCGATCGTGCCGTTGAGCACGTCATCCTCATCAGTAGAGGCGTTGACGTCACTCGCTGTAACCGGATCGTTATCGGCCGAGACGCTGACGGTGATGCGAACTGGATCGGTGTGACTGCCCGTGTCCGCCGCTGTGAGTGTGAAGACGGCGGTGTAGTTGCCCATCCGATTGGCAGGTGTATACGTCCACGCACCGGTTGAACTGTTGACGCTGGCGGAACCGAAGGTCGGATTGGTCGTGACCGAAAAACTCGTCGTGTCATTGGTGTCGAGATCAGTCGCCGTGATGGTGCCAGTTGCGGCGGTGTCCTCGTTCGTTGACGTGGCGACATCGGCGCTGGCCGTCAGCGGATCATTGTCCGCCGTGACGTTTACGGTGATCGTTGCCGGGTCGCTGCGGCCGCCTGCATCAGTGGCCGTCGCCGTGAAGACAGCGATGTAGTTCGCCGTTCGATTGGTGGGCGTGTAGATCCACGCGGCAGTCGTCGCATTGATGCTGGCCGTGCCGAGCGTGGGTTGAGTTGTGATCGCGTAACTCAATGCATCGTTCGTGTCGGGATCGCTGGCGGCGAGTGTGCCGATTGCAGTCGTGTCTTCATTGGTTGAGGTCGCCGCATCGTTGGCCGTCGGCGCGTCGTTATCGGCTGTAACGTTGACGGTAATCGTCGCCGCGCCGGAATGAGCGGCGGTGTCTGCGATGGTGACGGTGAAGATCGCGGTATAGTTCGCCGTCCGATTGGTGGGCGTGTAGATCCAGGTGCCCGTGGTGGTGTTCACACTGGCGTTGCCATAAGCGGGGCTGCCCGTCAGTGAGTAAGTCAGTGTGTCGTTGGAGTCCGGATCGCTGGCGATGGTCTTGGCCTGTATCGACGCATCTTCGGTCGTCGTTGTGACTGCGTCCGTCGCCGTCAAGGGATCGTTATCGGCGGTGACGTTCACGGTGATGTGCCCGATCGCGAGCAGACTGCCATCACTGACGGTGTACGTGAAGACATCACTGTAATTCGCGGTGCGATTGGCCGGCGTGTAAACGATCGCTTGCGTACCGTCGAGTGCAGCGTGCCCGTAAGTAAGTGGGCCAATTGCTGCAATGGACAGGACGTCGCCATTCGCATCTGCATCGTTCGCCAGCGGATGAATAGTGATCGCCGCATCTTCAGTGGTGGTCTCCACGTCATCGACGGGCACCGGCGCGGCGTTTCTAAGCGTGATGTTCACCGTGCTGATCTTTGGCTCGACCAGATCGGTGGCGGTGGCAGAAGCCGAGTTGGCGATGATGGTATTGGCGGCCAACGGCGACCCGATTGTGGCCGGCAGCGTAATGGTCACTTTTTCCCCGACGGCTAGCTGCAGCCCGCTGACTAATGTCGGCGGCGTGCCGAGCGTGCCCGCGCCGGGCGGATCAAGCGTGATCGGGCCGAGGGTTAATCGGCTGTCGATCGCATCCGAAACAACGGCGTCGCGCGCCGTGGAAAAGCCGATGTTCTGCACGGTGATCGTATAAGTGATCAATTGACCGGGTAGTGGATGACTGTCGTTGACAACCTTGATCGGCAGCAAGTCCACGTACTGCACCTCAAACGCACCGAGATCACAGCCGTCGGCGGTGTTCGCGATGTCGGGAATATCGATCGGGCGGGAGTAACCGCGCTGATCGGTGGTGACGCCAAGGCAGCTGCCCGCATCGATGGCGGGACTGCCGCTTTGTAGCGCGTGGGTCTGCGTGCCGCCACCGTTATTCTGAAGCGGACCTAAGTGTGGATCGCCTGGCAAAGTGGCGTTGCAAGTGTTGTCTTCAATAAGTGTGATCGTCGTTGTGATGGTGCCGGAATAAACCCCACACTCTGTACTCGCCAGGCTATTGGCAACAATGGAATTGGACACCTCCAGCATGGTGTCGGTAATTGTGCCGGTGAGATAAATGCCGCCGCCGAGGCGAGCCGTATTGCTGGTGATCGTAGTGTAGTTGAGGGTGATCGCACCGTCGTAGTCGTGGATGCCGCCGCCGTTAGCGGCTGTGGTGTTGCCACTGAAGGTGCTATTCTCGATCACGATCGCGCCTTCGGTGTTGTCCAGTCCGCCGCCGCCGTAGTCAGTGCCCTGCGCCGTGTTCCCATTGATCGTGCTGTGGGTGATCGTGAGAACTCCGGCATTTTCAATGCCACCGCCGTCTTCAGTCGTCTGATTGGCGTTAAGCGTTGAGTATTCCAGCGTCAGCGTGCCCGACATCATGTTGACGAGCCCGCCGCCGAATGTATCGTTGGCACTATTGCCGGTCGCCGTGCTGTAGGCCATTACCAGCGAACCATTGTTGTAGATGCCGCCGCCGCCGCCGTATGAATAACCGGTCGCCGTGTTGTTGAGGATTTGGCTCTGAGTGATGATGGCGGTCTGTTGATTGCAGATGCCGCCGCCGCCATACGGCCCGTACGTGGACGTGGTATGCACTTGATTGCCGCTGATCGTGCTGGCTTCTACGCGGAGCGTGCCCGCGTTGTAAATGCCACCGCCGCCCGCGGAGTAATAAACGTCGGCGTTGTTGCTGATGGTGCTGCGCGTTACGGTTAAAGCTCCGGAGTTGTAAATGCCGCCGCCGCCTCGATTCATAACCCCGACTGAGGATCCATCCACGCGGCTCTGCGTCACGACACTCTCCACCAGCGCAAGCGAGCCTGCGTTGTAGATTGCGCCGCCACTCGCATTGTTAATGTAGCCGTTGGCGATCGTCAACCCCGAGATGGTCACGACGCCCGCGCTGCCCACGTTGAAGATGCGGCGCGCATTGTTGCCGCTGATCGTCAAATCACCGGCGCCCAGCCCGGCGATGGATAAGCGCTTATTAATCGACAACTCGCTGCTAGTCAGCGTGATCGTCGCGCCGCGCAAACTGGGATCAAAGACAATGGTGTCACCTGCTGCCGCACTGCTGATCGCCTGCCGCAGCGAGCCGGTGCCGCTATCGTTGGTGTTAGTGACGGTGATGGTCGCGGCGCGAAGTTCTTGAACGGACAGGAACCCCCACGTCAGTCCCACCAACATCACGGCGATTGCACCGATCTTACCGAAGGAACTCAGCGATTGAAGCCAGGGCCGTTGGCACATGTAAATCTCTCCTGCGTAGCGTGCCGTACACCAACCCGATCGGCCTTCGGACCTTGAAAGTCGTCTGCCGGTTTCACCAGGGTGCGTGTCCCACATTTCCAGACGCGAGTTATGCTCCTATGCCGGTGTGCATCATCTGCCGCGCTTCGTCGTCAGAGAGATGTTCAAGTTCAGCCAACAAACGCTCTACGTCTTCGTGATCTGCCACTTGTTCGGCCTGATGTTGCGCGATGACGACGGCTAACTGTTCAATCGTTGGTGCTTCAAACACACTGCGTACCGGCACCTCCACTTCGAACTCAGTGCGCAGCCGGGAGACCAGCTGCGTCGCCAGCAGTGAATGGCCGCCCAGTTCAAAGAAGTTGGCGTCGATGCTGACGCGTTCGACCTTCAACAGCTCGCTCCAAATTCGACTGAGTGTTTCTTCAACGGGTGTGCGAGGTGCTGTAAAAGTCTGCGATTCATCGACGTGCGATGCAGGCGCTGGCAGTGCGCGCCGATCGACTTTGCCGCTTATCCCGATCGGCAGGGCGTCCAGCCGCGTAATCGACGTTGGCAGCATGTGCGCGGGCAAGCGCTCTTTCAGCCAGTTGCGCAGCTCGGCGGATGTCACTGTCTGTCCGTCGCGTGTGACGACGTAGGCTGCCAACTGTTGGTCGGCGCGCCACACGACGACGGTCTCGCGCACCGCGGGATGCTGACTCAGCGTCGCTTCAATCTCGCCCAACTCAACGCGCATGCCGCGAATCTTGATCTGGTTGTCGAGGCGGCCCAGAAATTCGATCTGACCGTCGCGGCGATAACGGGCGAAGTCGCCGGTCTTGTACAGACGACGGTCCGCCGTCTCTCGTTCTTCATCAACAACGGGATTGGTGATGAATTTCTCCGCCGTTAACTTAGGTTGATTGAGGTAGCCACGGGCTATGCCCAAACCACCCAAATGCAATTCACCTGGAACCCCGATCGGTGTGAGCTGGCCCGCGCGATCGAGAATGTAGGCAGTGCGATCTGGCAGCGATCGGCCGATCGGCACGTGCTGGCGCGCGAGGAGTTCGTCGAGTGATTCAGGCACTTCAAAGGTCATAGCTGTGATCGTCGTTTCAGTTGGGCCATAGGCGTTGAGGAAACGCGCCTTACCTAGCGGTGTCTGTCGCCACATGCGCAACTGATCGGGCAGCACCACATCGCCGCCAATGATGACGAGACGCAGCTGTGAATTCGGCGCGAGGCCATCTGGTTGCGACCATGCTTGCAGCCACTGCTGCCAGTATGCGGGCGGCACATTCACCACCGTCAACTGGTGCTGCGCTACAAACTGATTGAACTCGCGCCCGCCCAGTAACTCCGAGCCGCGCACCACCAACGTCGCGCCGACGCTGAGCGCAGTGATGATCTGTTCGAGCGATGCATCGAAGTTCAGCGACGCAAATTGCAACACACGATCGACCGCAGTCAGTTCGAAGTGCTGCGCCATCACGCGGCAGTGATCGGCGATGGCGGCGTGCGAAATCACCACACCCTTCGGTTCGCCAGTGGAGCCAGAGGTGTAGAGAATGTAAGCCAAATCGTCGGGCGCGAGATCGACAATCGGGTTGGCACTGACCTCGCTCGTCCACGTGTCTGCATCGAGGCAGACGTAGTGGAGATCGGACAGCGCTACTCGAGCGCGCAGCGGTTGTTGCGTGACGACGATGCGAATACCCGCGTCATTGAGCATAAACGCGAGGCGTTCAGCAGGATACGCCGGATCGAGCGGTACGTACGCGCCACCCGCCTTGAGGATACCGAGCAAGCCCACGATCATGTCGAGTGAACGTTCGACACACAAGCCGATCGGCGCATTGGGCTTCACGCCCAACTGTTGCAAATGATGAGCCAATTGGTTGACGCGGCCATTCACCTCCCGATAGGTGAGCTGCTGGCGATCGAGTACCAACGCCACCGCATCCGGTGTCCGATCGGCCTGCGCTTCAAACTGATGCTGGATGAAAGGCGCCGGTCGATCGATTTGAGGCGCGCGCGGCTGCCAGTCCACCAGCAATCGATATCGTTCCGTTGCCGTCAACACGGGCAGGGTGGCAATCGACTGATCGGGATTGGCGCAGATTCCTTCCAGCAACACTTGCAAGTGTTCCAACATCCGCGTAATGGTCTCGGCGTCGAACAAATCGGAGTTGTACTCCAATAGCGCCAGTAGTTCGTCGTCGGCTTCGCCCATCAGCAGCGACAGATCAAACGGCACCACACGCTGTGGCAAAGGCTGCGCCTCCAACGTCAGATCGCCCAATGTCAGTGTGTGGCCCGGTTCGCTGAACGCCAGTGTTGTCATCATGCGGCTGTCGATGAGGCGCGTGGTCTTCTGCCACGCGAACATGACCTGAAACAGCGGCGACCGGCTGAGATCGCGCGCGGGCTGCAAGCGCTCGACGAGCATCGATAACGGATAGGTATCGTGTTGGAACGCGGCCAGCACCGTTAGCTGAGTGCGTTTAAGTAGTTCGATAAACGTCGGCGTGTTTGACAGATCGGCTTTCAGCGGCACGCTGTTGACGAAGTAGCCGATGGCATCGGCCCACTGTTGCGTGCGGCTGGCTTTAGGGTAACCGATCAGAAACTCGCTCTGACCACTATAGCGCTGAAGCAGCACTTCAAATGCAGTCAACAACACGACGTGCAGACTGGTGTCGTGCGCCTTGGCGATGGCGGCTAGTTGGCGGCTGATATGCGTCGGCAGGCGCCGCGTGATCGCCGCGCCGTGATAAGTCTGCACAGCGGGCCGTGGTCGATCGGTGGGCAGATCGAGGACGGGCAATTCGCCGGAAAGTTGATCGCGCCAGTAACTCCACAACCGATCGCCTTCCGCGCCGCTTAGGAGATCGCTTTGCTGTCGAACGAAATCGGCGTAGCGGGCGCGCACAGGTTTGAGCGTGCAGAGTTCGCCGCGCGCTTCGGCCGGATAGAAGCGACCGAATTCGTGCAGCAGTACAGCTACCGACCACAGATCACTGATGATGTGGTGCAGCGTGAGCAGCAAGATGTGTTCGTCCGGTGCGCGGGATAGCACCAGCACGCGGATCAACGGTCCGACTTCAAGATCAAAGGGCCGATAGACTTCTGCCGTAAGTCGAGCGTTAAGATCGGTCCCACGCCACTTAGAGATATCTTCGATGGCGAAGACACCGTCGATGCTTTCGTGGACGCGTTGTATGGGTTCGCCTTGCGGTACGGAGAAGGTCGTGCGCAGTGCGGGATGTCGGGCGATGATGCGTTCGAAGGCGCGGCGCAGCGCGTCGAGATCGACGGTGGAGCGGACACACACTGCGTAGGCCATGTTGTACGCACCGCTGTCCGGTGACAACTGTTGTAAGAACCATAACGCCCGTTGTCCTGCCGTCAACGGATATTCGATCACGGCTGCTTCGCCGCGCGTGGTGACGGTGACAGGCGCGGCCAGTTCATTCAAGATATGCGCAAGGAGTTGCGAGAGCGTGGCTGTCTGCAGGCGACCCGCCGTGGGCAAAATCACGCCTAACTCCGACTCGATCTCAGTCGCCAAATCGATGATCAGCACCGAATCAAGGCCGAAACTGCCCAGCGATTGTGTGACCTCAAGTTGCGTCGGCACGGCGTGAACCAGACGCGCTAACTTGGTTCGCACGTACGTCTCAAGCAGCGTTGAACGCATGGCCGGTTCAGCGGCCAACAATGCCTCGCGATTGATTACATCGGGCGTTGGCGCAGACTCGCTCACAGCGAGGACACTTGAACCGATGACGCTCAACGTGCCTGACAAATATCCGGCTTTACAGGCGTGCCGCTG
>JAXLWI010000022.1:0-63543 GCA_046328575.1 Anaerolineae bacterium
CCGCGAAGCCGCCGTGACGCTGCTGGAAGTGCGCGCCGGATCGCCGCCATCCGCTATCGAGATGATCCAGCGCTATCATCGCATCCACGGCTTGGAACGCCTCACCGAGCTATGGCTGACCTGGGAACAATGGTTTGCCGATATCGAGGAGAGTCACACGTCACTGGTGGCGCTCGTATTCTTTCGATCGCCTATGCCGCAGAAGTCGTGGATTACGGCAGCGGGCGCGGTGCTCGATGGGGCCGCGTTGATCCGATCGAGTGTGGCTGTGCCCACCGAGCCGCAGGCCGATTTATGCCTGCGCGCGGGTTACATCGCCCTGCGTCGTATCGCCGACTATTTTCGTATCTCGTACAATCGTGACCCCAGACCGGACGATCCGATCAGCATCAGCCGCGACGAGTTCGACGCTGCCTACGATCAACTCGCGGCCGCCAATGTGCCGTTACGAGCCGATCGCGATCGGGCCTGGCGAGATTTCGCCGGCTGGCGTGTCAATTATGATACAGTGCTGCTGGCCCTATCGACAATCACGATGGCGCCCTACGCGCCGTGGTCGTCCGATCGATCCATTTTGCCGTCAAAGTCGGCTTTGCGCCGTCAACTTAAAGGCAATTAACGATGGGGTGCGCGCCCCAAAGTCACGCAACTCGTAACTCGAAAGAGGTTACAAATTATACCGCCGACGGCTAGACAAGCGGTGGTATAATCACTTGCGTATTTTTTCACCTGAAATGTGTAAATTTGACACTTTGAACCTCAATGGGTTCTGACTTCAGAAGGAGTTCCTCATGGACAAGGCAGCACCGATTACGTTTGATCCCACGCACGACATCTACCACTATGAACAGCACCCGCTCGACACGTTCTTCACACCTAAGAACGTCGCCCTGATTGGTGCGACGGAAAAGTTCGGCAGCGTGGGTCGCACGATTTTGTGGAATTTGATCAGCAGCCCCTTCGGTGGCACCGTCTATCCGATCAATCCCAATCGCCCCAGCGTGCTGGGCATTAAGGCTTGGCCAAGCATTGCATCGATTCCGGAAAAAGTCGATCTCGTCGTGATCTGCACCGCGGCCCCGACCGTGCCCGGTCTGATCAAAGAGTGCGCTGATGCCGGCGTGAAGAACGCCATCGTAATCTCGGCGGGCTTTAAGGAAGTTGGTCCAGAAGGCGTCGAACTGGAGCGCCAAATTTTGGAGCACGCGCGCAAGAGCAAGATGCGCGTCATCGGCCCCAACTGCCTCGGTGTGATGGCCCCGCACAGCGGCCTTAATGCGACCTTTGCCTCCGGCATTGCGCGTTCCGGCAACGTGGGCTTCATCAGCCAATCGGGCGCGTTGTGCACCGCCGTCCTCGACTGGTCACTCCGCGAGAACGTTGGCTTCAGCGCCTTCTTGTCGCTGGGTTCGATGCTCGACGTGGGTTGGGGCGACCTCATCTATTATCTGGGCGACGATCCCAAGACCAGCAGCATCGTCATTTATATGGAAACGATCGGCGATGCCCGCGCCTTCTTATCGGCCGCGCGTGAAGTCTCGCTGACCAAGCCGATTATCGTGATCAAGCCCGGTCGCACCGAAGGTGCGGCCAAGGCAGCGGCCTCGCACACCGGCTCGTTGACGGGCAGTGACGAAGTCCTCGAAGCCGCGTTCCGCCGATCGGGTGTGCTGCGCGTCAACGACATCGCCGATCTGTTCGATATGGCGGAAGCGCTATCGAAGCAGCCGCGCCCCAATGGTCCGCGCCTCACGATGGTCACAAACGCAGGTGGCCCTGGCGTGTTGGCGACCGACGCCCTGCTCACCAGCGGCGGCGAACTCACCGAAATTTCGGCGGAAACGATGGAAATTCTGAACAAGTTCCTGCCGCCAACGTGGAGCCACAACAACCCGATCGACATCATCGGCGACGCCGATCCGCAGCGCTACGCTAAGGCACTGGAAATCGCCGCGAATGATCCCAACGCCGACGGCATGTTAGTCATCCTGACGCCGCAAGCGATGACCGATCCCACGCAGACCGCCGAATTGTTGAAGCCCTACGCGCATAGCACCGGCAAGCCTGTGCTGGCGAGCTGGATGGGCGGCGAAGATGTGGAAGCAGGCGAGCGCATTTTGAATGCGGCTGGCATCCCGAACTTCAAGTTCCCCGATCGCGCCACCAAGGCCTTCACGTACATGTGGAAGTCGGCTTACAACTTGAAGGGCATTTATGAAACGCCGCACATGCCCGAAGACGAAGAGACCAAGATCGATCGCGCCCGCGCCGAGAAGATGATCCAGGACGTGCGCGAATCCGGTCGCACGATTTTGACCGAGTTCGAGTCGAAGCAATTGCTGGCCGCGTACGGCATTCCAATTGTGGAAACCCGCATCGCCGTGACCGAAGACGAGGCGACTAAGGCTGCCGAAGAGATTGGTTATCCGGTCGTGCTGAAGCTGTACTCCAAGACCATCACGCACAAGACCGACGTGGGCGGCGTACAGTTGAACCTGAAGAATCGCGACGCGGTGCTAACCGCTTTCCGTGGCATTCAGCAAGCGGTGACCGAGAAGAAGGGCGCGGAACACTTCAACGGTGTGACCGTCCAGCCAATGATCAAACTCGAAGGCTATGAGGTCATCCTCGGCGCAAGCATCGATCCGCAGTTTGGGCCGGTGCTGTTGTTCGGTTCGGGCGGCACGATGGTGGAAGTGTACAAAGATCGCGCGCTGGCGCTGCCGCCGCTCAACACCACCCTCGCGCGCCGCATGATGGAGCAGACGCTGATTTATAAGGCGTTGAAGGGCGTGCGCGGCCGCCGCCCGGTGGATCTGGATGCGCTGGCCACATTGATGGTGAAGTTCAGCCAACTCGTCGCCGAGCAGCGCTGGATCGAGGAAATCGACATCAATCCGCTGCTGGCTTCGCCCGAGCAGTTGATCGCCCTCGATGCGCGCGTGGTGCTGCACGGCCTCAACGTGACCAAAGAGCAACTGCCCAAGTTGGCCATCCGCCCGTACCCCATCAAGTACGTGAAGCCGTGGACGACCAAGGACGGGCAGGAAATCATCATCCGCCCCATCAAGCCGGAAGATGAGCCACTGCTGGTGAAGTATCACGAAACGCTATCCGATCGCAGCGTCTACATGCGCTTCCTCAACCCGATGCTGTTGGGTGATCGCATCGCGCACGAACGCCTGTCGCGCATCTGCTTCAACGACTACGATCGCGAGATGGCGCTGGTCGCGCAATGCGAAGACTGCGACGGCGGTCCGGAGATCATGGGCATTGCGCGCTTGAGCAAGCTGCACGGGCTGCCGGAAGGCCAGTTCACGGTCCTCATCAACGACCAGCATCAGGGTCGCGGCATCGGCATGGAATTGCTGAAGCGCCTGATCCAGGTCGGCCGCGATGAGAAGCTGGAGATCATCAGCGCGGTGATGTCCGTTGAGAACAAAGAGATGCAGCGCATGGTCGAGCGGCTAGGCTTTACGATCTCGCCCATGAACGAGAAACTCCTGCGTGCCGAGTTGAAGCTATAAACGGAAGCGGGATGTAAGAAGCAAGAGGCAAAGACTTCCGAAGTTGTCTGACTTCGGAAGTCTTTTTGTTGATGAAGGCGACAACGAATCGATCTCGAATATCGAATAAGGGCGTCTGCGCAAGTCGTATTCCGCCCTGTTGAAGGCTTCGGCGCTGCGAACGACGAGTCACTGCTATATAGCACAATCTCGCTACTTTGGCACCCCTTTTTTAGGCGTAACCAAAGATTGGCGATATCCATACAAATGATCGCGGGCTGGTTTAATAAAGTGACGAGTGCCATACACAAGATGGCGAGCGCTTTTAATAACGTCGCGAGTGATCACCAAAGAGTTGCGAGCACCCTACAAAAGTTCGCGCTCTGGTTTAACAAAATGGCGAGTGCCATACACAAGATCGCGAGCGCTTTTAACAACGTCGCGAGCACTCGCCAAATAGTTGCGGTCAACTTCGTTCTTGGGTCGCGGAACGCTGGCGCATTCCGCCCGGTCATGTGCGCCATCCTTCGGGGAATCTTGCTGGGCGATGCAGCAAACCCAGGCCTCTTGCACCTTTGATCCCGGTCCGCATCCACGCAGACCATTTCCTACTTTAGCGCTCCACCATCAAAAATCAGAATCGCAGCCTCGAGCCGCCTAAGACCCTTAAGAAGTGGTAAAATCGGAAACACATCTTTGCTGCAAGAAACTTCGCCATGACCACACGCCCCGACCAGTTCTACGACGCTTACATACTCGACCTCGACGGCACGGTCTATCTGGGCGACGCGTTGCTGCCCAACGCCCACCGCGCCATCACGACGATTCGTGCGCAGGGCAAGCGCACCGTCTTCCTGTCCAACAATCCTACGCACACCCGACAGGAATATGCGGCCAAGTTAAGCAAACTTGGCCTATCGACCAGCGCCAGCGATATCATCAACTCGTCGATGGTGATGGTGGATTACCTTAAGCGCCATCAGCCGACCGCGCGTTTGTTCGTCATCGGCGAGCAACCGTTGTACAACGATCTGCGCGATGCGGGCTTCAAATTTGCCGGTAATTTCAGCGAAATCGACGCGGTGATCGCCTCGTTCGATCGGACGTTTACGTACGCCAAGTTGCAGATCGCTTTCGACGCGATTCGCAACGGCGCGCGCTTCTTCGCCACCAACGGCGATCGGTTTTGCCCCGTCCCCGGCGGCGGCCAACCTGACGCCGCCGCCATCATCGCCGCGATCGAAGCCTGCACCAACGTCAAGTGCGAGGCTATCGTCGGCAAACCGTCGACGTACATGATGGACGCAGTGATGGCTTGCCGCGCTTGCCACCCAGCCGCTGCCTCATGACGGGCGATCGCTTGAGACGGATGTGCAGATGGGCCTCAACGCTGGTATGGCCACCGCACTCGCCCTCACCGGCGCGACTAAGATCGCCGACGTGGAAGCTGCGTCGATCAAACCCGATTTCATTCTGAATGATCCGGCGATCTCATGCCCAGGTGCTGGAAACGCTCCATCGGTAACCAACCCACTAAATCCACCATCTAAAATCGGAAACCTGGGCTATGCCCGATACTCCACATCGCCGGTTCAATCAACTCACGCGTGAATGGGTGCTCTGCCCCACCGCACCGCGCCAACGCCCGTGGCTGGGTCAAGTCGAAAAGACTCCCACCTGAAAATCTGCCGCAGTATGATCCGACCTGTTATTTATGCCCCGGCAACTCACGTGTTGGTGGGACGATACAAACCCGCAGTACGAATCAACTCTCTGTATTTGATAATGACTTTGCGTCCTTACTACCAGACACAGCGCCAGCACCGAGCCCATCACCCGATTCGCTCTTCGTCGCCGAACCGGAACCCGGTACCCGTCGCGGTGCTTCTCGCCGCGCCGTCGCCAACGCTGCCTGAATCCCTGCAGGCTGAAGTAGAAGCGGTGCTGCGCACGTGGACCGATCAGACGCGCGAACTCGGTGCGCTCGATTTCATCAACTATGTGCAGGTTTTTGAAAACAAGGGCGCGATGATGGGTTGTTCAAACCTTACATCCGCATAGCCAGATTTGGGCCGTGAATCACTTACCTAACGAACTGACCAAAGAGTACAACGCGCAACAGCGTTACTGACCGGCAACGCGATGTTTGCTATGATTACATCGGCGAGGAGCTGCGCGCTCAGGAACGCATCGTCGCCGAAAACGAGGAATTCATCGCGGTGGTGCTGTCTTCAGCGGTGTGGCCGTTCGAGATTTTGTTGATGGCCAAGCGGCATTGTGGCGCGCTTACCGATCTAGATAAATTGGAGATCGCTTCGCTGGCCGACATTATGCGGCGGATCACTGCTAAGTACGACAACTTATTTGAAATTTCATTCCCCTACTCGATGGGCTTCCATCAACGCCCAACGGATGGTCATCCGCACGACGAGTGGCACTTCCACGCGCATTTTTATCCGCCGCTGCTGCGATCGGCGACGGTTAAGAAGTTCATGGTCGGCTATGAAATGCTGGCCGAAGCACAGCGCGATCTCACGGCCGAGCAAGCGGCCGATCGGCTGCGGAATCTGAGCGACGTCCATTATCGTTCCCAAAAGGACTAATTCATGGCGGCCCAACTTCAAGCAGAATTCGTGCCCGTCAAAAGCCGCGTGTGGGTGTCCATCGCCGATGCGTCTACGGCAACGCTACAGAGCCTGGTGGGCAGCGGCGCGCTAACGTATTTCTTCACCCGCTGGCGCGGCCTCGACCCGTCGTTGGCCGCCACGGTCTGGCTGCTCTTCGGCATCTGGAACGCCGTCAACGATCCGCTGTTCGGCTACATCAGCGATCGAACCAAAAGCAAACTCGGACGGCGCTTACCTTACATCCGCTACGGCGCACCCATCATCGCCCTGGCCTTCATCGCCTTCTGGCTCGATTGGCCCGGCACCGCCAATAATCAAACCGGGATGTTTATTCAACTGTTGTTGGCGCTGTTTGTATTCGACACGTTATACACGGCGATCGCGACCAGCATCTACGTGATGCCGTATGAAATGGCGCTGTCTAACAAAGCGCGCGGCAGCATCTTGATCTGGAAAGTGGCCTTCACGATCTTCCCGACAGCTGTTCCGCTGGTCCTCATCCCGATCATCCAGCCCGGCCCCGGCGACGATGCGACCATGTTCCGCACTGTGATGACACTCTTCGGCCTTGGCATGGGGGCGCTGATTTTGATCAGCACCAACTTCTATCAGGAAAAACACTTCATGCAGGATGAGCAACAGCCGCCGATATTCAGCGCCTTCCGAGAGTGTTTCAGAAATCGATCGTTCCTCGTATTTGAAGTGGTCAGTTTTACCGCGATCTATATTCAGACCGCGTTGATGCAGGGCGTGCTGTATTACTTCGATGAACTGAAAGTCTCCGCGCTGCCACTGTATCTGGCGCTGCTCGTCGGCATCGTCGGCGGACTGATCGTGTGGGTGAAGCAGCGCGACACGTGGGGCATCAAGCAGAGCATGACGCTGTTGTGCCTGCTGTTCGCCATCGGCTGCGCGATCCTGCTCGTCTTTGGCCGCGAGGTCGCCCTCGCCGCGATCGGGTTCTTGCTGCTCGGCGTCGGTTTCTCCGGCATGATGTACCTGATCCCGCTGATGAACGGCGACGTGATCGACATGGACGAGCATCGCACCGGCTTGCGCCGCGAAGGCATGTACGCGGGTGTCAACAGCCTCATCACCAAACCTGCCATCAGCATCGCGCAGGCCGTGTTTTTGGGCCTAATCGGTGCCTTCGGTTACGATCAGACTTTGGCGAAAGGCGCGCAATCGGCGTCCGCGCAGACTGGTATCCTGATCGGTTGGGCGGCGGTGCCTGCGCTGTTGTTGTTCATTTGCTTCGTGCTGATGCGCTACTATCCACTTGCTGGGGCCGAGTGGGCGAAGATCAAACACCAACTCGCGCACGCGCATCGCGACAAAGAAAAACGTTATCTCGAAGCGCACGGCTACAAGTACATCGACGACGGCGATCTCGCCACGGCGAAATAATCACATTCAGGGTGTCAGGCGGAGCGAGTGTCGGCGAACGAAGAATCTATTTTTACCCCGCGATTTCTCGCCGCTCTGCGGCTCGGAATGACGCGCTAACTTCTGGAGAAGCCTTAATGTATTTACAAGACCGCATCACCATCGAATTCACTCAACGCTACGGCGAGCAGCCCACAACGATCGTTCGCGCACCGGGTCGCGTCAACTTGATTGGCGAGCACACCGACTACAACGATGGCTTTGTGCTGCCGATGGCGATCGATCGCGCGATGTGGATCGCGCTACGCCCCCGCCCCGATCGGATCGTCTCAGCCTATTCGCTCGATATGCGCGAGAGCGTCGAGTTTGATCTCGATCGGTTTGAGAAACAATCGGGTTGGGGCGAATACCTCAAAGGCGTGGCTTGGGCGTTGAGCGAGGCGGGTTTCGAGGTGCGCGGCTGGGAGGGCGTCATCGCGGGTGATGTGCCGATCGGCGCGGGGTTGTCGTCATCCGCCGCATGGGAGTTGGCGGCGGCGCGAGCATTCGCGTCGGTGGCGGGTTTTGAATGGAATGCAGCGCGCATGGCCTTGCTGGGTCAACGCGCCGAAAACAAATGGGTGGGCGTGAATTGCGGCATCATGGATCAGATGATCTCGGCGGCGGGCAAAGCCGATCATGCGCTGTTGATCGATTGTCGCTCATTGGATTCACAGCCGGTGCCGCTGCCGCCCAACACCGTCGTGATTGTGCTCGATACGGCCACGCGCCGCGGTCTGGTTGATTCAGCGTATAACGAACGTCGGTCGCAATGCGAGGCCGCCGCGCGCTTCTTCAACGTGAAAGCACTGCGCAATGTAAGCGTGGAACAATTCAATACTAAAGCGAGCGAGCTTGATCTCACCACGCGCCGCCGCGCGCGCCACGTCGTCACCGAGGACGATCGCACGCTGCGCGCCGTCGAGGCCATGCGGCGCGGCGATGCTGTCGAATTAGGCCAGTTGATGAACGCCAGCCACATCAGTCTGCGCGACGACTTTGAAGTGTCCAGCGCCGAACTCAACGCGATGGTGGAAGCGGCTCTGCGCCGCGAGGGCTGTTACGGTGCGCGGATGACGGGCGCGGGCTTCGGAGGCTGCGCGGTGGCGCTGGTACATGCCGATGTGGCCGACGATTTTGTGCGCGGCGTCTCGGCAGATTATCAAGCCGCGACGGGGCGTGTACCGAATATCTATGTTTGCCGAGCGACGAATGGGGCGGAAGTGGTTATAAAGTAACAAATACCGGCGTTGTTCTACCGTGAAGGGGTACCATGTTAGTCCAGGCAGATCCAGGTTCGGGAGAACTACTTCCTAAGCGGCGTCGCGTCTCAGGTTGTGTATTCTTAGCATTGATGTGCGGCGGCGTTCTATTCCTGTGCAGTGGGCAAGGCTATTTACCCATTCTCTCGACTGGGAATCGATATGATGCTGGCGATGTCGCGAGGAGATTTGCAGAGGCAATGCGGTTGAATGACGCCTATCTTGCAAAGGCATTAGTTGTTGAAGGGCAACAACCACGAATTGACGAGTGGATCAACACACATACAACTTTATTCTCCTGTCCCGTTGAATGGAATTTCTGGTCAGACATTTTTTGGGACGGAGAGGGTTCATGGAGTAGTGGTTTTTCTCTCACCCGCGATCCTACAACGGCAAACTGGAGCGTTGGCTACAACTGTTCGCGCGGTGGTAACTACTCCTTCTTGGTTGATGAAATCACTTTGAAGCAAACAGGCAGGGAGTGGATTATCACAAACTGGAAGAAGGTATGCGAGTCACGAGAACGGGACACGGATAGATGCAAGTAATTCAGGTAGCATTTGTTAATCTTGGTCCGTATTCACACGCGTGATCGAACTAACAACTTATCGTCGGATAGAATCTGACAGGCACATGTACTGCGGGTTTGGCAACACCGCACTGCCCCACGCAGTGGGTGCAAGTGTCTGCAGCGAGCAAAAAAGAACCGGCGACCTCTTTCGAAGTCGCCGGTTTGCGTTCACGCATTTGCCGCTTTGAGTTTGGCTTCGCTCGGTGCGCCGTACAACTCGCGATAGGCGATCACGGCGATGGCGACGTAGGCCAGCGTCTTGGGGATCATCAACATGCCCAAGAGCGGCGACTGCTGCACCCACAGGATGACGGGCGTGTAGAAGGCGTACGACACGAAGATCATCGCGCCGATCCACAGGAAGGTGCGATCCTTCGCCGCGGCCGCATCGCGCAGGATCAAGATCATCACGCCCAAACCCTGCACGATCAGCGGCAGGTTACGATAGATACCGAACGGCTGCGGGGGCACGACGTTGCCCCACTCGTTTTGCGGCAGGGCCATGAGGATCAATCGGATGACGGCCGCGCCCAGCAGGATGTAGGCAAACCAATCCCACTTTTTGTGAAAGCGCAGTCGCCATACATCCAGCATCAACGCATAGAAGAACGTCACCGTAATCGCGGTGGCCAGTGCGCCCAAACCCACTAACGTCGGGTTCGCGTCGAGGCCGCCGTTGGCATAGGCCAGCACGCGAAAGCCCACGTGCCCCGTATCACCCAGCGCCAGCAGCGCAAACGCCCCCATCACGCGCTTGGCCACCGCCAGATTCTCTGGCGCGACAGTGGACTGCCGCCGCACCATCATGACGACTAACGCCCACACCACGATCAGGTAACTAAGATTGAAAATAACTTCCACCAACGTCCGCATCGATTCAGACATACGCACCTCCGAGGAGTTACTGTAGCGCGGAGCAACGGCGAGGTCAAATGACGTTTGTCACCTGCTGGCAAAACAAACGCTATGGCGCGACTTTCAACCACACGGTGAACGCGGCCCCCTGTCCGGGCGGACTATCCAGCGTCAGACGACCGCCCATGCGCGTCACGATCTCCTGACAAATCGCCAGCCCCAGCCCGGTGCCGGGTACGCCCGATCGACGCCCTGCTTCGCCGCGATAAAACCGCTCGAACACGTGTAGCCGATCGGCCGCACTGATGCCGGGTCCAGTATCGCGCACCGTCACCGTCACCCAGTCGCCGTCGGCTGCCGTCACCCGATCGGTGTGAATCGATATCCGCCCACCAGCTGGCGTATAGCTGATCGCGTTGCTCAGCAAGTTGGTGATCACCTGCGTAAACAGATTCGCATCAATCAGCACCAAAGGCAGATCGGCGCGCGGCACGTAATCCAGCACCAGGCCTCGCTGCGCGGCCAGCCCGGCCCGATCGCTGTTCAACTGCGCGAGCAGCGGCCCGATCTCGGTGGCCAGCGTGTGAATGCGCGTGGCGCCCAAATCGAGCCGCGAAATGTCCAACAGCGCTTCGATCAATTTTTCCAGCCGATTCGCCTCACGCTGCAGTGTTTCCAGATATTGCGCGCGCTTCTCGGGCAAGCCGCGCTCCAGCAAACTCAAATACAACTTCACGTTCGCCAGCGGCGTACGAAGTTCGTGGCTGACATTCGATACGAATTGATCTTTGAGCCGCTCCAGTTCTTTGCGATGCGTCACATCACGCTGGATGCCGACGTAACCGATAATGACCTCAGCAACTCCAAACAACGGCGCGACAGTAATAGCAGCGTCATATACGTGGCCATCTTTATGCCGATTGACCAACTCGCCGATCCAGATTTCACCGCGCACAATGGTCTGCCACATTTGATCGTATACGCTGTCCGGACTGTGACCACTCTTCCACATGCGTGTCGTTTGGCCCAACGATTCGGCCGCGGTGTAACCCGTCATTCGCTCCAGCGCGGGATTCACATATTCGATCAACCCGTGAGTGTCCGTGAACACGATCCCATCGCCAGCCGCGTCGAGGATGGCCCGCAAGCGTGTGCGCTCGCGCTCTAACTCGCTGGTGCGTTCGGCCACTCGTTCGCTGAGACGCGCCGCCTGCTCGCGGATTGCCGCCGACAGCTGCGCGTTCTCAATGGCGATGGCGGCTTGATTGGCAAAAGCCATGACAGTTTCGCCCGTCGCGTCGTCATAGGCATTGGGCGTGTAGCTGTCGATGTTGAGCAAGCCGAACGATCGGTTGCGTACGCGCAGCCAAGCGCCCACCCGCGCTCGGATAAACGCGAATTCGGGCAGCGGCAACCAGCGCAGATCATGCTGGGTATCAGTCACGACAACTACACCGCTTGAGCCCCAACGCTCGCGCACGGTCGGCCCGGTCACATGACGGGTGGTATGCCGCACTTGCTCTGGATCTGGATAGCCGCGCTGCGCGGCTAAAGCGAACTCGCCGTGCTCGTCATATAACTCGATCGAGACGGCATCGTACCGGACTACCTCGGCTAGCAGATCGAACACGCGCTCAAACACCTCGTCAAGCGTCATCTCGGCGGTCAGCAGTGCGCCAACGGCTTGCAAGGTGCGGGCCAACGTCAGCTGGCGGCGCTCATCGTCGAACAGGCGCGCATTATAGAAGGCGATGGCGGCCTGTTGTGCCAGGGCCTGACTCAATTGAATTTCTTCGACGGTGAACTCTCGCCGACGGCGGCTCTCCCAAATCGACACGTAACCATAGGTGATGTCCTTCGCGATCAGCGGCAGCGCCAGCAAAGACTGCCCGCCAAATTCGCGTAAGTGATCGCGCGTCGCGACGGGCGCAGTCGGATCATCGACGTGGCGGATGACCGGTTCGCGCCTCAGCAGAAACTCGCTCTCATCTTCGTAATCCTCGCCTTCATACGGCGCGCGCTCGGCATCGGAAGCAGCTTCGCTATAATATTCGGCGACGATACGCGTGGAGTTGTTGATGGGATTCCAGTAGCAAATGTAGGCGCTGGTCGCATCAAGCGCGCGGCCCATTTGCTCGGCGATCTGGTTTAGCACCACCGGTAGGTCGAGGCTGGACGACATCGCGTTACTGGCGGCCAGCAAGGCCGCCTGTTCACGCCAGCGGTGCTGCGTGGCTTGAAACAGCCGCGCATTCTCGATAGCTGTAGCCGCCTGATCGGCTAGGGCTTGCAACATCGAAGCATGTTCAGAAGTGTAATAATTAGGTGTACCGCTATCGAGGCTGAGAAAGCCAACCACGCGGCCTTTCACGCGGATCGGCGCGCCCACGTAAGATTGAATCCACTGTGTTTCAGGGAAGTCTAGCCAGCCAGGCTGAGTGGACGTTGAGGCAATCACCATTGGCTGGCCTGTCTCGGCCATCGTTCGCAAATTGTACGTCTCGGAGACTGAGAAGGTTAATTGCTCAATCCACTGAATCGAAATCGATTCAGTGTAGCTGCGATAGCGTACGATGCGCGCTGTGCCGCTGGCCTCGTCGATCAGCATGATGTCGGCGCCGTCGTGGGGAACAACGCGCCCCACGTTGGCCAGAATCCGATCGAGTACCTCGTCCACATCGAGCGTGCTGGTCAACGCTTCAGCGGTGTCACGCAAGGCTTCCGCCAGCAACCGCGCTTTATGCTCGGTCTCTTCACTCTGTGCCAGCGCCGCTTCAACCTGCTGCCGCGTTTTGACTTCTTCGCCCAGCGTACTCAGCGCCTGATCAGCCTTACGATAACTCAGACTGATCAGCCAATAGAGCAGTCCCGCAACAACCAGGATCGCCACCCAGTCTTTAGCCATACGAAAGGCTTCGCTCTGGGCAGGCTCGCCGATGAGGTTGGGGACGAGCATATTGGAGACGAGCAGCCAGAGGCTACCGATTACGACGAAGATCAGCGCGATGCGCCAGGCCATGCGGCGTGCGATCGGCGACGGCTCTCCAGGCACTCGATCGGACACATTACCTCCACACGGCCGGTTACGGATAAATAGTTGATTGATCTCAACCGCGCTATAATCAGCTCCAGTGTAACACACCTTGGCAAGTCACAAATAGCACTGACCTATGCGCAGGAGGCAAATATGAGCCAGGATGTTCGACGCGGCCTATGGACAGTAAGCTTGTCGCTGGGCGTGTTGGCGATCGTGATCGTAGCAAATCAGTTGATCCAGTTCGCACAGTTTGCCAGGTCGCTGCATCCATTGGCGGGTGACATCGTCTCGATCGGACTGGTGGTACTCGCCGGGATCGTCCTCGCCACGCCCTTGGTGTTGCTGCTGCGCTTGCCTAAACCACTGATTCCGCCCGACCCGGCGGATTCCGCAGCGCTGGAGACGCATCTCATTCAACTGCGCCAGCGCTTAGGCGCGAACCGAAACTTCACCGGCCCGATCGATCTCAGCGCCCGTTCGGGCGTGGAAGCAGCCATTCACCAACTCGACGCGCAGGCCGAACGGTTGACGAAGCAAGCGGCGTCGACAATCTTCGTCAGCACGGCCATCTCGCAGAACGGCCGCCTCGATACGCTGATGGTGTTGGCGGCACAGACGCGCCTCGTGTGGCAGATCGCGCACTTGTATCAACAGCGCCCGCACTGGCGCGAACTGCTCTCGTTGTACAACAACGTTGCCGTGACCGCGCTGCTCGTCAGCGAAATTGAAGACCTGGACATCAGCGAACAGATCGAACCGATCGTGGCGTCGGTGCTGGGCAGCGGTGCGGTGGGCGTGCTGCCCGGCGTTGGCGCCATCGCGCTCAACATTCTCACTGATTCGCTGTTGGAGGGTACGGCCAACGCCTTCCTCACGCTCCGCATCGGCAGCGTCGCCAAACAATACTGCGGCGCGCTGACGAAGTTGGAAAAGAAGTCCGTGCGGCGTTCGGCCAGTGTCGCCGCCGCGGCACTGCTGGGCGGCATCGTGCGCGATTCGGCCGGGGTGGTGAGCAAAGCCATCATCAATGCCGTCGGCGACATTAGCGCGCGGGGCGCAACGGCCGCGAAAGACGGCTTGACCAATCGGTGGCAAAAGATCGTCCGCCGCGGCGCGTGACTTCGAGTATAATCAACGCCATGACTCATTTACTCATGTACACGCGATCAAGTGGCTGTCCCGATCAAGCGGCGACGCGCCGCTATCTGCAGGAATTCGGCCTCAAACCGATCGAAGTCAACATCTCGACACAAACCGATGCCGCTCAAGCACTGGTCGATCTGGTCGGTTGCCTCGCGGTGCCGACGTTGGCAGCGGTGAACGACCAGCACGAACCGATCGACCCACCGTACCCGATCGAACCGGGCCGCTCGGTGCGCAACGTCGATCGCGGGTCGGTGATCAGCGAACCAACTCGCGAAGGCTTGCGCCAGTTCCTGATTCGCCACGGGTTTCTGTCGGGATGACGGTCAGCCAGTTCTCGATCATGCTCGAAGGCCGCCGCGCCAAATATTGGCTAGGCGGCACGGGCAAAACGCTGGTGTTGCTGCACGGCAACCTCGGCGATGCACGCCAGCACTGGCAGCCCACCTTTGATGCCCTGGCCGAACAGTTTCAGATCCTCGCGCCCGATTTGCCCGGCTTCGGTGTCAGCGATCCGCTGCCCATGCCGAGTTATCAAGCCTACCTCAGTTGGCTTACCGGCCTGTTCGAAGTGCTCAACATCGGCGGGCCGGTGCTGTTGATGGGCCACGCCTTCGGCGGCACGTTGAGCCGCCTCTACACCGCCGAGAATACCAGCCTTGTATCGCGCCTGGTGCTGGTCGCGGGCGGACACGTCATCGACGTAGGCGGCTGTTCGCGCAGCCTGTATCGCTTGCCCGTGTTGAGTTCACTGGCGTTTGAAGCGATCAAACAAGCAACGTATTCTGAGTCTGGGTTACGGCGCGCTTTTCAAACTGATCAATATTTGACGGACGATTTCATACAGAGCGCGCGGGCGGCCGCCAACGGCTCGATCGGCACGTTGCGGCAAATCGGCTTGATCTCTGCCCCCGCGCTGCGCACGCCTACCTGCCCGACGCTCGTCGTGTGGGGTGAGTTCGATCGGGTAAGTTCACCCAGCACCGGGCAGCGCATCGCCGCGCAAATTCCGGCTGCCAAGTTCATGTTGATTGAACAGGCCGCGCATCTACCCCAAATCGAACAGGCCGCGGTCTTCCACGCCGTCATCCTCCCCTTCCTCTGCGGCAACGATGCACGCATGGTACAATGAGGCGCGCGGCATAAGCCGCGCAATTTCTTTAGATGGTTTGAGCAAGGAGAAGAATGAGACTGAAACTGATTTCGCTGATCGCCCTGCTCGGCGTTGTCTTAGCGGCGTGTGGCGGCACAGCCGCGCCGAGTGCGGCGCCGACCACTGCGCCAACCGCCGCTTCTAATTCAAATGCCGCGCCGACCGCTACCGCGCCAGCCGCTGCGACACCCGCGCCCGTCGTCACTGAACCGGCCGGCACGCCAATGCCGACACCCGACATCGAGAAGATCGTCAATCCGCAGCCGGAAGATTGGCAGATCGGCGCGAAGGATGCCAAAGTTACGATCATCGAGTGGGCGGACTTTCAGTGCCCATACTGCGCGCAGGCCGCGCCGCTACTACGCAAATTGGTGACCGAGTATCCCAAGGATGTGCAGTTGATCTATCGGCACTTCCCGCTGCCTTCGCACGAATTGTCGATGATCACCGTGCAAGCCGCCGAAGCGGCGGGCGCGCAAGGCAAGTTCTGGGAAATGGAAGACAAACTCTTCAGCACCCAAAGCGATTGGTCAGGGCAAACGGCCGATGCCCTGCGTCAGACATTGACGACCTATGCCACGCAGATTGGATTGGATACCAAGAAGTTCAACGACGATCTGGACAAAGGCACGTATCAGGCCAAGGCCCAAGCCGCGCGTGATCTGGCAGAGCAGATCGGGTTGCCGGGTACGCCGTTCCTGTTGGTCAATCAACAGCCGTGGCCGCAAGACCTATCATATCTGGCTTATCCGAACCTGAAGGGTCTAGTGAAATTCTTTGTGGATCTGCCGGGTAAGCAGTTCAAGCAAGCGCCCGACATGACCATCGACAAGACCAAGAGTTACACCGCGCTGGTCAAGACCGACAAGGGCGACTTCACGATCAAGTTGTACGCTGACAAAGCGCCGCTGGCTGTCAATAACTTTGTGTTCTTGGCCAAGGCGGGCTGGTACAACGATGTGCCGTTCCATCGCGTGCTGGAAGGCTTTGTGGCGCAGGCTGGCGATCCCAGCGGTTTGGGTTATGGCGGCCCCGGTTACACCTTCGATAATGAAGTGACCGGCATTAAGTTCGATCGCGAGGGCTTGGTCGCGATGGCGAACGCGGGCACCGGTCAGGATGGTAAAGGCACCAACGGCAGCCAGTTCTTCATCACGTTGGCGGCCGCCTCGCAACTCGATGCGACCGATCCGACGAAAGAGGCCAAGTACACTATCTTCGGCGAAGTGACCGACGGCATGAGTGTGGTCAAGAGCATCACTATCCGCGATCCGCAGCGCACGCCGGAAGTCGAGCCCAGCGTGATCAAATCGATCACGATTGAGGAGAAGTAACCGATAGCATTTAGCGATCAGCCTTCAGCCATCAGCCTTCTGCAAATGGTGCAACTGATGGCTGAATGCTAAATGCTGAACGCTGAATGCCGCATTCTGATTGTTAAGGACCCCCACATGCCTATTTTCGAAGCACTAATTCTTGGTCTGGTTCAAGGTCTCACCGAATACATTCCCGTCAGCAGCACGGCGCACTTGTTGTTGATTCCGTGGCTGCTGGGCTGGCACTATGACGCTGAGACGACGTTTGTCTTCACGATCCTCATTCAGTGGGGTACGCTGATCGGGGTGGTCGTCTATTTCTGGCGCGACATCTGGGCGATCGTGCGCGGCGTGATCGATGGCCTGATCAAACGCGATCCGATCGGCACACCCGATGCCCGATTGGGTTGGTGGGTGGTCGTCGCCACCCTGCCCGCGGTAGTGGTCGGCCTGTTGCTGAAGAAGGCGGTCGAAGCGCTCTACACCCAACCAATTATCATCGCGCTGATCCTGATTGCGGCGGCCGGGTTGATGCTCGTCGCTGAGCGTGTCAGCAAGCGCAATCGACCGCTGGCGTCGATGACGGTCAAAGACGCGGGCATCATTGGTGCCTGGCAAACGCTGGCGTTCTTTCCGGGTGTCAGCCGCTCCAGCGCCACTGTCAGTGGTGGCCTGCTGCGTAACTTCGAACGCGCCGACGCGGCCCGCTTCAGTTTCCTCATGTCGATCCCGGCCTTGCTGGGCGCAGGCGTGATCGCCATCAAAGACCTGCTCGAAGTTAAAGGCTTGCTGGCGACGCTGGCCGCGCCGCTGGCAGTAGGTTTCATCGTCGCCGCCATTAGTGGTTACGCGTCCATCCGTTGGCTGCTGGGTTACCTGAAGAGCCGCCCGCTCAACGTGTTCACATTCTATCGCGTGGCCTTTGGCGTGCTGGTCATCGTCGTCGCCTTGATGCGCGGTTAAGCCGATCGGATATGCAACCGCCCACCCGCTTCATTCGTTACGCGCTACTCATAACCGTCTTGGCTGTGTGGCTGTCGGCCTGCACTGAAACGCCGCAAGTTGCACGCACACCGATTCGTTTGCGCGTGGGCGATGCTGCCGATCAGTCCGTGGTGATCGATCGGTTGTTGGAGACCTACGCCAAAGATCGCGAGTGGGTGATCTTCAGCCACGATGAGTTATCGAGCGCCGACAGTCTCGATCGGTTACGCAACGATCATCTCGATCTAGCGATCGTGCCGGCCACGCAGGATTTAGCGACCGTGCATGTATGGACAAGCGGCCTAGCTTACGACTCACTGGCCATCATCGTGCATCCCAGCAACCCGATCAGCGATCTCACCCTCACACAACTGCGCGATATCTTCCAGGGCGGCTATGGCGATTGGACCGCGTTGGGCGGAACGGGCGAAGTGATTCCGGTGAGCCGTGAAACCAACTCGATCGCGCGGACGCTCTTTGAAGACCGCGTGATGGGCGGACGCGCCGTTACCTTGAATGCTATCCTGAAAGGTTCAACGACTGACGTGATCAACTTTGTCGCGCAGACGCCGGGCGCGATCGGGTATGTGTCACTCAGCCACGTCGATGATCGGGTGAAGGTCGTCAATCTAGATGGCGTCAAACCGAGTCCGCAATCAGCCGCAGCGGGTCAATATGTCCTCGCCTCGCCGTTGTACTTGATCGCACGGGCGGAGCCTGTCGGCGATGCGCGCGAATTTGCGGCGTGGCTGCTCAGCGACGAAGGCCAATTGATTTTGAGTCAGGCCGGCTTGGGCCGGGTAAAGTAGATCGGCTGCACTTATGCTCCGTAGTTCGTTGACTTTTGATCATCGCACTGGTAGAATGTTCGCGCCTTGTATTCCAAGTCAAGTGAGGAAGGAATGAAACGCCTAACGTGGTTATTAATAGCTTTGATGCTGGCCGGTGCCGTCTTAACGGCCTGCGGCGGCAACAGCAGCGGCGATCCCGTGAGCGTCGTGAAAGAGCTCATGAATGTCGTGCAAGCCAAGAACTTTGACGCCATCAGCAATTATGCGTGCGCGGCGATGAAAGATCAGATTACGCAGACCTTCAACCCCGTCGGCAGCCTAGCCGGCAGCGGTGTTGACGCCAAGAAGGCGCTGGATGCGATGACGATCACTTTGGCGGACATGACGTACGAAAAAACCAGCGAAACGGCTGATAAGGCCGCCGTGCAAGTCAAAGGGAAGTTTACTATCAAGATCGATCGTGACAAACTGAAGGCGTTCCTGGTTGACCTGTTCAAGGCACAAGGTACGGGTATTGAACCGACCGACGATATGATCAACCAAGCACTGGATGCGGCCGCGGCGCAGTTTGAGCAGGGCCAAGACGTTAATAGCACTATGAATCTCATCAAAGAGAACGGCAAGTGGGTGGTGTGCGAATAGTAACCGGTTCCGCCGGCCGGCTGAATCGGCCGGCTCTTACGCTCTACGCGCTAGTTATTGCCGGGTTGCTGTTGTCCGCGTGCAGCGGCGGTGGCGGCCCGGCGATCGATGCCACACGCGCCTGGTTTCAGGCGTTGGCCAATCTGGACTTTGACGGTGTGGTGAAATTGACGTGTGCAGATTCGCGCGTACGGAACGAGATCGAGACCAAACTCGATCCGTTCATCGATCTCAAAGATACGCTGGCGGCCCTAAAAGGCCAGTTCGATTTCAGCGGCTTGAAGTTTGAAGAGAAGGCCAATAACGGTCGCACGGCTACAATCCGCTTAAGCGGCACGATGACGCTAAAAGCGCTGGGGCAGACCGAACCGTTGGAAGTTTTTGAGGACCTCACTGTTGTCAATGAAAGTGGTACGTGGAAAGTGTGCGGCAATCCGCTCAACACGCCATAAAGTTTACCCTAGCGAGTTTTCGAAAACTGATTATAATAGCGCCCGTTCGACGTGTAACGGCCCATTCGTCTAGCGGACCAGGACGTCGCCCTCTCAAGGCGAAGATCGCGGGTTCGAACCCCGCATGGGCCACACTAAACTCCCATACCGGGAGTTTTTTGTTTTCTGGTATAGTGAAGGTGACTCAGCCGGAGGATAATGAATATGGCTAAACACACCTTCCTATCCATCGTCTTGATCGGTCTGATCGTACTTGGTGCAGCCTGTACGGCCGAGGTTCCCCCTCAGCCCATTCCAACTGCCACGTTGTCCGAAGCGATGCCCAGCGAAGCCGCACCGACCAATGCCCCTGCAAACTCCGAAACGTCAGCGACGCCGACATTACCGGCGACGGTGACACAAACGAGTATCCCTGCGGCTACCTTGATCCCGACAAACCCAGCAGCCCCCACGGCTACCAAACGCCCAACGGTGTTGGCCACGCGCAAGCCAACTAGCAGCGGACCACTCGCGTTCACTTACGATGTCATTGGCATTCGGCGTCTGCCAGACAATAGCGCGATTATGACGCTGCGGGTGAATGCGGCAGGCGGCAGCGGACGCTACACGTATTATCATGACGACAGCAAACAAGCCGGGGCAACCTTCGACGTGCCTGGACACTGCGGCAAACCATTTGTCCACACGCTTAAAGTCACCTCAACCGATGGACAAAGCGTCGCACAGCCGTACTTCATCAATGGCGTGTGTCCGACGCCTACGCCGACACCGAAGTCATAAGGCGGTTTTTCGATCCAGGTATTCAACAGGAGAGTTCATTATGCGTTTGCGATTGCTTGTGTTGGTCGCTATGCTGCTCGCCGCTGCTACGCTGGCCTGCAATCTGGCGAGTAGCACGCCATCCACCGCGCCTACGCCGCCATCCGATGTCCCAACCATCACCATCCCGCCAATCGCGCCAACACAGGGTGTAACTAGTCCCACCGCCGCGCCCGTGATCGGCGTCGCGACACCGACCAGCGCTGTCACTGCTACGATCACAGCCACTGCAACGTTGACAGGCACTGCAACCGCCGCACCCACCACGCCGCCACGCTCAAGTGGTCCACTGGACTTTCAAGTGTCCATCGTCGGTTGCCGAAAAGATCCCGGCCGCGAAGGCGGCGTAATCCTCTCTTTCCGAGTTGATGCCACGGGCGGCAATGGCGTCTATACCTACTTTCGCGAAGGCCAAGTTATAGCCCAGGTTTCAGAACGGCCGGCGACTAAAGGCAATGCCGTCATCGATGCCTGGCGCGTCCGATCGGGTGACGGGCAGGAAGTCGAGAAAAAACTCCGCTTTACGGGCCAGCAGTTTGGCTGTCCGTAAACACAACCGCCTCGTGAGCGGCGAACTCACGAGGCGGTTGATCAGCAACCTTCGGGTGATTTAGGGAGCGGCATTCACCGTCACCGTCACCGACTGTGACACATCCGACTGGCCGCCGCCCGGACTGATGATCAGCGCATACTGGCGCGCGCCAACAGTTGCCGGGCAATGTTGCGCCGAACCAGATGCGGCCAAGTTGGTGCCGATGGTTTGCCCATCAACCTCCATTCGAATCGGCGTCGTACTACCACTGACGTTCACACCGCTCGTGCTCCACGCCAGATCCACACATTGTCCCAACGTGATGGCACTTACATTAGTCGTAAACGAATTGATCACCGGTTGACTGGCCGCCACTGTTGGCGTGATAGTGACAGTTGGCGACTCGACGGTCACACTAATCTCGCGCGTGACTGATTGATTGATCGAGTTGAGCGCCTCCAGCCGATAGACCCACACGCTCGGCGTACCCGGACAATCCTGTGTCGTGTTCGACAGCGGCACATTATCCTGGAATAAAGCCGCGTTTCGAAGGAGGCGCGCAAACACCGCCCCGCCGCCGATTTGCCAGTTGATGTTAATGCACGCGCCCACAGTCACGGTACGCGGCTGAATGTCAAACTGTGTGATAACGGGCAACGGTGGGCCTGCCGTCACCTGCGGCGTCGGCGATGGCACCGGCGTAACCGATAGTGATGTGCGCGTCCACGCCAAGCGCGCCATCCCGGCGTATTCCGTGTAGTCGATGCGGAAATCATGCTTACCAGCCGGCAGGATCAAACGCACGGTGTACGGTGTGGCGGCTTGCTCCTTGACCTGATCCAACATCAGTTGATTGTCCACGTAGAAGCGGATGCCGTCGTCTACCAGAATATCGAACTGATATTGACCGGCGGGCAGATCGAATGATCGGGAGTAGCGAGCCGAGAAATGATCCGCAGGCACCAGTGGATCGGGAGAACCACTGCCCCAATCAAAGTCGATGCGGTCCTCGTTGCGGATCAACGTCGGGAAACCAGCCCAATGATCGTTGCTATAGTATTCGGCGCGCCACTTCGAGAGATCCAAAGGCGGTGTCTGGTACGTGAACCACACAAACGAACCGCCCGTGATCTGATAGTATTCCACTTCTAGATCGTGTGCGCCCGCCGCCAGATTCACGTCGCGGGTATAGGTCTGACCTGTAGCCCCGTGCCACTCGTTGATGATCTCAGTGTTGTCGATCACCAGCCGCACGCCGTCATCGGCCCGCAGGCTGAAGCGATACACACCGCCTGCCAGTTGAATGCGGCGCGTCCAACGCGCCGACCAATTTTGATTCGGCATACCCGCGCCTGGCGCGTTTCCGCCCCAGTCAAAACCGATGCTGGCATCGTCACGGATAAAACGCGGGGCGTTCCCCAAAAACGCATTGTCGAAGTACTCGCCTTTCCAGCCGTTAAACTTGTCGATCGGTTCAATCTGTAAGAAGATGTAAGCGTCAAACACACCTTCATAGTATTCAATCCGCACATTGTGCAGACCCGCCGACAGGCTGACATCGCGCGAATAGACCAGCGGAGTCGCGGGATGCCACTCGTCGATGACTAACACATCGTCGATCCAAAGGCGGACACCGTCGTCAGCTTGCAGTGAGAACCGATAGAGTTTGCCTTCAAAACCGAGAGTGCGCGTCCAGCGCGCTGAGAAGTTATCGACCGGTACACGCGCATCAGGTGCTCCACGTCCCCAGTTGAATTTCACATCGCCATCGTTGCGCACCAGCACCGGTGCCCCAGACAAGGTAGCGTTATTGAAGTATTCACCGCGCCATTCGGTGATGACGGGAGTCGGCGTCACCGTGGGTGCGATCGGCGTGGGCGTAATGGTTGGCGCGACTGGCGTCGGCGAGACTGTGGGCGACACCGTGGGCGGCAATAACGTCCACGTGGCAAAGGGTGTAACCGACGGAATGATCAGAGTAGGATTAGTGGGTCGTGGCGGCGTCAACGTTGCCATCGGCAGGCGTGTGCCAATGCCGCCAAGCGGCGTAGCCGATTGCGGCGGCAACGTAACAACACCACTGCCACCGGCCGGCTGCACATTGATAGCGACTGTCCAGTAGGTGCCGTTGCCGCTCGATTGCACGATCACGTCCGCTCGCGAGAGGGTAGCCCAACGGCTCTCGGTGGGATAGCTAAACCCGATCGACAGGAGGCCGTTGATCGAGACTGTGCCTTTGCCCACTAACAATATCGGATCACTGGGTTTGGAGGGATCACGGAGATAGGCAGTCACCAAATCGTTAGGTGTCAAATTGAGCCCATTAACCGTGACAGCCTGACCGGGTACAGCCAGCGTGGGCGATGCCGTCAAAACTGGCACGGCTACCGTCGGCACGGGTGTTAGCGTCGGCGCTTTACTGATCGTGTTCATCAGCGAAGCGGTCGCCACAATGGCGATTAGGATCAACAACGTGCCGACGACGCCTAACGCCAGCCAGATTGCCGACGGGACGGTCGCCAATTGCGCGCGCAAGGAACCGACGCGAGATGATCGGGCCGGTCGATGCCCGCCGGGTGTCACCGGCGGCGGTTCAGGAACTGGCTGCTCTGACGGGCTGGGATTCTCATCATCAAGCGGATCGAGTTCAAGGGACATCGTCGTGACTCCAATTGGGACACGTCATAGCGCGTATGCGGCTGCGTCCTGTCATTATATAACGAGCTGAACTTATGGGGTAGCGGACGACGGGTGTGCAACTGCCGCCTGCGCCGACTGCAAGTCGTGAAAAACCAGAGCATAGTCAAGCACAAACGCTGCTTGATCGGCCAACAGAGTGAGCATCCGCAGGTCATCTTCACTGAAGTGATGGAGACTATCGAAGGCCACCGCAAAGGCTCCTAGACTGCAGCGCGCCCGTTGGAGGGGAAAACCGGCAATGGTGCGAATACCTACCGCACGCGCGTCAACGGCTGAAAAGACCTCATGCGCGACCGCATCGTCCACAATGACCACCAGCCCGGTCGATCGCACGCGATCAATCAGTCCATCGAGCATCGCTGGAGCATTTAGAGCCTGAGGTGGCGCCACTCGCCGGCGTGCCAGTGATGGCTCATAGGCCTGGCAGGCCTCGTCACAAACGCGGAGATACACGAAATTGGCGTCACTCAAACTGAGCACATGCGCACAACAGATGTCGAGCACTTGATCTATATCAAGGTTCGAATTCATGTGCTGGCTGATGTCGCGCATCGCGGCCAATTCAGCCATATGACGGCGACCCTGTTCAGCCAAGCGTGCATTGCCCATGGCAATGGCCACCTGATTCGCAAACAATTCAGCCAACCAGCGATCTTGCGTGTTGAAACGCCGCGTCGCTGAGTCCGAAAAGATTTCCAGAACACCGAGTACATCCTTCTTCCACCGCAATGGCACGCCGATGACGGCCGACAACCGGGGCTCGGCATCATATTTAGCCGATCGACCTGACCACCGTTGATAGTCGTCAACGATCAACGGTTCACCCGATTGATACACCCGGCCGCCCAGTCCTTCACCGCTCATCAACGTCCCACCAATAAAGTCATCGGCGAACCCGTAAGTGATTGCTACTCGCAGCGTTTGGCGATCAGGCTCGACCAAATACATCGCGCCAGCGGACGCACCTAGCAGCTCGACTGCGCGGCGGACCAAGGTCTGCAGCAAACTGTCAAGGTTCTGCGTTTGCCCGATCACGTCTAGCGAAGCATCGTACAACGACATCATAGCGTGCAGACGATTTTGCGCTTGATCGAGCAGCCGCACCTTATCGATCGCTTCTGCCGCCAGGCTGGCAAACGCAAACACGACTAGCCCATCACGATCGGTGTATTTCATCGGCACGCTGCTGTGCAGTGTTAGCACGCCAATCGATTCGCCCTTCACGACTAGCGGGGCGCCAATCCATGCACGGATGTTTGTATGCGTATTGGCCTTCACCCATAGATCAGAATAGCGGGTATCCGCAATCACGATCGGTTTCTGCATCGTCATCAGGAGTCGATTCAGCGGATATTTATCCAAAGGCAGCGGCGCGGTCGGCGCCAGGACTGGCGCCAACGGCCCAAGATCTCGGACCGTGATCAACCGATCATCATCGTCGACGGTACTAGACGCACCGCGCACATCCAACACTGATGGCAACAACAAGATGCGGACGTGTTCATAGTCCACAACTTGTGACAAGTCACGGAGAATGGCATCCAAGACTTCAGCCAATTCTGAACCTGGGTCAATGACGGGGGCAATAAAGTCAAACATAGGCCGGGTTTCAAACTAGATTAACGGGCTAATTCTATCATGTAGTGAATGACTACGTTAGTGCCGCTGGCCGCCTGCTTTTAACCTCCAGTCCAAATGTTAACCACATTGTAACGTATAACTGCCTTGCCTGCGTTTCTGGTAATGCTATAATGGCAACTTGAGGTTGAAATGCTCACACCTACGATGTCCCCCGCGGTGACAATCCTAGCCGTCGACGACGACCCACTCGAACTCGACATGCTTAATATGCTGTTGGGACGCGGCAAATTTAACTTTGTGCGCGCCGACAGCGGCGAAGCCGCCCTACGACTGATCGCCGAACGGCCTGAGATCGATCTGATCTTGTTAGACATCATGTTACCAGGTAACCTGGACGGTTACGAGGTATGTCGTCGGATCCGCGCCAACCCCGATCGACCCTATCTCGCGATCGTGATGGTCACAGCGTTGGGGCAACCCGATCAAGTTGCGCGCGGCTTGGAAGCGGGCGCAGACGATTACGTATCCAAGCCGTTCAGCGCGCGCGAGATCGTGGCTCGCGTGCAAGCCGCCCTGCGTGTGCGCCGCATTCAGCGTGAACTGGCTGAGGCCCACCACCGTTACCAGGAACTAGTCGAGACGTCGCGCGACCTCATCTTTGCGCTTGACATGACTGGCCGCTTGACTTATCTCAATCCGGCCTGTGAAGCTTTAACCGGCTATACCGCGGAAACACTGCTAGCAGACGAGCAACCTTTCCAGCGGTTCTTGCATCCTGACGATCAGCCGCGTGTTCTTAGTTGGTGGCGTGACCAACTCCACACTCGGCTGTTCGAAGGCAGCGACATGGAATTTAGGATGATCAGGCCGGATGGTCAGGTGCGGTGGGGCACACTCGAATGGGTGCCGATGACCGATCGGGCTGGAAATATGGTCGGGGTGCAAGGCTCGATCCGCGATATTACACATCGCAAAGAGATTGAGGCTGCCACCTGGCGACGCTCACAAGAGTTGGCCGCGTTGAATTTGATCGCAGCGCGGCTCAATCAATCGCTTGAATTACAAACGACGCTGGACGAGGCCTTAAATGCGCTGCTGGAGATTGCGGGCATTGAGTTCGGCGCTATTCAGGTCTTTGAAAACCAACGCGTTAAACTAGATGCCATACGCGGCCTGAATGACGCCGAAGCGCGATTCGCATTTGTTGCGGCGTATCCGCCTGACATCAACGGGACTCAGGATTATCATGTCCGACATGAGCGGTTGGACGATCTGACTGGGGCGATTGCGCCAGCTATGAAGTCGATGGGCATTCAATCCTTGCTAATGGTGCCGCTGCGGCAGCGAGGCGAGTTGCACGGCATGCTGCGGCTGGCCAGCCGGGCGTTCGGTAAATTCGATCCGACTGAAGTCACGTTGATCAGCACGGTCGCCCAGCAAATCAGCGCAGCGATCTTGAATGCCAAGCTGTACGAAGAGGCCCGCCACACAGCCGAAGAGATGGCGCTGCTCAACGAAGTCGGCCGCACGATGACGTCGTCGCTCGATCTGGATACCGTACTGCGCGTGATCATGGAAAACACGATCAGCATGCTGCAGGGCGAAGCCGGTTCAGTATTGCTACTAGATGATGAGACCGGTGAACTTTTCTTTGCGGCAGCCGTAGGCAAAAACAGCGAAGGTCTAAAAGGCGTACGGCTACCATCGGGTGCGGGTATTGCCGGGCGCGCGCTGCGAGAGGGTCGCACGTTGCTGGTTGACGACACCCAGCGCGATCGACAGTTTTATTCGGGCGTTGATCAATTGACGGGCTTGACGACCACCATGTTGGTCGCTTCGCCGCTGCGCGTTCATAATCGACCGATTGGCGTGATGGAAGTCATCAACAAGCGCGGCGTGCTCTTCACGCCCGCAGATGCCCATTTGCTAGACCTGCTGGCACCTTCAGCGGCGACGGCCATTGAGAATGCGCGATTGTACGCGCGTGAGACCCAGCTATCCGATGAGGTGCGGCGGCATAATCGCGAGTTAAGCACGCTGCACGCCATTGCAGCCGCGCTGAGCGAGTCACTGGAAATCAAGCAGGTGATGGAGGCCGCGCTGACTGTCATGCAGCCTCAGTTCGAATTTGAAGCCGGTCAGATCACGGTCCTCGATCAATCGGTCAGAGCCTGCTATCCGACTTCGCCCGCAGTGAGGTTCGATGCACCTGTAACACAACAGTCAGCCGAGCAATCGATTGCGGCTCGGACAGTCACCCTTCTGTCCGATACTCAACAGGCGGAACAAGCCGAAGCCTGGGCCGTTGCAAACATCGGCGCGTATGTGGCCGTGCCACTGTGGGGCCACGATCATATTCAAGGCATGCTGCAGTTGGCCTGGCAGACCGCGCGTGATTTCACTCGAGAAATATCGCCCTTACTGGCCGCGATTGGTCAGCAAATTGGCGTGGCATTGGAACGGGCTCATCTCTACGAAGTAGCACAGCATCGCGCGCAAGAGATCGAGCGCTCTCATAAGCAGCTGGTGCAGTCGGAAAAGTTGGCAGCGACTGGACGGCTAGCAATGTCGCTTGCTCACGAGATTAACAACCCGCTGCAAGCGATTCAAAATTGCCTACATCTCGTGTTAGAATTCCCGTTAGCAGACGAGCGCAAAACATACTACTTGAAGATGGCGCGCGAGGAAGTCGAGCGTTTAAGCATACTGGTGCAGAGTATGCTGGATTTCTACCGGCCAGCGCGTAGCGAACAAACCACTGCCGATGTGCGAGCCGTCATCGAGAAAGTACTGGCCTTATCCGAGCAGAAGCTGCGCAATACAGGTGTGGAGATACAGCTGACTTTTGCGCCACAGCCACTCATTGCCCAAGTTGCGCCAGATCAGCTAGGGCAAGTTTGCCTTAACCTTGTTATGAATGCGGCCGAAGCAATGGATGGCGGTGGCCAGCTGCGGATTGAAGTTCAGCCAAACGACGGCTGGATCGAAGCCCGGTTTATTGACACTGGCCCTGGCATTCCGGCGGCAGATCTACCGCACATTTTCGAACCGTTTTATACGACCAAAGCCGAAGGGACCGGATTGGGGTTAGCGATCAGTTATTCGATCATCGAACGGCATGGCGGTTCATTGCAGGTCGAGAGTGTGCCAGGCACTGGCAGCACCTTTATGATTCGACTGGCAAAAGCCAACACCGAAGTTTGAGCCGAACGTCAGCCTATTTCGTATTGCATGGGGAGCGACACGCATGTTACAAGGTGCACGCATTCTAATTGTTGATGACGAACGAACCGCGCGCTTAAGTCTGTCCGAAATCTTTACGCTGCGCGGTGCGTTGACGGCCATGGCGGCTGATGGACAAGAGGCATTGGATCTCATCAACAAGAACAGTTTCGATCTGATCGTCTTGGACATTAAGATGCCTGGCATCAGCGGCCTGCAAGTCCTTGAAACCGTTCAACAGGTCGCACCCGCCACGATCGTTGTGCTGTTGACCGCGCACGCTACGGTTGATTCGGCTATTCGTGCTTTGCGCCAGGGCGCGTTTGATTATTTGCTCAAGCCTGCGCAACCCAAAGCCATAATTGAGGTTGTGGAACGCGGCCTGGCCAAACGGCAAGAATACTTGCGTCGCCAGAGTTTGGTCGGTTTGATGGAACAAACCGTCGAGGCCTTTAGGCAAGGCACGCCAGTAGCTGCGCCCACCAATTTTACGCCCGCCAAGCCACCGCAGACCTCTACTGAGGCTGTGTATCGCGTTGGCGACGTCGTTGTTGATATGGGCCGCCGAGAAGCCCGCTTGGCCGATCGGTTGCTGGATCTTACCCCTACGGAATTCGAGACCTTGGTTTATTTCGTGCAACATGCAGAACGCGTTGTAAGTTGTCGCGATCTCGTTCAATCCGTACACGGTTATGATACAACCGAGCATGCTGCACGCCCGATTATGCGTGTTCACATTCATCGTTTACGGCAAAAACTCGAAATTGATGCAGCTGATCCCAAACGCCTATTGACGATACGCTCAGCCGGTTATATGCTCACTGCACAACCTCGCAGTCAGGATAAATAACCATAACCCATAAGGCGGTTTCAGCCTCACGCTTGCAAGCTTTCCGCAATACATCTGCAACCAAATAGCAAGTCTTTTGGCATAGGTTTATGGTAATCTACCAAAAGGCGGATTTACACCTATGGCAAGAAGGCCCGGGTGTAGAAGGGGTTGTTCTGATGGTGGTCATTGGATTAAAGATATGGCAAGGGGTTGACCATGGCAGGTTGGCGAATCTTAGTCGTTGATGACGAAAGTCCGACGCGCGATTTCATTGTAGATGGCTTGAATGCGTTAAACATTACGGATGAAGCTGTGGGTGTCCCTTCGGCTGAAGACGCGTTGGCAGCCGCGGAAGAGCAGGCTCCAGATCTGGTCATCAGTGACATCCGCATGACAGGCTTAAATGGACTTGACTTGGCGCGTGTACTACGCCAAAAATATCCGGATACTAAGATCGTTCTCGTAACGGGCTATAGCACTCGGGATATCGAGAAGACCGCACAAGCGCTGGAAGTTGACGCCTTGCTACGAAAACCATTCGGCCTTGACGCTCTAGGCGAGATAGTTCGCACAGCCTTACAGCATAAGCAGTTGGCGCCGAAAAAGAAAGGCTTGTACCCGGCTCAGATCGAATTGCTGACGCGTCAGTTAGAGGTGCTGAAGAGAGATGTAGGAGCTCAGTGGATCGGGTTGCTGGATAAAGACGGTCATATTGCACTTACCGTTGGATCACCTGAAGCCATGGATCGCACGATCACGCAACTAGTTAACGAAGGCTGGGCAACCAATGTGTTGAACATCGCCAAAAGTACTGGCCCATGCTTCACGTATATTGAAGGCCAGCCACATGATATCTATCTGGCAAGCGTGGACTCACAATATGCACTGGTTTTTCTATACGATCGGCGCTGGCAAGCGAATCGGGTTGGAGCAGTCTGGCTGACCGTAAAGCATACTGTTCAAGAATTGGCGCGTGTGTTATCAAACCAACCTCAGAACAGCCTGCCGGCTGCCCGGCTAAACACAGATTACAGCCGTTACGCGCTTATCGTCGAGCCATAACCATTGGCTGCTTTAGGCGATTATTCTGCTTCGCGAACCTGATTCATTGAAGAGGACTTATGAGCAAACGCATCTTATACATCGAAGACAATCCGGACAATCGCATGTTGGTGCGGCGAGTCCTGCAGGTCGAAGGTTATACCATCTTCGAAGCCGTGGATGGGAATGAAGGTCTGGCAAAAGCAGCCGAACTGCAGCCCGACCTGATTTTGATGGATATCAATTTGCCCGAGCTCGACGGCTACGAGGTTACGGCTCGATTGAAGCAACTGCCAGGTATGGGCCGCGTCCCGATCATTGCCGTGACCGCCAACGTCATGAAAGGCGATCGAGAAAAGACACTAGCCGCCGGGTGCGATGGCTACATTCAAAAACCAATCGATATCGATCTTTTGCCTGGCCAGATTGAGCGTTTTATTAACAAGGACTAATTGCCATGACAGACACCGCCCTGCCCAGCGCTTCCACCAAGCATACCCCAGTGGATCCGCAAAATGCTTACATTCTTGTGGTCGAAGACAACATTCAGAACTTCGTATTAATCGCGCGACTGATGGCCTTCCTTGGCGTGAAACAATGTCAATGGAAAGCCTCCGGCTGGCAGGTGTTGGAATTTGCCGATAGCATGCCGCGGGTCGATTTGATCCTGATGGACATTCACCTGCCTTATGAAGACGGCTTCGAGGCCTTGGTGCGTCTGCGCAACGAGCCCCGCTTCAAAGACACGCTGATTGTTGCCGTCACAGCCGATGCCAACGAAGGCACGTTCAGTCGCGCGAAGAAAGCGGGATTCGACGGCTTCATTGGCAAACCGATCGATCCCGATCGTTTTCCGGAACAGATCCGCACCATCCTTAAGGGTGAGGCGGTTTGGTCGATGCGCTAGGCGCTCGACCGCGAACGTGCAAGGTGCGCGACGACGATGAAGCCCTTTACCATTGCTATCGGCAGCCAAAAAGGCGGTGTCTCCAAAACCACGACGACCCTCTCGTTGGGCGCTAGTCTGGCCGCCAACAATGGCGCTTCACGCAGCGTGCTGCTCATCGATTTAGATCCACAAGCCAACCTGACCATGGCGCTTGGTATCAATCCCAATGACGTGCGCCGCATGGTGGGCGATGCCTTGCTAGATCAATCCTCACTCCTTGCCGTCAGCCGCGAAAGTTCCATCGCCAATCTCGATCTTGTACCGGCCAATCAGGGTTTGCTGATGCTGGACAAGGCCCTCTTTGGTCGGCCCGGTTTTGAATATCGCCTCAAGCAGCAACTTACCGGACCGCAGGCCAGCCAATACGATTTGGTGCTGTGTGACTGCCCGCCTGCCTTTGGCACCTTGACGCTGAACGCCTTAACCGCGGCCGATTTGCTGATCATCCCGGTGGCGTGCGAATATTTTGCGGCACGCTCATTACAGCAATTCCTCGAACTGCTGAATCTCGTCAAAAACAATACGAATCCCGGCCTGCAATATCGCATTCTGATCACGATGTTCGACAAGCGCAATCGCATCAGCCACATCATTCACGATCAGATTCGCGCCAGATTTGGTGCGGCCGTCTTCAACACTATCATCTCGATCGATACCAAGCTGCGCGAAAGCCAGGTCATCGGCCAGCCGATTACACACTATGCCCCGCACGCGCGCAGCACGGAAGAATATCGCGCTTTGGCTGCCGAACTACTGTCGCCTGCGCCACAGCCGCCTACGGAGTTGGAAGCCCATGAGTAAACGTGATCGTGAACTCAAGCAGCGCCTAGACGAACTGTTTTCAGTTCCAGCCGAAACAGAATCACACGCTGCAACCGCTGCGCCGGCCCAACCCGAGACCAGCACATCCGACACAGCCCAGTCGCCATTGCCGAGTGCGCCTAAAGCCGAGTTGCCAGCCTCACTGGAGTTTTGGCAGACTGTACTCGATCAGCTGCCATTGCCTGTCTATATTAAAGATCGTGACCATGTCTGGATCGCCGCCAACCCGGCGTTCGGAGACCTCATCGGCCAGCCAGCCGCCACATTGATTGGCCATGCCGATAAAGAACAGCCCGACGAAGCCTGGCAACTAGACGATCAAGTTCTAGAAACATCTCAGGCGGATGACACGCAGCAATCCACTGCCCTGTCTGATGGGTCGATCCGCACCCAACGGGTTCGCCGAGTTCCATTGAACATTACGGACGGTCACGCTCAGTATGTACTGGGCATGATCGAAGTCACCGTTAAAGTACCAGCTGCGCCAGAGGCCGTGCCGTCAATTCCGCATGTCGCCACTGATTTCGAACTCGCTTTCGAGCATACCGTGCTCGGTATGGCACTCGTCACGACCGACGGCCGGTTTATACACGCCAACTCAGCATGGTGTGACATCCTTGGTTACACTGAACAAGAACTGCTGAGTAAACATTTTCGCGATTTAACCCATCCCGACGACGTCGAGGACAGCTTGGAGTATTTGCGCAAGATGTTGTCCGGGGCCTTGCACTCGTTCACAACGGAAAAACGCTACATTCATAAGCAGGGTCATGTCGTCTGGGTCGAATTATCTTCTGTGCTGCTACGCGATGCGAATCAGCGGCCACTCTATTTCATTTCACAGATTCAGGCTATCGCTGAACGCAAGCGATTGGATAGCCGGTTCCACGATGAGGAAGCACTGTTTCAGTCGGTGGTCGACACTCTGCCGCACAGCGTGTGCCGCAAAGATCTGGATGGTCGTTTCACATTTGGCAATCGGGCTTTTTGCGACACGGTTGGTCTTAGCCTGGCAGAACTGATTGGCAAGACCGACTACGATATCCATCCGCTGGAATTGGCCGAGCTGTATCGGCAGGACGATCGGCGCGTGATGGAATCCGGTCGCCCGGAAGAATTCGTCGAAGCCCATAGCGTCAAAGACTCACCTATTCATTACGTCCGAACCATCAAGACACCGATCCACGATGACCAGGGTCGGATTGTTGGCATCCAGATTATGTTCCGAGATGTCACCGAGAGTCAGACGGTGCACGAAGAGTTGAGGCTGCGGACTTCTGCTTTGGAATCGGCCGCTAACGGCATCGCCATTACCGATCGAGACGGACATATTTTGTGGATCAATCCGGCTTTTACGGAGCTGACCGGTTATACGCTTGAAGAGGCCACCGGCCAAAATCCCCGTGTTTTGATGCCGCCGGAGTTCTATCAACGCATGTGGCGCACCATCTCAGCCGGACAGGTGTGGCGCGACGAGTTGGTCAATCGTCGCAAGGACGGCAGCGAATACTTCGAAGAGATGACCATCACGCCGGTGCGCACACACAGTGATGAGATCACACACTATATCGCCGTAAAACAGGATATTACCGCGCGCAAGCGCAACGAAGAACAACTACGCTTGCTCACCTCAGCCGTAGAAGCTGCCGCGACCGGCGTCATCATGACTGATCACGACGGCCGGATTCAGTGGATCAACCCAGCGTTTACGGCTCTGACAGGTTATTCGGCTGAGGAAGCAATTGGCCAGACGCCGCGCCTGTTGAAATCGGGCAAGCAGTCACCTGAGTTTTACCAGAAGATGTGGGCCGCCATCGGGGCTGGCGAAGTCTGGCACGGCGAGTTGATCAATCGGCGCAAGGACGACACCGAATACTACGAAGAGCTAACGATTACGCCGGTGCGTGCCCAGAGTCAGACAATCACGCACTATATCGCTATCCTGCAGAATATCACCGAGCGCAAGCAAGCCGAACAAGAACGCGAGCGTGCGATGAAACAGGCGGCAAAACGCGCCCGGCAATTGCACACCGCGGCCGAGATTTCAGGCGCGGCTGCGGCTATGCTTCATCTCGATGAGCTGCTGCCCGTGGTGGTCGAATTAGTCCGCGAACGGTTCGATCTCTATTATGCAGGTTTGTTCCTCAAGGATGAAGCCAATCAATGGGCAACCCTCCGTGCTGGGACCGGCGAAGCGGGCCGTAAGATGCTGGAAACCAACCACCGTCTCAAGATCGGTGGTGAGTCGATGATCGGCCAGTGTGTGGCATCTGGCGAAGCTCGTATCGCCCTTGACGCCGGAGCCGAGGCGGTGCGGTTCAGCAACCCATTGCTGCCGCGAACTCGATCGGAAATGGCCCTGCCCCTCTCGACCCGCGGTCGCGTCATCGGCGCACTGACGATCCAGTCGGATCAGTTGTCGGCTTTCTCGCCGGAAGACATTTCAGTGTTGCAGACCATGGCGAACCAGATCGCCACGACGATCGAGAACGTCGGGCTGTTCGATCAAGCGCGCACCGCGCACGCTGAAGTCGAAGCGCGCTTGACTGAAATCCAGATCCTGCAGCAATTCGGCCAGGCTGTGGCCCAAACACTCGACGTTGACCCTGTCCTCGATACGCTGGTGCAGACGATTGAGCAACAATTACGCCTGCCGCATATCTCCGTCGCCTTGATCGATCGCGATGCAGGCCTGTTGCGCACCTTACGCGCTACCGGTAACATGGCCCGCCTGCAAGGTATGGTCCGGTCGCTGGATACCGTTCAAGATGACATTACGATGGATGTAGCGCGCAAAGGCCAGGCCGAAATCATCGACGGTTGGGATGAACGGCTCGATCGGGCCATTTATGAGCGCGAAGGTCATGCCAACCTGGTGCGTGCTTTCGTTCCGCTGCGATTACGCGATGAAAGCATCGGCGTTCTCGAGGCGGGTTATCTGCGCGACAAGCGGGCGGCTCTAACGCCAGAAGAAATGCGTGTTCTACGCGGATTGACCGACCAGGTCGCCATCGCCCTCGATAATGCACGCTTGCTGGTACAAACTCGACAGATCCTCGGTACGTTGCGGACAAATGAGGCGCAACTGAATGAAGCGCTGCGCATCGCCCGCTTGGGTTACTGGGAATACGATGTCGAGAAAGATCTCTTCCAGTTTAACGACCAGTTCTATTCGATCTTTCACACCACAGCGGCGCAACATGGCGGGTATCAACTCCCCTCGGCGTATTACGCGGAGCACTTCGTTTACCCTGAGGATTTGCCCATCGTCGGAACCGAAATCGAAAAGGCCCTTAAGTCCACTGACCGACACTATAATCGAATACTCGAGCACCGCATTCGATATGCCGATGGCGGCATTGGTTACATCTCCGTCAGTATTAACATCGACCGCGATGAGCAAGGCAAGATTCTCCGGTATTATGGCGCCAACCAGGACATCACTGATCGCAAGCGCACTGAAGACGTCATTCGAACAGCCGAGGAACGCTTGCGCTTAATCGTCGAGACGATCCCCATTCCGCTGCTCATCAGTGCAGCAGCGGATGGAAAAGTCTTGTTCTCAAACACCCAATTGGGCGACATGTTTGGACTGCCCGCCAAAGAACTCCTTGGCCGCCAAACACCCAACTTCTACGTTAATCCAGCCGATCGCGGGCGACTGCTAGAACAACTTCGTCGCGATGGAGCGATTCGTGACTACGAGTTGCAAGTAAAGAAGGTTGACGGCACGCCAATGTGGATGTTGGTATCCATGCAACCCTTGGTCTATGCAGGTCAAGATGCGCTGCTGGCAGCGTTCTACAACGTGACTGAGCGCAAGCATTTTGAGGAAATCCTGCAGCAAAACCGCGCGCAACTGGCGGAGGCTTTGCGGGTCGCCAGGCTCGCCAACTGGGAATATGATGTAGCGAGTGACACCTTCATCTTCAACGACGAGTTCTATGCTTTGCTGCGCACGACGGCTGAACGGGAAGGCGGCTATCAAATGTCGTCGGCACAATACGCTCAGCGCTTCGTTCACCCTGAAGACGCACCGTTGGTTGGTCAAGAGATCCTGAAAGCGATTCAATCCGCCGATCCTAACTTCAGTGGCGAGCTTGACCATCGGATCTTCTTTGCCGACGGCGAGCCAGGCTATGTCACCGTCCGTTACCGAATCCAAAAGGATGCTGAAGGGCGGACGATCAAGACGCTGGGCGCCAACCAGGACATCACTGACCGCAAACAGGCCGAAGCTGAACGCGAGCGAGCGTTAGCGGAAGCCGAACGACTGTCAGCCGAGAACCGCCAGCTTTACGAGCAAACCCAGCGTGACGCAGAGCGGGAACGCACTATCAACCGCGTTACGGCCCGCATCCGTAACGCCCAAACCGTCGAGCAAGTGCTGCAAATCGCAGCACAAGAACTGCGCACCGCCACCCAGTCTGCCGCTAGTGTCATCAGAATTGCCCCAGCGGACAGCCAGTCGAATGATCATTCGCACAACGGCCATGGCCAGAATGGGAAGGAGTAACATATGAAAGAGCGACTTAAGGCCGCGGCTCAAGCTTTCGACCGACTGCGCTATTCGCAGAAGTTCCTGCTCATCGGTCTCGTGTTCATCCTCCCAACAGCGCTGGTGCTAACCATCCTCGTCGGCGAAACGAGTTCGCGGATCGACCTCTACGGCTATCATGAAAAGTACGGCGCGCAATATTTGCGTGTCACCCGCCAGTTGATGGAGCACGTCCAGGAACATCAGCTACTCACCACCGCGGCCTTATCAGCGGGTGCAGGCAACTTACCCGACCAGATTGCCCAAGTGGAGAAGCAGATCACTCAAGATTTCGCTGATCTCGATCAAATCGATCAGAAATATGGCAACCTGTTCTCGTCCAGCGATCTGATGCGAGCCTTGCAGCCTCGGTGGCAGGACTTGAAGCAGAATTGGCACACGCTAGATTCAGATGAGAACCTGCGACGTCATACCGAGTTGACTTCTGATATTCGGGCCTTAATTTCATGGATTGGGAACCATTCCTATTTGGCCTTGGACCCCGATCTGGACACCTACTATACAATGGACTTGGTTGTGTTTAAGCTGCCTGAAGCGCAGGACCTGCTGGCACAGACGATCGGTATCGGACAAAGGATCGTTCGGCGCAGGACGTTGATCCCCGACGATCGTGCGGACCTTCAGGCACACACTAGCGTGTTGCAGTCGAACTTGACAGCAATGAAGGCGAGCCTAGAAGTTGCCTTCAATAACAATCCAGCCCAAAACCTACGGCCAGCACTTGCAACCTCGGTTCAGGCTTATTTGGACGCGATTGACCAATTCTCAGAAGCGCTCAAGAATGGCATTACGAATACGCCCAAAGTTGTGGCCGATCCGGCAGTCATAGTCGAGGCGGGGCGGCAGGCTTTGGTGCAGAGTTATCGCATGTACGATAAGGCTACGTTGGAATTGGAGACACTCATTCAACGGCGCATTGACCAACTCACCGCCCAGCAATTTATCAGCATTTTCTTCAGCCTGCTGGCGTCAGCAGTCGCCTTTACACTCGGCTTGGCCGTGATGCGCGGCATTAGCCGCCCGTTAGCGACATTGACCACGGCCACTCAACGCCTGGCAGCGGGCGACCTGACAACTCGTGTTGGCATTTCAGGTCAATCGGAAGCCGCGCAGGTTAGCACAGCGTTCAATCAGATGGCCGAGCAGCTAGATCGAGCACAGAAGTCACTGGAACTACGCACGGCCCAAATCAACGCTGGGGCTGAGGTCGGGCGTGCCGCTGCCTCGCTCGTGGATATCGACTCGCTATTGCGAACGGTCGTGGAACTCATCAGCGATCGATTTGGATTTTACTATACCGCGGCGTTCATTCTGGACTCAACGCAACAACAGGCCGTATTGCGCGAAGCAACTGGTACAGCGGGCCGCATCTTGAAAGAGCGTGGACATAGCCTGGAAATCGGCGGGCAATCCATGGTCAGTACGGCCGTCCGGACGCGCAAACCGAGAATAGCCCTGGATGTCGGGGCAGAAGCCGTGCGATTTGCGAATCCGTTGCTGCCAGACACTCGCTCGGAAATTGCTTTGCCGCTCGTGGTAGGCGATCAGGTATTGGGCGCATTGGACGTGCAATCTACGCAAGCAGGCGCCTTCGATGAGACGAACGCCGCTGTGCTGCAGTCTATGGCGAACCAGATCGCGATTGCGTTGAGCAACGCGGAACAATTCAAACAGACCGAAGCCGCTCTGCAACGCACGCAAGCACTGTTCGTCGCTAGCCAAGACCTGAGCGCGGCCAACAATGCGGATGCTATCCTCACATCGATCGTTCAGCATGCCGCGCCTGAAGCCGGCCGAGCCGGCTTGATGATACTCGGCCCGCGCAATGAGCAACAGCAGCTGGCGTATGTCGATTTTGTGGCAACCTGGGTACATGCCGAGCTCGACGCCGTCATGCAACCCATCAAGACCGGTGCGCGTCTGTCGCCGCAACAATTGCCTGTCGTGAACTATGTTGCTCCTGGCCGACCAATGATCGTCAACAATGTCAGCGCCGATGACGTTACGCAGCCAATTCGCTTGTTGATGCATCGCTTTGGGATAGAGGCGATGATCGCGCTATCGATGGTCGCCGGCCGTGACTTGCTCGGTATCTTATTCATCGGTTATCGACATCCGCACGTTTTCCAGCCTGACGAGATTCAGACTCTACTCACGCTGAGCGGTCAGGCAGGCACTGTATTACAGACACAACGCTCGTTGACAGAGACGCAAGCCGCCGTGCAACAGTTGAACTTGCTAAATCGCCGGTTGACGGGCGAAGCCTGGTTAGGGTATGCACAGCCACTGGGCGGACAATTGACAGTTCAGGATACGGCCCCATCTGTTAGCGATGACGCGCTGGCAGCCGAGTTGAAAACTCCGCTGATCGTACGCGGCGAGACGATCGGTTCGCTAGGCCTTCAGGACACACAGCCCGATCGGATGTGGAGCGATTCCGATCGGGAGTTGTTGGCTGCAGTCGCCAATGAAGTCGCGGCCGCTATCGACAATGCCCGCTTGCTTGAGCAGACTGAGCGCCGCGTTCAACGCGAACGCTTGCTCGCCGAGATCAGCCGCAAAATGTTGGCGGCCAGAGATCTGACTCATATCGCGCGAGTGGCGGGCGAGGAACTAGGGCGGGCGTTACATGTCGCGCATCTGGGCGTCGTGATTGGCGCGGATAGCCCAGCACCAGAGCCAGGCGAGAATGGACTCCGAGACAAAGAGGGAACCCTATGAGTCTGCGTCGTAGAACCCTATTCATTGGCGCGGCCCTGCTAATTGGCCTCATTCTCACGCTCTACGTGATCCTCTCCAGCGTGATCACGTCGAATTTTGCTGAGTTGGAACGACAGTCGACAGCGCGCGATGTGCAGCGTGTCATGAATGCAGTGTCCGACATGCTAAACACGCTCGCGTCGAATGCCACCGACTACGCAAAATGGGATGACATGTATGCCTTTGTTGAGGATCATAACCTGGAGTTGCCACCGCTAACATTGACAATGGCGCATTTGTCAACTTGACCGTGAACCTGGTGATGGTCGTTAACACAAGTGGCGACATCATCTATGGCAACAGCTATGACCGTACAACTCAAAAGTCTGGTCCTGTTCCGCCCGAATTCGTCAACCGCTTGACGGCAATCCAACAAAGTGGCCCCAATGGACTGGCTAGCTTCGTGGTGTTGCCGCAAGGGGCGCTACTGTTTGCATCTCAGCCCATTCTTAAATCCGGCGGCTTGGGAACCAGTCGGGGTACGTTCATAATGGGGCGGTACCTGGACGACGAGGCCATCAAAGAGTTGAGCCTGAAGACGCAGTTGTCAGTTGGAGTCAACGCCAACGACGCGCAACTGCCGAGTGCGCTAAAGTCACTAGTGGCTAAATTGTCAGCGGACACGCCCATTGCTCAACAAGTTATCGACGAGAATTCCATTGTCGCAGGCAGTCTGCTCAATGATGTCGACGGGCAATCGACCTTGCTGGTAACGGTTACCGATCCGCGTTCGGTGCATCAATTCGCGCAATCTAGTCTGACGTACCTCGTGGCGGCCCTCATCGGAGCGGGTCTGATATTCGGTCTCGTCATGCTCGCGGTGCTTGATCGAAGTATTTTGTCGCGCGTCACGCAACTCAGCCGGACACTTAGTCAGATGACCGTCCAGCGCTCCTTGTCTCAGCGTTTGCCAGAAAATGGCAACGACGAATTGTCTGATTTGGCCAAGTCGTTCAATAACCTGGCTAACCAATTGGAAGGCACCGTCGATTCGTTGGAAAATCGCGTTGAAGAACGCACCGCCCAGCTGCAAGCGAGTGCCGATGTAGGTCGCGCCGCCACTTCACGACTCAATCCTGACGAACTCCTTAAGGAATCCGTCCAGCTGATCGCTGAGCGATTTGGTTTCTACTATGTGGGCCTCTTCTTGATCGATGACGCCCGACGTTGGGCCGTCCTACGTGAAGCGAGTGGCCCTGGTGACACACCGTGGGTGTTGATACAAGCGGGACACCGACTGGAAGTGGGCGGACAATCAATGGTCAGTAGGGCCGTCACAACCCGCCAGCCAGCCATCGCGTTGGATGTCGGCGCGGCCGCCGTGCGATTTGCGAATCCGTTGCTGCCAGATACTCGCTCGGAGATCGCCTTGCCCCTGATCGTCGGCGATCAAGTTCTCGGCGTGCTCGATGTGCAATCCACACAAGCAGCTGCGTTCGATCAAGCGAATGCGCTGGTCCTCCAAGCCATGGCCGACCAAATCGCCGTCGCTCTGAACAATGCCGCTCAATTCCGACGTGAGGCTGGTCGTGCCCAACAATTCACTGGGTTATTGCAGGCCGCCTTGGAGTTGTCGGCGCAACCCGATCGCGCCCAGCTGCTCCAGCGGGTAGCGCAAGTGGTGACGTCGCTGGTTGATGCCGATGGGGTTGGTCTATGGTTTCCAATCGATGACAGCACGCTTGAACTTCAGTATAGTATCAACGTTGGGGCCGTCGAGTTCACGGGCCGCCAATTAAAGATCGGCGATGGCCTCAGCGGCCAAGCGTTTGCCAGCGGGCTAACGTTGCGGGTGGATGATTATCTGGATTGGTCCGGACATTCAGCCACATTCGCCGATGCGCCGTTCCACAGCGCGATCGGCACGCCCTTGTTGTGGCAAGGCAATGTCATGGGCGTACTAGCCGTTACGCGCTCGCAGCCTGGTCATCCCTTCACGGTCGAACATGAAAATCTGTTACAGATCATCGCCACACAAGTCGCGTCGGCGCTGGACAACCTGCGGTTGCGGGCTGAGCAACAACGCGCACTGGAAGAAGTGAACTTATTGAATCGGCGCCTCGTCGGCGAAGCCTGGCAAGCCGAAACATTAGGCAACGCGATCAAGTATGAGTATCACCCCCACGCTGGGGATGAACTTCCCGAGGCCGGCCTGGCGATGGAATTCCCGATTGTCCTTCGCGGCGTTCAGATCGGGTCCATCTCGCTGCAAGATGACCGACCGCGTGAATTGTCCGATGATGAGCGCAGCCTGATCGATGGCGTGGTACAACAAATGGCGCTGGCCTTGGAAAATCAACGATTGACCACCTCGGCCCAACAAGCCGCCCAACGCGATCGGACGATTGCCGAAACAGCCGACAAGATCCACCAGCCTACAGATTTGGACTCCGTCCTGCGCGTGGCGGTGGCTGAACTTAGACGCGTGACGGGCATCGATGGGATTGGCGTGCAGCTAGGTTTTGCGCCAGCCACCAACGGCAACGGGCACCACGAGGAACTGGGAGCATAAGCGTATGAATAACGGGCACACAGGCGAAGACTTGACTGACCGCCAATCCCAGCCGGAAGACTTGTTGCAGTTCAAGGCCGCTTTCGAGCATACGAACGTCGGTATGGCTATCGTTGCCCTAGATGGCCGCTTTAAGAACGTCAATCGCGCGTTGTGCGATATGTTGGGTTACACAGACGCCGAATTGATGGACAAACGTTTTGGTGAACTGACTCATCCCGACGATGTGGCTTCCAGTTTGACCAACTTGCGGTTGATGCTGGCCGGGGAACTCACCTCGTTTCGCGCGGAGAAGCGCTACTTGCACAAGGGTGGCGACACGGTATGGGTTGAACTGACCTCGACGTTAGTGCGTGACGAACAACGTCAGCCGCTCTATTTCATCTCGCAATTACAAGACATTCGACTACGCAAACAAGCCGAACAGGCGGCGCATCACCGTGAAGATCAATTTGCCGAAGCGTTACGCATTGCCAGATTAGCTAACTGGGAATTCGACATCGCAACCGGCAATTTCATGCTCAACGACCAGTTCTACGCCCTGCTCCACACGACAGCCGAACGCGAAGGCGGCTACGTCTTGTCCGCCGAGCGACACCGTGCGAATTCGCCTGGAAAAAGATGCAGCAGGCAACATCGTCAAAACCTATGGCGTCAGTCAAGACATCACTGCCCGCAAGCAGGCGGAAGAGAACCTGCGACGAGCGACTGAAGGTTTGCATGCCATTTTTTGGCGGGCTCAAGTCACGCGGGTGGACGAGCACCATGGAGAACCCGGTGAATTCCAGTGGGCCAATCAGTTTGCCAATTTGGATGCCATGCAGGATTTCCTGCCACTGCCCGATCGACCCGAGCTCTCACTCGCAGACAACTTTAACTCTACCTGGCTGGAAGAGGATCGCTTGGTGATGGATATGCGCAGCAGTGACGCGCTGCGCCGCGGCCTGGATGGCTATTCGCAAGAATTCCGGCTACGTGACGCCAACGGCAAGATCCACTGGATGTATGACGACGCTCGCATCCGGCGCTTGAACGAGAAACAATACGAAATCATCGGGTTCATGACGGATATCACCGCCCGAAAACAGGCAGAAGAGACGCTGGCTGAAGAACGCAATCGGCTGCGCGTACTGATCGATAACCTCCCCGATCCGATCTTCATCAAGGACCGAGATAGCCGCTACCTGGTCAACAACGTCGCTCACCTAAGCCTGGTAGGCACCAAGACCCAAGAAGAAGCGATTGGGAAAACCGATTTCGATTACTTTCCGAGCGAATTGGCCTCGCAATACTATGCTGACGAACAAACCCTCATGCAAGTCGGTCAACCGCTCTACAACAAAGAGGAAGCCGCGCTGAATCAGGCAACTGGCCAAAAGATCACCGTGTCAAGCACCAAAGTGCCGTTGAAGAATGTGCGCGGCGAAGTAATCGGCTTTGTCGGTTTCACCCAAGACATCACTGAACGCAAACGCATTGAAAACGCCCTCAAAGCGCAAGCAACTTTCTGGCAGCACTTGATTGACAATATCCCGAGCCCAATCTTCTTCAAAGACATCCACGGAATCTATCAAGGCTGCAATGTTGCCTTCGAAAAGTATCTGGGCCGGACACGAGATCAGATCATTGGACTGTCGGTCTTCGACATGTCGCCGCAAGATCTGGCCGAAAAGTATCATGCCATGGATCAGGTGCTGTTCGACAACCCCGGCACTCAGGTATATGAGTCCGAAGTTGCGTATGCCGATGGTTCCCGCCACAAAGTGATCTTTAACAAAGCCACGACTTTCAGCGCCGATGGCCATGTAGAAGGTTTGGTTGGCATCATCCAGGACATCACTGAGCGCAAGTCAGCGGAAGAGGCGCTGGTACAAGAACGCACCATCTTGCGCACGCTCATCGACAATGTGCCTGACTACATGTACGTCAAAGATACGGACAGTCGTTTCATCTTGGCCAATAGCACCACTGCTATGAACGTCGGCGGCTTCACGCCCGAGGAACTGATCGGTAAAACCGACTTTGACTTCTTCCCACACGAGATCGCCACGTCTTACTATAACGACGAGCAAGCGGTCATCCGCTCAGGTCGCGCGTTGATCAACCGTGAAGAGCCGACTATCAATGCCCAAGGCGAACGCCGTTGGCTGTTGACCACCAAAGTGCCGCTCTTTGACGCCCAAGGCAAGGTCATCCGGTTGCTGGGTATTGGGCGCGACATCACCGAAAGCAAACTCGCCGAAGAAGCCCTCCGACGCAGCGAGGAACAACTGGCCGAAGCGCAACGTCTGGCGCAACTAGCGAACTGGGAATTTGACGTCACAACCGGCAACTTTACCTTCAATGATCAGTTTTACGAGCTGCTCCACACGACCGTTGATCGCGAAGGCGGCTATCAAATGTCGCCGATGCAGTACGCTCAGCGTTTTGTTCATCCGGAAGACGCGCCCTTAGTCGGGCAAGCCGTCCAGCAAGCGCTCGAATCAACTGATCCGAACTATCGTGGCCAGGCTGAGCACCGCGTCCTTTATGCCGACGGCGGTTTAGGATACGTCACCGTCCGCTTCGCCGTGGCGGAGTTCATCGATGGTCATGTGACCAAGACGTACGGCGCGAACCAGGACATTACGGCCCGCAAATTGGCCGAAGCCGAATTGCAACGTCTGCTGGTCGAAGAGCAACGCCGCGCGGTTCAACTTCGAACCGCGACTGAAGTATCGCGAGCGGCAGCGTCCATTCTTGATCCCGACGAATTGATCGCCACCACGGTGGAACTCGTTCGAGATCGGTTTGGGCTGTACTATGTAGGTCTGTTCCTGATTGACGAAAGCAATCAGTGGGCTGTGCTGCGCGCAGGCACCGGTGAAGCCGGCCGCACAATGCAGGCTAGTGGCCACCGACTGCCAGTCGGCGGGCAATCCATGATCGGTTGGTGTATAGCCCATCAACAGGCGCGTATTGCGCTTGACGTCGGTGATGAAGCGGTTCGTTTCGAGAATCCGCTACTGCCGTTGACGCGCTCAGAAATGGCTCTGCCGCTCATCAGTCGCGGCCGCGTGGTGGGCGCCGCTACAATTCAGTCGACGGAACCGAATGCCTTTTCGGCCGACGATATTGCTATCTTGCAGACCATGGCGGATCAGCTGACAACGGCAGTGGTGAACGCCCAGCTGTTCGAACAAACACGCCAGACCCTTGATGAATTGGACACGCTTAACCGCCGCTTAACCGGCGAAGCGTGGCAAACCTATACCCAACTAAAAGGCAACGAGCAAGCCGTCGTATGGCATTCAACCGATTCAACGTTGACGCCGCTGACCGAGACACACATGACCCAGTTATCGGCTGGTGAGGTCGTCACTCAGGTGGTGAACGACGAGGCGCATGTCAGTTTGCCGATAGCGTTGCGTGGTCAGTTGATTGGAGCGCTACGCTTCCGAGTGGCTGCGCGTCGTTGGACCGAAAATGCGCAGATGATCGCGACCAGCATCGCCGGGCACCTGGCACAGGCGGTGGAAAATGCGCGACTGATCGAGCAGACGCAGCGCACCGCTGCGCGCGAAAAGCAGATCGCCACGGCATCCGATCGCATCCACCGGGCCACCGATCTCGATCGGATGCTGCAAACTGCCCTAGAAGAAATTACCCGTATTACAGGGGCACAAGAAGTCGGCATTCAGTTAGGCACAACCGGCACTTCGCCGATCGAATCTTCAAACGGACAGAACGGTCAGAAATCTGGTCGCACACGTACCGTCGAGCAACCCACGGCTGATCCTGTGGCGGGTATACGTTAACAGGCGCTGGAGAGAGTTATGCACGATAAAGTTGGAACGCCCAACTCAAGTGATACCACCGCCGAAACCCGGCGCATCCGATCGCTGCTCATCACGCCGATGGCGGGTGCAGTAGTCGGCATGTTCGTGTACGCCTTGGTCGCGATACAAACTGGCGCATGGCAGTTATGGATTCCCGTGGTCGGTTTTAGCGATTATTGGCGCGTGGCAAGCGTATCGAGTCGCGTCGCGCGCTTCAATCCGCACGGTGCTGAATCTATTACTGGCGGCTATCATCATTGCGTACACCAGTGGCGCGCTGGCCTATTCTGGCGCAACGCAGATTTTGTTGGTCGGTGGCATTCTAGTCATGATCGTGACCACCGCGATGTTTGGCCGACAGCAATTTTGGCGGCATTTGATTTTGGCGGTCGCGATTTACGTTAGTAGCGTTGTGCTGATTGAAGCCGTAAAACCATTCCCGCGCTATGACGCTTCGGCTGACTCGACCGTACAGGGTTTTGTCGCCAGCGTATCGATCGTCATGGTGTTGGCGATCCTGGTCTTGATCGCGCGGGCGTTCCGCATCGGCACGATTCGGACGCGCCTCGTCATTTCGTTTGTGGTTGTCGCCGTGATTCCTCTGGCGGTCCAAGGCGGGGTCAACTATTATTTTGCCCGTCAAGTCGCCATCGAAGATGCCAATCACCGCCTGATGTCGGCAGCGACTCAAACTGCGTCAACGATCGATTCGTTCATCAATTCGAATTTGGACTCGATTAGTAATGAATCGCGGTTGCAGCAGTTCAGTGACTATCTGGCGTTATCACCATCTGAACGACAAACGAACCCGGGTTTGCGCCAAGGCGTCGACTTATTACTGGGTACGCTCAAGAACAAATCGATTCGGGCGTTGTCAATCGTGCAGCGCTCGCAACTCTATGTGCTGTCATATGCTTTAGCAGATCGCAATGGCACGGTGCTGGCTAGCACAGCCCCGAACGTCGGTCAGTCGGTGGCCAACTTGGAGTATTTCCGCACGCCATTGAATTCTGGAACGGCCTTTGTGTCGCAGGTCCTGTTCACACCTGAAGTGCCCTTCGGCAGCCTGTATTTCACGGCCCCGGTGAAAGGCAACAGCGGCGAAGTGTTGGGGGTCCTAATCGGTCGCTATAACGCTTCGCTATTGCAATTGCTGGTTGAACGCAGTGCGGGCCAAGCTGGAGACGAGTCTTTCCCCGTCCTATTCGACTCGAATCACTTGCGATTGGCTGACAGTGAAGATCAAGAGTTGGTTTTCAAATTGACTGTGCCGCTCGCCCCCGACAGCGTAACGCAGCTGCAAAATATCGGGCGCTTGCCGTTTCAGACGACCGCCGAGCTCGCCACGAATTTACCGGACTTCGAAAAAATCCTAAACGCGGCGGAAACGCAACCCTACTTCGTAGGTTCACCGCACCCTGATCCAACACTTGATCAAGGTGCAATCGTAAGGCCGAGCACGCAGCCACAATGGTATGTAGTCTATCTACAGACCCAGTCGGTTTTTCTAACGCCTATTGATGAACAAATCCGCGGCACGTTGTTCCTCGCCTTGGCGATTGCGGCGATTGCGGCCGCAGTCGGGGTGGGCGCGTCACGCCTATTAGCGCGGCCTATCGTTAACTTGACGGCCGCGGCAGAAAAAGTAACCGCGGGCGATTTGGCACTACAGGCCCCAGTGGAGTCAAATGACGAGGTTGGTCGTCTGGCCATGGCCTTCAATAGTATGACCACTCAGTTGCGCACGTTAATCGGCTCACTGGAAGGCCGGGTGGCTGCACGCACTGAGCAGTTGCGCGCGAGTGCTGATGTCGGACGTGCGGCCGCTTCGTCATTGAACAGCGAGCAATTGCTGGCCGAAGTGGTCAGACTCATCACCGATCGTTTCGGTTTCTACTATACCGCCATTTTCACATTGGATCCGACGGGTCGCTATGCTGTCTTGCGCGAAGCAACTGGCGAAGCCGGTCGCGTCCTGAAAGAGCGCGGCCACCGGCTTGAAGTCGGCGGGCAGTCGATGGTTGGCGCGGCCATCATGCAACGGCACGCCCATATCGCGTTGGATACTGGGGCCGAAGCAGTCCGGTTCGCCAATCCGCTGCTGCCGAATACTCGCTCCGAGATTGCGCTCCCACTTGTCGTCGGCGATCACGTCTTGGGCGCGCTCGACGTGCAGTCAACGACGGAAGCGGCCTTTGACGAAAACAATGCGACAGTGTTGCAAGCCATGGCCGACCAAGTGGCGGTGGCACTCAATAATGCCATCCTTTTTGCCCAGGCCCGGCAGAGCGCCCAACAGGCCCGCACGATGTATCAGGCTAGCCGTCTCGTGGGTCAATCCCAGGGTGATGTCGAACAGACGATTCAAGCCATGATGGACATGGTAGCAACGGAACTGGGTTATACCCGATGGTGGATTGCCACGCTTGACGAGACGCGTGAACTGCTCACGCCGTTAGGGTCGTCTGGCCAAACTGTGCGAGTCGCCGATCAACCCAATGGTCCGGCCGTACGCAGTGCGCTTTATGGGGAGCCCTTGATCGTCAATGACCCAGAGCACGATCCGCGGGTGCAAAGTTTGCCCGTCGAGCGCCGTATGGACATCGGCAAATTTGTTAGCGCCCCCATCTTCAAGCAAGACAAGTCGATCGGCGCGTTGATGCTCAGCCGCGGACTGGAAACAGCCGATATGCACGAAGGCGACCTCGGCATCGCCAACTCATTAGCGAACATGGTGTTGTTTGTGATCGAGAGCCGTACGCTGAACGACCAGACTCAACAGGCTCTGGCAGAACTCGATCAAGCTAACCGCCGTTTGACGGGCGAAGCGTGGGCCGATTTCACTCAACGCCGGAGCCCAAGCGCATTCCGGTGGATCAGCACCACCGATCACACACCACAATCCGATTGGCCGGAAGTGGATACCGCCATCAGCAGCGGACAAATCGCCATGCGCTCGCTGAACGACAACGGGCAGTTAAGTGTAGCCGTGCCGATCACGCTGCGCGACGTACCGATCGGTGCGGTTCGACTGGTGATGTCGCAACAAACCTGGAATGACGATGTGCGCGCAGTCCTTGAATCGATTGCCGGGCACGTGGCCCAAGCGGCTGAAAATGCCCGACTACTCGATCAAACCGAGCGCAATGCTCAGCGCGAACGGGCCATTTCTGGAGCCGCCGACAAGATTCACCGGGCGATGAGCATGGACACCGTGCTCCAAACGGCCATTGCCGAAATCAACCGAATTACAGGTCTGGCAGGCGTCAGTATTCAATTGGGCTTTAGCGAGTCCGCAGCGGCGGAGGGTAACGGTCATGGCGCAACGCACTAACGTAGCGAATCACGTGTTGCAAAAACTTGCGGCAACCATTCAGACTGAGCTGGAGACGCTCGTCACTCAGTACGATGCACGGCTCGCCGATCGGCCTGGCTATCGTCAGTTGCCGGCCCATATGCGGCGTGACCTCGAACGCCAACTGCTCAATCGGATAGCGGATGCACTCACCGCCGGCGATTCGCACGACTTGGTAGAACACGTTCGGGAACGTGCCAATCAATGGGTAGCGGGTGGCCTGGATATCGCATGGTTCCAGGATGCGCTAATCGTATCCGAAGAGATCCTGGTGCCCTTGATCGATTCAGTCTCAGCCAGCACTTTTCTGTGGCAGGCATTGAATCGCAGCCAGGGCGTGGTTTGGCAAATCGTGGCCGAGCGAGCCAGCCAGGTCGAGCAGACGATCCGCCGCAATCAACAGCTGTTTCAAGCCGTTATGGACAACATCCCGCAGCTGATCTTCTGGAAAGATCGCAACTCGATCTATCTAGGGTGCAATCGGAATTTTGCACAAGCCGCGGGTATAGGCGATCCCGCCAAGATTGTAGGCAAGAGCGATTATGATTTGGCCTGGAAGCGCGAAGAGTCGGACGCGTTCCGCCGAGATGATGTCGCCGTGATGGCCAGCGGCCGCCCCAAGTACCACATCATCGAACCTCAACTACAGGCTGATGGCCGCCAGACTTGGGCCGATACCAATAAGATCCCGTTGTTCAATGCTGAAGGTGAAGTCATCGGTGTATTGGGCACCTACGAAGACATCACCGAACGCAAACACGCTGAAGAGAATGTTCGCGCCAACGAAGAGCGGCTGCGCGCAATTTATGAGGGCACCAACGACGCAGTCATGCTGCTCAACGAGCGCGGTTTCTTTGATTGTAATCCCCGCACGTTGAGTGTGTTCGGCTTCAGCACCAAAGAGGAATTTGCCGCCGTTCATCCGGCCGATGTCTCACCGGCGCACCAACCGGATGGACAAGATTCATGGGAAGCGGCCCAAGCCCACATTCGAACGGCTTATCAGCAAGGCTATGATCGCTTCGAGTGGGTTCACCGTCGAACCAACGGCCAAGACTTTCCGGCCGAAGTGTTGCTATCGGCGTTCGATCTCAGAGGACAACGAGTTCTGCAGGCGACCGTCCGTGATATCACCGATCGCAAGAACGCTGAAGCCGTGGTGCGTGAATCGCAACAACGCTTCCAAGGTTTGGTAGAAACCCTAAGCGATTGGGTCTGGGAAGTAGATCCGACTGGCGTCTACACCTACGTCAGCCCCAAGATCAAAGACTTGCTCGGCTATGGGCCGGAAGAAGTGTTGGGCAAGACTCCCTTTGACTTTATGCCGGCTGACGAGGCCAAGCGTGTCGCAGGTGTATTTGGACCATTGCTGGCTGCCAAGCAACCGCTCGTCAACCTGGAAAACACCAATCGGCATAAAGATGGCCACTTGGTCGTGTTCGAAACCAACGGCGTGCCCTTCTTCGATGTCGCCGGCAAGTTTCTGGGTTATCGTGGTACCGATCGGGATGTAACCGAGCGCAAGCAAGCAGCCCAAGAACTGGCGCGCGAGCACAATTTGCTACGCACACTCATTGACACGCTGCCCGATCAGGTCTTCTTCAAAGATGCTGAAGGCCGAATCATGCTTTATAACGAGGCGGATGCCCGCGCGATGCGCATCGCGTCGACCGACGAGGCCGTCGGCAAGACCGTTTACGATCTATATCCGCGCGAGTTGGCCGATCTTTATCATGCGGATGATATGGCCGTCATCAATTCCGATCAGCCGTTACTCAATCGCGAAGAACCCGGCGTCGATCTAGAGGGGCAACCGCGGTGGGTATTAACCACTAAAGTTCCCCTTAAAGATGCTAATGGTATTCCGCTGGGTCTGGTCGGCGTAGCCCGCGACATTACCGCCCGCCGCAAGGTTGAACTCAAACTTCAGGAAAGTGAAGAGCGCTTCCGCCGCTTCTCCGAAGCGACGTTTGAAGGTCTGGTCTTCCACGAAAAAGGCAAGATTTTGGATGCCAATCCGGCCATCGTGGCGATGTTTGGCTACGAATCGGCGGCAGAAATGATCGGGCGTAGTATCCTGGAAGTCATCGTGCCCGACTGCCGTCCGTTAGTCATCCAAAAAATGCAGTTGAACGACGTGCATCCGTATGAGATTGATTGTCTTCGCAAGGATGGCACAATCTTCCCGGTTGAAACCGCCACTCGCACGTATGAATATGGGGGGCGCACCGTGCGCGCCTCATCCTTACGCGACATCACCCAGCGGAAGCAACTTGAACAGTCCATCCGCGAATCGTTCGATCGGCGCGGTCGCGAGGTGGAAGTTTCGCGTCAAGTAGCCCAGGAAATTGCCACGACCACCAACGTCGATGACATCTTCCCGCTAGTGGTTAAGTTGATTAAAGAACGCTTTGATTACTATCATGCTCAGATCTTCCGCTACGATCCCAATCAGGGCTCAGTGGTGCTGGTCGCCGGTTATGGCGAAGCCGGACAGCAGATGCTGGCGGCCGGACACAAATTGGCGATGGGCCGCGGCGTGGTGGGTACAGCCGCTCAGACGGGCAAATCCATTTTAGCCACCGATAGCAGTCATGACGCCGACTGGCGACCTAATCCGAATCTGCCCGCCACCAAAGGCGAATTGGCTGTCCCGATCAAATTCCAGGATGAAATTCTAGGTATCTTGGACGTGCAAAGCGATCGGGTAAATGCGCTCGATCAAGATGACGTCTTGCTGCTAGAAGGCTTGGCCGGTCAAATCGCGGTCGCTATCGCCAACACCCGTACCCTGGAAGAAGCCAACACCTTCCGCGCCCTGGTTGAAGCGGCTGGACAGGGTATTGCCTTCGCCGATACGACAGGCCGCCCAGTCTATCTCAATGCGGCGGGCCTGCGAATGTATGGATTGAACACCTCCGAGGATCTCGTTGGTCGATCGATTACTGATTTCTACCCAGCGGCTGAACGCGCCCGAGTGCAAGAGTCGATTGGGCTAGCGCTCCAAACGGGTCAATGGACAGGTGAATTGAACATCGCGCCGGCTAATGGTGCCGCGCCCATCTCTACCATCAACAATGTTTTCCCGGTTCGCGATCGTACCGGCAAGTTGCGCTACATCGCCGATATCATCACCGACATCACCGAGCGCAAATTCGCCGAGCAGCGTTTAGCCGAAGCCATGCGCTTGGCGAAGATCGGCTACTGGTCCTACGACGTCCCGACTGATACGTTTAAGTTTAACGACCAGTTCTATGCGTTGATGCACACCACTGCCGAGCGTGAAAACGGCTACACCATGACGTCGGCTCAATATACTCAACGCTTTGTCCATCCCGAGGATGCGCCTCTCGTCGGTACTGAAATTGGCAAAGCCTTGACAACCACCGATCCTAACTATCGCGGCGAAGTCAGCCATCGCGTCTACTTTGGCGACGGTGAACTCGGTTATGTGACGGTCCGCTTCACCGTCGAGAAAGACGCGCAAGGTCAGACCATCCGGACCTCCGGTGCTAACCAAGACATCACGGAAATCAAGCGCGCTGAAGAGGAACTGCGGGCCAGTGAAGGGCAACTTTCGCAAGCCTTGCAGATCGCCAAGCTGGCGTACTGGGAGTACGACGTCGAGAAGGATCTGTTCCTGTTTAATGATCAGTTCTTCGCGCTATTCCATACCACGGCGGCAGAACATGGCGGCTATCAACTGCCCTCAGCCTACTATGCCGAGCACTTTGTCTATCCGGACGACTTGCCAATCGTGGGGAGCGAGATCGAAAAGGCGCTCACCTCCACCGATCGGCATTACAACCGCTCGATCGAGCATCGCATTCAATACGCCGATGGCGGCGTAGGCTATATCTCAGTCAACATCAACATCGACCGGGACGAACAGGGCAAGATCCTACGCTACTATGGCGCCAATCAGGACATCACCGAGCGTAAGGGAGCAGAGGAGGCCCTGCATGCCAGCGAAGAAAAGTATCGCGATTTGATTAATGGCATGAACGACTCCATCTGCGTGATTGATTTCGACACGAAGATCTTAGATGTCAATAACGCTGCCACCCGCGTGCTGGGTTATAGCCGCGACGAGCTGCTGTCGATGAAGATTCCCGATATCGATGCAAACCTCGCCCCTGGTCAAATCCAAGATCTAGCCAGCAGCATGCCGCGTGACAAAGTCCAGGTATTTGAGACCTTCCACAAGACCAAGACCGGTGAGCGACTGCCAGTGGAGGTGAGTTCCAGCCTAGTGTCCTATGGCGGTCAGACCGTCATTCTAAGCATCGCCCGCGACATCACCGAACGCCAATTGGCGGAAGAGGCACGAAAGGAAGTCGAAGAGCGATTCCGCATTATTGCGCAGACGACACCAGTACCCATCATCATCAGTGCGCAAGCCGATGGCATGGTCTTGTATGGCAATGAACAAGCAGGCACAGTGTTTGGCGTACCGCTCGAGCAGTTGGTCGGTCGGCCCATGCCCGATTTCTATTTCGACCCCGCCGATCGATCAATTCTCGTCGAGCAAGTGCGGTCTGCGGGTGGCGTGAAGGATTATGAACTGCATGTTAAACGCGCAGATGGTACACCTTTCTGGGCGCTGCTGTCCATGCAGCCGTTGCTGTTCGCCAAGCAGCCTGCTCTATTTACCGTCTTTTATGACATTACGGAACGCAAACTAGCCGAAGAGGCAATCCGCCGGAGCGAGGCCCAACTATCGGAAGCGCTCCGTACGACTCGTCTGGCTTACTGGGAACTGGACTTCCCGCGTCAGAAATTCATCTTCAACGACCAACTCTACGCTTTGCTGCACACGACGGCCGAAGCTGAGGGTGGCTACGAGATGGCTATTGACGCCTACGTCGGACGCTTCATCTACCCCGAAGACATTCCGTATGTCGGCGGAGCGATTGCGCAAGGTGTCCAGAATCCCGACCCGACATCAACCGTACAACTTGAGGCGCGCGTCATTTGTGCCGATGGCGAGATCCGCTGGTTAGCCACTCAAGTACGCATCAAGGTCGACGCGACCGGACAGGCCATCAGTGCCACCGGTACCAATCAAGACATCACCGAACGCAAACAGGCTGAGTTGGCTTTACGCAGCAGCGAGGCTCAGCTAACCGAAGCCCTCCATATCGCGCAACTGGCGAACTGGACCTACGACGTCCCGACCGATACGTTTACGTTTAACGATCAGTTCTACAGGTTAATGCGCACCACAGCCGAGCGTGAAAACGGCTACACCATGACGTCGGCTCAATATGCGCAGCGCTTCGTTCATCCTGAAGATGCGCCGCTAGTCGGCGTTGAAATCGGCAAGGCTCTGACGACCACCGATCCTAACTATCGCGGTGAAGTCAGCCATCGCGTCTACTTCGGCGACGGCGAACTGGGCTGGGTGACAGTCCGCTTCACCATCGAGAAAGACGCGCAAGGTCAAACCATCCGCACCTCTGGTGCTAACCAGGACATCACGGAGCGTAAGCAGGCCGAGGCAGAAATCGAACGCTCAGAACAATTGATGCGCACCGTGATTAACTCGACGCCGGACTGGATCTTCATCAAGGATCAAGAGCACCGCTATCAGTTGGTGAATCAAGGTTATGCGGATTCGCTGCACATTCCAATTGATAGTTTTATCGGCCGGGACGATCTGGAACTCGGTTTCCCCGAAGAGTTGGTCAAGGGTAATCCTGAAAAGGGGTTGGCCGGATTCTGGGCGGACGATCGCGCCGTGATGGATTCCGGCAAGCCCAAAGTCATTCCCAATGACATTGTGGCCATCGACGGGGCTGAGCGCATTTTCCACACTATCAAGACACCACTGCGCGATGCTACCGGCAACGTCTGGGGTGTACTCGCTTTTGCGCGCGATGTCACTGAACGCGAACAACTCTTGCAAGACGTTCAACGTCGTGCTACGCAAGTGGAAGCCGTCGCCGAAGTTGGTGCGGCCGCAGCTGAAGTGCTCGAGTCGCAAGCCTTGCTAGAGCGCATTGTGCGATTGACACGCCACCGCTTCAACTTATATCACTGTCACATTTTCCTGCTCGATGAGGCGAGCCGGACGCTGAAAGTGCGTGCCTGCGGCTGGCGCGACTCCGAAGATGAAAACCGCCCTCCAGATGATCACGTGATCCGTCTCGACGCTGTCAAGTCGCTTGTAGCCCGCGCCGCCCGCACGCGTCAACCCGTTATCGTCAACGATGTGCAGGCCGACCCAGGTTGGCTGCCCAATCCATTACTGCCTGATATTCACTCGGAGATGGCGCTGCCGATGATTGTGGGCGACACGGTGCTGGGCGTTTTCAACGTGCACTCCGACGAACGTGAGCACTTTACCAAAGATGACGCGCGCACCATGTTAACATTGGCTACTCAGACCGCCATCGCCTTGCAGAACGCGCGACTCTTTGAACAGGCCCAACGCGCCGCTGAAGAAATGGACCTGCTCAACCGGCGCTTAACAGGTGAAGCGTGGGAAGCGTATCTCCAGCGCAAGACACGTGAACACGTGCTCGTGGCCAAGAGCCATGACACCGCCGCGCCGGACCCATTGCCTGTGCTTAATGAGTCGCTGGCTGCTGGAGAGGTGGTGGTTGATCAAACGGACGATCGCCCTACCCAGACGATCACAGCCCCGATTGTGCTACGCGGTCAAACCGTCGGTGCTCTGCGAGTTCAGGCTACTCCATCAGATTGGAACGAGGACCTTCAAACGGTTTTGACCGGCATTGCCAGTCACATTGCTCAGGCGGCCGAAAATACCCGCCTGTTGGAAGAAAGCGAAATCCGCTTTGCTCGCGAACGTGCTCTGGCCGAAGCGACTGGCAAGATTCGCCGCAGTAGCGAAGTGGAGCGCATTGTAGAAACAGCCGCAGCCGAGTTGGCGCGGTATCTTCAGACGCGCAGTGTCAGCGTGCGTGTAGGCGAGACCGATCTCGCTCAGCCAGACTGAAGGCCCAGGCGCTTAACGTTAGAGGACCTGTTATGACGACCATTCACAAGCCTACGCAGCAGACTTCCGAAGAACAGACCCGGCTAACCCGCCGTGCCCTCTTGATCCTGATCGGCTTAATTACGCTGCCGATAATCCAGTATGTTGTCCTGGCCAGCCAAACGGGCGCGTGGCAGTTATGGGTAGCAGCGGGGATCATGTTCGTCTACCTGTTAGCCCTACTGGGAGGCTTACGACTACTGCAGCGCGGCCACTGGATGAACGCGATCCATCTGGTTATTCATGGCCTCGGCGCGGCATTCTTGGCGTACACGCTGGTCATCGCCGGGGCTGGTGCAGTACTGGGTCTGTTGAATATCGCCTTGGCGATTGCCATCGCCAGTCAGACACTACCAGCGCGACTGACACGCATTACAATCTCGGTCAGCATCGGCTTGGGCGTGCTCATCGTACTGGCCGATCTGCTCTTGCCGCCTTATCGATATGAAGCCCGCGACCTGCAGACGATTCTGCCCATTGTGCTGGCGCTGGTGGTCGTCGGTTATGGTATTACGTTTGTCCGCCGTTTCTCATTCCTGGCGTTTCCCACCAAGCTGCTGATCGTGCTGCTGGCTGTTAGTGTGATCCCCTTGTCGGGCATCGCCTTGTACACCAACTCGATCACGCTCAATGAGTTGCTGGCCGCTGCCAGCCAAAGTCTGGCCAACCGTGCAGAATTACAAGCAACCTTGATCGGCGAAAACCTGATCAAGCAAGCGGAGTTGTTGCAGACGTTGGCACTCAGCAACGTCGTTGAAGATGAAACTACACTTTCAACCCAAGCCCATACTGGTACGCCCGAAGCCATTCAAGCGGACCTGCAGGCTAAGAATAGCGAATGGAGTGCGGCCGTGGCTGCTGGCGACTTACAGCATCCTTTGTTGCAAGCGGTGGTTTCCAATCCGGCCGTGATCGAATTAGCCGAGTTCACTCGCACCTATCCTGAAATGGTGGATGTGGTGCTGACCGATCGGTATGGCACGCTGGTCGCCGCCGCTTCGCCCAATTACGACTATTTTCAAGCCGATAAGAACTGGTGGGAATCAGCCTACAACAACGGTCAGGGCGCGATCTACTTTGGCAACCCGAGTACAAACAAGTTTGGCGCAGCATTTGGTCTGCCGATTGCGCTGCCCGTCTACGCCGACAACAGCGATGAAGTCGTTGGCGTCATTCGCGCCACATATAAAGCCGAAGCCATTGTCGATCAGCTGGGCACGCTGGAGTTTGCAAAAACCGGCCACCTTGACCTGGTCTTGGCTGACAAGGCTATTTTGCTGGACGCTGGCACCGAACCTATCGAAAGCCACCTCAAGAACATCGCCACCACCAACAGCCAGGCGGCCGTTGAGATCGACGTTGAGGGTACGCCCTCGTTCGCCGTGTCGGCCGCCGTTAAATCCAGCGACCCGGAAGAGGGCCAATTCGTCAATCGACTCAATTGGCGCATCTTTGCTCATCAAAGCCGCGCTGAAGTGCTGGCACCAGTGGACGCTCAGACGCGGACCCTGGAGATTGTGACGGTCCTAATCACTGTTTTAGTCGCCATCTTTTCGTTCACACTTAGCCAGGCCCTGATGCGGCCTATTACACACCTGACATCCGTCGCCGAAAAACTTTCGACCGGCAATCTGGATGTTAAGGCTACGGTTGAATCAACCGACGAATTCGGCACGCTCGCCCAGGCCTTCAACGGCATGACCTCTCAGTTGCGCACCTTGGTCGCCACACTGGAAGATCGGGTGCGCGCCCGAACTGCCCAGCTGCGCACCAGCGCCGAAGTCGGCCGCGCCGCGACATCCATGCTCGATCCACAGCAACTCACCCGTAACATCGTCAACTTGATCTCGGACCGGTTTGGCTTTTATTATGCGGCCCTCTTCCTGCTCGATGACGAGGGCCGATACGCCGTTTTGCAAGACGCCACTGGTGAAGCTGGCCATACCCTTAAGGAGCGTGGCCATCGCCTGGAAATCAATAACCTGTCGATGGTGGGCAGTGCCGTTTTGATGCGCCAAGCGCGCATTGCGCTGGATGTGGGGCAAGGCGCGACGCGCTTCGCCAATCCGTTGCTGCCCAATACCCGATCGGAAATCGCGCTCCCGCTGATCGTGGGCGATCGTGTCCTGGGTGCGCTTGACGTGCAATCAACTGAGGCCGCCGCGTTCGATGACGCCAGCGCCGAACTCCTGCAAAACATGGCCAATCAGGTGGCCATCGCGCTCGTCAACGCCGACACGTTGAGCCGTTCGCAACAACAGGCTCGTGTCCTGGGCGTGTTGAACAAGGGTAGCCGCGATCTGGCACAAACCACGTCATTGGACAGCATCGCGCGTGTGACGGCCGAGGCGGTAACCCAGCTGGTGGGCTCCAGCAGACTCAGCCTTACCTTCAACTCTGTCTTGGCAGACACCGTTGAAATTCGACCAATCCGAGCCGGGGAAATGCCGGTATTGGGTGAGGGCCAGGTGATGCCGGTAAGTTATGCCTTGTCTGGACAAGCAATGATCAATGGCCAGACCTCATACATTGCCGATCTATCGGCCCCCGCAAAACAGTATCAAGATGCCGTTCAACTGGCGCAGGCCGGGCAAAAATCGATGTGTGCTCTGCCGCTGCGCGTCGGCGATCGCACTCTGGGGGCATTAACGGTTTCCAGTGAAACCCTCAATGCTTATTCACCGGAACAGCTGGCCCAGCTAGAGCAAGTGGCCGCACAAGTCGCTGTAACACTAGAAAACGTCAAGCTAGTCGAACAAACGCGCGAGGCCTTGAACGAACTGGACACGGCTAATCGTCGCCTCGTGGGACAGGCGTGGGAACAGTACCAGGCGTCGCGCGGCATACTCGCCGGTCAATGGCGTGACGGCACATGGCAGCGCCTGGACGGCGAATCAGCCGCCGAGCCTGTAATATCATCGACCTCTGATCATGCGCTGAGACTCCCACTGCGAGTGCGCGGTGCCACCATCGGCGAATTTGACGTAGCGCCCACCGGCGAACATGAACACTGGTCTCCTGACGATATTGCGTTTGCGCAATCCTTAGTCGATCAGGTGGGGCAGGCGATCGAGAACGCTCGCCTCATTGAAGAGACCGAAAGCTTGGCGCGGCGTGAACGGACGATCAATACTATAAATACCCGCGTCCGCCAAGCAGTCGATTTCGATTCGATCTTGAAAACGGCGGTAACCGAACTAGGGCAGTCGCTGAAAGCGGCCCGTGTCATGGCACGGTTGAACACGTCGACTGATAATACGCCGCCCGCCGCGCGCCGCGGCTCAAACGGCGACGGGCAAGGTGACGAACATGCTTAAATCACTGCAAAGCTGGCTACACCCGCCAACCTTTGAAGGCGACGACGAAAAGACGCGTGTCGCCCGGTTGTTGCACACAATCGTGACGCTCATGTGGGGTGTTATCTTGCTGGGCTTGGCGGCCGCACTGCTTGTCGCCACCAATAAGGGGCTGGGCCTGAGCGTCGTAGCTGTGTTAATTGTGATTCAGATTACGGTGAGTGCCTTAATTCATAGGGGACTGGTGCGCGCTGCCGGCACAGTGATTGCAATCGCCACATGGTTGGTCTTGTCCGTCACGGCCTACGCCTATGGCGGCCTCTACAGCCCCACGGTAGCCTTCTTTGTGCTAGTTGTTCTAATCTCTGGTTTGTCGTTGGGATCGGCCGGCGCACGTGTCGGCGCAGCGATGGTCGTTGCGACTACCCTGACCTTGTTGATACTGGGGAACGTTGGACTCTTACCGCCTGACGCACCTAAAACCACGCCCACTGACTTGGTGATCAATATCGTCTTGAGTGCCATCATGGTCGCAGGCCTGCTTGGTCTCATGGTCCAGAATTTGAATGCCGCGGCTGACAGGGCCCGCCGCAACGCACAAGCCCAGGCCGATAGCAATCGAGAATTACAGGCAATCCGTGAATCACTGGAAACGCGTGTGTCCGAACGCACGGCGGAACTCAAGGCTGGTGTAGAAGTCGGTCGCGCCTTGACAGCCAGCTTGAATGAGCATGACTTGGCCCAACAGGCCGTGGAGTTGATCCGTAGCCGTTTCGGCTTTTATTTTACGGCCCTGTACCTGACTGACGAGGACAATCAGTTTGCGGTGCTAAGCGAAGCCACTGGTGAAGCCGGTCAGCAGTGGAAAGAGCGCGGCTTGCGATTGGAAATCACCGGTCAGTCGCTGGTGAGCGAGGCCATCAGTACCGGCCGCGTCCGAATCTCGCAAGATGTCGATCGGGAGGGCCGCCGATTAGCGTATCCGCTCTTGAATGCCACCCGTTCCGAGATCGCCCTGCCTCTTGTCATCGGCTCTCAGGTGATCGGCGCGCTCGACATCCAATCCGATCAGGTTCATGGCTTCGACGAGGACTTTGCAAATGTATTGTTAGGCGTGGCCGATCAACTGGCTGTGTCGCTCAGCAACGCCAAGCAGTATGAAGCCGCACAATTGGATGCCCGGCAGTCACTGGCGCTGTTTGAAGCCAGTCAGGTCACCGGTCTCTTGGGCGAAAGCATCGAAATGTCCATCAACCGCCTGTTCGGCGTAGTTGCCCAGCGCGCCGAATTCGACACTTGGCTGGCCGTGCGATTCATGCCCGAACATCGCACTTACACCGTGTTAACGGCCTATGATGCCAACGATCCGGCTCCGCTCGAAGATGTCGGAGAGACGCGGAATATCGATCGGGCGGCACCGACACCCAGCGCCTTAGCACTACTTGAGCGCGAGACGATCATCATCGATGATCCTGAACAGGACGGCCGCTTACAACATATGGCTTTTGAGGATCGTATCCGATTGGGCAAGTTGGTGTGTGCCCCGGCTACCAGCGGCGATCGGCTGGTCGGCGCGATTTCGCTTGGGCGCACGCCCGACAAGCAGAACATCAACGCCCGCGATGTGCAGTTGGCCAGAGCCATTGCCAGTCAGTTGGCCATGGTGATTACAAACCGCACGCTGTATGAGCAGGCGCAGACTTCAGCCGCCGAATTGAATCAACTGATGCGCTTGTACACGCGTCAGGGTTGGGAAGGTTATACGCGGGCACGCGCCGAAGACGTGGTGACGGAAGAATATCGTCGGCCCGACGCGCCGCCGCTCGCTCCCAATGTAATCGAACAGGTGGAGGCCGCCGCTCGCTCGGGCGAGATCACGCCCATCGATTACGACGGCCAGGCGGTGATTGGCGTGCCGATCACGTTGCGCGGTGAAGTGTTGGGGACCCTGCAAGTTCAAGACGAAAAAGATCGGGCTTGGACCGAGGAAGAATTAGCGACCCTGAGGGCCGTGGCCGATCAGTTGGCGCAATCACTGGAAGCGGCCCGGTTGCTGGAAGAGAGTCAGGCTAACCTGCAAGAAACCTCGACCCTGTACGAAGTCAGCCGCGAATTGAGCGCTGCGCCTTCGCTGAATGATGCGTTGCAGGTGTTTGTGCGCACCATCCACAACCGCATGCAAGCCGATCAGGTCGCGCTGGTCATTTTCAACGAAGCGCGCGGATACGGCACCATCGTGGCTGAGGCTGTACCCAGCACTGATGGTAGTAGTATCCGCATCCCCATGCAAGGCAATCCATCCTACGATGTCCTAGCTCAGGCTGGTCATCCGCTGACGATCTATGATGTCACCCACGATCCGATCATGTCCGAGCTGGTCGAGTTAATGACCTCGCGCGGCGTGAAATCCATGCTGCTGGTACCGCTCATTGTAAACAACAAACTGGTTGGTTCTTTCGGCGTCGATTCGCTCCAAAGCCAGCGCCACTTTTCGGAGCAGGAAGTTGCTTTCTGCGAAACCTTGGCGCGGCAAGCAGCCAACACGATTGAGCGTTATCGCCTGTTCGAACAGACGCAGCAGAACCTGCGTGAAACCATGTCGCTCTATCAAGCCAGCCGCGGCATCGCAGCAGCGCAAACCACTAACGAGATTTTGCGCGCCGTGGCCGAAGCCAGCGCTTCGCCGCGCATCGATCGTTGTCTGTTGCTGATGATCGATCCCGACAGTCCGCCGACCAGTCCACAGATCGAACTGTCCGCCGCGTGGGAACGCAACGTGGAGCATCCGCTGAGCGCCGGGATTCGCTGGCAGGCCGCCCAGGTGCCGATGATCGGTCACTACAGCACTGAACCATTAACCATTACTGACGTCGAGCAGGCAACCGACATCGACGCTGCGGCCCGCTATTTCTACCGGAACTCGCTGGGGTTGAAATCAGCCTCGATCGTGCGGATGACAGCCGCCGGCAAGTCGTTGGGCTGGCTGATTATCGGCTCGACGCGCACCGCTTATGATTTCTCGGCCCAGGAAGTTCAACGCTACCGAACTTTGGCTGGACAGGCCATGGTGGCGCTTGAGAATCGCCGCCTGTTCCAGGACGTGGAAGCGCGCGTCAATGAACTGACCGTGCTCACGCGCATCGGCCGCCGGTTGGCCTCCACCCTCAATCTGGAAGAAATCATGTCGTTGGTAGTGGAGGAATCGATCGGCGTCACGTCGGCGACGCAGGGCAGCATCGCGTTGTACAATGAAGCCGAAAAAGCGCTGGAAACACGCGTCGTACGCGGCTACTCCGCGTTGACAGAGATCGAAACGATCGGCGAGTTGATCCGGCCTGATCAGGGTCTGCGCGGCCGCATGTTGCGCTCGGGTGAAGCCGTACTGGTTGACGATGTCCGCCTTGATCCCGATTATCACACGATCGATCCGTCGACCCGTTCGGTCTACATCGCGCCAATCCGGCAAGGCGAGTTGTTACTGGGCGCGTTGAATCTGGAAAGCCCGCGACCATACGCATTCAGTGAATCGGATGTACGCCTCATCGAAGCGTTGGCCGACCAGGTGGCCGTCGCCATCACCAACGCCCGTGCCTACGAAGCGGAACGCGAAGCGGTCGAGCGCATCCGTGAGGCCGATCGCTTGAAGACCCAGTTCCTGGCGAACATGAGCCACGAGCTCCGCACGCCGCTTAACTCCATCATCGGCTTCAGCCGCGTCATCCTGCGCGGCATCGATGGGCCGCTGACCGAACTCCAGCAGACCGACCTCACGTCGATCTACAACTCCGGTCAGCACCTGCTGAGCCTGATCAACAACATCCTTGACCTTAGCAAGATCGAAGCGGGCAAGATGGAACTCTCGATTGAGCCGGTGAACCTGCCCGATATTGCCAAGAGCGTCATGTCCACGGCGATTGCGCTCGTCAAGGACAAGCCGGTCAAACTGGTACAAGAGGTGCCTGCCGACTTGCCGACAGTG
>JAXLWI010000023.1:0-62350 GCA_046328575.1 Anaerolineae bacterium
GCGTTCCACAAGACTTAATTTTACCACAGCGGGCCTGTTTTTGCGACCATTTGTGCGAATTTTTCTGGAAATTTAGGGACCGAAAATTGCCGGTTGAAGCGTCGATCGATCGTAGTGCGACCATCAGGTAAGAAGTTTGCACACAACTTCCGGCTTTGGTAGAATGCTTGCAAATAAAGTCACCGTGCCTCATGACATTGACAACGCGTCGGGCGCTGAAAGCGCGCGCCCCCTCGTTATGATTCGCCCACATTCCACCTAAAGAGAGCATACCCAATGGACCAATTCGTCATTCAAGGCGGCCAACCGCTCAGCGGCACTGTCACCCCCAGCGGCAACAAGAATGCTGCCCTGCCCCTCATGGCGGCCACGCTTCTCACCGATCAGCCGGTCGTGCTTCACAACGTGCCCCGCATCCGCGATGTGCACACGATGATGAAGTTGCTGGCCGACTTGGGCGTGGAGGTCTCCGAACTCGATCGGCACACGTTCCGTTTTCATGCCTGCAATTTGCGCACGTCAAAACTCGATCCCGATCTGTGCCGTGACATACGCGCGTCGATCTTGCTGGCCGGACCAATGCTGGCGCGGCTCAAATCCGTTGAACTGCCACCGCCCGGCGGTGACGTGATCGGTCGGCGGCGCGTCGATACGCACTTCCTCGCTTTCAATAAACTCGGCGCGGAGACCAGTTTCGCCAATGAGTTTCGTGTGTCGGCTTCGCGGCTCGTGGGTCAAGATATCCTGCTCGACGAAGCGAGCGTGACCGGTACTGAAAACGCCATCATGGCCGCGGTGCTCGCCGACGGCACCACGATCTTCCGCAACGCGGCGTCTGAGCCGCACGTGCAGGAACTGTGCGAACTGCTCAATTTGATGGGCGCGCGCATCAGCGGCATCGGGTCGAATACGTTGACGATTGAAGGTGTGAAAGACCTCAAAGGCGCAGAATTCACGATCGGGCCGGATTACCTTGAGATCGGATCGTTCATCGGACTGGCGGCAATTACGGGCGGCGAGGTCTTGATCAAAGACGCGGCACCGCAACACCTCGCGATGGTGCGTTTGGTGTTCGAGCGGCTCGGTGTGAAGTTTGAAGATCGTGGCCATGATGTCTTCGTGTCGCGCGGGCAATCGTTGACGGTCGTGCCCGACATGGGCGGCGCAATTCCCAAGATCGACGATGCACCGTGGCCGGCTTTTCCCGCCGACATGATGAGCACCGCCATCGTCATCGCCACGCAGGCTGCCGGTTCGGTACTGATTCACGAGAAGATGTTTGAAAGCCGCCTGTATTTTGTGGACAAGCTAATCGGCATGGGCGCGCGCATCGTGTTGTGCGATCCGCATCGCTGCATCGTGCAGGGGCCGAGTTGGCTGCACGGCGAACGACTGGAAAGCCCGGATATTCGCGCCGGTATGGCGCTGGTGTCAGCCGCGTTGTGCGCCCAAGGCCAGAGTATCATCCGCAACGTCGGCCAGATCGATCGGGGTTACGAGCAGATCGAAGAGAAATTGCAGGCGCTGGGGGCGAATATCGTGCGGGATAGGAACGGCAAAGGGTAATCGCCCGCCGATCGGTTTACCGTACCCGATCGGTCTTAGATTTGTAGTTGACCAGTTCCAGTACATCAGTTATAATCATCCGTCGCTGGCAGTGAATCAGATGTCCGGCTTGCAGCATAGCCGGACATCCTTTATGTGATACAACTATTTCAGGAGAATCAGCATGACGTTCCGTACCTTCCAACCCCGCAAGCGCCGCCGCACTCGTACGCACGGCTTCCGAGCCCGCATGGCTACCAAGGGCGGTCGCAAAGTTTTGCAGGCGCGTCGCGCCAAGGGCCGCTATCAGCTGGCCACGCAGCGCACTGGCGCCAAGAAGTTGAACTGGAAAGAAGGTTAAGCGGCAGTGCATGGCGCGCGTCTGGCGATTGCGCCCGCACGGTGAGTTCGAACGCGTTCGGCAGACAGGCCGATCGTGGCCGCACCGTTTGTTGGTCTTGATCGTTCAGCCCCGCCTGAATGCCCCACTCGATCCACCCCGCGTCGCAGTGGTCGCCGGTAAGCGACTGGGCGGCGCGGTTGTTCGCAATCGAGTGAAGCGGCAGTTGCGGGCCGCGATCCAGCAAGTGGCCGGACATATTCCGGTTGGAGTCGATGTGATTGTGATGGCTCGCGCGCCGCTGCTTGACACTGATTTCGATCACATCGTGACGGCCTTAACCGAAGTGCTGCAGCGGGCTGGCATCTGGCACAAAGATTGAAGGTTATGAAGCACATCTTCATCTTCTTCATCAAAGTCTGGCAACGCACTTTTTCGCAGTGGCTGCCGCCATCGTGCCGCTTTACACCGTCATGTTCACAGTACGGTGTGGAAGCAATTCAGAAGTACGGCGCGATCAAAGGCGGCTGGCTGACCATCAAACGCATTGGCCGGTGTCATCCATTCAATCCCGGCGGCTACGATCCGGTGCCGTGAAGGGGAGGATTTTTTGAAGCGCTTATTTTTGCGACGATGGCCTGCCATCGTGTTGTTCCTCGTGTTGTTAACCACGCTGGCCGCCTGCGGCGGTCCGCCTCCGATCACCAGTTGGCCGGGGTACATCGTTAAAGATGACTCCGCTTATCTCGTTTCATCCGATCAGATTTTTGAAGTTAACGTCGCGCCAGATGTTGCCGATGTCAAGCGACAAGTCTGGAACGTTAAGCCCGTCAATGTCGCGGGCATTGGCTATCATAGCCAACCGGCTCTGTCGGATGACGGCAAGACGCTGTACTTTGGATCAGATGCGTTGTCGGGCAATTCGGGCGCGGTGTTCGCGCTCGATCTGGAAAAAGTCACGCTGAAGTGGACGTACCCGATCACGGACAGTGATGTAAACCCCGGCAATATCTTCGGCGGCGTGATACTGGACGAAGGTGTACTCTATTTCGCTGGCGGGCACGGCCTGCTCTTTGCGTTGGACGCCGAGACCGGCCGCCCCAAGTGGGACAAGCCGTTCGATCCTGGCTCACAAACGCGCATTTGGTCAACGCCGGCGGCTAAGGGCAACACCGTCTTCGTCGCGTCGCAAGATCATCACCTGTACGCTGTGGATAAGAGCAACGGCAGTCTGATCTGGAAGTTCCCTAAGGATGGCGACGCTGGAATCGGAACGCTCATCGGTTCGCCAGCGGCCTATGGCGACACCGTGTATGTCGGTTCGTTCGATAGCAACTTGTACGCCATCAGCATGAACGGCGAGCTCAAGTGGAAATTCAAGGCCGATGGCCGCCTGTGGGAACCACCCGTCGAGGTCAATGGGGTGTTGTATTTCGGTGACCTCAACGGCAACGTATATGCGCTTGATGCTGCTACCGGCCAACCGAACAAGTGGCCGCAATCCGCCAAACTCGAAGGGGGCGTACGCGCGACGCCGCTGGTGGCTGATGGGGTGTTGTACGTCGGCACCGATCAACACAAGATGTATGCATTGGAGGCCGAAACTGGCCGCCCCAAGTGGCAAGCCCCATTCAACGCCCGTGATGGTGAGATGATGCTGGTAACACCAGCACTCAGCGGTGATACGCTCGTCGTGTTGCCCAATCTCGCCAGCGCGGATCCGATTCGGTTGTACGGTCTCAATAAAGACACCGGTGCGCAGTTGTGGCGCTTCCCGGCCGCCAGTCAGTAAGGAAGGACGCACGTGGACTTTCTCATTTCGCCGATGGTAAATGGGTTGCTGTTCTTCTACAGCATCCTGGGCCAGAGCTTCCCGCTGGCGATTGTGGTCACGACCATCATCGTGCGCTTGATTACGCTGCCGTTGACTTTGCCGCAGCAGCGTTCGTCGCGCAAGATGGCCGAGCTGGCCCCGCAGATGGAAGAGATCAAGAAGAAGTACGGCAACGACAAGAATAAGTTGGCGCAAGCCCAGATGCAGCTGTACAAAGACAACAACGTCAGTATGTTCGGCGGTTGTCTGCCGCTGATCTTGCAGTTGTTCATCATGATCGCGTTCTATCAGGCGATCACGGGCGCACTGGCCACTAATCCACTGCAACTATTGTCGCTGTCGCATCGCGTTGCGCCCGAGTTGGCGGCGTTGGTGCCTATTAACAGTAAGTTCCTGGGCTTCGATCTGGGTATGCCCGATACGCGGCCCGTTCTCAATCTGATCCTGCCTGCGCTGGTAGTGGCGACCACGTACTTGCAACAGAAGGTCGCGACGCCGCCAAGTGTTGATCCCAGCGCCGCAGCGATGACGCGTCAAATGAATCTGATGATGCCGCTGATGTTCGGTTTGTTCGCGTTGCAATTCGCGTCGGGCTTGAGCATTTACTTCATCGTATCGAACCTGATCGGTATCGGCCAGTACAAACTGGTCGGCGGAGTACTCAAACCGGCGGCGTCAGCGAGCAAGCCAGCGGGCAAGTCTGAATCGACCAAGGCACTACCCGCCAAGTCGAGCAGCAAGAAGTAGTCGTCGCTCAGTCAAGGGACAAGGAGTCTCGCCGTGGACGTGCCGCAATCGATTGAAGCTGTTGGCTCCAATATTGAAGACGCCATCACGCGCGGCCTTGAGGCCCTTAATGCCGAACGCCGCAACGTGGACATCGAAGTCCTGACGGCCGAACCAGGGCGACAGGCGCGCGTGCGCCTGACAGTCAAGCGCCGCAGTTTGTCGGTGGCTGAGCCGATTCCGGCAGCAAGCGAAGAGCCTGCGGAAGCCGCCATCGCGCCAGAGGATGCGATCAGCGACGAAGAGATGGATGCCGCCCAGCGTGTACTAGAAGCGGTGCTGAAGAAGATGAAACTTCAAGCCCAAGTCGAAGCGCATCAAGCGCTGCTGCCCGATGAGCGCCACGACGGCCCAACGCTGGTGCTGGACATTCGCGGCGAGGATCTGGGCAACCTGATCGGGCGGCGCGGCGAAACGCTGGATAACTTGCAGTATCTCACGCGCTTGCTCGTCGCCAAAGAAGTCGGGCACTATCTGAATCTGGTGTTGGACGTCGAAGGGTACAAATCACATCGCGAGCAGATGTTGCAACAGTTGGCGCAACGCATGGCCGAGCGCGTGACGCAGACCCGCAAGCCGGCGACACTAGAACCAATGCCAGCCGCCGAGCGCCGCATTGTACATTTGACCTTGCGCGATCATCCACACGTCCGCACTGAGAGTGTGGGCGTCGGCGAAAATCGCAAGGTCACGATTGTGCCTAAGACCGGCAAACGCTAAATTCCATTGACCCATGCCAAATGACCAATGACTACAGCGGACGACTGCGTGCATTGGTCATTTGTTGTTTCTGACAGGACGATTGAACGCTTATGCGCTACTTAGCGATTGGACATGTTTGCAAAGACCTGACGCCGACCGGTTGGACGTTTGGCGGCACGGCGGCTTATTCGGCACGCACGGCGCGTGCCATCGGCTGTGATGTGCACGTCGTGACCAGCACCGGCGCCGACATCGATCCGCGCGTCGCCCTGCCCGACATCGATGTGGCAAATTCGCCTGCTGAACGGTCGACCACCTTCGAGAACATCTATACACCTGAGGGCCGCGTGCAGATGCTGCACGGCGTGGCGAATCGACTGGATACGCATCTCGCCAAATTGATCGACAAACCCGCGGCAGCGATCGACATCGTGCACCTAGCCCCGATCGCGCAGGAAGTCGATCGGGCCTGGCTGGATCATTTCCGCAGCAGTTTTATCGGCATCACGCCGCAAGGTTGGATGCGCCAGTGGGATAAATCCGGGCGCGTCAGTCCGGCCGATTGGACGTTGGCCGAAGCCGTGTTACGCCGCGCGACCGCGGTCGTTACCAGCATTGAAGATGTGCGCGGCGATGAATTCCTGATCAAGCAATGGGCCAAGTGGGCGCGTGTGTTGGTGGTGACCCGCGGCGCACGAGGTTGCTCGGTGTATTACGATGGCGTGATCACCGACCTGCCCGCGATCAAAGTGGATGTCATCGATGAAACCGGCGCGGGTGATGTCTTTGCGGCAGCGTTCTTCGTGCGCCTGAAGCAAACGGCCAGCCCGATCGCGGCGGCGCGCTTTGCGAACTGCATGGCGGGCAAATCGATTACGCGGCCCGGTCTGGATGGCGTGCCCAGCCAAGTCGAGATTCAACAGTGTTTGCAAACTTCGCCGCTGACTGAAGCGAAGTATCCTCTTAAATCAGCCTCACATTAAAGCCAGCCATGTCGCACGTTTATGCGTTGGTGAATCAAAAGGGCGGCGTTGGCAAGACCACTACGGCCGTGAATTTGGGCGCGTATCTGGCCGCGAAGGGTCAACGCGTCTTGCTGGTCGACATCGATCCGCAAGCGAATGCTTCGTCTTCGCTGGGGTTTGATAAGCACGCGGTAAAAGCCTCAACTTACAACAGCCTCATCGATGCGATGCCGTTAACGAGCGTCATTCAGTTGACCAAGCGCGTGCGGCTTGATTTGGCGCCATCGGCAACGGCGCTGGCCGGAGCGGAAGTTGAGTTGGTTGACCTGCCCGATCGGGAGCGGCGGCTCAAAAACGCGATCCTCGCCGTTCAAGGAAATTACGATTACGTGCTGATCGATTGTCCGCCGTCGCTGGGGCTGTTGACGGTCAACGCGTTGACGGCCGCGCAAGGTGTGCTCGTTCCAGTTCAATGTGAGTACCTCGCACTAGAAGGGCTGTCGCAATTGATGAACACGATCCAACTGGTGCGCAAAGCACTGAATCCGGGTCTGATCGTGCGCGGCCTGATCATGACGATGTTCGACAGCCGCATGAAGCTGGCGCAGCAAGTCGTCAACGAAGCGAAGTCGCACTTTGGCAATCGCGTATTTAACACATTGGTGCCGCGCAGCGTGCGCTTAGGCGAAGCTCCGTCGTTTGGCGAACCGATCTTGTCGTATGCGCCGACCTCAAGCGGCGGCGTGGCCTACGAGCAGTTGGCCGACGAATTGTTGAACGGCGATCGATTGATCGACGAACAGCTCAAGGCCAAGACGGCGACTCAGCCCGTGAATCAACCGGCCTAACGATCGGTCTGGTTACATTTTGCAATCGCTTCGAAATCGACTACACTTCAAGGTATCACCAGCGGCACGATGACCAACGACGACGTTATTCCATCCAAAGCCGGGGATTATTCCATGAACAACAAACGCATCGGGCTGGGACGCGGTCTTGGCGCACTGCTGCCCGGTTCAGACGCCACCCCCAATGTCGGCCTGGCCGAAGTGCCCGTGCGCGCCATTGCGCCGAATCCCCATCAGCCGCGCGGCTTCTTCGACGAACAGGCGCTGAAAGAACTGGCCGATTCGATCCGCGAACACGGCTTGATTCAGCCGCTGATCGTCGTGCGCGTGTCTGAAGATCAATACACGTTGATCGCCGGCGAGCGCCGCTGGCGCGCAGCGCAACTGGCCGGGCTGGACACCGTGCCCGTCGTCGTGAAAGATGCCGCGCCGCAGCAAATGCTGGAAATGGCGCTAGTGGAGAACATTCAGCGCTCCGATCTGAATCCGCTTGAAGAAGCACTGGCTTACAAGCAACTGGCCGAAGAGTTTGGCTTAACGCAAGATCAGATTGCGGTGCGAGTGGGCAAGAGCCGCGTCGCCGTGGCGAACGTCTTGCGCCTGTTGAAGCTGCCTGAGCCGATCAAAGCTCGCTTGGCCGACGGCCTCATCACCGAGGGTCACGCGCGCGCCCTGCTCGCTGTCACCGATGCCGGGATGCAGCAGCGATTGCTCAGCCAGATCGTCAAGAACACGCTCAGCGTGCGGCAGACCGAAGAGTTGGTGCGGCGCTTGCTCGACGAGCAGCCCGCCCATACCAAGAAGAAGACCCCGCCCCATCGCGTCAGCGCCGACAGCCGCGCGCTCGAAGAGCGCATGCAGCGCGCGCTCAGCACCAAAGTCAATCTGTTCCGCTCGAAAAAGGGCGGCACGATCGTCATTCATTTCTACTCCGAAGAAGAACTCGATTCGATCTATCGCCGCATCGTGAAGGGCGACTAGCCAGAGCAACTACACTTCTCAAACGGCTGACGAAGGGGGACGCATGTCCGATCATCTCATTACGCTCGAGAAGGTTGACCAAGCGATCGATATTCTGCGCGAAAAAGATGTCGATCTGTGGCTGACGTTCGTGCGCGAGACCAGCGCCGTGCGTGATCCCAGCATGAGTCTGATCCTCAGCCCCGACCTGCAAATGACGTGGCATTCGGCCTTCATCCTCACGCGGCACGGCGAGCGCATCGCCATCGTGGGTCGCTACGACGCTGACAGCGTCAGGCAAACCGGCGCGTACCGCGAGATCATCGGCTACGATCAAAGCATCCGCCCGGCGTTGATCGAAGTCCTTAATCGTATCAATCCAAATTGGATTGCCATCAACTACAGCGAAAGCGATCCGTCAGCGGACGGCCTAACGCACGGCCTGTGGACTCAGTTGTTGCGCGGGCTGGAGGGCACACCCTACGCGGCGCGTCTTGTGTCGGCAGAAAACATCATCGGCGCGCTGCGGGGCCGCAAATCGCGCAGCGAGATCGATCGGGTGCGGGCCGCCGTGCAAGAGACGCTGTTTATCTTTGATGAGGTCACTACGTTTATCCGCCCCGGCTTGAAAGAAACCGACATCCGCGCTTTCATGCTCGATAAGATGACGGAGCGCGGCCTGACGACAGCGTGGGAAGCAGAATTCTGCCCGATCGTGAATGCGCATCCCGACAGTCCGATCGGCCACGGCGCGCCTGGCGCGTTCAAGACCGAACGCGGCCACACGCTGCACATCGATTTTGGTGTAGCGAAAGACGGTTTCTGCGCGGATTTGCAGCACATGTGGTACTTGCTCGACACGGGCGAAACACAGCCACCCGCCGACGTACAGCGAGCCTTTGATACAGTCCGCGGCGCGATCCTATCGGCCGCGGACGTTCTGAAGCCCGGCGCGCTGGGCTGGGAAGTCGATCAGGCCGCGCGCTCGTACATCATCAAAGCCGGTTACCCCGAATATCAACACGCTACGGGTCATCACTTAGGCCGCAGCGCTCACGACGGCGCGACGGTCCTCGGCCCCAAGTGGGAACGTTACGGCGACACCATCAACGGCGTCATCGAAGCGGGCAATATCTTCACGCTCGAACTCGGCGTTGAAGTGCCGCAGCGCGGCTATGTGTCGCTGGAAGAAGATGTACTTGTCACGGCGAATGGGCTGGAATGGCTCAGCACACCGCAGACGAAAATCGAGTGCGTGTAAAGGCAACCGATGACATTTGGGGCGGCCACTCGGTCGCCCCTTTTTTTCAACTATGCTCAACATTGTCGTTGCTTCCACTAATCCCGTTAAGATCCGCGCCGCAGAGAATGGTTTTCGGCGCGTGTTCCCGTCGGTTGAGATCAACGCGATCGGCATCAGTGCTCCGTCAGAAGTGGCCCATCAACCGCGCAGCGATGAAGAAACGCTGCGCGGCGCACTGAATCGCGCGCAGAATGTGATGGCGCGTCAGCCCAACGCCGATTACTGGCTGGGTATTGAAGGCGGAGTGCAGGATGCGGGCGCCGAGATGTTGGCCTTGGCGTGGATCGTCATCCGCACCCGCACGCGCATCAGCAAAGCCCGCACCGCCAGTTTTGTGCTGCCGCCCGCCGTGGCTGATCTGGTGCGGCATGGCGTCGAGTTAGGTGAGGCGGACGATCGTGTGTTCAACCGCACGAATTCCAAACAAGAGGACGGTGCGGTCGGGTTGTTAACGAACAACGTGATCGATCGGGCGGCACTATACGAACCCGCAGTGATTCTGGCGTTGATCCCGTTTACAAATGACGCGTTGTATCAGCCATGACGCGACCGCTGATCAACTTGATTATGCCCGACGGCTCGCGCCACTTTGGCGACTTGCCGCAGACCGCGCTATGGTATGATGTGCGCGAGCACGTCGAGCGCTTGCCGGGCGCAACGTTAACGGGCTTCATCACCGACGGCGTGACTGAAGCGTGGATCGACTTCACGTATCAAGGTTACGTCTTTTCGATCAACGATCAATTCGGCGATTACTGGTTCTTTGTTAACGATCCCGCCTGCCCGGATATAATTCTAAGTGTCGTAATGGATCATTTTGCAGACTTACTAGATCAGCCATGACCTCCATCGATCGAACTGTGTTACTTCAAATGAACGAGCGCGTGCAGCACTGGGAGGACGCGCACGATCGGCGCAGCATTTTTCTGGGTTGCTACGCGCTGATGACGGGCAACATGCTCGACGCGCTCGACGCGGGCCGCTTCATCGACGACGAGTGGGTGGCGCGCTTGCTGCGGCGCTTTGCTCAATATTATTTCGATGCACTGGCGTTGTACGAGGCGCGCAGCTCAACCACGCCGCGCGTCTGGCAGTTGGCACACGGCACCGCGCAACACGCGCGGTTTATGACGGTGCAGCAGTTGCTCATCGGCGTGAACGCGCACATCAACTATGATCTGGTCTTCGCGACCGCCGAACTGCTGCAACCCGAATGGGCAGCGCTGAGCACCGATCAGCGCGAACAACGCCGTCGCGATTACGAGTTAGTCAATTCAATCATCGGCCAGACGATCGACAGTGTGCAGGATCAGATTCTTGAGCCGCAGTCGCCGTGGCTCGACGTGGTCGATCGGCTGATGGGACCGGTCGACGAGTGGCTGATCTCTGAGTTGATCGAGCACTGGCGCGACGAGGTCTGGCGTCAGGCTGTGCAATATCTTGACACATCCACCGCCGAGGAAAGAGAAGCGCTGCGCGTCCATATCGAAAAGTCCGCTCTGCGGCGCGGTCACGACATCCTCGGCGAAATCCTGTTACCGTGAGGGCCTCATGTCGGAACTAGTGCTGTATAACGCTCACATTCATACACTCGACGCGATGCGGCCGACCGCGCAAGCGCTTGCGATTCGTGACAACGTCATCATCGCCGTCGGCGACAATTCATTAGTGCAGCGCTTGTCGTCCAACGCGGTGATGGTCGATCTGCAGGGTCGCTGTGTGCTGCCCGGCCTCATCGACGCGCACCTCCACGCCGAATGGACGGCGTTAGGCCTAAAGAACATCGACGCCGAAACACCAACACTGGACGAAGTTCTGCGCCGTGTCGCAGAACGCGCGGCGCTTATACCCAAGGGCCAGTGGCTGCGCGGCCACGGCTGGAATCAAAATGTCTGGGGCGGAACATTCCCGACAAAAGCCGACCTCGATCGGGTGGCGGCGGAACATCCGGTGTATCTGACGGCGAAGAGCGGCCACGCAGGCTGGGCCAATTCGATCGCGCTGAAGATGGCCGGAATCACCGCGTCTACGCCCAATCCCGCCAATGGCGAAATCGTGCGCGACGAACGCGGCGAGCCGACCGGCATTTTTCTCGAAGATGCCATGCAGTTGATCGAAGACAAGCTGCCGAATATGTCCGCGCAGGAAGTGGCCGACGCGATGCGCGACATGCTGCCGCTGATGCATCGCGCCGGGTTGACAGGCATCCACGACTTCGACGGCGCGCGTGCGCTGCAAGCGTGGCAGATTCTCAAAGAGAACGGCGAACTGCGGCTGCGCGTCAGCAAAACGATTCCGGTGTATTTGCTGGACCACGCGATCGCGCTCGGACTCCGATCGGGGTTTGGCGATGACTGGCTGCGTCTCAATAGTGTTAAAGCCTTTGCTGACGGCGCGCTCGGTCCGCAGACCGCGTTGATGATTGAACCGTTTGAAGGCTCTAAGTCGAATCGCGGCATCGTGGTCACCGACAAAGAAGAGATGTTTGAGAACGTGCGCAAAGCCAGCGCGGCGGGCCTGTCGTCGACCATTCACGCCATCGGCGACAAGGCCAATCACGATGTCTTGGACGTGTTTGCGATGGCACGACAAGACGAACCCACCCGCCGCTTGCGGCATCGCATCGAGCATGTGCAGTTGTTACATCCCGACGATTTTCAACGTCTGGCGCAACTCAACGTCATCGCGTCAATGCAGCCTATTCATGCGACCAGTGACATGCTCATCGCCGACAAGTATTGGGGCGAGCGCAGCGCGGGCGCGTATGCGTGGCGTACGCAGATTAACGCAGGCGCGACACTGGCCTTTGGTTCTGATGCACCCGTCGAATCGTTTAATCCGTTTCTGGGCTTGCATGCCGCGGTGACTCGTCGCCGCACCGATGGTTCTCCTGCACCCGACGGCTGGTATCCCGAACAGCGCCTCAGCGTCGAAGAGGCCGTGCGCGGCTTTACGCTGGGTGCGGCTTATGCGTCATACGAGGAACATCGCAAGGGCTCGTTGACGCCCGGCAAGTTGGCGGACTTGATCGTGATCGATCGTGACATCTACTCGATCGATCCGATGGCAATTGCGGAGACGCAGGTGCTGGGCACGCTGATCGATGGCAAGTGGATGTATCGGGCGTTTTAGCGGACGATTGTTGATGCCGGACCTCAGTGAAGTTATCCACACCCGCCGCTCGATCCGTCGCTATCTCGATCGGCCTGTGCCCCCTGCCCTGATCGATCAACTCTTGGACGCGGCCACGTGGGCACCGTCGGCGCACAATCGCCAGCCGTGGCGCTTCGTCGTCATCGAGACGGCGGCCGTCAAGGCGCAGCTGGCCGATCGGTTGGGCGAACGCCTCCACGCGGATCGTTTACGCGATGGTGATCCACTCGATCTGATCGAGCGCGATAGGGCGCGTTCGCGCACCCGATTGATCTCCGCGCCGATCGTGATCGTCGCGTGTTTGTCGATGGTCGACATGGATCGCTATCCCGATGAGCGGCGCAGCGCGTTAGAAGAAACGATGGCGATTCAGAGTGTGGCGGCGTCCATTCAAAATTTGTTGTTGACCGCGCACGAACTAGGACTAGGCGCGTGCTGGATGTGCGCGCCATTGTTCGCGCCCGACGTGGTGCGTGAGGCGCTGAATCTGCCAAATGATTGGGACGCGCAGGCGGTGATTACGCTGGGCTATCCGGCGGATACGGGTAAGCCCAGAGAGCGCGTGAACTTCAAAGACAAAACCATTTATCGATAGGGGCGAGGCCTGCCTTGCCTTTACAACGTGAGGACAACATGAACATTGTGGCTTTGGCAGGCGGCGTCGGCGGCGCAAAGCTGGCGCATGGCCTTACCCTCACCCCTGCACTCCGCTCCCTTAAAGGGAGCGGGGATGGGAGTGAGGGTTTGATCGTGGTGGTCAACACCGGCGATGATTTTGATTGGAATGGCCTTCGGATTTGCCCTGATTTAGACACGGTGACATATACGTTGAGCGGCCTGGCCAATCCCGACACAGGCTGGGGCGTGGCGGGCGATACGTTTGAATGTCTCGGCGCATTGCAACGCCTAGGACTTCAGCCATGGTTCAAGATCGGTGATCGCGATCTAGCCACGCACCTTCGACGCACGGCGTTATTGAGCGAAGGTAAGACGTTGACTGAAGCCACCTCGATCATCACGCGCGCGCTCGGCATCCGATCGACCCTTTTGCCCATGACGGACGATCGCTTTCGCACACTAGTCGACACCGATCGCGGCATGCTGGAATTTCAGGACTATTTTGTGCGTCAACAGTGGCAGCCCGTCATCCAGCGCATTATCTTCGATGGAGCAGACTCCGCGCGCGCCACGCCGCAAGTCAATGCCGCGCTGTCCAACGCCGACGCCATCATTTTCTGCCCGTCGAATCCGTTTGTGAGCATTGAGCCGATTTTGGCCCTCACCCTTCCTCCCCTCTCCCTGATAGGGAGAGGGGTTGGGGGTGAGGGCCGCATCCCCATCATCGCCGTGTCGCCCATTGTGGGCGGGCAAGCCATCAAAGGCCCGGCCGCCAAGATGTTCCGCGAGTTGGGCGTGGAGCCATCGGCGTTGGCCGTGGCGCAGCGCTATCACAACATCGTCACGCATTTTGTGTTGGATCAACTCGACGCCGATCAAGAAAGTGCGATACAATCTCTAGGCCTGCGCACACTTGTCACCGACACGTGGATGAAAACGGTCGATGATCGGGCGCGATTGGCGAGTGAGATTCTAGCGTTCAGTTATCAGTAGTCAGTTGTCAGTCGTCAGTAAAAAGCATTCAGCGGGTACCGATCATTTATCATTGATCATTGGTCATTGTTAATTATTCATTGTCCACCATGTCTTCAGCCTTCAGCCATCAGCCTTCGTCCTTAACCTACGCCCTCATTCCCGTTAAGCCGCTGCGGCAAGCCAAAAGCCGCCTGGCGCGCACGCTGAAAGCGCCGACGCGCGCCGCTCTAGTGCGGGCGATCTTTTCGCGCACCCTCGACGTGATCGCGCAGGTTGATCGGCTGGCGGGCACCATCGTGGTCAGCCGCGATCTCACCATCCTCGAATTAGCGCGGCAGCGTCCCAAAGTCATCGCCCTGGCCGAAGCCGAATCGGGCTTGAATCCCGCCATCACGCAGGGCGCGCAGTGGGCGTTGGCGCACGGCGGGCAATCGATCATCGTCGTGCCGGTCGATCTGCCGTTGATCACCACGTCTGATCTCGACGCGCTGATCGATCTGGCGACCGACGAGCGTTGTCTCGTCATCGCGCCCGATCGACACGACGACGGCACCAACCTCATGCTGGTGCGCCCGCCCGATGCCGTGCACTTTGCTTACGGCTCGGCCTCGTTCAATGCCCATCGCGCGCAGGCGGCCGAACGCGGCTTGCGCGTCCACGTCTATCGCTCACCGACCAGCGGCCTCGACCTCGACGTGCCGGATGATCTGGCGTTGTATCAAGATGGCGCGGCCTTGCTTGACGGGCGCATCGTTTCAGAATAAGATGGTTATCAGTTCTCAGTGGTCAGCAGTCAGTTCTCAGTAATCAGTTCAGGTGTGGAGAATAGCGATGCAAGATTTTCGCTCGCTGAAAGTCTGGGAGAAGGCGCATCGACTGACACTAGAAATTTATCAGGTCACTCACGCATTCCCAAAAGAAGAACTATATGGGTTGACCAGTCAGATTCGACGAGCCAGCGCTTCAATTCCGACCAACATAGCGGAAGGCTGTGGACGCGGCACAAACGCTGATTTCAGTCGCTTCCTTCAAATTGCTTTGGGATCGGCTAGCGAGCTCGACTACCATCTACTGTTAGCCCACGATCTGCACTATTTAGCTACACCTGACTTTGCCCGTTTGTCAGCCAGCACTGTCGAAGTCAAGAAAATGCTCGCTGCCCTCATTGTTAAGGCTAAACGCTCCGCCTAATCGCGGTTACCATTAACTGATCACTGATAACTGACTACTGACAACTCATCTCAAGGAGCCCCACATGACCGAACGAGTAGCAATCTACCTGCAGGACGCCCATGATTTGCGCGAGGGCATGGAGCTAGCGAAGTACGCCGAGAGCCGCGGCTTTGAAGCCGTCTGGCAAGCCGAGTCGCGGTTGGTGCGCGACGCGATCGTGCCGATGGCGGCCTTTGCAGCCGTGACCGACAAACTCAAAGTCGGCTCGGGCGTCATCAACAATTGGACGCGCAACATCGGTTTGCTGGCCGCGACGTTTCTCACGCTGGACGACCTCGCGCCCAATCGCGTCATCTGCGGCATCGGCGCGTGGTGGGACCCGCTGGCGCGCAACGTCGGCATCGAACGCAAGAAGCCGCTGTTGGCGATGCGCGAAACGGTCGAAGTGATGCGGCGCTTGCTGCGCATGGAGCGCGTCACCTTCCACGGCGAATTCCATCATGTTGACGGCATCGAACTCGACGTGGTGCACGGTCGCCGCGAGCCGCGCAACGTGCCGATCATGATTGGCGCAACGGGCGACGCCATGATGGAACTAACCGGCGAGATCGCCGATGGCGCAGTGCTGAACTACTGCGTGCCACCCGAATACAATCACAACGCGTTGCGCCTGCTGGAAAAGGGCGCGAAGAAAGCAGGCCGCAACTGGCTCGATCTCGATCGCCCGCAGTTGGTGGTCTGCTCGGTTGACAACGATCACGCCAAGGCGCTCGACGGCGCGCGCGGCCTGTTGACGCAATACCTCGCCCAGCAGCCGCACATCGCCAAGGCCAGCGGCGTCAGCGAAGACGTGGTCAAGCAGATTCAATCCATTCTGGGTTGGCCTGCCACCAAAGAGCAAATTCAGGCTGCCAAGAAATTCGTGCCTGATGACTTAGTGGAGCGCATCACAGCCAGCGGCACGCCCGACGCCGTCCGCGCCAAAGTGCAAGAATATCGCAACAACGGCTGCACCTGCCCGATTCTGTATCCGTTGGGCGATGCGCGTCTGATGATTGACACCTTCGCGCAGAACTAAGCGCCTCGCGGTTGTTCTCCAGACCCGATCGGTGTTCCGTACCGATCGGGTCTTTTTTATCGTTGGCAACCACCGATCGGCATGGTATAACTTTTGAGGTTTACCTATTCCATTCATGAGGAAGATCGAAATGAGCAGCATTTTTGACCATCTACAGGGGCATCAATTCATCAATCTCACGACGTATCGCAAGAACGGACAGCCGGTAATGACTACGGTCTGGTTCGCGCAGGAGGGCGATCGGATTGTAGGTACATCCATGGAATACGCGGGCAAGATCAAGCGTCTGCGTCACACCTCCGCCGTGACCATTACACCCAGCACCTACGATGGGCGACCGTTGGGCGACACCGTCACCGGATTGGGACGGGTGTTACCGCCTGAAGAGGCCGAATCGGCCAAGCAGGCCTTACGGGCCAAGTACGGCGCGCAGTACGATCAAGCCACGGCCCGGACCGATACACGCGGCGTCCGTGTGTTTTGGGAAGCTCGCGCTCTGTCCTGAATGCAAGTTTTGTCACTGCCCTAGCCGTTTTGGCTAGGGCTTTTTTGTAATCTTGGCATTTGTAATGGATACTACACCCAACTGTAACTCTCAAGCGTATCGACTTTGGTTATCCTGTAAGCGAATTCTAAGTTGCGCTTGTGAGGCACAGGATGAGAAAGGGGTTCTTCTCAATTTGTCTAGCAATCATGATCATCGTCGCGTTGACGGGCTGCACTGCGCCTAAGCCTACGCCGTTGTCCGATCAAGCTATTCAAGCCACTATTCAAGCGGCAGTGGACTCTACGATTGAAGCGCATCAGGATCAAGCGTCCGCCGCAATCGAAGCCGCCGTCCAGGCAACGATGCAGGCGTCGACCACGTCAACCGCGAACGTCCCGCCTCCGACGTCTGTCCCTGCGCCAACGCTGATGCCCTTTACGCCGGCCCCGGCGGGCCAGTATGAGTCTATGTCGGAATCGGAATTGGCTGCGTATATCAAGCAGACCGTCATCGACGCGGCCGCCAAGACTGACGCTGCCGCGCAGGCCGCGAGCCAAGCTGCTACTGATCAGGTCGTTACTCAAGCCGAATACGACGCCTTGTTTGCAACTGTCAATGACGCAATGGCTGCGATCTTTGCGGCGGAGTCAGCCGTTACAGCGTTCTACAATCAATACGGGGCACTGGCAGGTGAAACGCTCGCTTTGCTGCAACAGATGGAGCAGGAATTATCAACGATGAATGCCGCCGTGGTGTCGCTGAACGAAGCAGTGGTCGCCATCAGCACCGCGCTGCAACAAGGCCAAGCAGTGACCGTGGCGACTTTAACTCAGTTGGGAACTGCGGCTCAGCAAGCCCAAACCGCCCTCAAGTCAGCACAAGCTCAGGCACAGAGTTGGCTAGATAGCGTAATTGCGAATCTTGACCAGCGTGTGAAAGCTGCGCAGGCCGCCCAACCTAGTTCCGTAGCTACCACGGCGATGGGCGCGCTGCAAAACGCCAATCAATATTTGGCCGCAGTGCGGACTGCCTTGGCCGATCAGCGGGTTGCGCCTGACGAACTGGCTCAAATTTCCGTTATCAGCGCCAATGCCACGGCCAGTCTGAAAGCGGTCGGTGGCACTGAGTTACAACAGCTAGCCGATTCAATCGCGACGATGACCGTGCAACTGGCACACGGCGATCTACCACAACTGAAGTTGAGCTTAAGTGGGTTGAGCGCAATGTCTGTGCGCCCGTAACGACTTACCCAGCCGCAGCACCATTTGGCCGGAGCGAGATGATCTCGCTCCGGCCAATTTGATCTTTACGGTGTGGTTGTGATCGGCGCTGTGGCGGTGAGTGGCGTTGTTCCTGTCAGGGCCGATGTAGTCGTTACGGTCGGCGTTGTCGTGAGCGGCGGCGTGGCTGTCACCGGTTCAGTGATCGTCGTGGTCGGCGTCAGCGGTGCAGTCGCCGCCGGCGTCGGCGTCGCTTTCACTAAGAACGTGTCCAGATTCGCGGTGACGAACTGCTCGACGTTGAACCCAGCGACGCTCACATAGTACGTCGAATCTGACGAGATGATGGGATAGTTGCCAGCGGCATCTTTGGTGCCAACTTTGAGCGTGTAGACCTTGGTGCTAGCGGTATCAGACACTACGACGGTCACCGTGGCCACTGGCTTGTCGAGGCCGTATTCAGGCTTGGCGGTCTTACCTAAGGGCTTCAGCATCGACAGCGAACTCAGCCGCGCAAGCATGGTTACGGCACTATCGGGATTGAACTTCTGATCGGCGGTAAGGCCTTTCAGCGTCCACTGGTTTAGCGCGTCCTTCGCAAACTCCCATTTGCCCTGCGCATTCTCCACCGTTGCGGAGAGAATCTTGTCTTGCGGCACACTCAGATAGGTGGGAGTGATCCACGTGGTTACGTCAGTGCCTGCTTCGAAACTGTTGAGGCCGCGCGCCAGATAGACCTCGTCCTGACCGATGACGCGCACATGCGTAGCACTGCCGCCAGACGCCGAACCCAGATACAGTGATTTGACACCGCCATCGGTCAACGTCAGATCGATCTTGCGCACGAAGTCATCGTCGGCGACTTGCAGGCGCTTGTGGCTGCTGGACGTGCGTGTCACCAGCGGATCGGACTTCAAGCCGATGAGTTTCTCGACGAAAGCGTTGATCGTTTCGGCGTTGGCTGGATAGTTGTCGCTGTTGGGCAACACCCAACCGGCGTCTTGCTTGACCAGGTCGACCTTGGCCCCTGCCTTGTCTTGAATCGTAATGCCTTTGACGTCGGCGGCTTGCGTCGCCCCCAGCAAAGGGACGGCGTTGCTTTGCGTTGGCAGCAGCCGCGGCACAAACACCACCGCGGCGATGATCACTTGGACAGCTAACACACCAGCGAGAATTCGATTGCGTTGATTCATGATACTTGGTTCCTTGCCTACTTGTCTACGCTTACCAGTTGGATCGGTTGTTCATTGCGACGGCGCGTGTACCACAACGCACCGATACCGATCAGCGCCGCCAACGCGATCGCATAGTTAACGATCTCCCACGTTGATTCCTCGCGCTGCTCCATCGGCCGCAGGACGCGCGTCAACGTCCCGCGCGCTCGGATGCTCAACAGATCGAGATCTTCCACCGACCAATCGACCGCGTTCTGCATGAATTGCAGGTTGTTCATGTAGCGATCCTGCGTGAGCCGCGACGACAATTGCAAGATCAGATCGTCCACAAATTCGCCGCTGCCCACCACCACCAGCCGCGCAGTCTCCGGCGAAGAATCAATCAGGCTCGACGTTTGCGGTGCCGGCGTGGCCGTTGGCGCGGCATTGGGCTGGCCGGGATTTGACGCCGCGTTTTGATCGGCTTGCAGCAGTGGCGACGACTTGCCTTTGAAGTAACTGTCAAACACACCGGTGACGGACACGGCCAACGGATAGGATCGGCGCTCGCCTTCGACCAGGAAGCCGCTGTCGGGATACAATTGGAAGTTGGGCTGAATGTCCGGGCTGGTGCGCAGCCACGCTTTGCTGCTCGATTTCAACAGCACCGTCGTCTTGCGATTCGCGTTTTTGGCTTCGTCCAACGAAATCGGCGAGGCGAAGTTCATCGTCACGGCGGGCAGCCGAGACACGATCGGGCTGGTGGTATCCATCGCGTCGGGCCGGATGTCCGGGAAGAACGGGTAGTTGATCGCTTGAATCTCCTGCACTTGGAAGCCACCAACGTTGCGCGCCACTTGAACCGGGAACGGTTCATTCTGCGGATCCATCACCAGCGATTGTGAAATGACTACGCCGTAAGACGCGAGCATGTCTTGCAAGCCGTTTTGCACCGGCTGCAGGCCCAGCCCGCCGCCGCCGAACTGCGAATTGCCAATCACGTAATTGCCTGCAGCCACAATCACCGAACCGCCACGCATCAAGTATTGATCGATTGCATAGCGTTCTTTGTCGGTCATGTTTTGCGGTGCGACGACGACTAGCACATCGATCTGCGGCGGCACTTGGCCGTTCGTCAAATCGACCGGATTCACGCTGTAATCCTGACTCAATTGTTGCTGCAGCGTCTGCCATGACGACAACGGTTGTTGCTGTTGACCGAACTGATCCAACTGCGGCGTCGCGGGCGGCGTCCACAACCCGATCACCTTCACGAAGCCCGACGACGAGCGTTTCAGCGCCGACTCAATGGCAGTGCGCACTGAAGCGTCGTTGTAGTCTTGCGCGGGATAGATCGCCTGCGTCTTGTCGCCGACCGTCAACAACATGTCCAGATAGTAGGTCTGCGCTGAAAAAAGCGAGACTGGAATTGGCTGAAGTTTGTAGGTATCCTGCAAAGTACGCCGATCGATCTTAGCACCCGCCGCGTCCGGATCGACCACCTCGAAGGTGAATTTGCCACCCGATTGTTTAGCGATGTCGTTGGCGACCTTCGTGACAGTATCGGGTACCGTCTTCAATGCTTCCGGCAAGGTCGCCGGCGTCGTCACCAACTGCAACTTAACCGTATCCTTCATCGCCGCAAAGACCGCGTCGAGGCTTTGGAAGCCGTACACCACTTTCTTGATCGAGCGGGTCAGATCGTATTCGAGGTTGCGCAGATGCACATCGATCGTGCCGTCACGGTTGGGGGACACTTCGATCAAATCGCGGAAGTTGAGCGTCACATTCTGATCGCCATAACGCACCAGAATATCGAAGTAGGCGTTGATCACTGAGGCTTCGAACCGGCCTGAGACTTGCAGCGGCGTTGGCTGAATGCCGTAAGTCTGCGCCGCTTCGGTTTCGATCGCAGGATCGCTGGCCGGATCAACTACGTCGGCTTTGATCTTGCCGTTCGACGCGATCTGATACTCCGTCAGCATGTCACGAATTTGTGGCACCAGCGGCGCTAACAGCGGGTGCGTCTTCTGGCTCAAATAGGCTCGAATGGTCAGTGGTTCTTGCAGGTTCGCCAGCAAATCGCGCGTGGTGGGCGACAGGCTGAACTCTTGCTGCGACGTCAGATCGAGACGCAGGCCAGCCAACGGGTACACCCACACGTTGACTAACACCAAGTTAGCGACGACCAACCACGACGTGATCGTCAGACCACGGCGATAGGCCGCCGTGCGCTCGCCGGTGCTCCAGCGCTTTCGATCGAGCGCGATGGCGTTGAGCACCAGGAAAATGCCCGTCAACGCTCCATAGTAGATCAAATCCCGCAGATCGATCACGCCGCGCTCGATCGATTCGAAGCGGCTGCTTGTGCCAATGGCGCGCAGCAGATCGGCGAAGTTTCCGCCGACAAAATCGGTGATGCCGCCCGTGCCGATCAGATAGAACAGTCCGGCAATCAACACCGTGACAATCAACGCAACGATCTGATTGTCGGTGCGCGACGAGACGAACAAACCGATCGCAGCGTAGGCAGCCGCCAACAATAGCGCTGCCAGATAGCCGCCCAACACTGGCCCCCAATCAAGGTTGCCCAGATTTGAGACCGTCAACGGCAGCGGCAACGTCAAAGCTAAGGCCACCGCCACCATCGCCATGACCGCTAGAAATTTGCCGACGACCAGTTTGGTGGGTCGCACCGGCAACGTCAGCAGCATTTCCAGCGTGCCTGAGCGTTGTTCTTCGCTCCACTGCCGCATCGTCAACGCAGCGACGAGGAAGATCAGCAGCAGCGGCATCCAGCGAAACAACGGGCGCACATCGGCAATGCCGCGCGCGAAAAACGTATCGATCCAGAAAAAGGCGAACAACGTCACGGCCAGAAATGCGCCGAGGAAAATCAGCGCCATCGGCGAGCCGAAATAGGCGTTGAGTTCTTTGCGAGTGATGGAGAGTGTTTGTTTCATAGTCAGGAATTAGGGATCAAGGATTAGAGAACAGATACAAGATGTGGGATGCAAGATGCATCTTGTATCCTGCATCATGCATCTTCAGTTGCTTCTTCCGCTTCAGTCGTCGCCAACTGATTGAACACGGTTTCCAGCGTGCGCACATCGCGGCGCAATTCGCGCAGCGGCCAGCCGTTATCGCGCGCCAACGCAAACACCGCAGGCGTCAGATCGGCTTTGGCCGAGCCGAGAATGCGATAGGCCGGGAACCCGTCCGGCGAGCGCGTCGGTTCAACATCGCGAACGCCTGCGACCTGCAGCAACGTGGTTTCGATATTGCGCACCTTGTCCTGCAACACCAAGATCGCATCCGAGGTGGCTTCGAGTTCGGATAGGCGCGCATCGGCGCGGACCTGCCCGTTCATGAGGATCAAGACCCGATCGCACAACGCTTCGACTTCGGGCAGAATGTGCGTCGAGAATAAGATCGTGCTGCGCTTGGCCAGCCGTTGAATCAAGCGCCGAATCTCTACAATCTGCGTGGGGTCGAGACCAACCGTCGGCTCGTCGAGGATCAACAGTCGCGGCTGATGTAGAATCGCTTGCGCCAGACCCACGCGCTGCCGCAGACCCTTTGACAGTGTGCCGATCGGGCGGGTGAGATATTCGGTCATGCTGGTGGCATGCACGGCTTCAGAAATCCGCACAATCCGATCGGCCTGCGGAATCTGCCGCAGGTCGGCCATCATCATCAAATACTTCTGCACAGAAAGTTCGGGGTACAGCGGCGCATTTTCGGGCAAGTAACCGATGCGCGCCTGAACGTCCAGCGTGTGCGTCAACACGTCGAGACCGTCGATAATCACGGTGCCTTCATCGGGTTGCAGATAGCCGGTGAGAATTTTGATCGCGGTGGTTTTGCCAGCACCGTTCGGGCCTAACAAACCAACGATCTCGCCAGCCTTCACCTCAAAACTTACATCGTCGAGCGCCTGCACTTCGCCATACGCTTTTGATACATTGCGGGCATCAATCATGCCGTTCCTCCGTCGCATTAACTCACGCAAAATGACACCAGAAGTTCGGGTGTCATTTTGTCAGCGATATTTTATCCAAATAGGTGGCTTTGCCAACTCCCTATTGTCTACTTTTGGATAAAGCCAAGATTAAAGCCAGTTAAGAATTTTCGGCTAACTGACGAGACAACACCAAACAGGTATAATCTTACCGGCGACGGATAAATTTTGACACAGGAGTCTAGCATGAAATTGGCAAAAATCATCGCGCTCATTGGCTTGTTGGCAATGACGGGCATTATCCTGCGGGGCTTTATCGTGGGCAACTTCAGTGCCGAGGGCGATCAACTGCTGGCGATGCCGTGGGGCGTGGTCTCGCTGGTTGATCTCTATGTGGGCTTTACGCTCTTCTCCGGTTGGATCGTCTATCGCGAGCCATCCTGGCTGGCCCGCATCGTCTGGGTGGTGCTGATGATGACGCTGGGCAACTGGACGGCGGCGCTGTATGTGTTCATCGCGCTACAGCGCAGCGGCGGCGATTGGAAGAAGTTCTGGCTGGGCAGCAAAGCCTAAGAGTGCGAACAACGGAGTGCGAACATGATGTGTCTGGCAAATACCCTGGCGCGATCGTATCTCTGGCTCGACGCTTGGCTCGACACGTTGATCGCGCCGAGTTACACCAACCTTGGTTATCACGTGCGGCGCGCGCTGATGTGGGATGCGACCGATCTCGATGTCGATCTGGGCGGCAAAGTGATCGCGATTACGGGCGCCAATTCGGGTATCGGCTTCGCAGCGGCGCGGGCGTTGGCGCAGCGCGGCGCGACTGTCTATGTGCTGGCGCGCAGTTTCGAACGCGGCGAAGAGGCGCGTCGGCAACTCATCGTCACCACGCGCAATCCGCACATCTATTTCGAGCAGATCGATCTGAGCAGCCTTGCTTCGGTGCGCGCGTGTGCCGATCGTTTGTTGGCGCAGACCAACCGTCTCGACGGACTGATCAACAATGCGGGCGCGGAATTCAGGACGCGCACCCTCACCGTGGATGGATTGGAAGCCAGTTTCGCTACAAACATATTGGGGCCGTTCCTGCTAACGAAGCGCCTGCTGCCACTGTTAAAGCGCGGCGCGCCAAGTCGCATCATTAATGTGTCATCCGGCGGGATGTACACGGCCAAACTCGACGTGAACGATCTGCAATTCGAGCGCAAGCCGTTCAACAATTTGGCTGCGTACGCTCAGGCCAAGCGTGCCCAAGTGATGATGACTGAACTGTGGGCGGCGCTGCTGTACAAAGACGGCGTCAGCGTCAATGCCATGCATCCCGGCTGGGCCGACACACCGATCGTGCGGGCGGGCCTGCCGACGTTCCGCAAAGCGATCGGGCGTTTCTTACGCACTCCCGCCGAGGGCGCAGACACGATCGTGTGGCTGATGGCCGCGCAGCGCGTCGCTTCGATCACAGGCGAGTTCTGGTTCGATCGATGCGAACGGGCCAAGCACAAAACTTCGCAAACGCACAGCCCGTTGGCCGACTATCGCTGCCTGTGGGACGTGTGTGAAGAATTGACGCAGTAGAATTAGCCGCGCGGTAACTATATCTCGACTTGAGGAAACGATCTGATGAAGAAGGCTGTGAAGTTTGGGTTGATTGGATTGGTTGTACTCTTAGTGGTCATAGTAGCAGGTTTCTTGTTGTGGACTCAGGTGTCACGTTATGCTCCATTTCCCGAAGCAAGTGCGTTGATCACGCCGGAGGTAAAGACACCGCAGGGTTGGTACGTATTCCGATCGGCTGTACCGAGCGATCGAGGTTTTATCTTTTATCCCGGCGGATTCGTCGATGCGGCCGCGTACGCGCCGCTGATGAAGTCGATCGCCGCACAAGGCATCACCGCCATCATCGTACCGATGCCACTGGACTTGGCGGTATTCGGCATCAACAAAGCGAACGATGTCATCGCCGCCTATCCTGACATCAAAACGTGGATCATCGGCGGCCACTCATTGGGCGGGTCGATGGCCGCGCAATACGTGAAAGACAATCCGACCAAGGTGCAGGGCGTGGTGTTCATGGCCGCCTACCCGGCCGACAACGTCGATCTTTCGCAACTGCCGATCAAATTTGTGACGCTGTATGGCACTCATGACGGCGTAGCGCGCAACGTCTTTCAAGACGCGCAAAAACGCCTGCCCGCCGACTCGCAGTTGATCACGCTCGACGGTGGCAACCACGCCCAGTTTGGCAATTATGGCCCGCAGAACGGCGACGGCCTGGCAACGCTGAGCCGCGACGAACAGCAAGCCCAAACAGTTGAAGCGATCACCGCGTTGATGAAACGCATCAGCCAGTAAAGATCTAAGTGGTGTCATTCCGAGACACGCCGTGTCGAGGAATCTCTACGACCGCCGTCAATTCACGACTTGTATTGAGATTCCTCGCCCCTTCGGGACTCGGAATGACGCGGCAATCATCAAGTTCTGCGTTCCGTATTTCTCTCATCGGTTGTACAATGCGACCGCTAAGGTCGCCACGATGAAGATTCCTCTACGCCAATATTGGCAGCTGCTCCGCGACTATCTGCAACAACAACGCCGCATGCTGATCCTGCTGGCGGTGTTGCTGTTGCTCAGCATCGGCTTGGAGATTGTCAACCCGCTGGTGCTGCGCACCTTCATCGATGCGGCTACGTCCGGCGGCGCGTTGGATGCGCTGACCACCGCGGCCATCACCTTCATCGTCATTGCGCTGATTCAACGCACTCTCAGCGTGCTAGCCACGTATGTCGGCAGCAGCATCGGCTGGAACGCCACCAACGAACTTCGCGCCGATCTGGCCCGCCACTGCCTCAAACTCGACATGACGTTTCACAACACGCGCACGCCCGGCGAACTGATCGAGCGCATCGACGGCGACGTGACGGCGTTGACTAATTTCTTCTCGCAATTCGTCATTCGCGTGGCGGGCAATCTGCTCTTGCTGTTCGGCGTGCTGATCGTGTTGTACGCGCAAGACTGGCGCATCGGCGTGGCGCTGACCGTCTTCGCGTTGATCGCGCTGGTGGTGCTGATGCGGCTGCGTTGGATCGGTGTGCCGCGCTGGCGCAAAGTGCGGCAGTTGTCGGCCGAGTATTACGGCGCATTGGGCGAACGACTCGCGGGGACGGAAGACATCCGATCGAGCGGCGCGGTGGGTTACGTGATGCATCGTTACTACACGCATCTGCGCAACTGGTTCAAGCCGATGATTAGTGCCAGCGTCATCGGTGGCGCGGGCATGTTCGCGGGTGTCTCGACCACGTTCACCATCGGCATGGCGTCGGCCTTCGTCGTCGGCGCGTGGCTCTATCGACAGGGCGCGATCACGATCGGCACGGTGTATCTGATCTTCTTCTACACCGAGATGATCCGCCAACCGATCGAACAGATCATGCGCCAGTTGGAAGACCTGTCGCGCGCCAGCGCCAGCATTGGCCGCATCCGCGATCTGCTCGCCATCGAATCGAAGATTCCGCCCGTGACCGAACCGATCGATCTGCCGCGCGGCCCGCTGGCTGTAAAGTTCGATGGCGTGTCGTTCAGTTATTCGGACGCCGAGCCGGTGTTGACGGACATTTCGTTTCAACTGCCCGCGGGTCAAGTGCTGGGCGTGCTGGGCCGCACCGGCAGCGGTAAGACGACGCTGGCACGCTTGCTGCTACGCCTGTACGATGTGCAAGACGGCGAAATCTGCCTGGAAAACAGGCCGATTACGACGGTGCGCGAGCAAGACCTGCGACAGCGTGTGGGCATGATCACGCAGGACGTGCAGTTGTTTCATGCCAGCGTGCGCGACAACCTCACTTTCTTCGAGCCGGACATTCCCGACGAGGTGCTGATCAATCAATTGAAAGACCTGGGCTTGTGGCCGCGCATCAGCGCCCTGCCCGACGGCTTGAACACCGAACTCGCATCAGGCGGCCGCGGCTTATCGGCGGGCGAGGCGCAGCTGCTGACGTGCGCGCGCCTGTTCCTACGTGACCCCGGTCTGGTGATCATGGACGAAGCCTCGGCGCGGCTCGATCCGGCGACAGAGCACTTGATCGAGGAGGCGATCGATCGGTTGTTGACGAACCGCACGGGCATCATCATCGCGCACCGCTTGAAGACCGTCCTCCGCGCCGATCGGATTTTGATCCTCGATGATGGTCACATCGTTGAAGATGGCGAGCGCGAAACACTCATGCGCGATACGAAGTCGCGGTTCTATCAGTTGTTGCAGACCGGCTTGGAAGAAGTGTTGGCGTAGTTGTCGTCATTGCGAGGAGCATCCTGAGCGGCACGGAGTGGAGTCGAATGGTGCGACGAAGCAATCCCTAAGTCAATCAGAAGATTGCTTCGCGTCCTTCGACTTCGCAGCGAAAAAGCAGGCTGCTCCGCTCAGGACGCTCGCAATGACGCTGTTGGGAGTAAGGGTGAAAACCTACCACTATCTCTGGCGCATGATTCTCTATCGGCCGTGGCTGTATCTGGTCGATGCCGTCATCTGGGTGCTGATTCACTTAGCGCCGCTGATCCCCGGCTTGATCTCGCGCGCCTATTTCGATGCGCTGACAGGCGAGGCCGCCGTCACATTCAGTGTCGAAACGATCGTCGTCATTTTGCTGATGTTCGCGCTGGCCCGCGTCGTGTTGTACGTCACCGGCTTTCTGGCCGATGCGCCGCATCGCTTTCACATGAGCCAGGTGCTGCGCCACAATCTGTTTAAGCGCATTCTGGAACTGCCCGGCGCGAAGGCGCTACCCATCTCGCCCGGCGACGCGATCAGTTATTTTCGTGACGATGCGCGCCAGGTCGAAGACGGCATCAGTTGGACGCTGGATATGATCGGCTTGATCATGTTCAGCGGCTTCGCGTTGAGCATCCTGTTGAGCATCAACGCGGAGATCGCCGTACTGGTCTTTGCGCCGTTGGTGCTGGTCGTGGCGATCAGTCAGGCGGCGAGCGGGCGCATTCAGCGCTATCGACGCGCCAGCCGCGTGACCGAAGCCGCCGTCAGCGACAACCTCGGCGAGATGTTCGAGGCCGCGCAAGCGATCAAAGTGGCGGGGGCAGAAGATCACGTCATCGCCCACTTCCGCACCCTCAACGACGCGCGCCGCGTCACCGCCTTGAAAGACGCGGTGTTTAGCGAAGGCCTCAACTCGATTTCGTCAAGCACAGTGAGTTTGGGCACCGGCCTCATTCTGCTGCTCGGCGCGAGCGCGATGCAGCGCGGCACGTTCACCGTGGGCGACTTTGCGCTGTTCGTCTACTATCTGAACTTCGTCACCGACTTCACGCGTTGGTTCGGCATGTTCATCGCCAACTACAAGCAAAGCGGCGTCGCCTTCGAGCGGTTGAACACATTGATGCAGAATGCGCCGCCGCGCCAGATCGTCGCGCCAAACACGCTGCATGTGTTGGATCATCTCCCGCCGATCGAGCCGCCCGCACCCAACGACCAACGGTTGCAAACGCTCGACGTGATCGATCTCACGTATCGCCATCCTGAAACGGGGCGCGGCATCGAGCATATCAACCTGCATTTGGAACGCGGTTCTTTCACGGCGATCACAGGCCGCATCGGTTCGGGCAAGTCGACGCTGGCGCGGGTGTTGTTAGGGTTGTTACCTAAAGACAGCGGCGAGATTCGCTGGAACGGACAGCCGATCAGTGATCCTGCGTCGTTCTTCGTGACGCCGCACAGTGCCTACACGCCGCAGACGCCGCGCTTGTTCAGCGAGGCGTTGAAGGACAACATTCTGCTCGGTCTCGCCGCCGATGACGATCGGGTGCGGGACGCGCTGCACGCCGCGGTGTTGGATCACGATGTGGCTAGTTTCGAGGATGGTCTCAACACGCTGGTCGGGCCGCGCGGCGTGAGACTGTCCGGCGGGCAGATGCAGCGCGCGGCTGCCGCGCGTATGTTCGTGCGCGAAGCCGATCTGTTGGTGCTGGATGATCTCTCAAGCGCGTTGGATGTTGATACAGAGCGCGTGTTGTGGGAACGCCTGTTTGCCGATCGGGCGCAGAAAGCCGATCGGCCTACGTGTCTGGTCATCACGCATCGGCGCGCGGCCTTGCGCCAGGCCGATCACATCATCGTGCTGAAGGATGGCCGCATCGAGGCGGAAGGTACGCTGGATGAGTTGCTGGCGACGAGCGAAGAGATGCGGTCGTTGTGGCGGGCGGAGAGGGATGAGGGCTGAGGGCTGAAGCTTGGCCGTCTTTCAATGTGTCATTCCGAGCCGCACTGCGGCGAGGAATCTCTATTGCTGCTGAGGAATTCACTCATTGCACCTCAGATTCCTCGGCCTTTGGCCTCGGAATGACACACCTGCAAAAGGTATAAGACTGTCACTCATCCAGATCAGGATTGGCTTTCCGCTTGGCTTCTTCGCGCAGTTGATGGCGCACAAACGCGGGATACCCCACCGCAAAGATGACGGCAAACATGAACCACTGCCCCGCATACCCCAAGTGCGAGCCTTCGCTCAGGTCAAGCGGCGTCAAACCCGCATAGGGCAGCACCGTGTCAGGATCCGGGTTGGGCGCTTGCTGGATGTAGATCGGTAGCAGCGCATACGGCACTTGCACCCCAATGGCCTGCACATTGGCTTGATTCCACGCGGTCACGCGCTGACCGGGCGCGGGCGTGGGATCATTCCCGAAGCCAAAACCCGTTTGATTGCGCGACGCTTGAAGGCGACCCCGCACTTCGACGACACCCGTTTCGTTGTATTGCGGCCATTGACCGTTCTCAGACTCCTCGTACGGAATCCAACCCCGATCGACGAGCACGGCCCGATCGCTGCCCGCGATGCGCAGCGGCGTCAGCAACCGCGCGCCGAGTTGGCCGTTCCATGATTGCCCGCGTAATGCGACCTCTTGCGAGAAGTCGAACTCGCCGCGCACGATGACGGTGCGATATTCCATCGTCGCCAGATCACCGATCGGGGTGTTGGCATCCAGCGTCAGCGGCGGCGCGTCGAGTTGCGCTTGCACACGCGCATTGAACGCGCGCCGTTCCTGCAAGCGATCGAGTTGCCAGATGGACAGCCGCAGTTGCACGAGGATGGCGATGATGACGAGGATGGTGGCGATGCGCCACTTGCGCGTAAAGAGTGTTTTGAGCATGAGGGAATTATATCAAACGTAGAAGCATCGATTGCTCCCGCTGGATTGTCAAACACCGCACGGCACGCCGTGGGTGCAAATGTCCAGCGGTCAGGCCGACGGATTTGGCAATCCGTCGAGAGCATTGGCGTTCTCGATCGGCGGGTGGCTCGATCGGAACTGCGCGCCGTACGTGCGCATCACGCGCCGCACGCTCTCGTTCGATTCGTGACGCAAACAAAATCGGATTTGCGCCATCGCTTCTTTGAACAACTTACGACCGACGATGCGGCCGGCGGCCACCGCCGCTTGCGCTTCGGCCCACGCGATATCAGCCCCGGCGGCTTCTGGCGTTTCCTTCTGGGCCAGCGCCAACTTGGCCGCGATCTCGGCGGCGCTGGGATTGGCTAGCGGCGCGTAGCCCTGCGCCACGGCCACCTTATCGCCCTCGATGAGTTTCTGCGCCCATTGCGCCCACTGTGGCGCGGCAACATTGTGCGGCACGCGCCCGTCTTGCGGCAGGCCGTACAGCACCAACAGCGCGCTCGGCAGCCCCTCGCGCGCGATGCGGCGCTTCTGCGCCTCCCAGGCATCGCGCACATAGACGGACAGGACACGCGCCGCCGCGACCGCTTCGTGAACTTCGTTCGTGTGCGCCGCACGCCGCGTCGCGACGATGCTCAGTTTGGACGACCAGTCGGCCAGGAAAGCGTCGATGTCGTTCAGGGTAGCCTCGTCGATCAGGGGTCGGCCCGCCGCCCGATCGGCCCGTCCGGTCGTCACGGTGCGTTCAAGCGCCCCCGCGAGGGCAACATCGTTCTCTGGCGGCTTAATTCTCAGCATCGGAATCACCTTTCGGGCGTATGCACGGGCCGTTGGGCGCAAAAAACGCGCTCGGCGGGCGGGCACGAGCCGCTTAATCTACAGATGAGTAAACTTCTGACGCGTCATAACCTATTCAATCTATAGATGATACTATTTCCGACGCGTTAGGGTCTATTCAATCTACAAATTAAGTTATTTATGACGCATCAGAAACATATTAATCTACAGATAAAGTAATTTCTTACGCGGCATTATAGCATCCATCTGTAGATGAGTCCAGTTCTGCCCGATAGATATGCGGTATTTTTCGGCCCAAATGGGGTTACGTAGGATAGATATAGGGGTTGGGCAGGAATTAACTGGGCAGATGGCAACGGCGGCACGCGCGCGGCGAGGGTATGTCATTCCCGCGCAGGCGGGTATGACAAGTCTGGTGGCTGCACCTTGCTCCTACAACCGTCAAAGTCCCAAACAAAAAGAGCAGATCGCCGCTCGGTGACCTGCTCTCATTCGCTACGCGTTACGCGTCATGCTTCCGTTGATACGGCCGCGTCGTCATCATCCGGGCAGCACCGATATTCCTGTGACTGCGCCAGCAGATCGATCTTCTTCTGAAGCAGCTGGTTCTCCAGCGCTTTGCGCTCCAGATCGAGTTGGATCGACTTGTCGAGGTTGGGTTCGCAGACGTCGCATTCGTCCAGGCAGCCTTTGACCATAACGCCGGGCGTCGGCAGCGCGATCGTGCGTTCCCAACCATACTCGCGCTTGGCTTCCTCGGTAACTTCGCCCGTCTTCGGATCGATCAGACCGGCGGCGGCGAGTTCCTTATCTACAGCGGCCAGCGCGGCGCTAACGACGGCCGGTGGCAGCGCCGATTGATCGGTGGCGACGAACGCGTTAGTCGCCAGCGCAGCGCGATTGAAGCCAGCGGCGACATCGGTGGTGTTGGCGGCCAACACGGCGACGCGGGCGCGCTGTTCAACTTCGAGCCGATCTTTCGCGGTCGCCAGAATCCCGATCGGGGTGGCCGACACACCACCCGCCGAAGTCGGCGGGTTCAGATCGACACCCGTCGGCGCGGCTGGATCGATCACGTGCCGTTCGATCGCGACCAGCGTCCACTTGATGGTCTGTACTTTGTTGACGCGGAAGAAGTAGAAGGTCAGCGCGTGACACTTGTTGGGATTGCTGAACGTGCGCGAGGCCGATTCGAAATGATCCTGTGATTCCGTCTCGGTGTGCGTGCGGCTTTCCACTTCCCCGATCGAGATGGAGTTGGCCGCGTGTGTGCCGGTCTCCACATGGCGGCTGCTCGACTCGGCGTGCTGTGACAGCGAGCGCACAAAGGTGTTGACCGAGTGCGCGTTGTGCGAACTGCCCTGCACGGAGCCGCCGAAGCTCACCAGCCCAAACAGGCTGAAGCCGCCGCCCGCGCCGCCACCAAAGGACGACTCGCTGAAGTCGCTGGTCGCCTTGCTCTGGTCGAGGATGCTGAGGTTGCTCATCGACTGGGCCATGCCCGCCATGTAGTACGATTCGGTGGACATGGATTGGTTACGATACGACACCTTGCTTTCGGAATCGAAGGTGAAGCGGCTGCGGCGATCGCTGGTGAACAAGCGAACCTGTTCGCCGGGCAGCAGCGTCGTGGTGTAGGCTAGATCGCCCTTAACCAGCGGACCGGGGCAGCGCTCCAATCGAAAGCGCAGCACCACTTCCACGCGCACACTCTGGCCGCCGCGATTGGCCGCCAGGCGCGGTCGGAACGGCAGACGATAACGGAAGTCCAGCACATCGCATTGCTGATAGTCTTCCAGCACAGGACAGCACTCGTTTTGAACATCGGTATGGTCAGACATGGGTCTCCTTGGCTTGATTTGAATTTTCCCTTGGGTTGACTTCTTATTTGGAAGTTGCGTTCACTTTAGCGCGCGGGCGTTGTTCGATCGTTGACCCAGCGTGTTTTTGAATACAGGTCCGTTGAAGAAATTCGGCGGGATGCAAAATTGATCCGGCCGCCGTTCGTGAAAACACGCTCGATAAACGCCGCCCTGTTAATCTAATGGTCAGATTTCGATCGAACGGCGCGCGGCCGTTCGACGCCAAGGAGACTCAGCATGTTGACGATGAATCAGGTGACTTTTGAGCGGGTTGCGGATGTCTGGGACGAGCGGCTGCAAGCGCTGGACAATTTGATGTACGCCATGACCAGCGACTACGATACGCTGTCGCTGCCCCGTTGGGACACCTTGAAGCCGGTGCTCAAGTGCCTGCACGCCTACGGGCGCGGACAATTCAATTACTTCCACGACGGCTTCGGCTCGGGCCGCCTTGAAATGTGGGACAACTATCCGCCGGAGTCAGTGTACTCGATTGTGCTGAATCAAATTGGCTACGATCTGGAAGTGATCCAGCGGGCTGTCGAACAACGCGTGTCCGGCTCGGCCGCGACGACGGCCACTCTAAAGGAAACGGACAAGTTAGCGTGGCTGGCGCTCAAGCCCGCCATCGACGCTGGGCTGCTGCCCGCCGATACGACCATCGTCACCTACTTTCAGAAGTCGCCCGTCAGCCGCGTGATCCCGTACGCGCCCGTGGCGTTGATCGGCGTGCCCTACACCTGCACGGCCGTCGTGCGCGATCACCTGGCGATTCCGCACGAAGTAGGTCACTACATCTTCTGGCATGCGCGTCTGCCTGAAACCGGCGAGCCGCTGCACCAAGTGCTTCGGCAACGGGCCTTCGAAGAGTTGAAGGCGTTCGTTCAGATCGATTCGCTGGAGTTTCCAAAGTGGTGCTATGCGTGGCTGGAGGAGTTGTTCGCCGATGTGTACGGCGCGCTCATCGGCGGGCCGGTCATGGCGTTGAACTTCCAGGACATCTCGCTGCATCATTCATGCGAGGAGTTCACCACCAGCGACAACGATCATCCGGTGCCCATCATCCGGCCGGATATCTACGCCAAGGTTCTGCAAAAGGCCGCGACGACGGACAATCAGTGGGGCGCGTGGGCCGATCGGTTGCAACAGCGCTGGCAACTGCGCCGCGTGCGGTGCGGCGGCTCGAATTACTTTACAGCCGATGGCGAATCGATCATGATGCGGGATGCCATCTCGATCGGACGCTACGCAACCGACGACAAGCCGCTTGATCGCATGATCTTTATCGCGCTGGAGCTGCTGGGCGGTATCCAAACCGATTGGTCCGGCGAAACTGATCTGGCGGGCGCGATTGAAGGGCTGTATGACAGCCAGCGCGCTTATCTGCCGTCGCTGCTGGCCGACGTCACACAGAGTTTGGATCCCAGCGCACAGACGGCCACCCAGTGGTTAAAACGCGCTCAAGACCTGATGAAGGCGGAGCATTCGCAGTTCGTCACCGCCGAGGTGTGGCGGCAGCGCTTCATCGCCGATGGCTGGACGACGGAAGGGCCAGATACACGCTGGCCGTAAGCATAAGGGCAGGCTTTGAGCCTGCCCTTACTTTTTCATGCCAGCTTGCAGTGTTTCAAGCAAAGGATGTCGGCTGGCTTCTGCTACCGACAAGGCCGCAGCCCACAGTTCCTGCGCCTGACTGAATTGCTGCAAGTGTTGACAGACCTCGCTGAGATGGTGGGCCACGTACACCTCGCCCCACTTGTCTTGTAGCTGGCGGCATAATTCAAGGCTGAGCGTGCCATTGGTCTTCGCCACCGTCCAGTCACCACGATCAGCGTCCAGTTGACTAAGTCGGAATAAGGCGCGGGCTTGCGACTTACGATCGCCCATACGCTTGAACAATTGTAGACAACGCTCGGCTTCGTCGTGGGCCTGCTCGATCTCGTGTTGCAACCGATGAACCTCAGCCAACGTATACAAAGTCGCCGCCCGTTCGCTATCATTTTGAAGTTCGTCACACCACGCCAAGGCCTCATCACAATGCCGTTCCGCGCGTGTAAAATCGTTGAGACCGTGCAGAGCAATATCAGCCAACAATTTCACCGTCAACAGAGCGGCCGCTTTGTCGCCGACCTGCCGCTGCACCGTCAGGGCTTGCTGCGCCAGACGATCGGCCTCAACAAAGTCTCGTTCGTAAAAAGCCAGGACCGCTTGCCTGAAATGGATCTCGGCTAGACCGGGTTCATCCTGTAACGCCTCAAAGATGTGCTGGCTATCCGTCAACAAACGGCGAGCTTCGGCATAATCCGCCCGCTCGATAGCGATGCGGGCCAGATCGAATTGCGCGTGGGCTACACCGGGTAGATCGCCCACTTGTCGGCACTGCGCCAGACTGCGCGTCAGATGATCGTGCGCCTCGTCGTACTCGGCCTGTTCGATGCAAGCCCGTCCCCACGTGCGCCACACCACAGCCAGCGTCCGCTGATCGCTGGTGGCTTGCGCGGCATTCACCGCCCACGCGCAGCTTTGGCGCAGATCAGAAAAGTGACCCAGCGCGAAGCCGGCGGCCTGCAACGCCTCGGCGTAATCGAGCGCCACCCGCCACATCGCCAGCGCATGCGCGGCCCCCTGCCCGGACATCAAGTTGACCCACTCTTCATCCAGCGCGGCGTAGTTCGATTGAAGGCGGCGCGCATATGTGAGATAGTATTGGGCCATCCGCATGCGCGTCAGATCGATCGGCGTGGTGTTCAGCGCTTCATCGATTTGACCCGCGTTCAGTTTTTCGGTGATGTATTGCCGCAGCAAGCTGTGCATCTCAAAGCGGCCGGACGTGCCGCGCCGCAGCAGCGACTTATCGACCAGCGTGAACAGCAGCGACAACGGCGCACCCGCAACCTTTTCCGCGGCCTCACGCCGGAAGCCGCCCTGAAACACCGCCAGTTTCTTGAAGGCCTTCTGCTCGTCGGGCGACAGCAAGTCCCACGAATATTCAAACGCAGCGCGCAGGCTGCGGTGTCGCTCCGGCCGATCGGCCGACGAGGTCGCCAGCAAATCGAGGTTGTGTTCGATCTGCTGCGCGATCTCCTGACACGTCAACACGCGCACCCACGCCGCCGCCAGTTCGATGCCTAACGGCGTGCCTTCCAACAACTGACAGATACGCACCACTTCCGCGCGATCATCGCCCAGCGTAAAGCGCGTGTCCATGCGGCGCGCAGTCTGCAAAAACAACTGTACGGCGCTGTACGATTCGGCCAGTGCGTCCTGAACGCTGAGCGGATAATCGAGGCCGCGAATTTCCAGAATCCACTCCCATTGCAAGTGCAGTCGCTCGCGCGATGTGACCAACAGTTTGACATTAGGCGCGGCCATCAAAATATCGGCTAATAGATCGACGCCTTCCACCAGATGCTCGAAATTGTCCAGCACCAGCAGCAGTTGCTTGTCGCGCAAATAATCCAACACTTGCGCTTGCGGATCAGTCGAACCGTGCGAGGATAAATTCAAGGCTTGCGCGATGGCTGGCGCGATGAGGTGCGGCGCCGTGATCGGTACGAGAGGCACGAAGAAGACGCCATCCGCAAAGTGCGTCAGCTGATCGGTGGCGGCTTGCAATGACAGGCGCGTCTTGCCGATACCACCCGGTCCGATCACATTTAGCAATCGGCACGCGGGATCATCGTGCAACCGATTGGCAATCTCGGCCAACTCGTTGACGCGGCCCACAAAGGCCGTGGCTTGTGGCGGCAAATTGTGGCGGGGCGGACGAGGTTCAGTCGCGACGGGCACGGCGGGGGCCGCTAGCTCGATCGGCGTGACAGGCGAACCGTAAGGCGCTTGCCCCTTGGTGAGTTGTCGATACAACGATCGCGTTTGCTCAGCCGGTTCAACATCGAGTTCTTTGAGCAGCGCCTCGGCGCAGCGTTGATAGACCGTCGTCACACTGGCCGTGTTGCCCAAATAGTAGTGGGCGATCATCAACGCGCGATACGCCGGTTCAGGCACCTGCCCCAACCCGATCCAGCGCTCGGCCCAGTCCACCACCTCGCGCCAGCGGCGCTCGGTCACCAACCGATCGAGCAGCTGCTCGATTTTGCGCTCGAAGGTGGCTTGCAGGCTTTCGCGCTCCAACGCAATCCAGTCTTCGTAGAAGCCGGGCAGAAACTCGCCGTCGTAGACGGATACACTGGCGATTAGCGTATCAGCTGAAGTATCGGCGCGCGCATTGCGTGTCAACTCCGCCACGTCGAGTTGATATGGCGCATCGGCATTGAAGGCGATCGAGAGATCATCGGTGCTGAGATATTCAGCGCCGAGGGCTTTGCGCAAACGCCACAATGCATGCCGCAGACTGCTGCGCGCGTTGCTTTCGCTGGCGTCGGGCCACATCAGCCCGGCGAGTTTCTCGCGCCGATAAGCTGTGCCGGCGTTCAGGACCAGATAGGCGAACAGCGCTTGCGCCGGACGCGATTGAATCTCGACCGGTTGATCGTTGAGAGTAACGGTGAATTGACCTAGGAACTTGATGCGCAGCATGACAGATCAAGTATAACAGCGATCAGCCTTCAGCATTCAGTAGCTATCTCGAAACCGTGAACAACCCGATCGCGCGCGCGGCGATGAGAGCCACGACCGTCAACGAGTTGAGCGTCTGCACCATCGACAAAACTTTGAAACGGCGGGATAAGATCGAGACGTCGTTAGGGCCGAGCGACGTGCTGCTGCCAAAGGCCGCAAACAGATAATCGAGGAAGCCGGGTCGCCAATGCTCCCAGCCTGGAATCGGTTCTTCCTGCTGTTTGAATTGCATTTCGATGCGCTTGGCATGCGTCGTACCACGGCGCTCCGGCCCGCCCGCGTCCAGAATCCAGAACCAGATCGTGAACACGATCCAATTCATCAGCCAGACCAACACGGCATCCACCAGCAGCAGCGCCGCATCCCGATTGCCGCCGCGCTTGGTGATCGAGAACAGCAGATCGAACGCGTAGTTAGTGACGTTGAACATCGCGATGCTGTTGGCCGTAAAAAACACGAACCGCGTCAGTCGATCCCAATCGAACAACCAACAAATCACCGCGCCCACGAACAACACCCCAAACAACCCGAACTCCGGCAACAGCACACCCGCCACCTGTCTGAACGCGGGCACGTCCAGGTTGAGTTCCGACACGATGGCCGTGAAATTCAAGGCATCGGAGACGATCCAGTTGAGCACGCCCACAATCGCCAGCGCGATGAGGCCGGGGCCGCTGCGGCGTGAACCAAAGAACGTCCGTAATTGAGGCATCCATGTCGGTGGCATAGAGTCTCCTGAGTGCCGTTCGGATTGGCGCAGACTATACCAGCTTTTTATAGTAGAGGAAATGCCCGCTTCTAATTTATTTTTCCCATCGTCAAGTAGTTGGCAAGCAACTTCCGATAGTCCTGTAGTTGCACAGCCGATGTCAGGCGCATAGCGTCAACGGCTCGTTCACGCACTGCGCGAGTACAGGCCAACTTGCGTACGGCGCAACTAAAACGCATGGACACGATATAATTGAAACATGCCGCCTGAACGTTATCGCGGCGTGGCAGACACATGAGGGTATCATGATCCGGGTGGGTCTAATCAATTCAATACGTGTTCTCGGCAATGTGATCGCCGCCGTCCTGGCTAACGAACCAGACATTACCGTGGTAGGCAGCACCACCTCGATCGAGGAGGCGGTGGCTTTAGCCAGCCGCTGCGACGTGCTGATCGTCAGCACGCGGTTGCCCGAACACGGCGCGCTGCGAACCACACAGCTGATCGCGCAGGCTAATCTGCCAGCCAAAGTCCTTGTCCTGGGACTGGCGGAGTCGAAAGAAGAAGTCTTGCAGTATGTTGAGGCTGGTGCGGCCGGTTACGTGCTTCAAGACGACTCGGTTGATGCGCTGCTGATGAAACTGCGCACCACTTATGCTGGTTCGGCTGTAATCTCGCCTGAAATCGCCGGTGCATTGTTGTCACGGGTGGCCGAATTAGCCCAAGACAGCGATCGAACGGATGTGTCGTCTGCCCCGACTTTCGATCTCACCTCGCGGGAACAAGAAATCCTGCGGTTGATCGGCAAGGGGCTGAGCAATCACGAGATTGCGCAGCAATTGGTCATTGAAGTGGGCACCGTCAAAAATCATGTTCACCACATCTTACGCAAATTGAATGTCGCCGATCGGCAAGCGGCGGCGGCTTATCTGGACCTCCTCGATCAGACTCATTTGCAGCCATAAGCCCTCTCACTTATCGGCTTTTATCACTCAAGAGTTTGAAGGTTTCTGCAATTTGTATCCAAAATTGTATCCGCTATTTGTATCTCGATACATCGACACCCCACCTTTCACCTGCTATTGTTAGCTGGTAGTTGTGTTGAATGCCACTCGCGCAAAGTCGGATTGCGCTGGCTATCTGCGGCTCGCCCGAAGGGGTGAGTCGCGATCGAGATCGACTATCAGACTGGTGATGATTCTATGTCAAAGAAACTGGGACGTGTGCAACGTTTTCTTCATTGGTTATTCGGTTCGCCGTTTGAGAATCAGACCGACGTGATCGGTGATCCGGTGCCGCCGGAACTACGCGCTTTCGAAGCACGTTCCGCGGAGTTAGCGCATCACGTGAACACCCGATCGAGTAAAACCGCATCACGCGTTCATCATTCCAAATCGACGTGAATGGTCACTGAATTGGCCACTAGGGAGGCTGTTGTGATCCATATTGAATCGCTGGAAGAAGCATTAAAGCTGCTCGACGACGTCCGGGAGGCTCCGGCCCAGCGCGAGGCAGCAGTTCACTATCTTGGTGATCACAGTTCACCACAAGTCATTGTTCGCCTGGTTCAAGCGCTGCAAGATGACGACTTTGGTGTCAGGTGGGAGGCCGCGTTGACGCTGACGCAGTTGGGTGAACCAGCGGTTATTGAAGTATTGAAAGCGCTGGCCGATCCCAAACGGGTAGATGACCCGCGCTTGCGTGAGGGTGCGTATCACATCCTGCGCAATGGCACGCTACCCGCAGCGCTGAACGTGACTGACCTCTTGACTGCGCTGCGCGGACAAGCCGCCGATATCTCATCATTGGTTGAAGCGTACCGCTTGTTATGTGAGATCGATCATGTCCGACTTGTGGAAAAAGCGCAGGAATCTATGCATTCGCGCCCGAGTCCGGGGCTACGTCCGTTTCTATTAGGGCCTCAGTATGGATCGGCGCAATTAACAGGCCGGTTAAGCCGCCTGGGAATTCATCACAGCAAATAGAGGCAAACCGCGGCCAGTGAAAACTGCTCATCTATCGGGAGCGAAACACATGACGTCGTCGACTGATCCCCGCAACGAATCGCCGCCGATTGAACAGCGGCGTGAGCGCGCGTTAGTTATCGCCTCAAATCGTGGACCGATCACGGTTCAGTCGGCGACTGACGGTCAGGTCTGTTTCGAGCGCGGGAGCGGTGGAGTGGTGACGGCGCTGCTGGGACTTGCCCAACAAATCGACGCCACGTGGATCGCCTGCGCGCGCACTGACGCCGATGCGGCCTGGGGCGCGGGCGAAGTACAACTCGCCGACACCGATCGATCCATTCAGGTGAAGTTCCTGACGCCTGAGCCCGCTGCGTTCGATCAATACTACAACGTTATCGCTAATCCATTGTTGTGGTTCCTACAACACGCCCTGTGGGCAGTGCCGCGCGAACCGATCATCGATCGGGCTACGTGGCGAGCCTGGGAAGATGGTTATCAGGTCGTTAACCACCTGTTTGCCACCACGATTGCGCAAACCCTGCGTGCCAGTCAACGTCCAGCCATGATCATGTTACAAGACTATCACTTATACCTGGTAGCACGGGACTTGCGCCAGCAATTACGTTTGAAGCCCAAACATGCCCTCGTGCATTTCATTCACATCCCATGGCCCGGCTCGACGTATATGCGCATTCTGCCGGGCACGATGCGGCACGCAATTCTGGACAGCCTGTGCGCCGTCGATCTGTTAGGCTTTCAGACGCGCGATGACAGCTTGAATTTCCTGCGCAGCTGCGAATCATTTTTACCCGACGCGCACGTCAACACCCGACGGGGTCGCGTGTGGTATCGGAATCACATGACACACGTGCGCGACTTTCCAATTTCAATCGATGTGGCCGCGCTGCGCCAAACGGCTGACTCGTCCGCTGTGGCTGAGTTTCGCGCTGAATTACAGGCTTTGATCGGTGAGGCGCAACTCATCGTGCGGGTTGATCGAATTGAGCCTAGCAAAAACATCGTACGCGGCTTTCGCGCCTTTGAAGAGCTGCTGGAATTGCATCCTGAACATCATGGACGCGTCAAGTTCATCGCAGCGTTAGTGCCCTCGCGCCTGGACGTAGCCGAATACCAAAGTTATCTGGACGAATTGATGGCGGCCGCCGGGCGCGTTAACGCTCGTTACGGTGACGCCACTTGGGAACCGATTCACTTGCTCATCGGCGAGAGCTATCCGCGCGCGATCGCGGCCCTGCAACTTTACGACGTGCTGCTGGTAAACGTGATCGCCGACGGCATGAACCTGGTTGCCAAAGAAGGCCCGATCGTTAATCAGCGCGACGGCGTGTTGATTCTGAGCGAACGAGCGGGCGCGAGTCAGCAGCTGGAGCCCGGCGCTATTACGATCGCGCCCTGTGATGTGTACGCCACCGCCGAAGCCCTGCATCAAGCCCTGACGATGTCACCAACCGATCGGGCTACGCGAGCCGCGCGACTGCGATGGTTAATCGAGCGCGATGATATTTCCGCGTGGACGAGCAATCAACTGCAAGCGCTGAACGATTTGAATTTGTAGAAAGCGTACGAGTTGCATGAACCAAAGCCGAGTAGCGATCATCCATTACACGGCACCACCTGTCATTGGCGGAGTAGAAGTCGTCATCGCCGCACACGCGCGACTATTACGCCAGCACGGTCATCCGGTCAGCGTGATCGCGGGGCGTGGTGCAGCCGACGCTCTGCTGCCAGGTGTTGACTTCATTCCGATCCCGGAGGCTGATTCACAACATCCAGAAATCGTTCGGCTGAATGCGGAATTGGAACGCGGTGACGTGCCGGCTGACTTCGACGCCATGGTGACGCGGTTGGTTCAAGCCCTAAAACCAGTGGTGCAGCGCTTCGATCATGTCATGATTCACAACGTGTTTACCAAGCATTTCAATTTGCCATTGACGGTGGCACTGCATCAACTGCTGGATACCGGCGATATTCGTCACGGTGTGGCCTGGTGTCACGATATGACCTGGACCAGCGAACATTCGCGCTCGAAGGTCCATCCGGGTTATGTGTGGGATCTGCTGCGCACGCCACGTTCCGACGTGACTTACGTGACCGTCTCACGACAGCGGCAGCAGGCGTTGGCCGAACTATTCAACTATTCACCGGATGCGATTCGCGTGATCTACAACGGCGTCGACGCCGACACGTTGTGGGGAGTGTCACCCGCGGGGCATGCGCTGATCAATCGGCTGGAGGTGCTGTCCGCCGATTTGATCTTGCTTATGCCGGTACGCATCACCCAAGCGAAAAACATCGAACTGGCGTTGCACGTCATCGCAGTGCTGCTGAGTCGCGGTTGTCAGGCGCGGTTGATCATCACCGGCCCGCCCGATCCGCATGACGCCCAGCCTCTGGCTTATTTTCACGCACTTCGCAAGCTCCGGGCTCAGCTCAAAGTGGAACATGCAGTGCGCTTCGTGGCCGAATTGAGCACCAACGACGGCCAACCGTTGATCATCGACGAACAGCGTGTGGCCGAGCTGTATCGCATCAGCGACCTGGTCTTCATGCCCAGTCATCGCGAAGGCTTCGGCCTACCGATACTGGAGGCCGGACTGGTGGGTGTGCCCGTCGTCTGCACCGAGATGCCCGCAGCACAGGAAATCGGCGGTGAAGATGTGCTGTGGTTTGATGCGTCTGATGCGCCGGAAGTCGTCGCCGATTTGATCCTGACATGGGCGCAGCGCAGTGCCCGCTATCGACTGCGCCGCCGCGTGCGGCAAAACTATACTTGGTCGGCGCTGTATCAACGCGAGATTGAACCGCTGTTGACCGATGAGCGAGTGCGCGCTATATGACTTCGCTAAAACAAATTGTTGAAGTAATAAGCAGTGCGCAACACCTGTGGTTGTTCGTCGATTACGACGGCACGCTGGCCGAGTTCGCACCGACACCCGATCGGGTTGAACCGAAGTCTGAAGTGATTGAGTTGTTGCGCTGCTGGGCCAGTATTTCTCAAGCCCAAGTCGCCGTGATCAGCGGGCGGCCATTGCAGCAGGTGCAAAATTTGATTCCAATCCCGGGCATCGTGTTGGCTGGCACGTATGGGGTTGAGTTGCAATTGCCTAACGGCGAGGTGGTGCAGCGCGTTACCTACGACAGTGTGCGACCGAGCGTGGAATATCTGAAAGCGCGCTGGCAAACACTGATCGATCATCAACCCGGCTTCTACATCGAAGACAAAGGTTGGGCGGTTGCCATCCACGCACGGGACGCTGAGGCAGCCGAGGCCGATCGAGTGTTGGTGCGCGCGCGCGCGATGACGGCCGCACTCGCGCTTTCAAAAACGTATCGCGTGTTCGATGAACGTCGCTTCTTCGAGATCGCACCGGCGTTGGCGCACAAAGGCCGCACGGTCAGTTACTTGCTCGATCGATTTGCACGGCCCGACGTGCTCCCGCTTTACGTGGGTGACGATGCCAAAGACGAAGAAGCCTTTGAAGTGATTAAAGCGCGGCACGGGCTGGCATTACTTGTTGCGAGCGAGCCGCGGCCAACCTGCGCCGATGCGCGCTTGCCCACACCGCACGCGGCTCGACGTTGGCTGGCCGCGTTAGCCGATCGGTTCAGTCGGCAGTGAGACGCTGTGCGCAAGATCATGAGGGTGCATTGTTGATGGAGCCGCAACGCATCATCCTGGTAAGTATCCCGCGCTTACTCAACGAAGTCTTGCGGCGTGCGCTGAGCAACGCGACTGGCTTGAGCATTGTGGGTGAAGTCAACGACTGGCGTGAATTGCCAGCGGCGATCTCGCGAACTGATGCGCACTGGATCATCGTTTCGCATTTGCCGGGAACGCCCACAGCACAGGCCGTCGACACTTTGTTGGCGAATCATCCCGGCATTGGCGCGCTCAACATTGCATCGGATAGCGGGCATCTAACGTTGCGCTGGTTGGAGCCGCACGAACGCAATCTGGATGAACTCTCACTAGAGGAGTTGATCGCGCTGCTGACCAATTCACCGCAGCCAAACGATGATTAGACACCTAACGCCCAAAATGGAGGCGACGATCATGTTACGACGTTTGACGCTCTTCAACGGTTTCGCCATCCACGCCACCGATGGCGACATCGGCAAAGTACATGATATCTACTTTGACGATCAAAATTGGATCGTCCGCTATTTTGTGGTCGAAACCGGCGGCTGGTTGCTGGGCCGATCGGTTCTGCTGCCGCCCACCGTGATCGAAGGACGTGATTGGACGGCGCATACTTTGACGGTGCGCCTCACTCGCGACCAGGTTGAGCGCAGCCCGGAGATCGACACGGCCAAGCCGGTGTCGCGCCAGATGGAACAGGCCCTCTATCATACCTATACGCTCGCGCCGTATTGGTCGTTGACGGGCGGAACAATCTTTGTGCCAACTGACGCTTTGCTCGACACCGATTCAGGTGATCAGGCCGAAGGCGATCCGCATCTGCGGAGTCTGCACGAAGTCACGGGATATCACATCCGTGCGGCAGATGGCAGCCTGGGGCACGTGGAAGATTTCCTGATTGGGTTGCCGCAGTGCGACATTCACTACTTGGTCGTCGACACGCGACCCTGGATCTTCGGCAAGAACGTGCTGGTCCCGATCCCGCAAGTCACCGGCATTCACTGGCGCGAACGCGAAGTAACGGTCGATCTATCGACTCAACTCATTGAAGCCTGCCCGCCGATTGATTTGACCGTGCCTTTAGATCGAGTGCATGAAGCGCAGGTGATCGATTACTATCAACACGCTGCGCCGCAGACAGTAAATCGTCGGGCTTGAACTACTATCGGGAGGTGAAAGCCGTTGGATTTTGCCACATTGCTTAAGAACCGTATCAATCTCGCCCACATTCCATTTAGCGATCGCAGTTCGCGCATCATGGTGTTTCGCGGTCATCGTGCGCCGGAACCTGGCGAACCACCGGCACAATTCTTTTCAATTCGATTAGCCGAGCGCTGGGAAAAAGAGGCCGCCCGCCTGGGCAACTATCGCGTCCGCAGTCCGTTCATCGATCACCTTCAGGTAATCGACGCGGAAGGCACCGCTCTGCCCTTCGAGTTGACGACCTATCCGCACGTCGTTGATATTGATACGGCCTTAGGGCAACTCCGCTTGTGCTTTGTGGATACGGAGACGCTGTACCTCGATCTGCCGCCGGGCACGCTGGGGCTGCGATTTCAAGTGCATGCGTCGCGCCTCACGGTCGATCGGCGCGGCGGCACCGCACGCGGGATGCGCAACGTGGCTTACACCACCAACGGCCATTTGCTGCGCAATGAGATTGCGACGGTGAATGATTCGACTTTGCAAATTACCTTCGTAGTTGAGAATCACGGTGATGCGGGGATATTGCTCAATATCACGCCCCGCTTGGGCTTCAATCGCACCTTACCCAACGGCGCCGCTGCTTTGGCCGCGGCTGAAGCACGCTGGCAGGACTGGTTTGAAGCGGCGCCGCGCGTGGACGCTCATTTTGAAGCGCAGTATTACTATGCCTGGTGGATCATGCGCGCCGGGCTGATCAGTCCGCGCTACTACATGACGCGCGAAGGGATGACGCCCAGTAAAATCTTCTACGTCGGCGTATGGCAATGGGATGCCTGTTTTCACGCGCTGGCCTATCGCCACATCGATCGGCAGTTGGCCGAAGATCAATTGCGACTGGTGCTGGATCATCAACGCGATGACGGCATGATCCCGGATGCCATTCACGATGAAGGGTTGGTGACTTATCTCGATGAGCCCGTCCCGTCCGAAGTCACCAAGCCGCCTATTATCGGCTGGACGGCGCTGAAGTTGTACGAAATGTCGGGCAACCGCGAATTCCTCGACGAGATCTACGAGCCGATCGTACGCTGGAATCAATGGTGGTTCGAGAAGAACGATTACAACGGCGACGGCCTCTGCCAATATAACCATCCTAATTCATCGGGCCTTGACGATAGTCCGTTGTGGGATGGCGGCATGCCCGTCGAGTCGCCGGAACTCAACACGTATTTGTGCTTACAACTGGAGGCGCTGGCGCAGATGGCAACGCTCATCGGTTTGCCGGAAGATAGCCAACGCTGGCTGGCTCGCGCCGATGAAGTCGTGCAGCGGATGATCGCTAAAATGTGGGATGAAGCCGCGGGCGTCTTTTGGGCCTTGCGCGCCGAGCGTCCCATTCACATCCTGACGCCCTTCAATCTTTATCCGCTGTGGACCGGCCGCTTGCCAACCGCCATGACCGATCGGCTGATTGCGCATCTGACCAATCCCGGTGAATTCTGGGCACGCTATCCGCTGCCCACCGTGGCTCGATCGGATCCGCACTACAACCCCAATCAAATGTGGCGCGGGCCGACGTGGGTCAACATCAACTATCTGTTTATCGAAGGGTTGACACGCAGCGGCCATCCTGACCTGGCCGTGCAATTGCGCAATCGCACGCTCGATTTGGTGATGCAGCGCGACGACATCTTCGAATACTATCACCCCGATACGGGCACGCCGCCGCCTTTAGCGGCTTCAATTTTCGGCTGGACGTCGGCGCTATTCATTGATTTGGCAATCGCGGCGTCTAATCAGACAGCCTGATAGCACACACACGCGCGATCAGAACCGCAGAGATCGCCAGCAATCCGATCGGTCTTTACATGCCACACAGTTCGCGCACGGCCTCACGCGCTGCGCCTTCGGCGACGACCACCAACACATCCTCAGGCTTGAGCAGCGTATCGCCGCGCGGAATCATGATCTGGCGTTTACGCCGCACCGACGCGAGCACGCAGTCGTGTGGCCACGCCACCTGACTGACGCGTTTGTTAGCACACGGAGCCGACGCACTGATGACGAGTTCCTCGACGCTGACGCCGCCATACGTCCCCAAGCGAATCTGATGCGCTTGATGCCGCATCGCGGCCCGCCGTGTCAACGCAATGTCGTAGGCGCGCACTACATCGGTGCGGCGCAACATGCCCACCAACTGACGCGGATTGTCGCGCGCCACCACCGGCAACCGGCCCACATCGCGCGCGCCCATGCGACGCAACGCCGCCCCAATTGTCTCGTCGGGATACGCCACCAGCAAATCGTGGGTACAGACCTGCCCGACCGTCAACGCTTCACCGGCCTGATCCGTTTGCGCCTGATCGATATCCTGAATCGTGATGATCCCCACCAGATCGCCAGTTGCATTGATGACGGGCAAACCGTGATGGCGCGTCCGCGCGAATGTCTCAGCCGCCGCCGTCAGCGAAGCCGTATCCTGCATCGCGGTGAACTCAGTCTGCATGACTTCACTCACCGTCAACGCATCCAGCACTTCCACGTCACGGCCGCGCTGCAAACGCACGCCTTTCCGCGCCAACCCCAGCACGTACACCGAATCGCGCTGCAAGCGCTGCGACACCAGCAGACTGATCATCACCGCAAACATCAACGGCAAAATGATGTGGTAGTCGTTGGTCATTTCAAACAACAGTAAGATGGCCGTCAAGGGAGCGTGAACGGCACCTGCCAAAACTGCCGCCATGCCCACCATGGCAAAGGCCGCGGGTGTCAGATTCATTTGGGGCAGCAGGCTCTTCATCAACAAGCCATACGCGCCGCCCAAGGCCGCCCCGATGTAGAGCGATGGTGCGAAGACACCACCCTGAAAGCCGCCACCGATACTGATCGGGGTCAGGATCAACTTGCCCAGCGTTAGAGCAATCAACAACCCGATCGGGAAAGCCGCACCATTCAGAATCTGCCCGATCGTATCGTAACCTACACTTAACAACTGCGGCAGAGCCAGACCAACCACGCCGACGATCGCGCCCGCGAGCATGGGCTTGACCCAGCGCGGCAACTGCACGGCATGAAAGACATCTTGCGCTCGATACAACGCGCGGATGTACAACGCCGCGATCGGCCCCGCCACCACGCCCAAACCCAAATACAACGGCAGTTCCGCCGCCGATGAGAACGCGTACGCGGGCACGTGAAACGCAGGCTGCGGCCCGCTGACGGCCTGCGTAAACACCGCCGAAATCACGGCCGACAACACCACGCCGCCCAACATGCCCGCGCTCAATTCACCCAGAATGATTTCCAGCGCAAAGAACACACCCGCAATCGGCGCATTGAACGCCGCCGCGATGCCGCCTGCCGCACCAGCCGCCACCAACGTCCGCACACGATCGTCGGAAACGCGCAGCCATTGGCCCAACATCGAGCCGAGATTCGCGCCGATTTGCACCGATGGATCTTCCGGCCCGACGGCCGCCCCAGAACCGATCGAGATGGCGGCGGCCACCGCTTTGGCGGGCACACGTTTATACCGCAAACGCCCGCCCGCTAGCGCCACCGCTTCCATGATCCCGGCTACACCGTGATGGCGTTCTTCGCCAATCAAGAAGTGGAGCAGCAAGCCGACAATCAAGCCGCCGACGATAGGCAGCACGCTGACCGTCCACGGGCCGATTGGTTGCAGCGCAGCCCCCAAACCATCGTAGGCCAGCGCATGAACCAGGTCAATCAGTCGCTTGAAAACCCAGACACCGATCCCGCTCGACAAGCCCACCAGCAGCGCTGCACTGCCTACGACAGCCGACTCGGAGAGCTGTAAGCGATCGAGCCAGCGGGGCAGCAGCGAGCGTAAGCCTTCAAATCTATCAAGCATGTTGAATCTCCTCTTGTTACAGCCAATTGCCCTGACAACAGTCAGTTGGCGATGACTGGCCATCGCCCAAGGCGACAATGAAGCTGCCACCAATCGTGGTCAACGAACGGCTCGGAATCGCCAGCAACACAATCGGCCCGAGGTAGTTGCGCAGGTGATGGACTTCGATCTGAAGGGCCGCTTCAATCACCAGCGGCGGCTTGACTAACGCCTGGAGCAACTCCGAGGTTGAATCGAATTGCACGATCTACTGTGTCGTGATCAATTGGCTAGTGATCACCGTCACCACAGTATACGGCACTTTGAGTCACCGCACAACGTTAGTGACCACTGACCGAATATTCAGGCTGACATCAAATGCGCCGAAGCCCATCGAACCCGAGCTTCGGCGCATCTAGCAATGTCACATCCACCGGAGATAATTACGTCACTGTTGCGTGCGGCTGCACCCGCTGCATCAAGCCAGCCGCCAGCGCGATGAAGACTGCACTGAATAGCCACAAAATAGCGTAGTTTTTACCGGTCAGGTCAATCAACGCACCGGATACAATCGGGCCAGTGATGGCCGCTGCGGACGAAGCAAAATAGTACAAGCCGGTGAACGCGCCAATGCGTTCTTCGCCGCCCAGGTCGTACACCATCGGCAACGAGTTGATATTGACCAACGCCCAGAAGCCACCCATGGCTGCCAGCACGATCAACAGTACGGTTTGATTGCGGATGAAGAACCCGGCAATCAAGCCGACGAACATGCCCGCCAGCCCGATCGTAATCGTCGGTTTCCGACCGATCCTCGTCGCGATTAAGCCGCTCGGAATGGCAAACAAGATGAGCATGGCGGCAAAGGCGGTCAGCATTTTGGAGCCGTCCCCCGCGTCGATGCCCAACACGTTGATACCGTACAGCGTGAAGAAGGCTTCCATCGCGTTCCAGCCGACAAACCAGGCGAAGATCGCGCCCAGCAGAAACAGGCCGCTTTTGTCGGAATTGCGGGCCACTTCGCGGAAGTTATCCAAGACACTCGGCTGCGTCTCATTGACGATGACCTGTACTTCGCGTTCCGGCTCTTTGACCGCCACCAGCACGATCACAATCGCAATCAACATCACGCCTGCGCCAACAATGAAGGGCAACGGCACACCGATCTTGTACAGCGCGCCTCCGCCAAACAACGCAGCGGCGCCACCCAGACCACCCATCAGGTTGATGACACCATTAGCTTTGCTGCGATCTTCCGCCTTGAACAAATCGCCCAGATAGGCAATCGTCGGTGAACGGAACAACGCCATCGCCAGGTTTGTCCCCAAAATGCCCAACGCAATTAGGATGAAGTCCTCTCGGACAAAGGGCACCAGAATGAAAAAGACAGCCGCTAACGGCGCACCTATCATCAAGAATGGTTTACGCCGCCCAAAACGGCTAATCGTACGATCCGATCGAGCACCGATGTACGGCTGCAGAAACAGGCTGATCAAATTGTCCCAGGTCATGATGAAGCCAATGACCCCCGCTGTTCGGCCAAGTTTCTCTAGCAACGGCGGAATGAATGAATTGAAAATGGGCCAGATAATGGAGATACCGAAGAAGCCGAAACCCAGAATGAAGGTCTTGCGCCAGGGGAAAGACGGCGTGCTCATGCGCTCTCCTTGAGTGACGGATATGACGTCGATAGTATCACAACTAATCCGAGATGCCAATTTAGCCGCGCTATTCCAAATAGCCTCTCCACCACAAAAAACACAGCGGCGCATTTGCCAACCCGATCAGGCTACGCACCCGATCGATGTATTGGTACCAACTCCAATCCGCGCTGTCGGTCGGGCGCTATGGCCCGCGTTTGAGCGATATTCCGGCTATTCATGGTCTGGTCTCAGTTTCTGATCCAGAACTCGCAGAATAACATAAACCTTTAAGACACCTCATCTGTGAGGATTTTCTACGTTTGATGCAATCCTCCCGTAACAATCCGGTAACCCCCGGCCATTGCCTCCAGTGCTATAAACAGATTGGCAGAATTGGAAACTCAGTAGATCAGGACACAGACGGCATGTCTGAAATGCCCGGCGCTCAAAATCACTGGCGACTACTCATCGTCGACGACGAGTTCAATCTGCGCACCTCGCTCTGCGAAGTACTCAGATTGCGCGGCTTTAACGTCGACGAGGCCGCTAACGGCCAGGAGACCTTGTCGTTGCTCCAACGCACCGCCTATGACCTGATGGTCTTAGACATGCTGATGCCGGGCATGCACGGCGTGGATGTGATGCGCAGCGCACGTGAGTTGCGACCAGATCTAGCCGTTATCGTCTTGACGGCCCACGCCACCGTAGAGAGCGCGATCGCATCGGTGAAAGCGGACGTGACGGACTACATGCTGAAGCCCTGCAACGTCGACGATCTCATCGTGTCCATCGAGCGGGCGCTGCAGGAACGTGCCAAGCAGCAGCGTCGGCAACGCATGCTGGAATTGGTGGGCGAAGCGATGAACATGATGCGCGACACGAACGATTTGGACGAGCCCGCCACACCGGTGGTAAGTTCGACCGGGACGGCTGCACCGGGTTCGACCGCGCCTGTCAAACTCGATCCCGATTTACTGCGCGTCGGGCCGCTGATCCTCGATCGGCAGAAGCGTATGGCCAGCTTGGACGATCAATCGTTACCGCCGGTTGAATTGACCGAAGGTGAAGTAGCAATCCTGGAACAACTCATGCAGCATCCGAATCAAGTCATGTCCGTAAACCAGTTGGCTAACTCGGCACTGGGCTATCAAGGCATGGATAAGTGGACAGTCGAAAGCGTCGTGCGCTCGTGTGTCTTCCGGCTGCGGCAGAAGATCGAGCCGTCGCCGGACACGCCGAAATTGATCTGTACGGTGCGCGGACGCGGCTATTTTCTCCGCATCGGCGACTCTTTAGCGGCTCAAGGCCGAGCGTAGTTTTAGGATAAATTGGAGGTTCCATTATGGACCAAGAAGAAAGATTAGTCGCGCTGGAACGCGAAGTGCGGCTCTTAAAGGAAGAGATCCAACAAACCCTGCTCGATATTCAGCAGACTCTGCCCGATCGGCCGGCCGCGCCCGGTCGGTGGCAAAAGAAAGCCTGGTTGCTGGCTCTGCTGAACATCTTGTTGGCGGTGGCGTTGTTTACCAACATCTACCTGTATTTGCCCGAAAATTCGCCATTTGCATTGAATCCGACGTTGGCCACCTGGCTACGAGCCTTCTGGATCGCAATGGCCTTCATGTGGCTGATCTTGCAATTGTATCCGTTAGCGCTGTTGCTGGAGCAAGACGATCAACAATGGCAAGGCATCGTCTGGCGCAATGTCGGATCGTATCTACGTGCCAAACCGGGCACGATCGTGCTAGTCACGGGTGCCGTACTGCTCGTTGCCATCATCGAGTCAATTTTTCCCGCCATCTGGTTAATGCTGGCGTTTGTGTTGCTGGTCGTGGTGGCTGGTCTGGCCGTCCAGGGCTTCGTCAACGCCATTCGTGCCCAGCCTCATCGTTAAACGTAGACGTTAAGTTCCTTCCTCCGGCGTGCGGCCGAATCGTTCTTGAAGCGATTCGGCCGCATGTCGTTTTCCGCTGAATTATTTTGCAATCGAAATAAAAAGGTACCTGCGCCAATCCGGCTTATTATGACATCAGAGAAAAAGCAAGCCGGAGATTTTGACATGTCCAATCATTCAACTCAAACCCTTCATCGAGCCGAACGGGGTGTCACCGCTCTGGAAACCGCCATTATTTTGATCGCTTTTGTGGTGGCCGCCACGATGTTCGCGTTCACTATATTGTCCAGCGGCACGTTTCTGACGGAACGCAGCAAAGAAGCTGCGCACAGCAGTTTGAGCCAGGTCCAAGGCTCAATGGAATTGAAGGGCGGCGTCATTCTCACCGCGTCGACGCTGGGTGCGAACGGCGTCATCTCTGAAGCTCACTTGATCGTCGCGAATGTAGCCGGCGGCCAACCGATCGACTTTAACCTGGCCAGCGGCCAGCGCGTCGTGCAGATCGAATATCGAGACGAGCGGCAGCGCCAATCGATCGACACCTGGTCATTTGTAGCGTTAGGCTACGACGACGGCGACAACTTACTGGAAGAGCGTGAACTATTCGAGATCGTCGTGCCGTTGACCAGCCTTTCCTTGCCGTTAGGGCCTAACACCAAATTCAGCCTGGAAGTGAAGCCGCCGATCGGTGCGCCGCTCTTGGTGCAACGCCTGACTCCGCCGAATATCGACAATGTCATGGATTTGAAATAGCCGCTTAACTTTAGAAGCCGTTTAAGCGAATTATTCTGCAACAAAGCTAAAACGGCACGCGGGTCACTTCGGATTTATAGTCTGACCATCAGCGAGAACGAATTCATTTGAAGCAGCACAGGCCGGAGCCTGAAGGAAGGAGCACCAATCTAACATACATGAGCGCCGATTCTGCCTGAAACAGCGTAGTCTTGCAGCACAGTCGTTGTCTGTCAAACCAATCAAATTCAAAATCATTATTCATCTAAGGAGAAACATGAACGCCAAACTGCATCGCAACGAACGTGGTGTCACCGCTCTGGAAACCGCCATCATTTTGATCGCCTTCGTGGTGGTCGCCGCGGTCTTCGCCTTCACCATCCTGAGCACCGGTAACTTCCTGACCGAGCGCAGCAAGGAAGCGCGTTGAGTGGCTTGGGCCAAGTGCAAGGCTCGATGGAACTGAAGGGTGGTATCGTCGTCAACGCCCAGGCGACCGGCCCCAACGGCACCATCGCCGACGTGGTCTTCTCGGTCTCGAACGTGGCCGGTGGTCAGCCCATCGACTTCACCTCGACCGTCACCGATGCGACCTACATTCGTGACACGTACAATGCCACCGGTCAGCAAGTCGTCCAAATCGAGTATCGCGACGAGCGCCAGCGCCAGGAAATCACCAACTGGGCCGTCCGCAAGTTGGGCTACAACGACGGCGACAATCTGCTCGAAGAGCGCGAACTGTTCGAAATCACCGTCCCGCTGAACGGCACTGACGACCACCCTCGGCCCCAACACGACCTTCGTGGTCGAAGTCAAGCCGCCCGTTGGCAGCCCACTCCGTGTCCAGCGCCTGACGCCCGCCAACATCGACTCCGTCATGGACCTCAAGTAAAGTCTAATCATCTGGCAACTAAATAGGTAATCGGGCGGTTCAAGCGAGGGCCCCGCTTGAACCGCTCAACTTTTGTTTACACTCAAAGAGTCACTGGTTATATCCGCGCAAGTTTTGCATGCAGCCATCGGGCGAAATTCGACAATGAAGCAGTGCCCACTAGGCACAAGCAGTGCTCGATTTAGTTTACGCTGACGCTCCCAATGGAGTGCCAAACATGAAGGGATCAAAACGCTAATTGGTGCGCAACATCTTAGACGATGCGGCACAAACATACTGGCTAGATTACAAATCGAATGGGAAGCCGCAGGCATAATTTTGACATTGCCTAATACACCCGAATTTTCTTGCAACGAATCTAAAACGGCACGCCGATCGTTCCTGCGCTATATTCAGACCGTAACACGCGACCGAACTTAAAAACTCAAAATCATTATTCATCTAAGGAGAAACATGAACGCCAAACTGCATCGCAACGAACGTGGTGTCACCGCTCTGGAAACCGCCATCATTTTGATCGCCTTCGTGGTGGTCGCCGCGGTCTTCGCCTTCACCATCCTGAGCACCGGTAACTTCCTGACCGAGCGCAGCAAGGAAGCCGCGTTGAGTGGCTTGGGCCAAGTGCAAGGCTCGATGGAACTGAAGGGTGGTATCGTCGTCAACGCCACCACGACCGGCCCCAACGGCACCATCGCCGACGTGGTCTTCTCGGTCTCGAACGTGGCTGGTGGTCAGCCCATCGACTTCACCTCGACCGTCACCGACCCGACCTACACGCGTGACACGTACAATGCCACCGGTCAGCAAGTGGTCCAGATCGAGTATCGCGACGAGCGCCAGCGCCAGGAAATCACCAACTGGGCCGTCCGCAAGTTGGGCTACAACGACGGCGACAATCTGCTCGAAGAGCGCGAACTGTTCGAAATCACCGTCCCGCTGCAAGGCAATATCACGACGGCTCTCGGCCCCAACACGACCTTCGTAGTCGAAGTCAAGCCGCCCGTTGGCAGCCCGCTCCGCGTCCAGCGCCTGACGCCCGCCAACATCGACTCCGTCATGGATCTCAAGTAGTCTAACAAGTCTCTTACAACTAAATAACTCCTCGGGCGGTTCGGGTGATTCACTCGGACCGCCCGACGCTGTTTAGGCATAGATGTGGCTATGCGACTCACAGTTGCTATGCGACCGTAACCGAAGCGAAATCCCAACCTCCCCCAACCTCCGCTACACTAACACTGTCGTACACGACAATCCTTTGATAAGTTTGAGGTCGGCATGCCGGCAAGTCGTTTAAGTCAGTGGTGTGATCGCATCGTCGAAGCGGGGTGGCTGATCGCCATGATCGTCACGCCGTTGTTTATCAACATGTACAGCCGCCGCGGTTTTGAAGCCGATAAGCTAGCTTTGCTGCGCGGCCTCGCCACGTTGATGACGGCGGCGTGGCTGATCGGTTGGCTCGATCGGCAGCACAATCAATCGGATACGGAGCAGCCCGCCGCGCGTCACTTCGTGAAATGGGCGACGTTGGCTTTCGCCGCGCTCACATTGTTGAGTTCAGCCGTGTCCGTCGCACCGCGCATCGCCTGGCTGGGATCATACACGCGCGCGCAAGGCGCATATACTTTGTTGTCGTTTGCCGCCATCGCCTTGATCGTGCTCGATCGGTTGCAGACGCGCGATCAGTGGCAGCGTCTGATCAACGCCATTGTATTGGGCAGTGTGCCTGTGGCGATTTACGCTTTGCTCCAACAAGCCGATCTCGATCCGTTGTGGGGACAGCGCGGCGCGGGCGGCCGAGCGGCCTCGACCTTAGGCAACCCGATCTATTTGGCCGCGTATGTGATGCTAACGTTCTTTGTGACGGTTGGTCTGATTACGGACAGCCTGAGCGCGCTGCGACAAAACGTGCGCTTTCATTTGGCGCGAACGATTGTCTACAGCCTCATCGCCCTGCTCCAGATTGCAGCTTTATTCGCCGCCGATAGTCGCGGCCCGTTTCTAGGCTGGCTGGCTGGCTTGATCGTATTAGCGTTGTTGATCGCCGCGCTGTTGCGCCGCCGCCGACTCATCCTCACCGCGTTGGTGATCAGTGCACTAGGCGGCGTGCTGCTCGTCGTAGCGAACTTGCCCAACTCGCCGCTGACAGGTCTGCGCGATACTTTAGGTTTGAATCGCCTCCTGTCGCTCACCGCCAATCCCGGCGACAGCGCTGATGTACGCACGCTGATCTGGCAAGGCAGCGCCGATCTCGTTAGTGCATCCACGCCGCTGCAACTTGCCGGCAGCGCGACAGATCCGTTGCACGGCGTCCGCTCCATCGTGGGTTATGGACCAGACACGATGTACTTGGTCTTTCAACAATATTTTCCGTCTGAGCTGACGACGCGGGGTGGCTATCCCGGCGATACTCTGGTGGGTCGCAGTCACAACGAAACGTGGGACGTGCTCATCACTGGCGGTCTCGCCGGACTCGCAGCGTATCAAGGGCTGATGCTGGCCGCGTGGCTTAGCGGCTTGCCGTTGTTAGGCCTGATGTCCTCCAAACGCGATCGCTGGATGTTCATTGGCTTGTGGTTAAGCGGCGGAACGTTGGGCGCGAGTTCGGCATTGATCGCGAATGCGCCGCACTACCTTGGCGTGAGTTTGCCACTAGGCACCTTGTTTGGCTTGATCATCTACGTGTTAATCACCGCCCTCCGATCGACCTCGGCGGCGACGACGACCGCAGTGCCGCGCAGCGATCAATTCTTTGCTACCACGTTGCTCGCGGCCATCACCGCACACTACGTCGAAACGCAGTTTGGCATTGCGGTGTCGGCCACGCGGCTGTTGTTCTGGCTGGCACTGGCCTTACTCGGTGTGTTGAGCGTGCGACGTTTGGCACAGTCTGAACCAGCAACGAATGAACGCTGGATCGGGCGTGTGGCGGCGCACACGCTGTTGACGGTAGTGATGCTGGTAACGTTGCTATTCGCATTCGTCGTCAACTATGAGCACTTGAGCAATCCGTTGGAAGTCATCGCACGCGCGTTGACTTACGATCAACCGCATGGGACCAACTCGCTGGCGGCAGTGGCACTCTTAGGGTTGTCGTGGCTAACGGCGATGACCTTACTGAATCTAGAATGGCCGCGAGCCGATCGACGCGCACGGCTGCGCGCCACCGGTTTCTTCGCATTGTTATCGCTGAGCCTAATCGCAGCGTGGACTGTACTATTTGCCCGTCAACCCGGCATCGATATGGTGACGGTCGTCGGCACGTTGTCCGAAGAACTCAACATCGCCGCGCAGCAAGCCGATCTATTCACGCTCTTTATGGTCACCCTGCTTGGCCTAGGCTTGTTGTGTTCGCTGGCCTTGTTGAGTGTGCAGATCGATCGGGCACGGTGGATCAATCGGGTGTGGAGTGTGGCCGCCGCTGTGCTCGTGATCGTCGGCGTCATCGTGCTGAATCGCGCCCTCAACCTCGATCCGATCCGCGCGGATATGATCTATCGGCAAGGTCTGGGCTTCGAGCAACAGACCAACACCGAATATGCAGCCGGCATCTATCAAGCTGCGCTGGCATTATCACCGGCCGAAGATGTTTACTATCGCGGCTTGGGCGCAGTGTATTTGAAAGCCGCACAGTTTGAAGATGCGCTGGCGGCCTTCGCACAAGCGCGCCAGTTGATGCCGATCAATGCCGATTATGCCGCGGGCCTCGCCCAAGCCTATAACACGTGGAGTACTCAGACTTCCGATCGGACACTGGCGGCCCAACGGATGTCACTGGCCAATCAATTTTATGCCGAAGCACTGCGCCTGCGCCCTAATGATGCGACTCTGCAAGCGGCGGCCAGCGGACCAGTCACGCCTTGACGGCTGCAACGGTGCTGTAACACGAACGAAACACCGCGCACCCGCCCTTTGATTTACACTGACAGCAACCCACCCAACCGAGTGTGGGCATGTTTAGCGAGGCTAGTTATGGAACTCGAACAACGCGTTAAAGCCCTGGAATATGAGATCAAGATCCTGAAGAATGAGATTCAGCGCACGCTGCTGGATATTCAGGAGCAGGTGTTGATTCACTACTATCCAACGCTGCGCGCAGACGATTCAATGCCGCCGGCGGACGCCGTGGCACATATGAATCGATCGGCCAATGCGGCCGGGCCTGTAGCGACTGGAACCCCAGCCGCTCCCCCCCCCGCCCCGGTAATGGCTAAGAAGGTCTCGCTGGACGACGTTCGCGCCATGCCGACTCCCGTCCCGGTTGCCAGTGCGCCAGTCGCGACATCAGCCGTGTCGGCACCGCAGGCGACCGGCAGCGCCGATCAGAATACCATGGTGCGGCTAATGGAGTGGGTGAACGAAGCCATGGCGAAGTTGGGAGCTGGTCGGACCAGTGATTTGATCGAGTTGTGCGCGGCCCGCGCCATTTTAGACAATGAAACTCGCGCACTCATGCTGCGCTTGACGGCGTTGAACAAGGCGCCGCAGCCCGAACTGGTGCCCGCCAACGATGCCATCACTGTAGTGCTGCGACTGGACGAAGTGCTGGGGCGCGCGGCGGATATGGACGAAGCATTGACCATCATCGAAGAGGCGAACATTGGATAAGACCATTGTCACCGCGCTGCTGATTATCGCCGGGGTCGTGTCGGCCATCTTCGTGTTCAACGCGATCTTTCCGGCCATCACGCAAAGCAGCGAGGCTATGAATAGCATGGAGCGCCGCATCGACGAGCGGATGCAGAGCCAGATCGAGATCATCCACACGACGACCTCGGGCAGCGATGTGCTGATTTGGGTCAAGAATGTGGGGTCGCTCAAGATCGCACCGCCGGAAGCGATCGATCTGTTCTTTGGGCCGGACACCAACTACGCCCGCATCAGTTACAACAGCGGCACGCCGAACTGGACCTACACGATCGAGAACGACAGCGAATGGCGGCCCGGCGCGACGCTCCGGATCGCCGTGCACTATCCGGTACCTGCGCCAGCCGGCACGTACAAGATCAAGGTCGTGCTGCCCAACGGCATCAGCACCGAAAGTTTCGCCAGTTGGTGACGCAATGGAAAACAGCATCACCGGCCTCATCATCATCAGTGTCATTGTCCTGGCCATTTTAGGCCTGACGGAAGGCGCGTTGTCCGCGCAGGCAGCTCTAGCCGAGTCCGCGCGCACCATGCAGGATCGGCTGGCCGAACAGTCGCGCACCAACATCATCGTGGAATCGGTTGAATCATCATTGGGCGGTGATTCGGTCTACATCACATTGAAGAATATCGGCACGACAAAGTTGGCTGATTTTGAACACTGGGATGTGATTTTAGAATACGCCGACACGCTGCTGGCTCCGCATGTCGAGTGGCATGCGTACGGCCAGTGGTTCAAGCAGATTTATTTCGAAGCGCCAGGTACTTTGGAAAAGATTGAACCGAACATTTTCAATCCAGGTGAAGAAATGGTTATCACGGTACCGGTGCTGTTCACCATTGGCGGGGGAACGACGAATGTTGCGACGGTTGCAACGCCCAACGGCATCGCCGCCACCGCCGCCTTTGTCCATTAAGCGCAGGTGACCGATGCACATTTATCAGGAGGATCTTATGCCAGCTGAAACGAAATTGAGTGCCGCGATTGCGAATGCCAAACGGACGGCCTCCATCACTGCGAATGGCGATCTGCAATTATTGACTTTTCGTCTGGATGATCAGGAGTATGCGTTGTTCATCGCCAATGTGGTGCAAGTGGTCCGCATGGTCGCCGTGACCCGCGCGCCCAAAGCGCCATCGTTTGTGGAAGGCATGATCAATCTGCGCGGCAAAGTGATTCCCGTGATCAACATCCGCGAACGCTGCGGCCTGCCCGATCGGGCTTACGATCTGAACACGCAGCTGCTCATCGCCAACGCCGATGGCCGCACAATGGCGTTGATGGTTGACGTAGTCTCGGAAGTGCTGACCATCCCGGCCGATCACGTTGAGCCGCCCGACGAAATTGGTGCGGACATGAAGCACCTACTGGCCGTGGGTAAACTGGGCGACCGCTTAATTCTCATCATCGATCCGCGCACACTGTTATCGGATTATGAAGCCGCGCTATTGGGGCTGCCCGCTAACTCCCAGCCTGCCTTAGTTGCGTAATACACCGATCGCCACCAGCGAGGTGGCCCTATGACGACGACGCCGAGTGACTTCAAACTTAGCCAGACTGACTATGAGCGCTTCCGCAACTTCATCATGGATCGTATCGGCCTGGATTTTCCAGAAGACAAGCGTCATATGCTTAGTCGCGGCCTGGCCGAAATCCTAAACGCGACTAACTGTACCAGTCTGGATCAGCTGTATCTGATGCTGCAAAGTCGCTCGGCGACCAGCTCATTGTGGGATCAAGTCGTCAGCGCCCTCACGGTCGGCGAGACGTACTTCTTTCGCAACAACAGCCACTGGGATGCGCTGCGCCAACAGATCATTCCATCAATCATGGCCCAACGCGAACATTCCAGCCGCCGCATCCGCATTTGGAGCGCGGGCTGCGCTACCGGCGAAGAGCCGTACTCAATCGCAATGTTGCTACGCGACATGATTCCGAACCTGGATAGTTGGAACATCCTCATCCTCGCCACCGACCTGAATCGAGCGGCGATCGCTAAGGCCCAGCAGGGGCAGTATGGCAGTTGGTCGTTTCGCGGCGTGGATAAACGCATCCAGGACACTTACTTCAAGCTACAAGACAAGTTCTACGTCCTGGATGAACGCATCAAGCGAATGGTGACTTTCAGTTACTTGAACCTCGTCGGCGATCCATACCCATCGCTCAGCAACAACACCAATGCGATGGACATCATCCTGTGCCGCAACGTCACAATCTACTTCACACCACAAGTTACGCTTGAAGTCGTCAAGCGTTTTCATGAGTCCCTCACCGATGGCGGCTGGTTGATTCCTGGCCCATCGGAACCGAACATGGTCTATTACGGCGATTTCGAAACCCGCAACTTTCCGGGCACAGTGGTGTATCAAAAAGCGCGGCCGCTCTCGCCACGCGCGGCGAAGATCTTCGATAACTTCCGGCCAGCGGCAACCGCCCCTGCGTTTGTGCCTGAAACGCCTGTTTTCAAATCGCAGCCGATTGCATCAACGGCGCCCACCGCGTCAACGGTGACTACGTCAATGCGCCCAACAATCAGCGTTACACCGCCACCAGCGCCGCCTAAGCCCGTCGATCCGTTTGTGGTGGCTCAGCAACTGCTGATAGATGGCAAACTCGACGAGGCGCTGATCCAGCTCTATGAAAAGCTCAACGCTGATCCGGCCTTTGTACCGACGTATTACACTTTGGGCAAAATCTACGCCAACAAAGGCAATTTGGAAGAAGCGCAAGCGTGGTGTCAGAAAGCCATTCAACGCGACAAACTGCACGCCGAGCCTTATTACACATTGTCGCTCATTTATCAGCAGCACGGGCTGATCGATCAGAGCATCGATATGCTGAAACGCGCCATTTATCTGGATCGCGAGTTCATTCTGGCGCACTACAATCTGGCACAGTTGTATCGCCAGCAGAACGACGAAGCCAATGCTCGTCGTTCGCTGCAAAACGTCCAACGGATACTGGAAGCGAAGCCGCGCGACGAAGTGATTCCGGAAAGCGACGGCATGCTGATCGGACGTTTGCGGGAAATGGTTGACAACGAATTGAGTGTACAGCAGAACTAATCGGAGGTTTTCATGGCACAGTCATCATCCAACGGTCATCGGAGTTCCAACGGTCACGGTCCGGCTACGGCCCAGGTCGAAAAGTCCAAATTGAACTGGGAACAAGTCCGCCAGAAGTTGAACGATTCGGAAGCGGCCTTGACTGGCGACAAGGCCGTCTCGGTCGAAAAAATGAAAAAGATTCTGGAAGAACGTGCCCGGGCCTTAACTAAATCCACCGAAGTACAGACCGGCGAAAGCATGCAGCTAGTGGTCTTTTCGCTGGCCAATGAGACCTACGGCATCGCCACCGATTACGTGCGCGAGGTGCAGCCACTCCGCCAATTTACACCGGTACCGTGCACGCCCGACTTCGTCGTCGGCGTGATCAACATTCGCGGCTCGATCTACTCTGTGATTGATATTCGGGGCTTTTTCGGTGTGCAGAAGCAAGATCTCACCGATTCGACGAAAGTGATTCTGGTCAACGCGGCTGGCTTGGAAGTTGGTATCCTGGCCGACGATGTGAAAGGCGCGACCAGCCTGCCTTTGTCCGAAATCAAAGCGGCATTGGCCGCTCAAGCCGCCACGAAAGATGAGTATGTTCAAGGCGTTACCAAGGACATGCTCATCATCCTG
>JAXLWI010000024.1:0-62040 GCA_046328575.1 Anaerolineae bacterium
ACCGTACCCTACGATTCCGGCGACAACACCGACGCGAAAGCACACCTCACCGTCAACTGGCTGCTGCCGGAAGGCACAGACATCGAAGTGAATTTGAGCCTATCGCTGTTGTCGCATATTCTGCTGGCGACGCCAGCTTCGCCATTGAAGAAAGCGCTGATCGATTCTGGACTCGGCGAAGACGTCGTCGGCGGCTTCGAAGATCACTTGCGGCAGACGACGTTCTCTGCAGGCCTTAAGGGCATTCGCCTCGATCAGACCGCACAGGTCGAAACGCTGATCCTCGATACGCTGACGCGATTGGCCAAAGACGGCCTCGATTCGGCTACGATCGCGGCCAGCCTGAATACCATCGAATTTCGGCTGCGCGAACTCAACACAGGCAGTTTCCCGCGCGGACTCGCGCTGATGCTGGAGGCGTTGACTTCGTGGCTATACGATCACGATCCAATCGCGCCGCTGGCCTTCGAAACGCCACTCAACGCTGTCAAAGTCAAAGCAAATGCAGGTCGTTACTTCGAGTCGCTTATCGAAAAATACTTGCTCAGCAACCCGCATCGCGGCACGGTCATCCTGCGACCTGATCCCGAAGCCGGGAAACGCCGTGACGCAGTCGAGCAAGCGCGTTTGGCGCAAGTTAAAGCTGCGTTGTCCGATAGCGAACTGAGCGGCATCATCGACACGACACGCGAATTGAAGCGTCGCCAGGAAACGCCGGATACACCCGAAGCGCTGGCGACCATCCCAAGTCTGGCACTCAGCGACATCGACCGCGAAAGCAAAGCTATTCCAATCGAGCGCACACAGGCCGCCGAAGTGCCAGTGTTTTATCATGATCTCTTCACCAACGGCATCGTCTATCTCGATCTCGGCTTCGATCTGCATCAATTGCCGCAAGAGTTATTGCCATTTGCCGGCGTGTTCGGTCGGTTGCTGCTGGAGATGGGCACAGCACACGAAGACTTTGTGGCACTCACGCAGCGCATCGGGCGATCGACGGGCGGCATTCGGCCATCGTCGCTGACCACCACAATTCGTGGCACAGACCGATCGGCGGCCTGGTTGTTCCTGCGCGGCAAAGCGGTCGCTTCATCCGCCTCCGCGCTGCTCGATATTTTTAAGGACGTGTTGCTGACCGCGCGCCTCGACGAGCGCGAACGTTTCAAGCAAATCGTGCTAGAAGAGAAGGCCAATCTGGAAGCAGGCCTGGTGCGCGGCGGACATCAGGTGGTAAATCGCCGTCTGCGCGCGCGCTTCAACGAAGCGAACTGGCTGTCCGAACAGATGAACGGCATCGCGCAGTTGTTTTTCCTGCGGACGTTGGCCGACTCGATCGAGCACGAGTGGCCCGCCGTGCAACAAAAATTGGAGGCCGTGCGCGCCGCGTTGATCAACCGTGCGGGAATGCTAGCAAACGTTACACTCGATGCTCAAAACTGGGCCGCGTTCAAACCCCAACTCGACCAGTTCGTGACCGCCCTGCCTGCGCGCGCACGTGACACAGTGACGTGGGCGCGCGATGTGTGGACTCGCCCCGAAGGCTTAACGATTCCAGCACAAGTCAATTACGTCGGCAAAGGCGCAGACCTGTTCCGATTGGGCTACAAACTGCACGGCTCGGTACAAGTCATCAACAACTACCTCAGCACCACCTGGTTGTGGGACAAGGTGCGCGTACAAGGTGGCGCGTACGGCGGTTTCTGTTCGTTCGACATTCATTCGGGTGTTTACACGTTCCTGTCGTATCGCGATCCGAATCTGCTGGCGACGCTCGACAATTACGATGCGACGGCGAAGTTTCTGCGCGATCTCGATCTAAGCGACACTGAACGCACCAAAGCCATCATTGGCACGATCGGCGAACTCGATGCGTATCAGCTGCCCGACGCCAAAGGTTGGACATCGATGATACGTGAGTTGATCGGTTACTCGCAGGCCCACCGCCAGCAGTTCCGAAATGAAGTGCTCGCCACTACCGCGCAAGATTTCAAGGCGTTCGCCGAGGTGCTGAACAACGTCGCGCGTTATGGCGATGTGGTGGTGTTGGGCTCCAACGACGCGCTCGAGCAAGCGAACACACAACGCGACAACTGGCTGGATGTGAAGAAGATCCTGTAAGCGAGGAGGTCAAGCGTGAAAGTGGGTATCGCCGGCGTGGGCTTTATGGGCACCACGCACGCCGCAGGTTGGTCCGCCACCGATGTGGAACTTGTCGGCTTCTGCGCTGAAACGACCCAAGAAGCGCAGGCGTTAGCGCAGCAATATCACACACAAGTCTATCCTGATTTCGCCGCCTTATTGAACAACGTTGATGTGATCGACATCTGCACGCCGACACACTTGCATCATGACCAAGTGCTGCAGGCTGCCGCGGCGGGCAAGCATATCATCTGCGAGAAGCCGCTGGCGCGCACGGTGGCGCAAGGTCAAGAAATGATCCGCGCCTGCCGCGCCGCGGGCGTGAAATTATTCGTCGCACATGTCGTGCGCTTTTTCCCTGAATATGCGCTGGCGCACGACACCGTAGCGCGCGGCGATATTGGTCGCCCAGCGGTGACACGTTTGGTGCGCGGCAGTTATCGGCCCAAGAAACCGATCGGTAACTGGTTCCTCGACGTGGAGAAGTCCGGCGGCATGATGCTCGACTTGATGATCCACGACTTCGATTATGCACGGTGGATTTCGGGCGAAGTCGAGAGCGTCTTCGCCAAACGCGTCGGTCAGCAGCATCCCGAATCGGCCACTGAATACGGCCTCGCGATTCTCAAACACACCAACGGCGCACTGTCGCATGTCACAGGCGCGTGGGCATATCCACCGCCGACGTTCCGCACGGGTTTCGAAATCGCGGGCGATGCAGGCTTAATCGAGTGGACGTCGGAAAGCACGGAACCGATCAAGATGCTGTTGCGCAAAGACAACGCCGACGCGCCTGATGTTGGCCTGCCCGGCAGCCCCGTCGCTGAGAGTCCGTATACCACGCAAATCAAGGAGTTCTACGCAGCGCTGAAGGCCGATCGGACCGCGCGGGTGTCCGCTGGAGATGGCCTCGCCGCCGTGCAAATCGCACTGGCCGCGATCGAATCGGCACAGACCGGACAGCCGATTAAGATCAATCCCTTACCGGAGGTCGCGGCATGAAGATCGGCATTCTGAGTTTCGCGCACTTACACGCCGAAGCGTACATTCAAAATCTACGGCAAATTCCGGGCGTCGAGATGATTGGCTTGGCGGATGAAGATGCCGCACGCGGCCAGCAGTTTGCGCAGCAATTCAACGCCCACTACTTCGATTCGTATGAAGCGCTGCTCAATGCGCGACCCGATGGCGTGGTGATCTGCACGGAGAATAGCAAACATCGAGCATTAGTGGAGATGGCGGCGGAAGCCAAAGTCAACATCTTGTGCGAGAAGCCGCTGGCCACCAACCCGACCGATTCACAAGCGATTCTGGACGCGTGCCGCAAACACGGCGTCAAGTTGATGACAGCCTTTCCGATGCGGTTCAGCACGCCATTGATTGAAGTGAAGGCGCAACTCGATGCGGGCGCGCTAGGCCAAGTGTATTGCTTCAACGCGACGAATCAAGGCGAATGTCCGCGTCACCTGCGTGCGTGGTTCGTCGATAAGGAGTTGGCGGGCGGCGGCGCAGTCACCGATCACACCGTACACCTCGCCGACATTCTACGCTGGTACACAGGCAGAGAAGTGGTTGAAGTGTATGCGCAGACCAATCACATTCTTTACGCCGACGAAGCCGACGTCGAAACGGGCGGCCTGTTGATGCTAACGTTTGCTAACGGCGTATTCGCCTCGATCGATTGTAGTTGGAACAAGCCCAACTATTACGCAACGTGGGGCGGCCTGACGTTTGAGTTGGTGACCGATCGCGGCGCAGTGCTCGTCGATGCCTTCAAGCAAAACCTCATCGTGCATCGCCATGCGCTACGGCGACCGGCATGGGCCTATTGGGGTTCCGATGCCAATCAAGCGATGCTGAACGAATTCGTCGCGGCCATTCGCGAAGATCGCACACCGCGCGTCACCGGCCTCGATGGACATCGTGCCGTCGAAGTGGTGGCCGCCGCGTATGAATCGGCGCGGACCGGGCAGCCTGTGAAACTGTAGATCGCCGCAAAGGCGTAAAGAACACGAAGATAACTGAATCTTCGCCATACCCTTTGCATCTTCGTGGTTAGGATTTTCAACCGATGATTTCAGACAAGCCTCGATTGTTGTTCACCAATGCCCATGTCTACTGCCCCACTGATGACTATGCGCCTGGCTGGCTGCTGACCGAAGGGGCACGCATCAAACTGATCGGGCCGGGAATAGCACCGCAGTTCCCCGATGGCTTCATCACGCGCATGATCGATGCCACCGGCTGCAATCTGCTGCCCGGCTTTATCGATCTGCACGCCCACGGCGCGTGCGGCCATGAGGTGATGGATGCATCACCCGATGGTCTGCAAGCGATCGCACAGTTCTACACACAGCACGGCGTTACCAGTTTTCTGCCGACGACGTGGACGGCGTCGAAAGAAGAGACGGCGCACGCGCTCGACGTGGTCACTGAGTTGACAGGCCGCGTGCCGCGTGGCGCGACGATCCTCGGCGCGCATATGGAAGGCCCTTATCTGGGCGGCAAGAGCGGCGCGCAAGCACCGCAACACATTCGCCGCGCCAACCTGGACGAAGTACGCGAGTTTCTCGATCATAGTTGCGTCAAACTCGTCGCGCTGGCGCCTGAATTTCCTGAGAATCTGCGCCTCATCGACGAGTGCACACGGCGCGGCATTACGGTTTCGGCGGCACACACCAACGCCACGTATGATCAAATGTTAGTCGCCGTCGAACATGGTCTGCGGCAGGCCACGCACACTTACAATGCCATGGTCGGCCTCAGCCATCGCGAGCCAGGCACCGTTGGCGCGATCATGACAATCGATCACATTCGCGCCGAACTTATCGCCGACAATGTGCATGTTCATCCCGCAGCGATGAAGATTCTGGTGAAAGTCAAAGGCCCCGATAAAGTGATCCTCGTCACCGATGCGATCCGCGGCACAGGCATGCCGGATGGCGAGTACCCGATCGATCAACGCATGATCACGGTGCGCGATGGGACTGCGCGTCTCCCCGATGGCACGCTGGCGGGCAGCATCCTCACGATGGAGCGCGCGCTGCGCAATATCATTGCAGCAACAGGTCTTGCGCTACGTGAGGCGTGGCCGATGACCAGCCGTAATGCCGCGCAATCGATCGGCGTGGCGCAAACTAAGGGCACGCTCGAAGTCGGCAAGGACGCTGACCTGGTCCTGCTTGACGCTAATCTCAACTTATTGATGACGGTTGCCGAAGGTGAAATCACCCACGCAGTTGCCATGGCCGCCGGTTGAGATTTGACTGCGAATCAGGTAAACTTGCTGCATCTCACCTGACGAGGTTGCTATGTCTCAAGCGTCGCAGCGTACGCTGCTCATTTTAGGCTCGATCGTCGTCATCGCGCTGGGCGCGGTGCTGATCTTTAGTTCGATCGGTACGCCGAGTGTACCGACCGCCACTGCCCCGCGCTCGACCGCGCCCGTTCCATCGGCGCCAACTGCGTCCGCCGATATTCCATATCCGGAGATCGTGCGCGTCAGCCTGGGCAATGCCAAAGCCGCTTATGATCTGAAACAAGCCGTCTTTCTCGATGTGCGCGACGCAGGCTCATATGCCAACAGCCACATTCCGGGCGCGATCTCGATCCCGTTAGCTGATCTAGAAACCCGCCTGGGCGAACTCAACAAGACGTCGTGGATCATCACGTACTGTACCTGACCGGCTGAAGAAAGCAGCGCCCGTGCGGCGCGTACTCTATTGGATAACGGCTTCAAGCAGGTCAACCCGATCCAAGGTGGCTTTCATGCGTGGGCTACGGCAGGTTATCCCACCGAACCTTAAGCCGATAAATACAGCGAGGCGAGTCTTTGGACTCGCCTCGTTTTTGTTCTCGAACTTCGATCACCGCTCAGCCGATTGATCCGGCGTGGCCGATCGGCCCAGCAGCAAGCCGCGCTGCCTTAACACCGTTTCGCCCAACACCGCAAAGAAGCCGCTGATAACGCCCAAACCGATCAGGATGTAAACGATCGTGAATAGTTTACCCGCATCAGTCTTAGGCGTCAGATCGCCATAGCCGATCGTCGCCATGGTGACCACACAGAAGTAGGCCGCATCCAGCCAACTCCAGCCTTCGACGCCATGATAGAACACTGTGCCGATCGCAATCACACTGAAGGCCGTTAACAACAGAGCGCGTGATTCGGGCCGTTGAAGCAGCTGCTTAAAAAGGCGTGCCAGACTGACAAACGCCAGCGCGAATGGAATCATGAATCACCTCGGCTTAAAGTGAATACAGTGGGCACGGAAGATCAATCGCGTGGAGGATGTGCCAGCAATTGATGGCGCAGTTGCTGAATCGCGCGGTCGATGGCTTGCTCGGTCGCTTTCAGATCTGCGCGTGCCGACGGCGAGAGATCGTGCACCTTACTCTTGAGCGAGGCTAACAAGAGGCTGGCTGCAAATAGCGTCTGCAACGCGTCGTCATGCAGTTGTGAACTGACATTAGCTCGCGCTTCGATCTGGGCCAGCAATTGCGATTGGGCTTCGGTAGTTTCGCGCTCTTCCAGCCAGCGGTCAACGAAGTGCAACAGCACGTAGGCCAGTGCCGGACCGATGGTACCGTAGACAAGGAGTTCGGCCAGCATGTGATATGACTCGCCAGCAGCTTGATGGATCCATTCGGCTGGACCAAGTTCATACAACACCACTAGCACGAACAAGCCTAAGGGAATGACGAATTGAAGACGACGCAGGCGACGACGTAACGTCGATGGCCCAAGCGTCAGGGATTTACCTAAAGTGAGTGAGTGATTAGTCGATTTAGCCTGAGATAACATCCTCCTATGAAACAAGATTTAGGACGTCTCGACAAGGGCAAAATATCATACTTCGATGATTATATCTGTCACGCTGCATTTTGCGCGAAAAATCACGCATCGTTTTATTCACACCACCTTGATAAATGTGCCACGTCACGCAGACGTGGCACCTCGCCTACACCAAATTTTGATTGACAAATCGGCTTGAATCGCGTATCATTGCCGACGTTAGCGGCGACGTCGCCAAGTGGCAAGGCAAGGGTCTGCAAAACCCTCACCATGGGTTCAATTCCCATCGTCGCCTCTGAATAACAACGATCTGCCCTGAAATCAGGGCAGATCGTTTATGTTTGTCCGAATTGAGGCTCGTCGCGTAATTTCAAGTGCGGGTCTGTTCCCTGCCCGCTCGGGCCACCGCCATCACCACCGTCAACGGCACGTGATGTGCTTCCGCTGCGCGTCGACAATCGTCATATTCGGGCACGGCACGGTTGATATCTAGCCAGTGGACAACCTTGACGCGGATCGATCCAAAGGGAGTGTTTACCGTCTCGATCGCGCGCGGCACACTCACCCGCTCGATTGTTTGCTGCCGCACCCCTAAGGTCGTTGTTTCCGCCAAAATGATCTGGCGCAACGCCGCGACTTTTTCAGCGTGGCACAACACGCTCAGCATCGTCGCCGGTCGATTCTTCTTCATGTGGATGGGCGTCAGTGTCACATCGAGCGCGCCCGTATCAAACAAGCGCTGCATTACGTGCTCATACACTTGCGGATTGAGATCATCAACGTTGGTCTCCAACATCGACAGCGTTTCGACGATCAAACCATCGTCCGCCGCTTCGCCGACCAGCACGCGCAGCACATTCGGAAACGGCAAATCGCGGCGACCCGCCCCCACCCCGATCGAGCGCAGCGTCATCGCCGGAAAGCCGCCGTACTGATCGGCCAGCGAAGTGAGCAGCGCCGCTCCTGTTGGCGTAACAAGTTCGGCTTCAACGCTATCGACGTAGCGTACGGGCGCATCTGTCAATAGCGCTAGCGTCGCGGGCGCGGGCAACGGCAGTTGTCCGTGCTGTGATTTAGTCCAACCACGGGCCAGCGGCAGCGCTGACACGCATACGCGATCAATCTTGAGATCAGCGAGCGCTAACAATGTGCCGACTAAATCGATCAACGTGTCGTCGCCGCCGAGTTCGTGCAGATGGATCGATTCGAGCGGCTCCTGATGAATGCCCGCTTCCACTTCGCCGACGCGGCGCAGTATTGCCAACGCCTTCGCTTTGATGGCGTCGGGCAGATTGGCGTTGCTGATGATAGCGACCAGATCGGTGTAGTGGCGATGTGTCTCTTTACGCGGCGTCTTCACCGTCACTTGCAACGCCGACAACGCGCCTTTCATCACGCGTTCAACGATCACTTCGCAATCGGGCAGTGACAACCGATCAATCGCCGAGCGTACTACGCCCAATGACGCGCCTGCGTCGATCAACGCGCCGAGCAACATATCGCCACTCGCACCACCGACACAATCGAAATAGGCTACTCGCATCGCGCTCCTCGCACGACCATGTGCGCGCACACGCCCGCGCCAAAACCGTTGTCGATGTTGACTACTGACACACCCGGCGCGCACGAATTCAGCATCGCCAGCAGTGCGGCCAGGCCGTTGAAACTGACGCCGTAACCGATGCTCGTCGGCACAGCGATCGTCGGGCAATCGACCAGGCCACCGACCACCGTAGCGAGTGCGCCCTCCATGCCCGCCACCGCGACGACGGCTGACGCCGTCCACAACACGTCGCGTCGATCCAACAAGCGATGCACACCAGCGACACCAACATCGTAGACGCGCTCGACGCGCGTGCCCAACAACTCGATCGTGATCGCGGCCTCTTCGGCTACGGGCAGATCCGACGTGCCGGCCGATACGACGGCGACGTAACGTTCCGACTGCGGCTGCGGAAAGTCGCCCACCGCGATCATGCGCGCAACGTCAAAGTCCTTGATTTCAGGGTATTTCGCACGCACGACGGCGACAGCCTCACGCGAAGCCCGCGAGACGATAGCCCGTCCAGTGCGGGTCACCATCCGCTCGACGATCACGGCGATCTGATCGGGCGTCTTGCCCGCGCCATAAATCACTTCCGGCACGCCGGTCCGCATGGCGCGATGATGATCGATGATGGCGACAGTCGCGTCTTCGTAAGGCATATCGCGTAATGCCGTCATCGCTTCATCGATCGATCGGGTGTGATCGGCAACGTCGTGCAGAACCGCTCGAAGTTGATCACGATCCATGTTGCACCTTCAAGAGTTGATTGAGGCTGCCCATCTTGTAACCAACGAGATCGAGCGTGACGAACGTATAGCCGATCGGTTTGAGTTGGGCCACGATAGATGCGCGCTGCTGCAAGATCAGATCGAAATCATCGGGATCAACTTCCAAGCGCGCGATCTCATTGTGATGACGCACGCGCACACGCCGCAAACCCAACCCGTGAAGCATCATCTCGGCTTGTTCGACTTGTGTCAACAGCTGAATCGTCACGGGCGTGCCGTGCGGAATGCGCGACGACAAACACGCGGCGGCGGGTTTGTCCCAATTGGGCAAACCTAATTCGCGCGCCAAATCGCGCACGTCTTGCTTAGTGAACTGCGCTTCGATCAGCGGCGAGCGCACGCCGGCTTCAGTGGCGGCCTTGCGACCCGGCCGCACATCGCCGAGGTCGTCGAGGTTCGTGCCGTCGATGACGTGCGTGAAGCCGTGTTCGCGCGCGTACGCCGTCAACTCGCCGTACACTTCGTGCTTGCAGAAATAGCAACGTAGCGGTGTGTTGGCCTGATAATTCGGATCATCCAGTTCGTGGCTATCGATCAGCGCATGCGCGAAGTTGAACTGCTTCGCAATGGCCTTAGCTTCTTCTAAGTCCGAATGCGGCAGACTCGGCGAGACCGCAGTGACGGCCACCGCCCGATCGCCCAACTCGGCCCCGGCGACCACTGCCAGCAACGTGCTATCGATGCCGCCCGAATACGCCACGACAACGCGCCCCATCTCGCGCAATGTGCGGCGTAATAGGTCATGTTTGGTTGTCATTCAGTTCATCCTCCCGAGAGGCTTAGCACTAAGCCATTAAAGTACCCTCGAGATGATTATAACCGCTTAACGCATCGTGTAGCCGCCATCCACTGCATAGGTTTGGCCGGTGAGGCAGGATGTTCCGCGCAGGAGACAATGCGCGACTGCTGTATAATCAGCGGCATGGTAGCGCAATACTGCAACCCACGGACTCAATACCCATGATCGATTCATTGAACCTTGTGCAGTTGCTACTCATTGCTGGTGCGGGCATGGCTGGCGGTGCCGTCAATGCCTTGGCGGGCGGCGGCACGTTGATCACCTTTCCGGTGTTGGTGGCGGTGGGCATTCCACCAGTCGCAGCGAGCATCACCAACACGGTCGCGTTAAGTCCCGGCTATCTGGGCGCGACGCTAGCGCAGTTCAAAGACTTAAAAGGCCAAGAAAAGCGACTACGCTGGCTCATGCCCACAGGAGCGTTAGGCGGCATCGTCGGCGGACTGTTGTTGCTAAACACCACCGATCGGGTCTTCCGTGAACTGGTGCCGATTTTGATCCTGCTCGCCGCAAGCCTGCTAGCATTACAAGATCGACTACGGGCATGGCTGATGCGGCGCGCGGCGCAGGCCGGTCACACCCACATCCATCACGTCTGGACCGTGCCGCCAGTCTTTGCCGCTTCGATCTACGGCGGCTATTTCGGCGCGGGTCTCAGCGTGATCGTACTGGCGGTGTTAGGGCTGGTGCTGGACGATTCGTTGACGCGGTTAAACGGCTTGAAGCAAGCCATTGCGTTCAGCGTGAATATCACTGCCGCGATCTTCTTCTTGTTTTCGGGTCAGGTCGTGTGGCTGGCCGCAATCGTGATGGCTGCCGGTGCGTTGATCGGCGGCTCGTTAGGCGGGCGCTGGGCCAGTCGAGTGAAACCTGGCTCGCTGCGCCGCATCGTCGTGATTATCGGTTTCATCGTCGGCGTGTTGTATCTGATCCGCGGTTAATGACCATCATCGCCGCTAACGTCACATTTTTCCAGGTGAAATCAAGCAGCGCCTAACGCCCCTACGCCGTGCGCTGCTCCCAACCCTCAGGAGGTCATGCTATGTCGAACTCAGTTGTTATCGTTGGCGCGCTAGACACAAAAGGCGAAGAATTCGCCTACGTCAAAGCGCTGCTCAAGAAGAAACGCCTCAAGACGATCGTCGTCGATTTTGGCGTGTTGGGCGAACCTGCTTTCAAGCCCGATATCACACGCGCAGAAGTCGCCGCAGCGGGCGGCGGCGATCTGGCGCATCTCGCTTCCGGTCAGCACAAAGATGAGGCCATGAAGACCATGGCCACCGGCCTCGCCGCGATCGTGCGCAAGTTGTACGACGAAGGTCAACTCGACGGCATTTTAGGCATGGGCGGCAGCGGCGGCACCTCGATCGCGACGGCCGCCATGCGCACACTGCCGGTCGGTGTGCCCAAAGTGATGGTCTCCACAGTCGCGGGTGGTGACGTATCAGCTTATGCGGGCGCGAAGGACATCACCTTCATGCCGTCCATCGTCGATGTGGCCGGCTTCAATCGCATCAGTCGCGTCATCTATACCAACGCGGCCGGCGCCATTGCGGGCATGGTCAACACGCCGCGACCCGAAGCCGGTGCCGACAAGCCATTGATCGTCGCGTCGATGTTTGGTAATACGACCAAAGCCGTCGATCACGCGCGCGGCATTCTGGAGCAGAATGGCTACGAAGTGCTGGTCTTCCATGCGACCGGCACGGGCGGCAAGACGATGGAGAGTTTGATCGCCGATGGGCTGATCACGGCCTCGCTCGATATCACCACGACTGAACTCGCCGATGAAGTGTGCGGCGGCGTGATGACGGCCGGACCCGATCGGTGCAAGGCGGCCTCCAAGGCCGGTATCCCGGCGGTGATTGTCCCCGGCTGCGTGGATATGGCTAATTTCTGGGGCATGGACACTGTGCCCGAAAAATACAAGAGCCGCAACTTGTATCAGTGGAATCCCAATGTGACGCTGCTGCGCACCAACGTCGAAGAGAACGTGAAGATGGGCGAGATGATCGCGGCGGCGGCGAATGCGGCCACGGCGCCCGTGACGATTTTGATCCCGCTCAAGGGCGTCTCCATGCTCGATAGCGAAGGGGATCGCTTTTGGGATCCGGAAGCCGATCGGGCGTGCTACGAGGCCATCAAGCGCAACGTGAAGCCCGGCCTCCCTGTGATCGAAGTCGATCACAACATCAACGATCCTGAATTCTCCAGCAAAGTCGCAGAGACACTGTTGGGTTTGCTCAAACGCTAACTTCTCTCAAGGAGAATCTATCATGTCCGTTTCACGTGCAGAAATGTTGAAGCGCTTGCAGGCGCAGATCGATGCCCGCAAGCCGATCGTGGGCTGCGGCGCAGGCACTGGCATCTCGGCCAAGATGGCCGAAGCGGGCGGCTGCGATCTGATCATCATCTACAATAGCGGGCGCTATCGCATGGCCGGTCGTGGCTCGCTGGCGGGCTTGCTGTCTTACGGCGATGCGAACGGCATCGTCGTGGAGATGGCGAACGAAGTGTTGCCCGTCGTGAAGAATGTGCCCGTGTTAGCAGGCGTCAACGGCACCGATCCGTTCCGCTTGATGCCGGTGTTCCTAAAGCAATTGCGCGACATCGGCTTCAGTGGCGTGCAGAACTTCCCGACGGTGGGTTTGATCGACGGCAACTTCCGCGCCAATCTCGAAGCGACCGGCATGGGCTACGACAAAGAGATCGAGATGATCCGCTTGGCTCATGAGATCGATCTGTTTACGTCGCCGTACGTATTCGACGTCGATCAGGCCCAAGCGATGGCGAAAGCAGGCGCCGATCAGTTGGTGGCGCACGTTGGTCTGACCACAGCCGGTACGATCGGCGCGGGCGTCGCGTTAACGCTTGATGAAGCGATCGAGCGCGTGATGCAGATCGCCGAGGCGGGACGCAGTGTGCGCAAGGACCTCATCGTCATTTGCCATGGCGGCCCGTTCGATGAGCCGGAGCAAGTGGGCAAGGCGTTGTTGCGCATGCCTGGAATTCAGGGCTTCTTCGGCGCCTCCAGCATCGAGCGGCTGCCCACCGAGCGCGGCATTCGCGGACAGGTGCAGAACTTTAAGAAACTTCAAGTGGCTTAAGCCCGATCAAACACGGGGAGCGAACAATCGCTCCCCGTTGTTATTGCGATCAAGCCTCACTCGGTTGCTCCTGGATCGTCAACTCAGGCACCGTCGCCGTCGGCTGAGTCAGTCGCAGTTGCATGATCAGCCACGCGGCCCCCGATCCAATCACGCCCATCAAGTACAACCACGGTGCGCCCAACTGATCGAAGATCACCCCGCTGACCGGGGCGGCCGTGATGCGAATAAACGCGGGCAGTGTCACGTTGAACAACGCCAGAGTCGTCGTCACTTGCGAGCCGGGCGCGACATCATAGATAAAGCCCAGCACCGCGACGACATACCAGCTAAACGTCACCCCGCCGACAGCGCGCATCAACAACAACATCGGCACCGACGGCGCGATGAGGACCACGCTCAACCTAACGACTTCAAAGAAGAACGACGCGCGCAGCACGCGCGCGGGACTGAAACGCTTCACCAACCGATCGGCCCACAGCATCGACGGCAATTCGATCGTAGCCCCAATCGTGCTCGCCAGCCCGACGAGTGTGCCGCCTGCGCCCAACTGCGTTAAATACAGCGCTTCGAAGGAGCGCAGGCCGTACATCGCAAAGCCGAAGATCGCTAGCACCACAGCCAGACGCCTCAAGCGCCGATCGGCCCACACGCGCCGCGCAGTCTGCATAATGCTGGTCCGTGGCTGTGATGCATCGGTCGAGCGTGTGTTGGAAGTTGGCAAGCGCAGTAAGCCGACCACGCCGGCGCCCGAGCCGTAGCCCAGCACGTAACCGACGAACATCACACCGAGGCCAATGTGCTCGATCAACCAGCCGCCGATCAATGCCGCAATTGCCCAGCCCAACGACGCAAACAAGCGGATGCTGCCAAAGCCCGATCGGGTGCGGCTTAACACCGTCAGCGATAGCACATCGCTCGACGGCGAGATGCCCGAGTTCATCAGCGCATCCAGCGTCACCAACGCCGCCATCGCCAACGGCAGCGATTGCTGACTGAGGATCAGGATGCACGCACACGATGCCAACAACTCCAACTGCAGCCAGCGGCGCGGCGCGGCCGCACGGTCATTGTGCCGCCCCCAGATCGGCGCTGCAATCAGCGCGGCCAGACCAGCCCCCGTCGACAACAGGCCGATTTCAGCGCCGCTTAAGCCTTGATGTTTGTAAAACAACGTGATGAACGGCAGCAAAAAACCGCCGCCGCCGCCCAACGCCATATAATAGGCGCGCAGCAAGATCAAATTACGTTTGGATTCAGGCATGAAATAAGACCATCGATGTTAGATAAGCGGCGCGATTCTACACCCGACGACGGGAATAAGATAGCCGCCCCAAGTCGCCCTCGCCTCTGAGTACTATCGTCAACTGAGGGGCTTTATCGGTATAATAACGGGCATACTCCGTCTGTCATGTGAGGTTCCGTGTGTTCAAGAAAATTCTGTGGTTAGTTCTTATCAGTGTCAGCGTAGCCTGCGCCGCGCCTGCGCCAACTCCGGCCGGCCCAAAGGCAATTCCCGGCGCGACGTTGGAAGTTGAACCAACGGTCGAGACCACGCCCCTGCCCGTCAATCTAACGCCAGCACAAGGTGCTGTTTTCCGCGCCGTGAATCAAGCCGTCGGTCTCAATTTCGATCAAATAAAGTTAGTCAGCACTGAAGCCATCGATTGGCCCAACGGCTGTCTGGGCACACAGCAGACCGGCGTGCAATGCACGCAAGCCATCGTGCCCGGCTTCCGCATCATCGTCGAGGGCGGCGGTAAACGCTATGAGTATCACACCAACAACGATGGTTCGAGCGTCGTCCTGGCGACGAATACCTCGCCGTTTGTGCAAGTGGCCGTACGTGCCGCCGATAACACCCTACAATTATTTGATACGCCGCTGCTGCTCGATCGAGCCGGCGGCTTGCATGACTCCGGGTTGCTGCCGCATGGCGGCACCGTGTCGGGCACACTCTACGCCCTCGATACCAGCACTTCGGCCCGCGTTGTGGTGTTGGAGGCAGGTCAGCAACGCACCCTCGACTTCATCCAGAATCCGAGTTATGGGTTAGCCGTGTTGTCAGGCGACAGCGTCACACCCGCCCGGTTGAGTTGGGGCACATCGCCGACCGGCGATAACACACCCACCCGATTGATGGTGAGCGCGCCCGATGGTTCTGACCTGACGACGCTGGTTGAGGAAAATGTCACCGCGCCCGCATATCAAATCGTCGCGCAACGCTGGTCGGCGGATGCCCAGGCCATTTACTTTAGCAAAGAACCGTATGGCATCGGCGGATACATTCCATTTGCGGGTGCGTCGAGTCTCTATCGGGTTGATTTGGCCGACAAGCGTGTGACGGAGTTGATCCCGTTCAATCCCAACGGCGGCCGCCTCACCTGCCTCGACGATGTATCCAACGATGTGCGGCTGGTGGCCAACCACTGTGACCTCACGTCGATCTCGATTCTGGATCTAGGCAAAGACGATTCACTCAAGATCGTTGCGCCGAACGAAGTCCGTGGCAATCGGGTGGGCAGCGCCCGTTTCAGCGCCGATACGTCACGCGTCGCGTTCGCCATTGCGCGCGGCGATCCGGCGAACGAGCAGGGTTGGGTGGCCGTATCCGATAGTTTGATCGGCGGCTCACAGTTGATCATGTCCAGCAATCCAGGCGAATACTTACAGGTTGTGTTGTGGCTGGATGCAGAGACGCTGCTGGTTCAGTCGAACGGTGTGGCTTGTAATCCCGCTTGCGCCAACAGCCTGTGGACCGTCCGAATCGATGGCACGCAGTTGACCAAGGTCGCCGATGGCACTTTCGTCGCGATCGTGAAACCGTAATAGTCGCGGCGTATCTATCACAAAAACACCGTCGAGGTCATCGTACCTCGACGGTGTGTTGTTGGCAAGCAACACTCCACTCGTTACCGTACCTGCAATTGCGTCAAGTTGATCGTGCTCTCGCCGTCGGACGTGTTAAGCCGTGCGCCGGTATCCGAATTGTACAGGCCCGCCACTAGGTTGTACACGCCCGGCCGCAGATCGAACGGCAAACGCAGCAAATGCTGATCGGGGACGGTCTCACCCCAGTTCCACGTCGGCGTGGGACGAGAACCGCCCCCCGGCACCGCGTCCGACACCACAATCGGCGCCGCTGCGGCGTCATCGGCGCGGGTGAGGTACACAAACGATTTGTACGAAGCGGTGGTGTTATCGCGAGCCTGCCAGTACAGGGTAATCTCCAGGTATGAGCCGGGCCGATTGTCCGTTGTCGCCAGCGCGTAGCCCAATAACGCCGCGAACTTTTCGAGATTCACGTCCAGGCGATTCGGAATAGTGTTGACGGTGAGTGTCGCGACGCGCACCGCGTCGCCGCCCAGCTTTTCCGGTAGTCTGCCGCCAAGCGCCGAAGGAAACTGGCCAGGCCAACCAGCAGAGGTATTGCCCTGGTTCGGCCGTAATCGGCAGCATCAACGTATGTCGATCGACAATGACCTCGCCCGGCTGCCAACTCTGTGTCGGACGTACGCCGTCAGTGGGCGGAGCATCAAGCTTGGGCCACCACGTTGCCTTTGGCATCGACCACGTGCATAAATACGATGTAGCCTGTTTCCATCGTGTATTGCGTCTGCCAGCGCAAAGTCAGATCGACCGCGCTGCCCGGCACCAACTGATCGTTCGCCAACCAAAGCTCCAACAGGCGAATGCGATCGCCGATGTAGATCGGTAGGTTCAACGGCCCGATGGTCTCCGTCAGCGATTGCGAGGTATTCACGACGGACAAGGACTGATTGGAAGGTGCGGTGGGCGTCAGCCGATTGACATTGTTCAGGACCAATACTGTCGCCAGCGTAACGATGGTCAACAACGCCACCGAGCTTCAGCGAGGTCGTTACCCGCCACACGCGTTGAACGCGAGTCCGTGCCGTAAGCCGCACTTTCAGCCGCAAGGTCAGATCAGCCGCAGGACGGGCCGAGTCCCAGCGCGTGTGCAATACGTGAGTCAGATCGGCCTGCAGCGCGGTTATTTCGCGATCATAGGCCTCGCAATCCGTGCATGTCGACAGATGTGCTTGCAAGGCCTCGCGTTCCGATCGAGTAAGTTGATCGCGGCCCACGTCCAAATAGCGACGCGCGTCCGCATGAGTCACAACCATCATATCCGACCTCATTCTAGATCAACCGATCCCTTCAGACTTCGCGCAAACGTGTATGCGCCGCGCCCAAGCGGGCGCGCACGGTCCGATCGGTTACACCTAGCACCCGCGATGTCTTCCTGCCGGCAGGATCTGCAGCGCCGCGCAAGACGATCACCTCGCGATGTTTGTCGTCGAGCGCATGGATCGCATTCCAGACAGCATCATGGCTTTTCTCGATCGATCGCCGTGTCTTCCAGAAATAGCGCGCTTTCTCGACACGGAGCAAGGTGCGCAGTATCTGGGTTAGCCGCGCGCGCGCACGCCGTTTGCGCAGCCGCCCACGGCACACGTTCAGCGCGATGGCGTACACCCACGTTGCGAACCAGCTTTCGCCTCGGAAGGTGTTCAGCCGTTCGATGGCGCGGATGAAGGCCTTTGCGTCGCTTCATCAGCCTCGGCGGGATCGTCGAGCATGGAGACGGCGAGCCGATAGACACGGGTCTCATGGGCGCGAATCAACGCCTCGACGGCCAGTGCGTCGTCCCTGCGGCTGCGCAGAATCAGTTGCAGGGTGTCCGTGTGATCCACGTTTGTCTATTGATGCGTGACTAACTTGTTACCGGAAAATTCGACCACATTCACTTTACACGCGGATTGAGCGCCGCGTTCAAACTTTCACCTAGCATACCACACGCCACGCTGAAAATGATCAACGCCAGCGCAAACGGCAAATATACCCACCAGTACGTCAGCGGATTGCCCGCCGCACCCAGAATCCAACTGCGATTCAATGCCAGCAATTGTCCCCACTCGACTGTGCCGCCCAGCTTAAAGAACGCGAAGGTCGCACGACGATGACCATGCCGCCTACATCGCGCGCCACTAGCACAATAGCAGGCGAGAGCGCGTTGGGCAGCAAGTGCCGAAAGAGTATGCGCGTTGGTCGCGCGCCAACAGCCCGTGCCGCCAGCACATAGTCGGCCGATTTCAACCGTTGAATGTTGGCGTTGATCAAGCGCGTGTACGGCATCCACGAAAACACGATCAGCGTCGCCATGATGGGATTTAGCCCGGCGTTGGCCAGCAAGGTCGGCACCGGCGTCGGCGGCACCAGCCAATCGGGCGCAGTCCGTGAATAACTGCAAAAACAGCAGCACGGCAATTACGGCCGGAAATGACAGAAAAGCATCCGTCACACGTAAGACAAGCCCGTTCATCCAGCCACCGAGGTATCCACTCACCGCGCCGAGGAGTGTGCCCAATGTCATCGAGCCTGGATCGCCACGATCAGGCTCAGGCGCAGCGCGCTGCGCGTACCCCACACCAGCGTGAAAGACATCGCAATGCTCCCGCGCGTCGTGCCCAACTTGAATTTGTCGCTGGGTGGTTGCGGCACGGCGATTGATTGCCGGCCGACGATCTGGAGACCGCTGGGATTGCGCGGATCGCGCGGGTGGCGAGAGCGTTGGCGCAGCGATAGCGGCTGCCACATAGACTCCATGATCAATAGCGCCAGCGATGTCTTTGTCGGCGTGAGAGCAGGCGTCGCATGAAACGCACGAGCGGCGCAGCATGTTAATCATGAGCCGAGCCTTTCACGCAACCGCGGATCGACCAGCGCGTGTACAACGTCGAGCAAGAAGGTGATCGTCAGTACAATCAAAACACTGTAGAAAGCCAGCCCCATCGCCGGGGCAGGATCGAACGTCACGAATAGCGAAGCCTGCGCGGTCGTGATGGCGAACACATCGGACAAGCCGTGAAAGTTGAAGAGCAGTTCCACCAAGTAGACACTCGTGATTAATGACGCTGCCGAGACGGCGCTGCTCGTTACGATTGGGACCAGCGCATTACCCAACGCGTGTCGCAACACTACGGCGCGTTCACGCAGGCCTTTGCCGCGCGCGACGGTCACGTAATCGCGATCGAGTTCTTCGGTGACCGCCAGGCGGGTGATGCGATTCAGCGTCGCCCATTGCGCCAGCGCGCCAGCGTCAAGACCGGCATCGCCAGATGGCGCAGCGCATCCAGCGACACATCCGGTCGGCCGTTCAACAAGCCATCGATAGTCACCAGTCCGGTGTAACTATGAAAAGCGTCAGAGGCAACTAAGGTCTTGGTCGCGTCGCTCAGCCGATCGAGTGGGAAGATTTTCAGGCCGATGTAAAAGATCGCCAGCATGACAAAGGCCAGCAAAAAGATTGGGATAGCAGTGCCGATGAAGGCAAAGAGCTGCACCCCGTGATCGATCCGTTTGCCGCGACGGGCCGCCGGACTGTTTCCTCGCCTGTCAATACGCCCAGCGGAATGAACAGGATGGATGACCACAGCAACAACTCGGCGGTTACGGGCGTCCGTCGCAGCAGAAACGGCAAGACTTCGTTTAAAGCCGATGCTCCAGCCCCAATCGCCGTGCAGCATTTTTTCCAGCCAGCCCGCGTATTGCACCAGAAACGGCTCGTCCAGATGCCGCTGCGTGCTGGATGATGCTCTTCATTAGTGGATCATCCGGCAATGGGTTCGCCGGAGATGACCAGTAAGGCACATACAGATAAGCGCGACGCCAGGGCGGAGCCAACATTGAGATTCCGTACAATGCGGTGATCACGATCAATGTCAACGGCACGGCGAGCAAGCGGCGTAGCAGAAAACTTAGGATTGGCGGCATGGCGGCCTCAGACAACCTGATGGATTTGTGCATCGTTATTGGATGCGGCTGGAGTCAAAAAAGCGAAAGGCACGATCGGGGGCAGCAAAAAAGGCCGATGCAATTGCATCGGCCTTAGAGCGGAGACGGGATTCGAACCCGCGGTCTTCTCCTTGGCAAGGAGACGCTGTACCACTCCGGGGCTACTCCCGCGTAACAGTGCCTGCTCTTCGCTCGGCACCATAGTGCCGAGGCGCAGGATTGAACTGCGGACACCGCGATTTTCAGTCGCGTGCTCTACCAACTGGTTTACCTCGGCGATAGCGAGCGAGATTTTACCGCAGCCACGCAGTCTTGTCAAGCAACTTTTTGAACAAAGCTTTGCGGTATAATCGCGGCATGACCTCCACACCTTGGCCGATTCTCGGCCATGATTGGGCCGTGACACAACTCGATCGCGCGGTGCGCGATCAGTATGTGGCGCACGCCTATCTGATCAGCGGCCCGGCGCAACCGGCAAAGCGGACGCTGGCGAAAGCGCTGGCGCTGGCGCTTAACCGCACCGGCGATAATCGCCCCTGTGGCACGTGTCGATCATGCAAGTTGATCGCGGCAGGTAAACATCCGGATGTGCAAGTGATCGAACCCGACGGACGCACACTGAAGATCGATCAGGTGCGCGCGCGCTCGAACACGATCTCGCGCTGCGACCCGTCGAAGGCCGTTATCGTGTAGCGCTTCGATCAGTTTGAGACGGCCACGATCGAGGCGCAGAACGCCCTGCTCAAGACGCTCGAAGAGCCGCCAGGCTATGTGGTGTTGATCCTGGTTGCGGCTGATCCAGAATTGCTGTTGCAGACGATTGTGTCTCGCTGTCAGGCGATTGCGCTGCGACTGTTGACGATCGCACAAGTGCGTGACGCGCTCAGCGCCTCGCGCCCGATCGATCCGGCGCGGGCCGATCTGTTGGCGCATCTCTCCGGCGGACGCGTTTGGGCTGGGCTATCAGCGCGGCGCAAGATGACGCTGCTGGCAGCGCGTGCGCAAGCGCTGGATGATCTCATGCGACTGCTCAAGGCCGATCGAGTTACGCGTTTTGCTTACGCTGAAAACCTTACCAAGAAAGACGGTCGCGTCCGCGAGACACTGGATCTATGGCGCACGTGGTGGCGCGATGTCTTGCCTGCGGCCAGCGGCAGCGCCGCGGAACTCGTCAACCCTGATCGGGTGGAGCAGATTCGCGGGGTCGCGCAACACATCGATGTGGCTAAAGCCAAGTCGGCGGCTGAGCGGTGTGGGCGTGCCTTGTGGCAGATCGATCACAATGCCACGGCGCGATTGGTGGTAGAAGTGCTGTTGTTGGATTTACCGAAGTTACAATCGTAGGGGCGAGTCTGGGACTCGCCCCTACAGCGTATTAGCGTTTCGCTGCAATTCGAGCCTTCAATTTCACCACGACCTCATCGGGCACGGGCACCGAACCTAACTCGGCATGCGTGGCGTCGCCGTGAAAGCCGCTGCCGCCGCTCACGATTAACCCGTACTTTTCAGCGAGTGCCAGCAACTCGGTCTTTTGTTCATCGCTGTGATCGAAGTAGTAAACCTCGACGCCATCCAGCCCCGCTTCGGCCAACAACGGAATCAAATGCGTCGTGCCCGCGTGGCCGGGATGCGCCAATACAATGACGCCCCCCGCTCCATGGACCACGTCGATCACTTCCTTTGGCTTTAATTCAAGTCGATGCACGTATGCGGGGCCGTTGTCGTTGAGATACTTGTCGAACGCTTCCTGCGTCGAGCGACGTGACCCGCTTCCACCAACGCGCGTGCCACGTGCGGCCGCGCGATCGATTTGGCATCGCCCGCAAAAGCCAGCACACGTTCCCACGCCACCGGTAAGCCGAGTTCGCCAACTTCTTCACCATGCCCTTGGCGCGGCCCACACGCGCATCACGAATTTCCAGCAATTGATTTTGCAACGCCTCGTTCTCGATGTCACAGCCGTACGCGAGAAAATCCATGTGGCCGATATTCGTCTCGCTGTTGATCTCAAAACCGCCGATCACTTCGAGCCTGATTTGCCGCCCGGTCTCGATCGCTTCGGCCAGACCCGATGTCGTGCTGATCCGTCAGTGCGATCGTCGTCAGGCCGCGCTCTTTCGCCAAACGCACCACCTCGGCCGGGCGCAACACGCCATCGGACGCGGTGCTGTGCATGTGCAAGTCCACTCGATTCATAAACTTCCTCTCTTCCACAGAATGGCGCGATTTTACCTTACCCCGAGGATCAACGCCACCGGCCCAATCGCTAACACCACATCGCCGCCTGCAAACTGATCGCGTCTGCGCCGCCTACGATCACCGGCACAAACAGGCTTGATACGTTCGCCAGCGACGACGGCGATCACCAGCCCCGATTGACCCGGCAGCACCTCAAAGCACTTGGCACGCAGAATCGCAAACCAGCCCGATGTTGCGAAAGCGATCACGGCGATAAGCACATACTTGATCGCCACCACCGGCACGATCAAGAGCGCCACGTAGGCGACCAATACGACAACGGCTGAGATGCGCAGCACGCGCACGCCGCGCAATCGCTCCAACGCAGGCACGATCAACGCGTTGCCGATTAGACCGGCTAGCGTAGACACGGCTACCGCCGCGCTCGCGCCCGCGAGGCTGACGCCGGCTACATCGTGAAAGTACAGACCGGTCACTTCCAGCAACTTGTCGAGCATGAAGTCGGCTAAACTCTTCGGTGAGGATGATCCACTTGAGCAGCGTAAGATTGCGCAGTGCGCCGATCAACGTGCGGCCCAGCGTCAACGGTGAAAGCCGCCTCGTCGCCCGCGCCGTTGTGAGCGTTTGCCGCTGGCGAATCAACAATACGGCGAACGCGGCCGCGATCACCGCCAGCGCCAGATACGCGCCGCGCCACGACTTGCCGATCGCAAACAGCACCGTCAATAGCAGCGGCGCCGCCGCCACGCCGATCGAGCCAAGGAACGTCCAGCGCGCCATCGTGTGTTCTGCGCGATCGGGGTTGCGATCGATCAACGTCGCTTGTGAGAGATTAACGTACGCACCGCTCGCCAAATACATCACGCAGAAAGCGAGCAGCAACGCGCTGTAACTTTGCGCGACACTGATCATCAGCAGGCCGCACAGCGTCGCGCTGATGCCGCCGACAACCAGCAAGCGTCGATGGCGCGTATCGCCCAACAGGCCGACGACAGGATCGAGCAACAGCGCAAGCAAGCCGGGCAAGGTGAACAACAAACCGACCTGCGTATAGGTCAAGGCGAATTCATTACGAAGGTACGGCAGTGCGGCGCTATCGAGGCCGTAAATCAACTCGTCGAGGAGTTCGACGCCGTACAGCACAGCGATGAATAGCAGTGAGCCGCGTATTAGATTGATTCGAGACAACATCAAGACACTCCCTTTCTTGGATGGTTAAAGTCGAGATTCCAAACGGACGACGTTTACCAAGAAAAGGAGGCGCACGCGCGCGAAGGTCCTTCGAAATGAAGGGGTCACGCGAGACGTAAAGGTGGTTTAAGGATCAACGGGGTGGATGGAAGATCATTTTAGATTTTCGATTTCTGATTTTGACTGATGCGATATTGATATCTTCTTCGATTTACAAATGCAAGTATTGCCACACCAGCCTGCAAGTAGTTAAAGCGTGAATCACCAACAACCAGCGGCCAGTCGCTAACTACTACCCACTTCAGTGATTCTGCGTGAAGATCACATACGCCAGAGATTCGCCAGCGGATCTCCCCGCATCTCAATCTCAACCACCTCGGACAGCGGAGCGCCGTTCGCATCGACCAGTTGGATCTTCCATTTGCCGATAGCGGGCTTGTTGTCCAGCCTTGAATTCCCAGCCCGACGGGCCATAAGCTGACCATCGCCCGAAGGCAACGTCTTGCTGTCCGGCCTAACGGCGCATCGCCCCACGCGTGCACATCGATGTTGGTTTGGTTACCAGATCGGTGCCCAGGACAATCCCCGCAATGCCCGCCCAGTTGACGCCATACAACCGGATGCCGCTGATAGATCACTTCTGCAGTAGTTGAAGGGTGATTGCGTTACAGCCGGGGTCACGATCGGCGTGGGGGTACGTGACGGCGTGAGCGACGGCGGCAACGGCGTGCCTTTGCGGCCGGGCAACGTGGGCGCAGGTGTATCGGTCGGCGCGGAGTATCTGTCGGCAGCGGCGTCGACGTCGCGGTCGGTTCCGTCGTCGGCGTGATGGTAGGCCGCCGCGTTTCAGTCGGTTCCGGCGTCGACGTGGCTGTGGGCGTGGGTGCTGGAGGAAGACAGCCCCCACTGACACTGGCTTCAGCGGATTCAAATCGCTGGTGGGGGAACAGGAAGATGACGGCATAGCACACCAGCACGATCGGCGTTCAAGCGCGCCAGCAAGAGCAGCGTCACGATTGAACAACTGCGTGCGATCCTTCAGCACCGTTGCGCGCTCGGCAGCGTCGACGTTGACATCTTCACGGCCTTGATTGAACAATCGGATGCGAGAACGTTTCATGGTTAATGATTCCGTTGAAAATTGATCCACGCCAGATCGCGCGTGCAGTCGTTGACCATGCGAATCTTCACGATCGGCGAGGCGGCCCGGTCGTTTTCATACACGGCCACGTAAAAATCAAAATCGCCCGGCGCGCCGATGTACAACCTATAACTGGCTTCGCCGTTGTAGAACTTGTTGATACGCGTATCGCTGCCTGATACAAACACCAGTTTTTTCTGCTCCGAAATCGGGCCGCCCCACCCGACGACGCTAACACCTTTCAACGGCGAACCGTCAAGGTCGATGACCTGGCCGCCGATGCCGCCCCAGTTGCCGCAGGCCGCGCCATATGGATCAGCCCGCAACACGGGCTGCGTGTTGCGTACTTGAACGTCGAGCGCGGGAATGCGGGGATCGATCGTGGGCGACGGGATCAACGTCGGCGTGCGCGTTGGGCGGGTGTCTGATGCCGCCTCCGGCGTGAAAGGGGCCGCGGCGTGCCCGTACTCCCGATCGGTGTGGGGTCCATGTTGGCGGCAGAGTTTCGGTCACCGTCGGCAGCGGTGTCAACGTCGGCAGTAAGGCCAGGACTTGCGGCCGAAAAGGATTGATCGGACTATCGGGGAACAGGAAGATCCCCAGATAACAGAGACTAACGATGAGCGCGGCGGCTAACAAAAACCATCGTGAGTTGATTCAACGTCCGATTGTTCTTTCATGTAACCCGATCGATCTGCCGCGCGAGATCAACGCCGCTTTAGTGCTCAAAGAAGTAGGGGGCCGGCACACTTGTCCGATGACTTTGCGATCTTTGCTGACGCGATGATGCCAACCGTCCAGTTGAGCGGCCACTGGGATAGACACTCCCACACGCCGAACTGAAACTCGCAGAACGAGCCGCAGTTCTTGTTTTTGGGGTTAGTCTCGTCGGCCCAACCGATCGACTGGAAAGCCACTCCCCGGCGGATCGAGCAACACATCAAAGTGCTCATCGGCGGCCAACGCGCGGCCAAAGGTCCACGTCAGCGTCACCGGATCATACTGGGCGTAGTGTTGACCAGGCGGTGGTCCCATTACTAATTTCAGGCTCTTGCACGCATCTTCCGTCGGCGTAGGTGTAATCGTCGGCGTCGAGGTCTCAGTCGGCAGCGGAGCGCGCGTGGGTCGCGGTGTGCGCGCTCGTTGCCGTTACGGTAGGCCGCGTCGGCGAGGGCGCCACGGTCGTCAACGGCGTGGGCGTCCAAGTCGGCGGCAGTGTCGGCCCAACTGTGGGCGAAGGTGCCAGCGTCGACATCGATAAGCTTCATACGGCTTGAATGGATTGAAGATCGGCATTGGGCGAAATGAAGATCAGCCCGTAGCACAGCAGCATGAAGATCGTCAGTCCTAACAGTACAGCGAAAGCCGATCGAGCGCCCGCGATGACCTTGGTGCGTTCCATAAGGCGACCCCTGAATTGGAAGTTGGAGATTGGAAGTTGGAGAATCGTAGACCCACCCGAACGCCTCCAACTTCGAGCATCCAACGTCTAGTTTCTATTGCCCCGCCAAGCGTTCGACTTTGGCCGCGGCGCGCAAGCCGCTTAGCCATTGCTCTTAACAGCCTGCTGCTGCAACTTCAACACCCGATCCTGATCTAACTGCCGCGCCGGATCACGCTCTATGACTTGCACGATGTGAAAGCCAAATGAGCTTTTGAATGACACCGCTGGATCTGCCCCGGTTGCAAATTGAAGGCGGCGTCCTCCACCTCTTTGGAGATGAGCACGCCGCGCGGGAACCAGCCCAGATCACCGCCGTTATCTTTGGTCAACGAATCCTGCGACGACTGCCGCGCTACTTGCGCGAAGTCAGCCCCGGCCTGCAACTGCGCTAGCAGCGCATCGGCCGTGGCCTGCGAATCAACCAGGATATGGCGTGCGTGAACTTGATCGCCCACGTTGCCAACGGCGGCAATTACCCGATCGCGCATGAGATTGTTGAGCATCTGTGTCCGCTGCAGATTACGAGCATCATCCAACGTTTGTCCGGCAGCGACGAGACTTTGATCGAACGCGGCCTGTCCGCCTGCCGCATCAATCAACTGCTGCATGGCGGCGTCGAGATCGGCGTCCGATACCGTGACACCTTGCCTGGCCGCTTCTTGCGCGATCAACTGATCATCGATCATGTTGTCCAGCAGCAACTGCCGCATCTGCGAGTTGTGCCTGACCGTCGGCCGAGTTGATATTCAGACCCTGCTGCACCAACGCCGCTTGAAACTGCGCGACCTGTTGCTGATACGCGGCCATCGGAATGGGCGTCCCGTTCACGATAGCAGCCACGCCCTGGTTAGCGGGCGGCTGAGCGGCGGGCTGATTGGCCGCCGGTGGTTGTCCAGCGGGGAGGCCGAACGACGTTCGGCAATGTCGCAGTCGGTACCGGCCGCAGGCGCGGGTCCAGTCGCCGGGGCGGGCGACGCCTCATCGCAGCCAGCAATGACTGCAGCCATCATCAGTATCAAGACCGCGATCCGCCATCGATTCATAGCCTGCTTATGGGTGCTCAATCAGAACCTCCCCGCTCAACTCCCACGATTGGGATCAAGTTGGTAAATTGAAATAACGATGCGTGTATTATACTAAGCCCATACTCAGAATGCAACCAAACAGGACTAAAGACACACCGCAACATGTGGGAACTAGGGATGGCGCTTGCGAATTAGGTATAGCCATGTTAGAATCGCCGCCGAATTCGGCCAGACGGCCATAATTAAAGTGTGACGGCGACAGTTGACCGTCACTTTTTTTGACGCCGGCTGGTAGTCTGCCAGCGCCAGGGGAATTGGTTCAGATCGCTTCCATGGGCTGTGAAGTTTGTAGCGAAAGGAAGAATTTATCCGCGAATAATCGACGACTCTTTGGCGCCGCCGGTCGCAACAACCGTTGCGTTCATCGGTCTCGCGGTACTGGTTGTGCTCGCGTTGCTGATGCTGCCGCCCGTTTCACTGACGGAACGCTTGGGGCTATCGTGCTCCGGCACTGCCCTCGACGCCAAGAACCCTGCCGTCACCTCATCCGGATGGATTAACCGTGGCTTTGTCGGATCCATCGCAAGCATTAACCTTCAAACTCACCACCGTTGATTCAGTCACCTGATGGAGCGCAATCGGGCGATGACCTCGCTAAAGCGCACGATGCCCTGCCCGTCAATTTGATGCTGCGTAGTCCGATCTGGACGAGCTGGCACAGTGCGGCTGGAATAAAGTCGCAACCAGTTTGGCCATCAACCCGCCCAACGGCGCGGCTCTCAATGAAACGTACGATTTGTACGCCTGGGACGGCAAGCAGTGGACCTGGCTGGGCGCGTTCCTCGATACCACCAGCAACACGGTGTCGGCGCAAGTCTCGTCGTTACCCAAGCAAGTGGCGCTGTTCCAGAGCAGCACCTCGCTGGCCCCCTCTATGTTGCCGCGCAGATCGCTCCGGGCCAGACGCCGCCCGGCGATGCGGCAGCCCTGCTAAACGAAGTCTATCTGAACGGCTGACCCCGGCCGATGACGGTACGATTATGGCGGAGCGGGCGATGTGCCCAACACTGGCACGGCTAAGATCATCCCGGTGGTCCGATCGATCGATCCAGCGCCAGTGCGCACTCTGCTCAGTTCAGACGAAAGCCTGAAGGCGCACGAAGGACTTGACCGATCTCGCCGGTCGTGGCAATTTCGCCGGCGTGGCTATCGATTATCGTGGCCTGCCCGCTGACTATCGCGAGTCGTTCACCAAGTTCGTGCAGCAGTTGGCGCAGAGCGTACACGCTCAAAACAAGTTGCTGGTCGTCGCCTTGCCCGCGCCCGCCATTGACGCGAACGGCGCGCCGGATACCGCCGGTTACGATTGGGTGGAAATCGGCGCGGCGGCCGACGTGGTTCAATCGGATTTTGGCAAAGACCACCAGTTACCTGAAGGCAACGTCGCGCGGGCGCTGATCGACTGGGCGCCCACACAAGTCAATCGCTATAAATTCCAGCCGATTGTGTCGCTGGCCAGCCTCGATACGGTGGAGTGGGCGGCGCGGAGACCGAAGTCTCCTTTGCGGATGCCATCAGTTCGATCGGCCAGCCTTTAACCTGACGCAGCCGTTGTCGGTGACAGCCGGTTCGATGGTCACGCTGGCGTTGGATAATCCCACCAAGGTCAGCAACTATCAATTCGATCCGCAGACGTTTGTGTATCGCTTCAATTACGAGAACAACGGCCAACAGCACGCGGTGATGATCAACACCGCAGCGAGTTTAGGTCAGCGTTTGAATTTGCTACTGCTGCGCCGCATGCGCGGGGTCGTCATTACCGGTCTATCGGGTGACGTGCCGCCGCTGGCGTTGAATCAAGCCTTGACGGGCTATCGCCAACAATCGGTGCCCAGCGATCTCTCGGCTGCGCTCGACATGGATTGGCAGATCACCGCGGCAGCAAAGAGTTGTTGAAGACGGCTCGACCGATCACGGATACCACGATCGTGTGGACCGCACCCGCCGAACCCGGCACGTACAACATCGCCGCGATGATCGGCACACAAAGTAAGGGCACCGGTTCCATCGTGGTGAGCGCGGGCAGTTCAGTGACGGCCACCGCCACCACCACCGACACAACATCGGTGACCGCCTCGACGACAACCACGACTACCGTGGCAGCGGGGTGCCTCAGCGCCAAGTACGTCGCTGATGCGGACTATTCCGGACGGCACGAAGTTGAAGAATAGTGAAAGCCTCTTCACCAAGACGTGGAAGGTTCAAAACGATGGCACGTGCGACTGGACTGATGACACCGTCTTGGCTTTTGTCAGCGGGACTGGGCTTCGGCACCTTTTCGGATACGGTGAAGGCACGGCAAGGTCGCTTCCGGCAGTTCGGTCGATGTGAGCGTGGCGTTGACTGCGCCCGATCAATACGGCAATTACACTGGCGTCTGGCAACTTAAGAATACGCAGGGCACGTTCGGCACACAGTTGAGCGCCGTCATCACCGCGGGTGATCCACCTCAGGGCACGGTTGTGGCAGCGGCTCCGCCAGTCGTCGCGGTGGGCAACATCGGCAGTTTTGAATTAGGCGGGCAGATCAATGGATCGCCATTCGGCCCGATGCGCACCGCAGGTATGAAGTGGATCAAAGTGCAAAGCCACGGCGGCGACGAATCTGGCGCGATTAACACGGCACATGCCAACGGCTTCAAGATTCTGCTGTCGGTGCTGGGCGATAAGGGCAAAGTCATGGATCCTGGCTATCAGGACAGCTACGCGCGCGAAGTCGCAGCGATGGCGGCTGCCGGTGCCGACGCGATTGAAGTTTGGAACGAACCCAATATCGATCGCGAGTGGCCCAACGGTCAGATCAGCGGCGGAAACTATACGCAATTGCTAGCCAAGGCTTACAATGCCATCAAAGCGGCGAATGGCGGTACGCTCGTGATCAGTGCGGCGCCCGCCCCCACTGGCTGGTGGGGCGCGGCCGGGTGCGGGGCCGATGGCTGCAACGACGATGCCTTCCTGTCACAGATGGCAGCAGCAGGCGCGGCTAACTACATGGATTGCGTCGGCGCGCACCACAACTCGGGCACGACGTCACCATCGGTTAGCTCAGGCCGACCGGAAGGCAACCACTACTCGTGGTACTTCCTGCCGACGTTGAATCTGTACTACAACGCGTTTGGCGGCGCGCGCAAGGTATGCTTCACCGAACTCGGATACTTAACGCCAGAAGGCTATCCATCGCTGGCGTCTACCGCGCCGGGCTTTGCCTGGGCGGAAAACACCACCATTGCCCAGCAAGCTGCCTGGCTGGCTGAAGCCGCCGCCATCTCGATCAACTCTGGCAAGGTGCGTTTGATGATCGTCTTCAACGTGGACTTCGACTACTACGGCAGCGATCCGCAAGCGGGCTATGCCATCATCCGCAAGGGCGGCAGCTGTCCGGCGTGTGATGCGCTGGGAGCCATCGTCGGCTCACGTTAATCGACAATTCATAATGCAAAGTTCATAATGCTTAATTGATTATGGGCGCAGAAGTTTGAGCCTGTCGTCAATTAAGCATTATGCATTATAAACTGTGCATCTCGGAGATCGTATGCGCAAGCAGAATCCATCCCTACTCAATCGCATTCCCCTGCCGGTGCTGGTCGGCGGCTGGTTGGCACTGGTCGTCATCGGCGCGGTGCTGGTTTTCGCGGTGTTCTTCAACCAGCCGACCGGCCCAAAGACTGCCACGCCGATCGCAGCCAACCCCACGCAGGCGACAGGGAGCAATCAACCGAGCGCGCCGCAGCAACCCGCGGCCCAACCCACTCAAGCTGCGCCGCAACAACCCAGCCAGCCAACACAACCGGCACAACCCGCGCAACCCGTGGCGACCGTCGATCCGCGCTTTGGGCCAGATGGCCTGCTGCCCGAACTGCCGTTTGGTTATGGGGTTCAGGTGAACGGCATTGTCGGTGATCCGGCCGTGTCGATCGATCTGGTCGATCGGCTGCACGCGCGCTGGATCAAACAGCAGGTGCAATGGGGCGTGTTTGAGCACGAACAAGGAAAGATGGACTTTTCCGGCTTTGACGGCATCATCAACGCTGCCCACGCCAATGGCGTTCGCGTTATGCTGAGCATCGTAACCGCTCCACAGTGGACGCATCCCAATTTGCCAGCCAGCAATCCACCCGGCGAAAATGATCCTGACGCGATCAAGGGGCCGCCCGATGATCCTCAAGCGTTCGCGAACTTTGTCGGCCAGGTGATCGATCGGTACAAGGGCAAGATCCAGGCGATCGAGGTCTGGAACGAGCAGAATCTCATCCGAGAATGGCGCACCACGCCGCAGTTGATCGACGCGAAACGCTACGTCGATCTGCTGCGCGTTACATATCAAGTCATCAAACAGCGTGACCCCAGCATCATCGTCATTAGCGGCGCGCTGTCGCCGACCGGCGTTGATGATCCGGCTTCAGCCATTGACGATTTCAAGTATCTGCAGCAGATGCTCGACGCAGGCTTGCTCGACACGGTCGATTGTGTGGGTGCGCACCACAACGGATATAACATCGGGCCTAACGTCAGCTCGGCCGATTCGCCCGCGCTGCCGAAAGCGGCTACGGCGCTGTTCCGCGGCCCGTTTGATAACTCCAAGGGTGCGCCGCATCATTCATGGTTCTTCAAAGAGACGCTACAAGGTTACAACAGCATTCTAAAGGGTCAGAAGCCGCTATGCGTCACCGAGTTTGGCTGGGCGTCTAGTGAAGAGTATGGCGCTTATCCGCCCGGCTTTGAGTTTGCGGCTGATAACACTGTAGCCGAGCAAGGTCAAAACATCGTCGAGGCGTACCAGTTGATGCAGCAGTGGGGCTTTGTGAAGCTAGCCTTCCTGTGGAACCTCGATTACGGGGTGAAGGGCAAAGGCCCGACCGATGATCCGGTACCCTACAGTTTGATTAAGACCGACGGCAGCAAACGTGCCTCGTGGGATCCGGTGCGGCTCTATCTGAAGCAAGTCACTGGCGACAACTAACTTCACAGACCTGACAGGCGTTGAACCTGTCAGGTCGTTCTTTAGGCTCCGAAATCAGGTATAATCCGCCCATGCTCACTAGCAACTTCCTGCTTTCACTCAGTTTTGTGTTTCACCTGCTGGCCACCGTCGTCTGGATTGGCGGATTGGCAACGTTGTCGTTCGTGATCGAACCGATCATCAAGCGCACGGTCACCGAGGCGCAACAAGCTGCGCGCTTGCTGGACGGCATTCAGAAGCGCTTTCAGCCGCTGGCAAACCTCAGTCTGATCGTGCTGCTGTTGACGGGCATGGTGCAGCTGGTCAACAATCGGTTCTATCGCGGCTTCCTGCAGTTTGATAATGTGTGGTCGCAGGCGATTCTGTTCAAGCACTTGGCCGTCGTGTTGATGATCGGCCTCGCCGCGTACGTTACGTTTTCCGTGCAACCGGCATTGCGCCGCAACGCCCTGCTCGCCGCCAATGGCCTGGACAAACCTGACGAAGCCGCGCGCCTTAATGTCCAGCAGACGCGGTTGACGCGCCTGAATCTGATCTTGAGCGCGCTGGTGTTGATCTTTACCGCCGTCGCCAGCGCGCAATAAGCGATCATCATGTTCGAAATCGTCTTTCTCGGTACTTCCGCCTCTGCGCCATCGATCAAACGCGGCCTTGCGTCGCAGATCGTGCTGCACAACGAGCAGCGCTTCATGATCGATTGTGGCGAAGGCACGCAGCGCCAGTTGTTGAAGAGCGGCCTCGGCTTCAAGCGGCTCGATAAAATTTTGCTGACCCACGGCCATCTCGATCACATTTTGGGGCTGGCCGGTTTGTTGAGCACGCTGATCCGCTGGGAGACGTTTGAGGCGTTGAGCGTGTACGGCGGGCGTTCGGCGCTCGATCGGGTGGAGGATCTCATCAACAAGATCGTGCTGCGCGACGCCGAGTCGCCGGTTGAGATCAAATTCAAGGATGTGAAACCCGGCAAGTTGTATGAAGACAAGTTCTTTGAGTTGTCGGCGTTTCCGGTTACGCATCGCGGCAGCGGCAACTTCGGCTATCTGTTTCGCGAGAAGACCCATCGGCCATTTCTAGCCGATCGGGCTGAGGCACTGGGCGTGCCGTTTGGGCCGGAACGTAAGCTGCTGGTATCGGGTCAAGCGATCACGTTGACTGACGGCCGCGTGATCCAGCCCGACGAAGTGTTAGGCGAAGAAGTGCCGGGCACGTCGCTGGCGGTGGTGGGCGATGCCGCTCGCACTGATAATTTGTTGGAGTATGTGCGCGATGTCGATGCGCTGGTAATCGAATCGACCTATTTGGAAGTCGAGGCCGACATCGCCAAGGCGTACGGGCATTTGACGGCGGCGCAGGGGGCGCGGCTAGCGCGCGACGCTAACATTAAGCAGTTGATCCTGACGCACATTTCGCGCCGCTACGGTGAGCGCGAAGTGCAGGCCGATGCGCGCGCGATCTTTCCGGACACCCTTGTCGCGCGGGACTTCGATCACTATCGCATTCAGCACGGTCAGCCCGTGCAGCGCGTGATCGATCAGACCAGGGCGGCGCCGCCCAGTCGCACCGCCAGTGTCGAAGCTGAGGAGGAAACCTATGTCGCTGCGTAAAGCCACGGTGCTGGAAATGGCCACCGCCGCGTATGAGATGGACGCCGCCGTGAAGCGCGGCGTGCTGCGCAAGATCGATGGGCGCTGGACGATCATGGGGGATGATCTGGACGCGTGGCTCGATCACTTCAACGAGCAGGAAATCGTGCTGATTGCCGCGTCGTTGAACGACGACCGCCCGATCGAGCCGCGCACGTGCCGCACCTGCGGCCGCGAATACTACGGCATCGAGTGCCCGCACTGCCGTGATGCGCGCATTCGGCTTCGAGGCCGGTAAAAGTAACTTTAATCAATGACAAATGATCAAATGACAAACTCGCCCGCTCGTTCGCTCTGTTGTCATTATTCATTGGTCATTGGTCATTGATTTTGTTTTCACTACTATGACGGGCAACGCTGATCTTCTCCGCCAGGTTCCACTCTTCACATCGCTGACGCCCGATCAAATCGCAGCGATCGCCGATCGGTTCCGGGCTGATCACTTTGCAACCGATACTTTCATCTTCCTCGAAGGTGATGAGGCCGATCGGCTGTGGGTGATCCGCGACGGGCAGGTCAAGATCGTCAAGTACAACGCCGAAGGTCAGGAGAACATCCTGGAAGTGATCTTGCCTGGCGAGATGTTCGGCGGCGCGGGCATTCTCTTTCCGCAGCATCCTGCTACAGCGGTGGCGATGACGGATACGACCACGCTCAGTATCAATCGCACCGAGTATTTGCAGTTGATCCGCCAGTATCCCGACATCGCTTTACGCATCATCGCCATTCTGGGCGAGCGACTGCGCGCGGCGATGCACATGCGCGCGCTCTCCACCGAACGCGTCGATACGCGGTTGGCGCACATTCTGCTGAAGTTGTGCAATAAAGTCGGCGAGCAAACCGATCAGGGTGTGAAGATCAATTTGCCGCTGTCGCGCCAAGATTTGGCCGATATGACCGGTACGACGATCGAGACGGCGATCCGCATCATGAGCAAGTTCCGCAAAGACGGGCTGGCGCTGACCGAGCCGGGCGGCTATATCGTCGTGACCGATCGCGAGCGGCTGCAGCGGTTGAGTGCCGGGGATATTGAATAGCGCTTAAGCAAGTCAGCGAAACCGCGATCGACCCGCGCACACCCAATGACCACCACAGTGCGAGGAGACCCCATGTCCAATCAGAAACGTATTCTCGTTACGGGCGCGACCGGCAAGGTCGGGCAAACGTTCATTCGGCAGTTACTGGCCGATCGGACCTTTGACGATTTCACGGTCCGCGCTTTGTGCCATCATCGCGAGTTGCCCGCATCAGAGCGCGTCGAAGTCGTGCGCGGTTCGATCGCCGATCGTGACACCGTCGAAGCCGCGTTGAATGGCGTGACACACGTGCTGCATTTAGCGACGTGCAAGGAAACGCCCGATCAGATCATGGACGTGGCGGTAAAGGGCTTGTTCTGGTTGTTAGAGACGTGCCGCGTCAGCCCGACATTTCAACAATTCATCCTCATCGGCGGCGATGCGGGCATGGGGCACTTCGTGTATCCGCACCCGATCCCGGTGACCGAGACACAGAAACATTCGGCGTATCCGGGTTGTTATGCGCTCTCCAAAGTGCTGGAAGAAGTGATGTTGGAGCAGTACTACATTCAGTACAACCTGAACGGCTGTTGCTTGCGCGCGCCGTGGATCATGGAGAAGGACGATTTCAAATATCAGTTGTCGTTCGGCGAGGATGTCTTTGGCGGGCCGCGTTGGCGCGATTTGGTCGGCGCGCAGCAAGCCGATGAGTATGTGCGAACGCCGACCATCCCCGTTATGCTCGATCCCGAGGGGCAGCCGGTGAAGCGCAACTTCGTGCACGTCGATGATCTCGTCACGGCAATCCTAGCTGCACTCGATCAGCCGCGCGCGCGACAACAGACCTTCAACATCTGCATGGATGAGCCGATAGACTATCGGCACGTGGGTGAGTATCTGGCCGCAAGCCGTGGCCTACCGACGGTGGACATCACGACGCCCTATCATTCGACATGGCTGGACAATACCAAGGCCAAGTTCCTGTTAGGTTGGCGACCAGCGTATGACCTGAAGAAAATGATCGATGCGGCGTGGGATTATCAGCGCGCGGCGGATGATCCGAGAGTGATCTGGTATCCGGGGTGAGGACGACGCGAATGTCGAGTTCAAAAACAGGCGAGTATAAATGTCATCGAATCAATTGTTTGCCTTAGTATTCTGCCTGATCGCGATCGGCAGCAGCGTGCCGTTGATCTACAATCAAATTTTGGCGACGAAGTGGGGTAAGCACAGCGAGTCGTGGCCGACCGCTAAAGGGCAGATCACGCGCTCGGAGGTGCAAAAACGATCGGCCGGGAAGAATGGTGTCACTTACCATCCCGTCATCGCGTATTCATATCGCATCGATGGCACGTGGTACGAGGCGAAGCGCGTTGAATTCGGGAAGCCGCTAGTCCTCTTCAACGCCAAAGAGTATGCCACGAACCTCGTCGCCAAGTACCCCAAAGGACTCAAAACAGCCGTCTACTATCATCCCGATCAGCCCACTCTGGCGACGCTGCAACCCGGAATTTCGCGCCGAAATCTCGTTTTTGGCTGGTTGTCCAGCCTGCTGCCGATCGTGATAGGAACCGTCCTGGCGTACCTGGCAATCACGACGTTTCGCTAAACGCGGCACACGGTGTAGCAAAAAAGTCCGGCGGTTGATCGAGTTTCGATCAGCCGCCGGATTGCTTTTGGTCATGTCATTGCTTCGCCGCTAGCGGCGGCTCGCAATTACAGGCGAAATCTCACTGCACGGTCGGCGTGATGGTCAACGTTCCCGTCACCGCCGGAGAAATCTTCAACAGCGGATCGGTGCTGACCGTGCCCTTCAACTTCATCGTCAAACGCTCCGCCGAAAGTTGGCCCATGCGGGCATAGTTCATCGCATCGCCCAGCACGCGGGCCGCTTCCTGCGGACTGTGGAAACCAGTGCTGTTCTCAGACGAGATGAAATCCCAGCGCATATTGGCCTTGCGTTGGAAGTCCCACGCCTCTTTCAGATCGGCCTCAGTCGCACCGGCGGCCTTGGCCGCATTGATGGCGTCGATCAGCGCGATGATGGCCGTCTCGGTCTCGCGCAGCTGCCCCGCTGTGCGATTCTGGATCGTCAGAATGCGGGTCTTCAACTGGCTCTCATCCATCTTGTGGCACGACTGGCATGAGTTGGCGACGTTTTGCAGCGGGCTGCGAATCCAGTGATCGGAGACTTTCATCGCGCCTTCGCGGATGTAGGGCATATGGCAGTCGGCGCAGGCTACACCCGATTGAGCGTGCAGGCCCGTCGAGTACAGTTCAAACTCGGGGTGCTGCATCTTCAGCATCGGCGCGCCCGTTTCCTTGTGCGCCCAATCCTTAAAGCCGTATTCGTCATAGTACGCATTGATGTTATCGATGTTCAACCCTTTTTCCCACGGGAACGTCAGGAGTTTGTTGTCGCCCTGGAAGTAGTATTCCACGTGGCACTGACCGCAGACGTAACTGCGCATTTCCTGGCGCGTGGCCTGCGTCACATCGATGCCGCGCTTCGCCATCGCGTTGATAAACGCGGGCCGCGTGATGCGCAGCGCCATCGTCGCCGGATCGTGACAGTCGTTGCACGTAATGCCGCTGTGCAGCGTGCCCGAAATCTCGGCATACGGCGTGTGATTGAAAGCCTCCCAGCCCATCGACTTGATCAAGTTTGGCGCATCGCCACTGTGGCAGTTGGCGCATGCGCCCGGCTGCTTCACTACCACCTGGCGCTGCGTTTCTTTCTGATCGACCAGCGAATAGTAGTGGCTGCGTTCTTCGTTGAAATCTACGGCAAAGGCATAGCCGTTCCACAGCCGCTTCATCGCCGGAAAGCGCGCCAGTTTATCGTACTGCTGGCTGCCGCCGTACGGCGTGCTGACGGTATCGTCCTTCATCATCAAAAACCGATCGTATTCGCGGGGATAATTCTGGCCCCATACGGCGGCATTGGTCTCGCCATCCTTGATGTCGACCATGCGCACCACGGTCTCGATCGATTCGCCTTTGCGTTGGGTAATGTTGACCAGCAGCGCGCCAATGGCGATCAGCGCGACGACGCCGATCAAGAAGGCGAGAATCAACAGCGGCGAGCGGCGCTGAGTTTTAGGCGTTGTAGGTGTCATGCATCTTCCTCCAGATTTGCTTGTTCATTGCAACTTATTAATTGCTCATGGGTTACGGCTTACCGACGCTGACCTGATCGTGGCCGATGGTGGCGTGGCAGCGCAGGCAGTCTTCGTCTTCCTTCTGGCCCAGATGATTGATCGAGGCGACAAAATCACCGTGACAAGTCAAGCAGTTTTCCTCGGTGATGTTGCGATTGAAATCGGTGATGCGGATCGGCTCCGGGAAATCCTGAAAAGTGAAGGCGCGACTGTGATTGAAACCGTTGATGGCTTTAACGATGTACTTCTCTGGGAACGTATGCGGAATGTGGCAGTCGTTGCAAGTCGCCACAGCGTGATGCGGACCCTTCAACCATGCATCGTACACATCGCGCATGATATGACAGTTGACGCAGGCCTGCGGGTCTTCGGACAAGTACGACGTGCCTTCCGCGTAAGCGAAGGTGTACATGCCCAGCCCCACCACTCCGCCGAACAGCAGCGCCACCAGCACCCAGCCCCAATTGCGGCGCGGCGGCCCGGCATTCGCCGGTTGTTCACTCATAACTTCCTCCTTAAGTTTTTCTGACAACTGACGGCTGAAAACTGATTACTAACTCAGAACGCCGCAATCACGATCACGGCAAACAGCGCCGCGTGTATCAACTCAATCAGGCCAAGGCGCGGCAGACTGAGTGAGCGCTTATCTTGCCAGCGAGTTGCGCCGTACAAGACCTTCAGCGTCATAGGCACAAACGCCAACGGCAGTAGCAGCGGCATGTGATCGAACGCGACCAGCAAAATGACGATAGTAAGGACGACGGCTTGATAGGTGAGACATGCGGAAGCCTTCACCAACCGATCGGCCAACCGATCCGGCGCGGGCACGCGCGGCTGTTGGCGCACTTTCAATTTGATGTAGAAGACCGTGCCACCAAAATATAAGGCGTTGACCACCCACAACGCGGCGGCCGTACCGTCGAGTTGGCCGCTGGCTGTGTAATAGGCCAGCGGTGCGCCGAGCGCCAAGCCGCCAATGCCGATCAACTCGCCAAACGCCGACATCTCCTGTTTGCGCGCCACCAGCCACAAATGGAGCAGCGCGATCGAGACGCCGAGCAACCCGATCGGGATGAGCCAGTACAACCGCTCGATCACGATCAGCCACCCACCACCGAGCGCGGCCAGCGCGGCATATCCGACCGACCAGCGAACCAAGCCAGCCCGATCGGCCGTTGGCCGTTTCCGTGTCTTGACGATCATCGCCAGCGGAAAACGCACCAGAAACAAACCGAACGCAGCGGCGATCAAAAACAGCGCGCGCCACTGCCAGATCGGGGCGGCCGCTAACCCGATGATCAGCGGCACGCCGAACATCGCCCACGAGCCATGTTCTTTCGGTAAAGGAGGTCGAGTCATTTTTTCATGCACTCACGTTGAGTTGCGCCGTCGTCCAGGTGCGTCTGGCACATGCCCTGACACACTTTGGGCAAGGCATGATCGAACTGCCGACCGCAGGCGTGGCAGGTGGCGGCTAGTTCGTAGCACCACACTTCAACTTCCGGCTCCCCGCAGTAGGGGCAGGCCACATAATCGGGATAGGGATGAGCACTCAGGTCGGCAGCCATAGAACCAATCCGTGATATTCATCACAGGCAGTCTGAGTATATCGATTCGGCGGGATGGCAGGTATGATTTGGATCATGCCGCCGTTAGCCAAATAAAAAAGCCCCGCATCTCGCTAAGAGACACGGGGCTGAAAGGTAAAGCGAACTTAGGCGTCGATCTTTTCGATGACGATGGTGAGGTTCGCGGCGAGTGCCGCAATCGCACCGATGGCCGCCCATACGGGCAGCAACAGCGCGCCAGCCACGCCGAGGGTCAACGGGATCTCGATCAGCGTCTTCCCCTCTTCGTTCTTGATGATGACACGGCGCACATTGCCTTCGTGCAGCAATTCCTTCAACTTGCCAACGACGGCGTCGCCAGTGACTTTGAATTCCTGCGTGCGCGCTCCGCCTTCCGCCTTGGGCTCTTCGGTCTGCGGTGCTTCTTCGGTGCGGACTTCTTCGTCGCTCATGATGGTTTTCCTTTCCAGAATAGTCAGTGTAGTTAAGGTAAGTATAAGGTGATTCTTCTTCAGAATCAACTACGGCTCGATCGGCGTGATGAGCCATAGTATCAAGTACAGCAGCACTCCGGGTCCCCCGGCCAGTGCCAACACGACGAAGATGAGGCGGATCACAGTCGGGTCGATATTGAAGTACTTGGCGAGGCCGCCACAGACACCGGCGACCATCCGGTCGGTCTGGCTGCGGTACAAGCGATTCGTTACAGTGTTCATGGCTTTGCTCCTGTCTGAATTGTCGAGGGTCAGTATATCAGAGGCAATGGGGAGCGTCATCCGTCTTAAGTCTGAGCACGCTATCCGCTTTCGGCGGATTGGTTTAGGGTAAAATAGCCATCATCTCGTTCGCGGAGGAGACCATGCCCCTGCCCCTGACGATGTACGGCGCAACCGATTGCGAAGATACGCAGCATGTACGCGAACGCCTGACGGAGTGGCGCATTCCGTTCCGCGAGGTCAACATCGATCACGACGCGGCAGCCGAGCAGTTTGTCATCTTCATCAATGGCGGCCAGCGCAGCACCCCCACGTTGGTGTTCGGCGACGGTGCACATAAGACGATTCTCACGGAGCCGAGTGACGTTGAGTTACAACAAACCTTACGTGAAACAGGCTACGATATATAAAACGCGGGCGTGATATGAGATCGCGCCCGCGTTTGCGTGAGTGTGCTTCCACTGAAGTGAGCCGTCCAGCGGAAGCAACAACTGCCGAAACGTCACCGAAAATTTGTTAGTGCGCCATATTTGCGGCTGGGCCGCCGTCGCCAATCTTGATCAGCCCCAACGCGCCCCGCCCCGTGTATGCAAACGAGTGAGTCACAAACGGATACAGCCCCGCGTCTGGTATCACCAACTCGACCATGTAGCCACCGCCTGGTGGAATGTTGACTGTCTGCATGCCGTGCTGCTCGTTCTTTGGATTGCCATCGGCATAGGCCGCATCGAAGATCGCGCCGATCACATGAAAGGCCGAGAACGTCGTCGGGCCAGCGTTGACAACCCACAAGCGAATGCGTTCGCCGGGATTAGCCGTCAGCGGCGCATCCTTGTATTGATTCGCAAAGCCATTAAAGACCACATAGTCCGGCACAGCCGCGTTCATCATGCGCGTGCTATCGGTATGGAACAAACCATCGCTGCCTTTATTGACGCTGAACTCGCTTTGAACCAGCACATACTCCTTCGCCACCGGCTTCAACTCTGGCGACGACACGATGATAGCGCCGTACATGCCATTGCCGATGTGATGAATTACGGGCGGCGTACCACAGTGATACATGAACACACCCGGGTAGTTGGCCTTCCATTCAAACGACAACTTCTCGCCCGGGTTGATCGACACATAGTTCACGTTCCAGGCCGTTTGGGCCGCGTGAAAATCGATCGAGTGTTGAATCTGCGCGTCATTGATCAACGTGAACTTCACGGTGTCGCCTTGATTGACGTGCAAAATCGGGCCGGGCACCGTGCCCTCATACGTCCACACATCCACCGGCACATTCGGCGCGATTTCGCTAACCATGTCTTTGACGTGCAGCGTGATCTCTTTGACCGGCGCGCTCGACGCGGGCGGCAAGGTCGGATCGAACGTCTGATGTGGATCGTGGGCGGCCACTGGCACATCAGGCGTAGGTGTTACTGCCGAACCATGTGCTGTTTGCGGCGGCTCGATCAGCGTCGCACACGCCGTCGCCACCAGCGCAATGATCATCAGTACGCTTACTATCAACCACTTTACTTTCATCATTTGCCTCCAAGCAGTCCCTTGACCGAATTTTTCCGCTATAACTTATCATCGATCCCACTGCCCCGGTATGATGTACATCATGCTGATGGCGAATTGAAACAAAACAGCGCCGCGATAAAGACTCGCGGCGCTGCTCATTTCAATCCGATCGATGTCACGCGCCCGTCGGCTTGATACGCGGCCAGGCATGTGCCGCGAAACTTATCACGGCCGCGACCTCTAGTGCGCGCCCGAAGAAGATCAAAACTGCCGCAGCAGTGAGCCACTGCCCTAACCCAACGCCGATCACGCCGATGTTGAGCAGGCCATAGGCCAGCCAGCCAAAGGCGACGCGCCCGTAGCGTGGTTCACGACTAAAGCGCGGCAGAATCCAAAACGCGATGCCCATGCCCAACTGCAACGTCCAGCCGATTAGCACAAACTCGATATGCACAGGCAACAGCCGCAGCAGTGAACCTTCAAGCGGCACGCCTTTCTGTGTCAACATCAACGCGCCGATCAAGAAGCCGACGCCGAGATAAATTAGTGCGGTGCGAACCGACCATACACTTAAGCGTGGCATCTCAACGCTCTTTCACGCGCTCGCGTGCTTGCACACGCGGCCAAGCGTTGCCGATGAACGCCCACCCGCCGATCAATTGCAGTACCGCCGACAACGCCAACATCCATCCAGCGCCAAGTTCGGGCTGCAAGGCAACCAACGGTTCGCCGATTGCGCGCAGCAGCAAGCCGATATTGATAGCGATGAAAGCCGTCCACGCCAAGCGTTCGTTGCCACGGGGCTGTTCTTTCGAGACTTTAGGCAGCATCCAGAACAACATGCCAAAAATTAGCTGCGTGACCCAGCCGACCATGAAGAGATGAAAGTAGACGGGCGTCAACGCCGCAAGGGCGTCGGGCAGATTGAAGGCCGATCGGGCCAGCACCAGCGCGCCGACAAACAATGCGACCACCAGATAGATCAACGCCGTTTTGATGAAGTACCGTGTTAAGCGAGGCACAACCGAAATCTCTGATCTTTAATCGTTGAACTCAAATCTCAATTAGCCCGCGCGAATGGTACGTGGCCAAAAACGCTGCAACCGCTTGGTAATCGCGCGCCGCACCGCCTGACGCGCATAAACCCGTTGATGAATCGTCGCGCGCACCAGCCATCGCTCGGAGCCGGTATTTTTGAAGCCGTGTCGGACACCGGCGGGCACGACGATCACGTTGCCCGGCCCGACGACAATCGCTTCATCGTTCAGGTAAACCGTACCGGTGCCGCTGATGACGTCAAACACTTCGTGCTCATGTTCGTGAACGTGCACTGGCAGCGTTTGCCCCGGCAAAAAGCCCAGCAAACACCCAGAAAAATCCTCGACTTCAAACAGGGGCACGTTGGTCAGCGGCAATTCGTCGTAACGCGCTGCTTCGGCCGCGGCGATGATCTTGGCTGGTGTCATCTCAGGCCGTCCGGCGCCGCATCGATCGGATCATGTTACCGAGAAAGATCAATACCGCCAGAACGTTGAACAGTCCAGCCCATTGACGCAGGGGCTGCGCGGCCAAAAGATCAGCGACGACGCGCACAACTAACGAGAGTTGCAGCAGGATCAAGTGAACGTAGAAACGCGGCCGATACTCTACATCGATCGGCATGACGGCGGGAATGATGATCGGTGCGTGGCCGAAGATCATCGAGAACACGAAGCCGAGAAACAACGCGTGCAGCATTGCGTCGTATAAAAAACCGGCGGTTGACGACAGACCGATCGCCATCCACAACCCGCCGCCGATCACAAGCCACACGTAGCCGGGCAACAAACACGCCGCAATAAAGCGCGTTAAACCATTCTTGCGAATCGTGCGGCGAGCCACGTCATAGCGCAACAGCCACACGCCAAACAGCAACAGCCCCGCGCCTGCAATTCGCACGCCGATGTCAGGCACGATCAATGAGACGAGTAAGCCGATCGAGAATGTGCCGAGTGCGACTTTGAAGACATCGCGGCTGGTCTTGTTCAGAAGCAGCACGCGGGAAAGTTCCAGTCGCTCACCCGCGATCGTCAAGATCAAAAAGCCCGCCCACCACGGCGACGCATAATACAACGGTTGATTGAACAGCCACAACGTATTACCGATAAACCACATGCTTGCGCCGATCGCCATCGTCACGATGTCGATGGTTGAGTGGAGGCGATAGATGTGCCAAAAGACGATCACTAACCCCAACGCGCCGAGTACGAGCAGAGTCCGCCCGATCTCAAACGGCAGCCCGATCACGAGTGCCAGTGATCCCAGCGCCGATAAAAACGGGACGGCGTACGTCCAGCGTTTTTGCAGCGCCACCGATCGTTCCAGGCTGACCAGCGTGCCGAGAAAACCGGACGTCATCAACGCACCATGCTGGCCTAAGATCGGCATGGGCAGTTGCGGCATACGCCAACCAATGCGGCCCAGCGCCGCCCACAACGCGGCCAGCAGCGCGACGACGACGAGACCAATGATCGGCGCATGCAAGCGCGCCGTTCGCGGAAGGTTCACCATCACTCCTTTAGGCTCGACCAATTCTTACACGCCAGACATCGGGGCCTCGCTCCACGTAGTCCCACGTGAACTGGCCGTTGCGCTCGAACATGAATTGATAAAACAGTGGCTTGGGATCGTGATCGTTGATCAGCATGAAGGCTTCGCCTGCCGTCAGTTTTTCGAACGTGCCAAAGATCAACGGATGGCGTTGAGCTGGTGGAATGGGTCGTACATCGACAACGGTTTCAGACATGCTTCTCCTCCCAAAAGTAACGTTAGCATCGTAGCAGGGATGGACACGGCCGAGTATGACAAGGATCATAAATGCGAACTGCCCGCGCTGGACCTAAACGGGCAGTTGATGAGCGTCGTTAGCGTTGCCAACCAGCCATAGGGCCTGGTTTAACCACGTGAAGCTTGTTAGTCCAGCGCTTCGTCCGACGGTGGTTGACCGTCACCTAATTGAGTTCGTTGCTGTAGCGCAGCCCGCAACACCCCAATCTGCGCATTCTTGATTTCGACTTCCGCGCGCCGAGCCAGTTCCGAGCGGGCCAGCTGTTGGGCAAAATCGTTGGCTTGCTGGAGTTTGAGCGCCAACTCTCGAATCTGCCGATCGCGCTGTTCGATCTGCTCTTGCAGATAGATCAAGTTGGCGTTGTAACCCGTCAACCAACTGCGGTATTTAGCCACCACCCGATCGAGCGTCTGCCAGTGTTGCTCCTCGGCCTCCAGCGCGGCTTGTAATTCATTCACTTGCTCCATCACATGCGCCAGTTCTTCTGCCAACTCGTCGAGCTGCCGAGTGCGCGCCCGGATGACGCTGGCCTGCCGATCGATGATTAGGTCACGCTCGTGCAGCATCGCTTGCCAGTGCGCCACACCCTCACCTGTCTGAAGACCGGTATTGTCGTTAGTGGCGGCCTGCGATCGAGTTGAGGCGTGCGTCATCTTACGCCCCAACATCGCGGCGATTCGTTCGTCACTGAGAGCGGCGATCATGATCTTGTCCTCACGGGCGCGCATGAACTTAAGCCGACTTCAAGTCAGACGTGCAGTGTGGGCAGCGCGTGGCTTTGAGCGGCACGCTGGACAGACAATAAGGGCAGTCCTTCGTCGTCGGAGCAGCGGCCGGAGCCGGTTTCTTCGTCGCATTCAACGTCTTGATCAACAAGAACATGGCAAACGCCACAATCAAGAATGTCAGAATCGCATTGATAAACACGCCGATGTTGAGCGTCGCCACGCCCGCGTCTTGAGCCGCCTTCAACGTGGCATACGTCCCGCCCTTGAGCGGAATGAACCAGTTCTTGAAATCAACGCCGCCCGTTAACAACGAAACGACCGGCATGATGATGTCGTTGACCAGCGACGACACGATCGCGCCAAACGCGCCACCCATGATGAAGGCGACCGCCAGTTCCACCACGTTGCCGCGCAAAATGAACGCCTTGAATTCCTTAAGCATGGTGTTCTCTCCTGTTCTGAATCGGGTAGACAGTTGAAGAGGCTGACTTGCGCCAGCCTCTCTAGTTGATGCAGTTCCATTCGACTGCTGAATGAGATCGCTCAAGCGTGAGCGTCAGTACTCCAACGCGGGCGACATGCGTTTAGCTTCAGCCACCCAGGCGCGCACCATATCGGCGCTAGGGGCACGCCGCGTCAGCTGCAACTGCGTATTGGCCGTCAACAGCGCCGCGTGCAAATTCGTTGGCTGGCGCGTGGCCAGTTCTTTGACGGTGTCGACACCCGCCGCTTCCAGCAACTGCGCAAAGATCGTACCGATGCCGCGCACGCGCGCCAGGTCGGCTCGGTTTGCCAGATGTAGGATCAGGGCCGGCTCCACGTCGATCTGGCGGGCCAGCTGGTGCCGATCGGCCGGGGTGCGGGCCACCGCCAAGAGCTGGTCGCTATCGTAAATCGAGCGAGCCTTGAGCTTCGACTGGATGTCAGTCGTGATGCCGTTGAGCTTACCAAGCGCAATCGACATGATCAATTCCAAATACGGCGCTTACTTCTTACCAAACAAACCGCCGATGCCTTTCAGCGCATCGTCGACCTTGTCAGCACCGCCCGTCAGCAAGCCCTTGACCTGCGCAGCGATCGGCGCGGGCAGCTTGTCGCCCAAGAAGTTCAAGACGGTCTCAACCGCCTGCTTGGCTTGATCGGCCGAGATATTGGCCTTTTCGGATACCAACTTCAATAATTCGTCCATGGAATCATCTCCTGATTGGGATTGCGTGTAATAGGCAGGAACGTCCAGCCTGTATCACTAAGATACGGGGCTGGTCTTAAACTGGGCTGGAGAGTTTCCGAAAAAGTTCTTAAAAATCGGGGCAAACAAACACGGAGACACCGCTTGGCGTCTCCGTGAGTTCAAACGGACAGGCACTGATCAAATACTTAGGCGGCGCGTTTCTCAAACCGATAGCCCACGCCGTGCTCAGTGATGAGGTATTCGGGGTGGCGTGGGTCTTGCTCTAATTTCTGGCGCAGGTGCGAAACGTAGACGTGCACGTAATCGATGCTGTCGCGATACTCCCAGCCCCACACGTTCTCCAGAATCTGCGTGAACGTCAGAACCCGATCGGCATTGCGCACTAAATAGGCCAACAACTTGAATTCGGTGGCCGTCAATTTGATCGGCACGTTGTTGACGAGCACCCGCCGATCGTTCAGATCGATCGTGAGATACGCGTCGTGATAACTGGGGGCAGAGTCCTTGAGCGCCGGTTGTTCCGCGCGCCGCAGCACGGCGCGCGTACGCGCCAGCAACACATCCAGATTGAACGGTTTCACCACGTAATCGTCAGCGCCGTAATCCAGCCCGCGCAGCATATCGGCGTCGCTGCCCTGCGCCGTCAGCATGATGATGGGCACGTTGGACATCTGCCGAATGCTGCGGCACGTTTCCCAACCGTTCAGGCCCGACATGACCACATCGAGAATGACCAGATCGGGCCGCTGATCGTAGAACAATCGCAGTGCCTCCTGGCCGTTGGCGGCGGTTACCACGTGATGGCCGACTTCGCTCAAAGCGCGTTTGACCAACCGCACCAGCGCCGGATCATCGTCGACGACGAGCACTTTTTTGCCGTCCATATCATTCATCCCTTGTGGCAAGCGGCAGCCGCACACTAAACGTCGTACCGCGCGCCAGTTCGCTCTCGACAGTCAATTGACCGTGCTGCGCATCGACCAGCGTCTTGACGATGAATAAGCCCAGGCCGCTACCTTCGATCTGGCTGTGCCGCGCGTCGTCGGTGCGATAGTACGGCTGAAACAGATGCCCGATCTGTTCATCGCTGAGTCCCGGCCCGGTATCGCTGACCCGTAACGTGGCCTGCGAATCAGTCACCTGCGCATCGATCTTGACCTGACCCTCAGCGGGTGTGTACTTCAGCGCGTTGCCGAGCAGGTTTTGCAGGATCTGCCGCATCCGTTCGGGATCGGCCCAGATCACAATCGGGTCCGCAGGTAGATCGATCGTGAGCGTTAACGAATTCATCGCCGCTAGTGACGAGAGCAGCTCCACGACATCGCGCACCAGCTCGTTGAGATCACACGCGATCGGTTTGACCACCAACTGGCCGCGCTCGATCTGATCGAGGTTGAGCAGGTTGGCGATCATCTGATTCAGCCGATTAGCCTGTGCCAAAATCGTGGCGAGGTCATCGCGTTCCAGCGGCAAGCCGCGATCATAAGCTTTCAGCGCTAGGTCGGCAAAGCCCAATACCACCGTCAACGGCGAGCGCAAATCGTGCGCGGCCATCGACAGCACCAGCGACTTGAAGCGATTGAGCCTTTGCAGTTCAGCATTGGCGCGGCTGAGCTGCGCTTGCACCAAACGCAGTTCGTTGCGATCTTGCGTGACGTGCTGTTGCAGGCGGCTGGCCTCGGTCACGTCTTCGACCACCAGCAACAGCCCCGGCTGTCCGGCATCGGCGAGCGGTGTCACGCGATACGTGAGGTACACGATCGAACCATCGGGTCGCTGGCGATTGATCTGCTCTAACACCACTTCGGCGAGTTCGCCGCGCAGCACCGCGTCTAGATCGGCCTCGCTACCGACGAAGATCCACACGCAATCGAGCAGCGATTGGCCTTCAAGCGGCACGCCCGGTTCGTCCACCAACTGCTCGAAATCGGGCGAGACGTACGTGATCGTCAGATCGGGCGCGATGTGTGCGTACGCCAAGCGATGCGTGCGCGTAAAAACCGCGGCAGCCTGTGCGGCTAGCGCAATCCGATCAATCGGCGTCATGCTTGTTTCTCCAGCGCCGCCGCGAGTGCTTCAAAAGCATCGTCAACGTGATCGCCGGTCTTGGCGCTGGTCAGCCAGCCTTGACTATCAAACGCCGCGCAGACCGTTTGCAGATCGGCTTCGGAGACCAATCGTTCATCGGTTAAATCAGCTTTATTGCCCAAAAAGATCAGCGGCGCAGCGGCCGTTTGAGTGCGCAGCATTTCGGCATAGTTCGGCAGCGAGGCCAGTGTTTCAGGCCGCGTCAAATCGCACACGATCAACGCGCCCGCTGCGCCGCGCAGATAACTGGCCGCCGTCCGCGAAAATTCGTCGCTGCCCGCTAAGTCCCAAATCAACAAATTGAGCGTGCCGTATTCACGCGGCAGCGAGCGCCGCACGATCTTCACCCCGACCGTACTGAGATATTTGTCCTCAAAGCGGCCTTCGACATAGCGCCGCACGAGGCTGGTTTTGCCTACGGCGAAATCACCGAGGAGACAGATTTTTTTCTGAATCGTTGTCACGATCTTGCTCCGCGCCGACTACGGTGTGCGGGTCGGCGTGATAATCTCTGCTGGCAGCGTCGCGTTGGCGGCCACCCACTGTCGATCGACCCACCCACGTTGACGGCCCGCCGCGGTAGCCCACTCGATTTCGAACCACCGATCGAACACCGCCACAATCACGAGCGGCGTATCTTTCAACACGGCGAGCGTACGCGGCGCAGTCCGATCGGGTTGCGTGTGCGCCCAGACATTACCGATCGCCACGCCAGAAATTTGTGCAAGCGTGGGCGTCGCGGTCGGTCGCGGCGTCGAAGTTGAGGTCGGCGTGGGTGTGCGAGTTGGTGTCGCCGTCGCGGTCGAAGTGGCCGTCGGTGTAGGCGTGGCAGTTGGCGTAGCCGTTGCCGTGGGTGTTGCAGTAGGCGTCACGGTGTTGGTTGCAGTGGGCGGCGGAAATGCCAGCGGCATCAACGCTAACGTAAAGCGCGCGTAGAAACACGCCAGGCCGATCAGTACCACCGTTACGATCGCGCCAATGGCTAACGCTCGACGCACGCCGCGACTCAGCGGCTTCTTGCCCGGCTGCGCGGTGCCTGTCGCTTCGCCTGCTAATTGTACGAGTTTCGGCTGCATGTTCGGCACCGTCGCAGGATCGCCGCTGTACTTGTTCAACGCGGCTTCGTGGCGGACGTGCAGTTCAGACACGAACTCACGCAACTGCGCGCGAAAGCCCGCCGGCTCGACGCCCGTCAACACCACGGCCACATAAGCCACGCGTCCGCTCTGAATGACGATGCGCCGATCGCCGTATTGAATCTCGTCCAGTTCCTTTTCGTCGTCGCCCTGCCCGAACGAATCATGCACGAAATCGCGAATGGCCGTCAACATGCCGCTGATCAAATCGGAGTCGGTGGGCGCGGTCTCATCCAAATGATAGTGAGCGATCAACAAACCCGATTCGCGCTGAACGAGAAACAGTTCGTGAATCGAAAATGGAATCGCATCGCGCAGCGCCAATTCAGCGGGGGAGACGCCGCGCAACCGCGCGGATAAAGTCCGCAGCGCGCCTTCCGGCTTAAAGGTCGACTTCAACCGCGCATCGATATTCCGCTGAAATTCGCGCGTAAACTCGGCCACGGCGCGCTGCACGGTCTGACCAATGATGGGATACAACGCCTCGACCATGTCGTTGCGCGAATCACGAATCTGCACGCGAATAGCCTCGCCCATCACCGGACCCAGCGCCTCGGCCATCTGATCGCGCGAGTTGTGAATCGTGTGGCTGATCATATCCGACATTTCCGGTGTGATGCGAGCGATGAGGCCATCGGTGTCGGCTTGAATCTGCCGCAAACGCTGCAATTCGGCTTCGAGGCGTTCGATCTCGCAGCGCAGGATCTCGGCGCGGGCTTGCAGTTGTTCGCGCAGATCGTCGGTGCGTGTGTCCAACTGGCCAAGTTGCTGGCGCTCAGGCGTAATGAGGATCGATCGAACGGCGTCCAACAATTCGCGATCGAGTTCGCCGTCAGGCGCATCGGGCGTCGGCGTGGTCATGCGCGATTCCCGCTGAACAGCGTCGACACGCGGCGCTTGTGGCGAAGGTTGCGTTTGATGACGAGACGCGCCGCCGGAGCATCCCAAATCTTATCGGCGGCTGATTGATATTTGAGCCACACCTGCTTCGCGTCGTTCAGCCGCGCGAGTTGCGACCAACCGATGACGTGCCAGCCCAAGGGGGTGTGCGCTTCCGTCAAACGCGCGACTTGATCCCAATCTCGATCGACGAGCAGCGCGACCGATCGCTCGCGAGCCGTGATCGACGCGAGAACGAGGTTGCCGACAGTCAACGTGATTCGATCGGTGTGCACGCCGAACCACGCGGCCTGCTTGGCCCGATCGGGTAGCTGCTCGATCGCGCGTTGCATGAAACGCACGAATTTTGCCGCCAATTTAGGATCTTTCGCGCACGGCCGCCAACTTCGAATGTCATCCGCCCAGGCAGCGGAGGCATCGAGTTTGGGACGCGTAGGCGACTTGCGACGCGTAGAATGTTCATCGTTTGAGGCGCGCTCGAGGCGAGCGGTGATCTTGTCAACGCGGCGATTGAGTTCATCGTAGTTGGCGCGAGCTTGCGCGTTGAGGCGATCGGCGAGGCGCACAGTTGAATCAAACTGCGCCTGCTGTGCGGTTAACCACGTGGCCTCGTGCTGTTGAACGTGATCAAGCACGGTGGCGCGCAGCACCTCACGTTGATCGTCCAACAGACGCGTCAAGCGGGTCACGCTGTCGAGCAGCAAACGGTGCGTTTCGACGAGGCTGGCGCTGTGCTGGTCGAGCCGCTGCACAATTTGACGCTGCGTGCCGGCCAGTGCCATCAGTTGAGCGCTCAGCGTTTGCTGCAGCGCCTCAAGTTGCGCGGCCTGTTGATCGAAGCGCTGGTGAGTGGCAGATTGCAACACTTCAAGCCAGGCCGTGAGGGCCGCCTCCAGCCGATCGAGCCGCGCCAACCAACTGGATTCGACGTGTTCTAAGCGGGCCGCTTGGTCTTGATCGGATCGATCGAGATGTTGCTGCAGCGCCGCCGTATCGCGGGTGATTCGATCGGCGAGTGCTGTTTGCGCGACTTGAAGCTGCATTCGAATCTCAGCCAACGCGGTCGCGAGTCGATCGTTACGGGCGATCAACTCACTGCGCATGTCGGCGTTCTGCGTCGTCATCGACTCCAGCACGACAGCTGTACGCGCCTCGAAGGCAGTGTGCAGCTCATGCTGTTGTTCTGTTACGAAAGTCTGTGCGGATTGTATGCGCGTATGAAAGTCGGCAGCGACCGTGGCAAGTTGTGCCGCCTGTTGATCGCTGCGCTCGATCAGATTGGCGTGTAAGTCGTCCAGCCGCGTCGTCATGTCGGCGAGTTGTTGTTCCAATCGCCGGGCATGATCGCTGTAGAGGATGTTGCGCAAACGTTGGAGGTCGGTTGGCAAGGCATTGACCTGGAGCGGGGTCTGGTCGAGTTCGTCGGGCATGGGCGTGTAGGCGCACCTGCAATTTACGCCATTATACACTTTTTAAGCAGAAGCGGAATAGATCGGCTGCAACTAACAAAACTGCCCGGCCTCAAGTCGAGGTCGGGCAGAACACGCTGAAACGTCGGTCACGCGATCGTTATTCAAGCAACTCAAGATGATCGGCGCAGGGCAGTTTGCCGTCTTTGCCGACACCGTAATCGAAGATAACTTTACTGCCCTTGCTCAGCGAATCTAGCCACGGCCGCGACTGCGGCTGGACCAGACATACTACCGTTCGGCGGCCATCATCCGGCTGGATGAAGCCTACGCCTCTAATTGGATTGAACCATAACACCGTACCCGTTGCCATGATAGCCTCCTTTCACTTACATCCGCTCGATTGCTGGCTGTCATCAGCATAGCACTAATCATCGCAGAAAGACTCGCAGTGCGATTGCAGCTTGATTTCAAGATAATTACATGCGATCGATTCAAACTGGCTGCAAACACCGACGTTACAATCGCAAAAGAAACCGCCCAACCTAGTGTGAAGGTTGAGCGGTTATCACTCTGCGACGTTGTGAGCAATTACTTCAGCGTAAGCAGGTAAGCGATGATGTCCGCCAGGTCTTGATCGGTCATGCCATTGCCCAACCCTTCGGGCATGGCTGACTTACCATTGGCCTGATACTTGGGATCATCGGGCACGATGAAGGCGTTCGGCTGTTGGATGCTTTCGCGAATGTACTGCTCAGCTGACTTACCCGGTTCGCGGGTCGCAGCGCGAGAAGCAATCCCGGCCAGCGATGGCCCTACTAGGGATTCACCTGGATTCAGCGAGTGACAAGCTTTGCATGGCAGTTTGGAATTGTTGCCCGCGCGCGCATTCTGCAGGAACAACTCTTGACCATGAGCGGCATCGCCTGTCGGTAAAGCCACCGTCAAATCCGAGCCGACCGGCTTGAAGTTGGTGGGCACGGCCGGGCCAGCCTTCCATTCCTCTTCCCAATTCAACACGAAGTTCGCCACATCATTAACCTGATCGATGCGGAGCGGGCCGCCGTATTCCTGCCCCCATGTCGGCATCGGCGCGGCAAAGCCGCCCAGCCCTTCCGCGTAGGTGGACATCACCGGGCGGCCAGCGGCCACCGTGCTCTTGATGAAGTCTTGCAGCGTGCCGTTGAACAGCTTTTGAGCCTTCAACTCTTCGAAGTGATTGAAAACACCAGGCATTAACGACGGTCCTTTGCCGGGCACGCCCTCGCCGCCTGGACCGTGACAGGTTGAGCAGTTGTTGAAGAAGATCAGCGCGCCCGCTTCGATGGATCGACCGGCCTGCGCACGCGCCTCGACCTGCATGCGACCGTCTTGATTGGGCAATACGCCCTCGTTCAGCAACACCAAGCCGGTGGCCGCAAAGATGATCATGAACAGCAGCGTGCCGATGAAAATTTTAGTTTGCATGGTTAGTCACCCCGCCTATTCGCCGCCGACTGAATATTTGGAATCTTTATGGACGAAAGTGTCCACGAAGTAGCCCGGCTGCTGGCGGCCCTGATCGATCGGCTCCTGATCCCAACGTACAACCAGCGTGATATGCTTGACCGTGGGATTTTCCGGCGTGCCTTGCGCCACTTCGATATTTAACTGCGCGCGCATATTCGAATAGGTGCTTTGCTGGTTGGCCGTCAGCGACTTGATTTCTTGATCCATTTCTTCCATGACGCGCCGCAGTTTGGGCGCATCATCCGGGATCAAGCCGGGATCCTCAGTCGACCACGTACCGATTTTCAGTTGATCGAACGGCAGTGATCGCACCGGTCCGGCCTGTTCGCCCGGCAAGACGGACTGGCCTACTTCGATCTGCGGAGCAGTCACCACGCCAAAGCCTGGCGTGCCCATGTACGACGAGATCACGATGATGCCGATGACGACGAACATCGCCATCAGCGCCAAACGGCGATCGCCATAGCGGCGGCTGGGGTTGTAATCGAGGTACGGCCACAGCATCAGCAAGCCGATTAAGATCGTCGGCAAGATGACACCCATGAACGACTTGTCGCCGAGTTTCAACCAGCCTTGCAGGAACAAGAAGTACCACGGTGCGACGGTATGTAGTGGCGTACTCTGTGGATTGGCCGCGTGTTCCAGCGGTGCGTGATACAGGTTGAGCGCGATCGGCACGATCAACGCTGCCAGGATCAAGCCGAACCACAGTATCTCATTCGTGAAGATGTCGGGCAAGAAGGGCACGCGCTTATCCTGCGGCACTTTGCGTGCGGTGTCTTCGCCCACCGTCTCCAATTCAGGTGGCAGCGAGTGACCATGCCGCACTACTTTGTAATAGTGCACGAAGATGAACAGAATTGCGATCAACGGGAAGGCGAAGACGTGCAGCAGGTAGAACCTGAGCAAGCCGCCCGCCCCCAGATCGGGTGCGCCCTTCAGCAGCAACGCCACGGCCTTGCCCACTTCGGGCGGCGGCGCGGCATCGGCCATCGACGCGCCGATGGTCACGGCCCAATACGCTAGCTGATCCCACGGTAACAGATACCCGGTATATGACAAGCCGATGGTTATCAGCAGTAAGATAACGCCCGTGGCCCATGTGAACTGACGCGGCTTCTTGTATGAGCCAGTCAGGAACGTACGGCCCATATGCAGCCAGACCGCAATCACCATACCTTCAGCGGCGAGGCGATGAATGTCACGCACAAACTGACCCATCGGAACGTTGCTCAAAATGCGGAGCATGTTCTCATATGACGTGCCCGGCGCAGGCGTATAGTAGATCATCAGGAACAGACCCGTAAGGATCTCGATGAGGAACAACGCCGTCGAGATCAGCCCCAGCCGGAATGTGGGATACAACCTGGTGACGGCCTCATGGTAGAACGACGGCCAGATGTGGAAGATGGCGCCTTCAGTGTGCGGCTTAACGCGCGGATTAGGTTTCCCCGCTGGATCGCCGCGCAGAACGCCGCGTACGTCGTTGATGCTGAGACCAGCCGTCAGGCGCGTAAACGATTCGTCGACTTTCGTCAGGATCGTCTTGCGCAAGCCCAGTTCCTTGCGCATGTCGTTGAGGCTGGCAAAAGGTTCAAGCCGCATCTTATGCCCCTCCCTTGTAATAGAGCCGCTTGCCCAGATCGATCTTCTCACCGGTCTGGACGACAATGGTCAAATTGGTGGCATCGGCCGGGATAGCCAACGGTGCGCCGAGATCAGGGTCACCCGGTTTCTGAACTGTTTGCAGCGGCTTACCATCAGGTCCGTTCACCACGTTGCCCGCTTCGTCCACCAACTGCACCACAAACCGATCGAGGTCGCGCGGAGCCGGACCTTCGATGTAAGTACCGTCGAGATGATATTTGGAACCGTGGCAAGGGCATTCAAACCGCTGGTTCGAATCGACCCAGGCATACAGGCAGCCCAGATGCACGCACACTTTATACAGCGCAACTAGACCCTGTTTACCTTGACCCTTGGCGGCTTCCTGCGGACCAATGTTGGCCAGCCAGACTTTCACATCCGGATAGGCCACCGGCGGACTATCGGGTGCGGGCAACGCCTCGCCGACCTTGCCAATGGTCTTTTGACCGCCGAACTCGCCTTCTTTGAAGCGCGGCAACGCAAAGGCATAGATCGCACCACCGGTCGCGGCCAAAAACAAAGCCATCGAAGCGCCCCAAACGTAGTTCAAGAACTCGCGTCGGGTAATACCACGCACTTGCTGCGCTGCAGGCTCAGCCATGAGCACTCCTCCTGGTCTTCAATTGTTCATCTGGATGATAATGAGGGACAACCGAGCACAAAAATCGGGCTGGCTAAGCCCAATCTCTCTCCCTTGGAAGTTACATATAACACAAACACATGGGGCTGTCAACACACAAATTAATCGTGCACCAGTTGCGTCTTCTTGACTTTGCTCGCGCTCACGCGCATAATTGCCGTCACTTGACCCATGGCGCCCATTAAACCACCACATCTCATCACCCAATCTGCTCAGCTAGCCGCCCTGCTCGATCGGTTGCACGCTTGCACCTCCATTGCCGTGGATACCGAATCGGACAGCCTGTATGTTTATCGTGAAAAAGTCTGTTTGATTCAAGTCTCCACGCCGGACGACGATTATTTGATCGATCCGCTGGCCGAGGTCGATGTCGCGCCCTTAAGTGCCGTCTTCGCCAATCCCAAAATCCAAAAGGTCTTTCACGCCGCCGAATACGACGTAATGTGTCTGCGGCGCGATTACGGATTCGCCTTCGCGAACCTGTTCGACACGATGTGGGCGGCGCGCATTTTAGGCTGGCCGCGCGTAGGTCTGGGCGATATTCTGCATGAGCATTTTGCCGTGACGCTCGATAAGAAATGGCAGCGTCACAATTGGGGCAAACGGCCGATCGAGCCCGGCGCCTTAACGTACGCCCGGTTCGATACGCATTATTTGCTCGGCCTGCGCGATCTCCAACTTGGGCAAATCCAGCAACTCGATCGGCTGGAGGAAGCGACCGAGGTCTTTGATGATCTAGCGCATGCGACCTACAATGGCCACACGCCCGGCCCAGACGATTTCTGGCACATCAAGGGCGTTTACGATCTCACCGCGCGTGCGCAAGCGATTCTGCGCCAACTGGTCATGCTGCGTGAACGTGAAGCCCGCCGCCAGGATCGACCGACCTTCAAAGTACTGGGCGATAAGACACTGCTGGCTTTGGCTGAACGCGCGCCGCATCGCCTCGATCAACTGAGCGGCATCGACGGCATGACGCCCGGCCAGATCCAGCGCTACGGAGCCGCCCTGCTATCCGCCATCGCCCACGGTCAAAAAGACGCGCTGCCCACTCCCCCGCGCCGCACCTCCATCGATCCGGAAATCGTGGTACGCTATGAAAAACTCCGCGCCTGGCGCAAGCAAGCGGCGGCGCAGCGCGGCGTCGAACCTGACGTGATTGTCAGCAACGCCGTATTAATGGACATTGCCACCCGGCGACCACACACCCTTGAAGATGTTCCGACTCAATCGGGTTTTGGGCCGTGGCGCAGACGAACTTACGGTGCCGCGATCCTTAAGGTGCTGGCTGGTCGATAAATCAAAACTTCATCGGAGGGGATATGCAAATCCAATTCTGGGGTGCGGCGCGCACCGTCACCGGCTCGATGCACCTCCTCACCATCAACGGCAAGCGCCTGCTGCTGGATTGCGGCCTGTACCAGGGCAAGCGCGAAGAAGCCAACGCGCGCAACAGCCAACTGCCCTTCAACGCCAAATCCGTCGACGCCTGCGTGTTGTCACACGCGCACATGGATCACTCCGGCGTGCTGCCGGTGTTGACCAAATCCGGCTACGAAGGCCACATCTATTGCACGTCGGCCACGCGCGACCTGGCCGCGGTGATGCTGCGCGATTCGGCTAACATCCAGGAAAACGATGCCAATTACCTGAACAAGCGCAACGCCGAGCGCGGCTTGCCGCTCATCAAGCCCATCTATACCGAGCCAGACGCGATGCATGCGCTGACGCACTTTGTTGCGTATGAGTACAATCGGGTCTTTGAGGTGCTGCCCGGCGTATGCGTTACTTTCCGCGATGCCGGTCACATTCTCGGCTCAGCGGAAGTCGTCATCGATTACGAAGAGGGCGGCAAGAAGGGTCGACTGGTCTTCACGGGCGATCTGGGTCGCAAGCACCTGCCCATTCTCCGCGATCCAGAAACGGTCGAAGAAGCCGACGTTCTCATTACGGAAGGCACCTACGGCGGTCGGTTCCACAAACCGATCGAGGATGCGCGCGACGAACTGGCCCAGGTTATCGTGGACACGTATGAACGCAAAGGCATCGTAATCATTCCGGCGTTTGCGGTCGGCCGCACACAGGAAGTCGTCTACGATTTACAGCACCTCGTCGACGAGAATCGCATCCCCGACGTGCCCGTCTATGTCGATAGCCCCCTCGCCATCAACGTGACGGAAGTCTTCCGCATGCATCCCGAGTGTTACGACGAAGAGATTCGCGCTTTCATCGATCGCGATCCAGATGGCAACGCCTTCGGTTGGTCGCGGCTGCGGTACGTGCGCAGTGCCGATGAATCCAAAGCGCTGAACGATCGCAAAGAACCCGCCATCATCATTGCCGCCTCCGGCATGTGTGAAGCGGGCCGCGTGCTGCACCACTTGAAGCATCATATCGAAGACCCGCGCGCCACCGTGTTGTTCGTCGGCTATCAGGGCGAGAACACACTGGGCCGTAAGATTTTGGATGGGTGGGAGAACGTGCGCATTTTGGGCGAGGAATTCCAGGTGAAGGCGCAAATCAAAAAACTGGAAGGCTACAGCGGTCACGGCGATCACAACGATCTGGTGGGCTTCGCCCGCGAGATGGTGCGCAAACCTAAAAACACGTTCATCGTCCACGCGGAAGTGGACGCCGCCGATGCGCTGCAAGTCGGGCTGAAGAAGGTCGGCTTGAAGAACGTAATGATCCCTGATCGCGGTGACAAGATTACGATTGAGTAGTGGCGCTTCACGCTCGTTATCATGTCATGCCCGAATGCTTCTATCGGGCATCCACACAACGCGGTTTGACTGAACTATGCATTCCCATCACGTCATACCCGGCACGTTGTGTCGGCGACGCGCTAGGCGAAAGCGCGCGGGAATGACGGCACTATCATAACAGACGCGACCACACCGAACCATTGCCAAACCTGCGAGCTGATCGCCCGGCGCGATACAGGCAACGCTCCCATATGGGACAATATCCTGCGCACGCCGTACTGGGACGTTGTTCATAGTTACAACACCTCCCTGCCCGGTTGGCTGGTGCTGGTGGCGCGACGGCATATCGAAGCGATTGACGCGCTCACTGAAGATGAAGCGGTGGAGTTGGGCCAACTGTTACGCCGCGTTTCGATCGCACTGCGTGATGTTACAGGCTGTGTCAAGACTTACGTGATGCAATTTGCCGAACAGGCCGAACATCCACACGTTCACTTTCACGTCGTACCCCGCATGGCCGATCAGCCTGAAGATCGCCGCGGGCCGCAGATTTTTGGCTATTTGAGCGTTTCTGAAGCAAACCGCGTGCCGGAAGCAACGTTGCTCGCTCTCGCAACGCAGATTCGAAGCATTCTGCGGCCTGATTCGCTAAACGCGCAGAGCGGTTCCCTCAACGCTGATAGCCGCTAGACTTAAACCCTCCACCCTCAAGTAAAAGTTTCGTCAAAGTTTTTGCGCGCCACCGATTTTGAACGGCGGGCATGTTATACTGCGTCCCAGCCAAGTCCTCACCTGCTTTTCCAAAACTTGTATCACAAAAGGCAGCACTTTTCGCCACTGACTTTGCCAGCCGGTGGACTATGCTTATCACAGGCGGGTGCGGGCCATTTCCCACACTGACTCAATCGGAGGAGATCATATGCTGTTCACACGTCGTTTCACGCTTGCCCTCACTGTCATCCTGGCGTTGATCATCACGCTCAACGCCACGCGCGTTTCACAGGCCGCCAATACCACGCTGACCGTGACCACGCTGCTCGATGTGATCAATCCTAACGATAGCAAATGCTCGCTGCGCGAAGCCATGCAGCGCGCTTTCGATAATGCCATCAACAACACAATTGCCAACGATTGTCCCCAATCGAAGGACGGTTTCACCACGATTAAGTTCGCGGTGGCGGGCACGATTTTGCTGTCCAACGCCGTCGATGGCGGACAGCTGCCCAACATCATCAATACCGTGACTTTGCAAGGCCCGATCACCATCGACGCGAGTCAGGCCAATCAAATTCCGCTGGATGTGGAAAGCAGCGGTCGCCTCAACTTGATCAACGTCACGATCAAGAACGCCACCTACACCGCGCTCGATAGTCGCGGCGAGATCAACCTGGTCAACACCACGTTCGAGAATAACGGCGCGGGCGGCGCGGGCGGCGGCGCGATTCGCAACGATGGCAAGGCCGTCATCGTCGGCGGCAAGTTCATCAACAATCGCGCCGTCAACGCTGGCATGGAAGGCGGCGCGATTCGCACGACGTGGGACCTGTCGTGCACGGCCTGTACCTTCACTGGCAATACTGCCGACAAAAACGGCGGCGCGATCGCGTTGAAGGGCGGTCGGTTGGAAATCATCGATAGCACGTTCACCGGCAACGTCGTCAAAGGCAGCCTGTTAGCCAGTGCCACCGGCGAAGGCGGCGGCGCGATCTACACCAGCGCGTCCAGCAATGTCTATCCCATGACGATCAAACGTACCTTTTTTACAGGCAATTACGCCACCGAAGGCGTGGGCGGCGCCATCTTCCACAGTGCCGATGTCGATCTCACCATCACCGACTCGTCCTTCATCGGCAACGGCGCGGGGCTGGCTTCGTCATTGGGCAGCGGCGGCGCGATTCGCAACATCAGCCCGCTCATCATCAAGCGCAGCACGTTCACCGGCAACACCGTTTACGGTGACGGCGGTGCGATCTCCAACGATTACGATGGCACGCTGACGCTGCGACTGGTTGGTTTTGTGGGCAATAACGCCAGCGTCAAGGGCGGCGCCATTGCCAACCTCAACGGCAGCAGCAGCGTCGCGTCGATCAGCGTCATCGGCGCGGCACTCACCGGCAACATCGCCGATAGTCAAGGTGGCGGCATCTACAATCATGATTCGCAATACGACACCGCCGAGTTCCGCTTATCGGTGTGGTCGGGCAACTTGCCGCAGAACTGCCGCGATCAAAATCCGCTGGACGACAAACTGCCGATCAACTCCGTCGCGCCCATCGACAGCAAAGGTCAAAACTCGTTCAGCGATGACACCTGCGACGACGGCGATCCCGATCCCACCGATCAGCACAATGCCAATCCGCAATTGGAAGATCCAGCGAACAACGGCGGTTTACTGCCCGGCATGTTGACGCAAAAGCCCAAGCCCAACAGTCCGTTAGTCGATGCCATCGCGCCCGCGGCGTATCCAACCAATGATCCGGATGTGGGCAATCAAGATGTGCGCGGGCAGCCGCGTCCGATGAACGGCGATGGTATCGGCCTGCCGTTCTTCGATATCGGTCCGTACGAGTTGGATGATGCCTCGCCCGATTTCAGTTCGCTTCCGGCGGCTCCCGGCCCGATCAATCTCGGCACGTTCCAGGTGGGCAACACCTACACCAAGACCGATGCGCTGACCGTCTTCAATGGCGGTGCCGCCGATTTGACGCTCAGCAACATCGCCATCGGCGGGGCGAATGCGAGTGATTTTAAGATCAGCGGACTGGCGACCACCTACGGTTATCTGGGCAGCGATCAAGCCGCGATCAGTTGCACGCCCGGCGCAAATGGCGCGCGCACGGCGACGTTGTCGTTCAACACCAACGATCCCGATAAGCCGAGTGTGAGTTTCACCCTGCAATGCACCGGCCAAACGCCCGCGGCTGCGGGCTTTGGCTCCACACCCAACTTGCCCGGACCGATCCAGACCACGACGATCGTCGGCACATCGAAGGCCTTTACGTTGACGGTGAAAGAAACGGGCAACGCGCAATTGGTGTTGAGCGGCGCGTCACTCGTCAGCACGCCGCCCGGCGCGATCACACTCGTTTCGACATTCCCCATCGCCATCAACAACGGCGGCGCGGCCCAACCAATCGGCCTGAATTGCGCGGGCAGTTCGATCGGGTTGGCCACCGGCACGCTGAGTTTTTCTACGAACGATCCCGCTCATCCCACGGCATCGTTCAACGTCAACTGCACGACCATCAAAGACAAAGAACTGTTCTTCCCCATGCACAGCAGCACTACAGTGGGACTCGGTTCAGTGGCCGGACCCTATGGCATCGCGATCAGTCCCGATGGCAAACACGTTTACGCCGCGGATGCGGGTGATAGCGCCCTCGTCGCGTACTCGGTGGATCCCGATTACACGTTGACGCTGATCAACACCTATTCCAGCAGCGCGCTGTCTGCGCACGATCAATTTGCCACGCCCTATCAAGTCTTCGTCAGCCCGGACGGTTTGAACGTGTACGTGACGGGGATGACGGGCGACTCGATCGCGACGTATGCGCGCAACGCGGACACGGGTGCGTTGACGCACGTTACCACCCTAAAAAACGGCGATAACTACGGTTGTTTCATCGCCCCGTGCGAC
>JAXLWI010000025.1:0-58710 GCA_046328575.1 Anaerolineae bacterium
CAGGTTGTCGTGGGTCAGTGTGTTGAGTTGATCGTGCTCGTACAGCGGCGCATACAGGAACGTTACACGGTGACAGACGGGATTCTTGCAGAACTCCTCGAATTCGGTCGGGTACAAGTTCAGCGCGGCGTTGTAAAGTTTGTCCAGCCAGTTCGCGTTGGCGTCGGTATACATCGTCAAGTCTTTGATGCCGAGGTCGGCAAGGAACTTGTCGAGGTGTAAACCGGCTTTGATGCGATTCAACGGAATCACCGATAGGTGAGCGCCGACCTGGGAGCACACCGCCGATCGGACGCCTTGCAAACCCGCGCACATCGCCATGTTGAACGTGATCGCGCCGTAACAATGCACCACGGCTTGAATCGAAGCCGCACCCGTGAGGTCACGCACGGCCTGCACCGCGGCGGGCCAATCGCGCGTGGCGATGTCGTCGGCGGTGTACTGCGTTGTGGCGTAGGGCAGTTCAATACTTGAGCGATAATCCAGCAGCCACACGTCGTAACCATGAGCATACAGGTACTCAGTCAGGTTCGTGTCGATCAGATCGGTGGCAAAGGCGAGGCTCGACACGCCGAGGCCATGCACCAACATCACCGGCCCTTTCTTCCCGCCCTGATAGCGCGTTAAGCGGAGTTTAACGTTATCGTCAGTATTGAAGTAGTGCACTTCGGGCGCGCCCACGCGCAGCGAGCGTTTCTTGCGCGGCGGCGCTTTGGGATCGAAGACTGTTTCGCGCGCGAAGACGCCGCCGTACACGTCGAAGATTTGGCCGCTGAAGTATGCGCCGAACTTCGCCAATGTCGCCAGTCGTTCGCCGAGGTTTTGGGCGTTGGTCACTTTGATCGTGGTGAGCTGATGCTGCAAATCCTTCGTGTGAATTTGCAGGATGCCCTTGCCGATCACCGCGCCGGTGTTGTCCGCGCCCGCATAGACGGTGATAAACAATGTCGTGGTGTCCGCCCACACATCGAAGCCGGGATCGTTGTGGACACGCTTGTTGCCCTCGAAGAAGAACGTCCGTCCGTCTTGTGCGTTGAGTCTGCCCGTGTAGCGCATGAGACGTTGATTGAACAACTGCGGATCTTGCATCAGCAAATAGAACCCGCCGTTGGTCAACGTCAATGGTTCTGACGACAACGCAGGCGCGATGACGGTGCCGACGATGCGGCCCGCATGTTCAGGATCGGTCGCCATCCTTTCGACATCATCGACGCTGACCGTCACGATAAAGCGGAACGTCGATGCATCAGCCTGGCCTTGCCGCGCACCCGCCGCAAAATCATCGGTGATCTTGGTGGAGAAGTAACCCTCCATCGCTTCGGTGAATTGCACGCCGGGCTTGCCCGTCGAGCCGCTGAGATCGATCGGTTCCGCGGGCGGCTTGAAACTGTAGTCGATGACCCAGCCGCGATCCTGCGCGAGCAAAGCCATGTTGCGTTCGGCCACCGCGCAGATCGTGATGTGCGGATTGGTGCCCAATGAGCGCGGAATGATCGCGCCGTCGTTGACGTATAGACCGTCGTGAACTTGCGTGCCCGACGTGCCCGCGAATAACTGCCCCCGGTGATTAGCTGCGCCGTGCTCGGCGTCTTCGGCCATGATGACGCCGCCTAACGGATGCGCGCTGACCATGTTTTTACTTTGCAACTGACTCCACGCAGGATTCTCGACGAATGTGCCACCGAGCGGCTTAGTCACTTCGAGCAATTTGTTGTTGACGGTCTTAACGTAGGGTCGATCGCCTGCGCCCGGCCACTTGATCTGCAAGCGATCATTCTCCAGCGACAATGTCCCGGCACTGTCATCGTGCGCCATGACCAGATACACTTGCGTATTGCGCACCGCGCCCGTGTACGCGCCGCGAATCAACGAGTCGAGTTCGCGCGTCTTCTCGCGGATGGTGTCGGGCAAGCCTAGATCTGTGTCCTGCCCGACGAGTTTGGCCGCGAGCGACAAGGTCTTGGGCATGAACGTTGCCAACGGTCCGCACACGCCGCCTTCTTCGATGATCATGCCGTCTTCAAGGTTGGGCTGTTCACGCAGATCGATGGCGGTCGTAATTGTTGGGCCGACGGGCGCGGTGTGATTGGGATCGCGCGCGCCAAAGCCGATCATATTGATCTCGACATCGGTGTTGTAGCCAAAGCCCAACACATCGCCGTTGCCGGAGAAGTTGTGCCCCAGCCGATCGGATAACGGCAGCCCCGCCGCTTTCGATCGCAAGAGAATCTCGTTAGTGCCCAGCGTGCCTGCGGCCAAAATCACAACATCGGCGCTGACCACGGCCGTCGGCGCGGTAAAGCCTTCTTGTCCCACATCGAGGATTTCATAGTGAACGAGCCACTGATCGTTTTGGCGTTCAAGATAGCGCACCGACACGCATGTAAAGATTTCCGCGCCGTGCAACTTGGCATCGGGCAGATAGTTCATGAGGACAGTGTTTTTAGCGCCGTGATTGCAGCCGCTCATGCAATCGCCGCATAACTTGCAGGCCGATTGCTTCACGCCCACGTTATTCACGCCATCTTCGAAAGTGACGTTGATGGGCAAGCGATACGTCTGGCCGTTTAACGCCGCGCCCGATCGATCATGCGCCGCCATCTTGGGTGTGATCGGAATCCGATCGGGATATGGCTTCGAACCGAGCATCGTTTCAGCGTGCTCGTAACCTTGCTTGAGTAGCGTATCGACATCGGCACGGAAAGCGGCGGGCCAGCGGGGATCATCGAGCACGCGGCGTTCCGGCCGCGAAGCGACGTTGGCGTTGATCAACGATGTGCCGCCTAACCCGCAGCCGACCAACACGTTCATATCATCGCTGACGTGAATGTCGTATAAGCCGGTGCGCAGTCCCAACGTTTGATCGGGCAAATTCACTTGAATTTCAGGCAGCGCTTCGAGTTCGGTGTCGGGATATTCGCCGGGCAGAAATTCTTTGCCGCGTTCGAGCACGCACACCTGTTGGCCCGCGCGCGCCAATCGAGATGCGGCAATGCCGCCGCCGTAACCTGATCCGATCACCACAACGGTGTAATGCGGCTTGATGTCATCGATCGCCGACGATAAACGCGACATGAGCACCTCCGGGGAAAAGCGTTGTGGCTGGCAACGCTCGACTTCGCGAGATAGCATAGTCTCAACCGAGGCGCTTGTCAATTTAATGCGTTTTTTCACAGAATACACTTAATGATCGGCTTTGGAAATTGGTACAAAATTCTAATTGACTTTCGCGACGACACCGTGATAGTGTAGCAATCAGCCAGGGCGCTGTTGTCACCTCTGCGCCGCTCACCGAACCGTCAACCGTTCATTACGCACACTCGCTCACCGACCACAAACGATCGGTGCGAGCGCTTGCGTCACTCAGCGAAAGGAGTCAGTCATGTTGCGTAAGCATTGGGTCCTAGGTCTGCTTGCTGGGCAAGTGATCGTGTTCCTGTTGTTGATCAGCCTGTTCGTGACTCAGCCTTCGGCCAGCGCGTCACCGTCAACCGCCACCGTCAATTCACCCGCGGCTGCGCCGGGACGCGATGCCAGACGCGCAGGCCGCCGTGCCCGGTCAATACATTCAGGTTATGCTGCCAAGTTTGTCTGCGGCTGGCAGCAGCCTGCTCCTGCTGGTACCAACCCGCAGGGCGAGTTCATCGTCAAGCCTGGCAACTATGCCACGGATATCAACATTCACAATCCCAATTACAAACAGAAGTGCCCATTCGCAAGAAGTTCATCATCACCGTGCAGAATGGCCAGGCTATTGCAAACGAACGCGCAGGTTGAGCGCCGGATCGTCACGATGACACTGGGCGCGGACATGGTGACGATGGACGATTGCAACAATCTGTGGAAATACTCGTTCCCCGCCGGTCCGCCACCCGGACAGATGCCGCTCACGATCAGTTTATCTCGTCGTTCTCAGCCCAGTCGATCTGGATGTAGATGTCGTTTACACGGCGATGCGCCGGGCGACATGGCGACTACGGGCGTATCGATTGACGTCGAACGCGTCGCGGGCAAACGAGTCTACTTGCCGGCGTCCTGCCAAACTGGGAGGCGAGCCATGTCTCGCTCAATTCCTTTGGCGACCGCGCTGCTGTTGGCGACGGCCAGTCTGATCATGCTGATCGGTCTGGTGGCGGCCGGAGTCGCGGCGCGCGCATCGGCATCACCGCCGGCTCGATTGGCCTTAGCGCCGCCGATCGCGTCGGCTGAGCCGTATTGTTTTGGCTGGGACTTTCTGAATATGCAGGTCAAGATGCACAAGGGGTCGTGCTGAATCTGCAGGGCAATCAGACCTTCAGCGCCGTCTACACGGAAGCGCTGAATCCGTTCGGTGCGCCTGATCAGCGAGCGGGTACGATTCCGGCACCGACTCCTATCGGCTGGTGTTCACGGATGCGTCGCTTACGATAGTGATGCCGTGCATCTGGGCGTGTGTACCAGGATCAACCCCGCTTACGATTGAGCACTGCCGTCCCACAGTTCGAATGGATCATCAGCGGCACGGCCGCCTTGCCGAATCCGTTGTTGGCGGGCGTCAGATTTAACTGGCTCAGCCGCAATCAAGCGGAAGTGACGCTCGTCAATGAGCAAGCCGTTACGTTGACGCTGTGGGTTTCCAGCGATCCAGACACGCCGTTGGATGTGAACGACTTGACGGGCGATATCGCCGCGTTGCAGCCGCTGACCACCGAATGGATCACCGAGCCGCAAACGCTGGCGCCGAAGGCAGGTCTGGTGGTGACGCTGGACGCGGCATTGGCTGGACATCCGTATTTAGTCGAAGCGGTGTTGACGCCGGAAGACGACGAGAGCAATCAACTGCATCTGCTGGCGCAGGTCGTCGCCACGTCAGCCCAGCCCCTCGGCCCGGCCCCTCGGCGGCGTCTATCTGCCTGTGTTAATGCGATAGGTTACGGTATAGGCCAGTCATTGACGCAGTGACTTTCAAGAATGACAAGCATCCTGAGCGGAGTTGTGCACGCTGTTCGCTCAGGATGCTGTCGTAATATCTCAAATTGCGCATTCGCCGCAGTCGGCTGAATGCCCGCATCTACAACCGGAGGTGCAGTGTGGCTAATTTGTGGAAAGACCTCTCGTGCGGGCCAAACATCCCCGAAGTGGTGAATATGATTGTTGAAATCCCCAAAGGCTCGCGCAACAAATACGAATTCGATAAAGAAGATGGGCGTGCTGCGGCTCGATCGCGTGTTGTACTCATCCATCCATTATCCCGGCGATTACGGCTTCATTCCGCGAACACTATGATGGCGACCCGCTCGATGTGCTGGTGATGGTCAGCGAGCCGTCGTTCCGGGCTGCTGATTCAAGGCCCGACCGATCGGCCTGTTCCGTATGACCGATCGCGGTCAGCCCGACGAAGATCCTCGCCGTCCGCCACCGATCCGCTGACGCGGGACTATCATGACATCACCGATATTCCGCAGCACTTTCTGCACGAAGTGGCACACTTCTTCGCCGTCTACAAAGACCTGGAAGGCGTGTCTGTCAAAACCATCGGCTGGGAAGAGCCGCGCAGGCGCGGCGGCGCATCAGTTATTCGGTGGAGATGTACAAGGATAAATTTGTTATCGAGTAGTTTTTGAAAGACGCGCATGAACCCTTCGGTGCTGAATCCCGAAGGGTTTATTTGCCATGAGGTTGCCAACTCGCGCACAGTGTTGACAGCGGACTTATCAACCCTATAATGAATTTAGCCAGTTCAGCGTTGTTTCCGTCGTCTTCGTTGTCACCGCGCGCTAAGCCCGTTCGATCGTTGTCCGCCTGCATCTGAGCCTCGCTATTGGAGGCAGCATGTCCCGACCCATGGGACGCTCTCCGCCTTGCGCTGCCTTGCGCCGCGTGTCCGCCTTACTCGCGTGTGAACCTCGGATTGCGTTTTCAGCACAACAGGAGGAAGACCATGTTAAACCGCACTGCGTTGTTGGCTGTGGCTGTCTTGGCCGCTGTTGCGCTGGTGATGGTGCTGGCCGCGCCGAGCGTGTCATCGTCGGCGGCCGGGGCCGATCGGACGGCCGGTCGTCGGCGGTTTGACGCAAATGAAGTCGCCACCTACGGCGGCTAATGATCGTTTGATCCTGTCGTATGCAGCCAAGTTCGTCTGCCTGGAACCGATCCAGGCCGGTGGATATTACTATGGCGCTGTCGCGCCGCTCGTGAAAGAATCGACCGGCGTGGTGATTTACAACCCCCAACAGTTTTCCGGTGACGTTGTACAAGAAAGCCGTGCGCGCCCGCTTGAAGATCCGGCGACGACGGTGCAGGGTGTCGCGCCGGGCAAGTGGGTAACGGTGACACTGCAACCCGATTATGCGTTTCGCGTCGATTGCGACGACATCGCAGAAGCTTATTGACCAACAATCCAAACGCAACGTTCCTGGGGACATTTGGCGTTGGAGTTGAAGTCGAAGGGATGGTGGTCGTGGCAGGTGGAGAATCGGGCCGCAGGTCAACGCGGCCGGGACTCCGCTGCGCTATGGGCCGTTGGATGTTACTGCCGAATACGCGCGCAGTTCGGAGGTGATGAAGAAGGACATTCACTATCAACCGTGGTGGATATGGTGGTGGTGGCCGCTGCCGTGGCGCTTGGGCTATGCGTACGAGCGCGTGATTCCGTGCAAGAGCCCGCGTTTGAACATTGATTGTCGCGACCTGTTGTATGCGACGCTGCACGAACGTAGCACGCGACATCGTCAGCCCGACGGTGGCCGCGCCGGCGAATCAAGCCCTTGAAGTGGGGCGCGGCCTTCCCGATCCGACGACGATCTCGTCCATCACCGATCAGACGCCGCCCGCGTTGGTGGCCGCGATCGGCGGTTGTCGCAAGATCATCAACGGCACAACGTTGAATCTCGACATCGACTATGTGCTGTTGAGCAACAAGACTCCACCGATGTCGATCCGCGCACACCTATCGTACCGCCGTTGACAGTGTTGTATCCGTGGCTGCCGGGCCGCTGGTACGATCTGCCCGTCGTGCAGCCGCAGAACGTCAGTACCGACATCGACAAGTATTTCCGGCAGTGGCATACGCAGCGCTGGCTCGATGTACCCGGCGCGAATCAAACCGCGGTGAATACCGCCATGACTACTGGTTCCCGTACTGGTGCGGCTGGAGACTATTTGGTGGTGGTGGGGCAATTCCAATGACTGCACCGACATCGCGGTAGGCGAAGGCGAAAGCCTCGACGTGGAACAAGTCACGCCGACACGCGTCTTCATGGTTCAGTGGCCGCCTATTCCGTAAGGGAGCGCGCCATGCGTGCCACTAAAACGCTTGCTCTTACCGTTGCGATCCTGATCGCGTGGTCGATCGCGATCGGGATTGTCGCGCAGACCGATCGGTGTACAAGCCGATCGGCCCGTTCGGTCCGATCGGCCCACGGCGTTTCCGCCGCCCGCCGAAGCGCACACGCCGTACGCCTGAAGTGTCGGCTGGAAGCCCGATCACTTCAACCGGCCTCAGCGCGGCCGTGTTGAGCGCTGCTGGCGGTCCGGTCATTGCGTGCGAGAATGTGGGCCTGTTGTGCAGCGCGGGCGAAGACGTGCGCGGCCTGTCCTATGGCTACGATTTTGCCTTGCCCAACTTGCCGCCGCTTCAGTTCTCAGTCGTCAAAGGCTCGCGCGGCATTACGGGCACGGCGGTGCGCGCCGAAGCCGGTGTGCGCCTGCCGAGCCTGAAGCCGATGTGTTTGAAACCGCGCCAGGCAGGTACGAATGAACAAGACCTTGATGGCAACGGGTCCGCGTGCAGTACCAACGTTGGTTTGGCTTAGGCCTGACCGAAGGCGCAGTGGCGACAACGTCGACGAAATCGAGCGCGATCCGTGCCTGACGATCGATTCGAATTGTGACGGCGTGCCCGACGAGCCGCTCGTACACTCGCACCTGGCTCGCCATCGTTGACGAGATCGCGGCCACCTCGCCGACATCTTGATCGCCAATCCCGAGTTGCCGCCACAAGTGTGGGCCAGCCGCGCACAGTTAGGGCTGACCGCAGGCGATGTGATCGATGCGCTGTGTGCAGGACAACGGCGACGGCGTACGGCGTCACCGATCAGGTGTTGTTCTCGCTTGCCGCCGGATCGCCCTCACTGACAAAGTGGGCAGCCTGGTCCGCGACGTGCTGCGTCCGCAATACGGCGTCATGTATGCCGCGGGCGCAAACTCGGCTTGCTGGCGACGGATGACGTTGATGGACGTGACCTGTTCAGGCGATGTGCAGTTTGCGACGTTGTATCTGCCGTTGATTCGGAAGTAGGGGAGCAGGGAGGTGCGAATAGGGGTTGGGACCGGGGCAGATCGCGTGATCTGCCTATTTTGTGGAGATGGATGATTTGTTGGCTGAGACGGTCGCTGTGATTGATCTGTTCATGCCTTTTGGTCAAGAATTAGGCGCAATATGGCTCCAATTAGGGACTTGATTCATCAAATAGCGGCCTTCATCTATCAATTATCGGTTTTAGAAGTAGTATTATTTCCACGAGATAATCAATTGTGGGCTTTGAGCCTTCAGAATATTCTGATAGGTTGTAGTAAATATCTGATGAATCAAAGTAAATATCTGATTCAATAAAGGTAATATCTGATTTATCAAAAGAAATATCTCATTAACCAAGTATCTATCTGATAGGCCAAAATAAATATCTGATGCACCAAAGGGCAGAATTAATTGACTAAAGGGCATAATTGATGTTCCAAAGTCAACATTCCTTAGCAAATTGGAGTCTCATTTTCGGTTTTTGGGGGCGTGTGCGCCCATCTTGAACGGCTTGAGACGAAGATTTTTCACCGTCGGGGCCGACTTTGGTGTCGGCCCTGGGCTTCGACCGCGGACTCGCTCGCTTCGCTCGGAGCGCTTCGCGGGGTCCTTCGCTTGTGCCTGGCCTACGTCGATTTGGCGACCATTGCTGGCGGATTGCCCTCGTCCGCGAGGACGCGGACGAGGAGCAGGGAAAATTGTCATCGTAGGGAGTGACTTTGGTGTCGGCCCCAGATTATGCGTGCAATTTGCCGAGCGCGTCCGCCATCTGTTCCAACGCCAACCCCAAATTCTCCATCGAATTGGCAAAGGAGAAACGCAGGTAACCCTCGCCTGCGCCGAAGTCGGTGCCGGGCAAAGCCGCGACACCCGCTTCTTCCAGTAAGTAATGACCAGCCACTTGGAGGTGCGTCCCAACCCGGAGACGTTAAGGAACGCATAGAATGCGCCCTGCGGCTTGCGGCATTTGATGCCCGGAATCGCGTTGAGGCCCGCGACGAAGAAATCGCGGCGGCGTTTGTGCTCGGCCACCATCGCCTCAACGTGCTCTTGGGGGCCGCGCACGGCGTCGGCCCGCGTACTGCGTGAAGGTGGCCGTACAGCCGATCGAGTGGGTAAGCAGCAACTCGACGCGTTCAGCCAAAGCCTCAGGCATGATGCCGTACCCCAAGCGCCAGCCCGTCATCGCATACGTCTTGGAAAAGCCATCGCAAATCACGGTGCGCTCGACCATGCCCGGCAGCGCCGCGATGCTCATCACAGGCGCATCGAAGGCCAGCCGCGCATAGATTTCGTCGGCGATGACCCGCCCAGATCGCGCGTGAGGGCCGCGTGGGCGATGTGTTCCAATACCTCGCTCAAGCAAGGTTTTGCAAATAGCCAATCATCTGACGTGCCTCGGCTAAGGTGAGATATAGCCCTAAATTTTTGAGCGATTGGTCATGGTCAAGATCTAGCAATCTCATGTTCATATCCGTTTGAGCCCGGTCCATGAGCTCACTCGCTTTTCTTGGAGCGCTGCGCGGGGTGTCCAAGATTATGCATGCTACTCGTTAGCAATCGGCTGTAATATCAGGCGCAAGTGATGTATTAGGTCATTGTTCTTGCCCTGCTTGTCCTCTGTTAGTTCATTGCCACCCAGGTTGGGGTCATCAAGTGTTCATGTCCGCCATGCTTTTCGAAGGGTCTCCAGACGTTTGGACAGGAAATCAATCCTTCCTTGTCCATGAAAACCTCAATACTGTCTTCACGCTTGTTGTGCTCAACCGTTAACAACGGCATCTTCTCCTCACTTAAGCATGTCCCGTGACCGTCGCGGGTCGGCTTCAGATTAGGCGTGCAATTTGCCGAGCGCGTCCGCCATCTGTTCCAACGCCAACCCCAAATTCTCCATCGAATTGGCAAAGGAGAAACACCAGGTAACCCTCGCCGCCTTCGCCGAAGTCGGTGCCGGGCAAAGCCGCGACACCCGCTTCTTCCAACAAGTAATCGGCCAGCCACTTGGAGGTGCGTCCCAACCCGGAGACGTTGGGGAACGCATAGAATGCGCCCTGCGGCTTGCGGCATTTGATGCCCGGAATCGCGTTGAGGCGCGACGAAGAAATCGCGGCGGCGTTTGTACTCGGCCACCATCACCTCCAACGTGCTCTTGGGGGCCGCGCACGGCGTCGAGGCCCGCGTACTGCGTGAAGGTGGCCGTGCAGCCGATCGAGTGGGTAAGCAGCAACTCGACGCGTTCAGCCAAAGCCTCAGGCATGATGCCGTACCCCAAGCGCCAGCCCGTCATCGCATACGTCTTGGAAAAGCCGTCGCAAATCACGGTGCGCTCGACCATGCCCGGCAGCGACGCAATGCTCATCACAGGCGCATCGAAGGCCAGCCGCGCATAGATTTCGTCGGCGATGACCCACAGATCGCGCGTGAGGGCCGCGTGGGCGATGTGTTCCAATACCTCGCGAGACAACACGCCGCCGGTGGGATTGCTCGGCGAGTTCAACACGATCATCTTGGTGCGCGGACTGAGGGCAGCGTCAAACCGATCGAGATCGAAAGCGAAGTCGTTGTCTTCGTTTAACGTCACCGGCACTGGCACGCCGCCCGCCACGCCGATCATTGCCGCGTAGGTGGGGAAGCCGGGATCGGGATAGATGACTTCGTCGCCGGGGCGGATCAGCGCGAGGGTGGGGAAGAACAAGGCGGGCTTGGCCCCCGGACCGATGACAACCTGCGCAGCCTTAAAGTTTAAGCCGCGTCGTTGACCGGCATCCTCAGCCAGGGCCTGGCGCAGCGCGGGAATGCCTGCGGGTTGACTGTAGCGTGTGTGGCCTGCCTCGATGGCACGAATGCCCGAACGGGTGACGTGTTCGGCGGCGGGCACATCGGGTTGGCCCACTTCGAGATGAATGATCTTGCGGCCCTGCGCTTCCAAGGCTTGCGCGCGCGCCAGCATGTGATAGGCGCCTTCAGCGGCTAAATGATTGACTCGTTCTGCGAATGACATGATTCGGCTCCTGCGCTCAAGATCGATGTTGTTCCGAGGATACCACAAATGCGCAAACTTACGCGGACCGTTAAGCGCCACGTCCCGATCGGATTTGCCAGCCGAGCGGTGGGTGTGGCTTAGCGGCCAATGAGATTCAGCACGTATACTATCGCCGGAGCGATGATCAACGCGGGCAAGAAATTGCCCACGCGAATCTTCTTGATTTCCAGCAAACTGCTGATGCCAATACCGGCCAGCAAAATGCCGCCTGTCGCCGTCATCTCATTCATCATACTCGCGCTCATGATCGAGTTGAGTTGAGTGGCTAATAAACTGATCGTGCCCTGATAGACCAACACGGGCAAAGCGGCAAAGGTCACGCCCGCGCCAAAGGTGGAGGCAAAGGCCAGCGAGATGAAACCGTCCAACGTGGACTTGATGGACAGCGTGAGATAATCGCCCCGGAGGCCGTCACTGATGGACCCCAGGATGCCCATCGGCCCGGTGCAGTACAACACAGACGCGACGAGGAAGCCACGCACAAAATTGCTGGATTCACCGCTTGAACTGCCCGAGAGCCGCTTTTCGAGCCAGATGCCTAGCTGCTGAATGCGCTCTTCCAGTCGCCACCACTCGCCCAGAATTGCGCCGAAGATCAACGCGCCTAAAACGATCAGCGCGTTCTCGGTTTTGAGAAACATTTGAAAGCCAACCGCGGTGGTGAACAAACCCATCCCCGCGATGACGGTCTGCTTCAAGTTGTCCGACAAGCGCGAACCAAAGATCAAACCCGACAAACTGCCCACGACAATCGCTACGACATTGATAAGCGTTCCAGTCATGATTCCTTATTCAGATGAATTGATAGTCCGAACCGCCGGTTCAGCCGAAGAGGCAGTATAGCCGCCTCTAGCAGTCGCGTCAACGCAGTGATCTATTGCCTCGGTCAAATGTCACGCGGCAATCTCAGTCAAACGTCGGATTGATCACCGCGCAACGTGTGTTATAATGCAGGGCGTTGCACATCATCAGGAGTAACTCCCGTGACAGATTTAGTTGCTTAAAGTTGGATTTTTAGGGAACGCAAAGCCAAGAGATCCGATCGGTCTCCCCGACTGATTGGGTCTTCGGATAATGGCCGAGGGCGTGTCCCTCGGCTTTTTGTTTCCTCATTCACCCCTCGCCTGTTGGGAGAGGGGTTGGGGTGAGGGCGGGAGGTACACCATGCTATCAGTTTCTAATCTCGCTAAATCCTACGCGGACAATCCGCTCTTTCACGACATCTCTTTTAACTTAAGCGCCGGTGAGCGCGTTGGCCTCATTGGCCCGAACGGTTGTGGCAAGACGACCTTGTTGCGCCTGATCATGGGCGACGAGAAAGCCGAGCGCGGCAGCGTCTTCGTCGACCCTCATACGCGCGTCGGCTATCTGCGGCAAGGCCTGGAATATCCGATCGATGCGACAATGGCCCATGTATTGCACGATCCGCGAGTGGATGCTGTGGTCGAGGTCGAACGCCTCGCCGATGTGATCGCTCTCCAACCCGATCGGTTGATCGAGTATCAAACGGCGCTCGATCGATTGGAGGCGCTGGGTGGCTATCCCGATGAAGCGTGGCGTGATCAAGTGCTGGCGCATCTGGGGTTGGATCACGTTCCGATGGATCAACTTGTCTCAACGTTGAGCGGCGGGCAAAAGACGCGGCTGGGGTTGGCGCGTGTATTGCTGACCGCACCGAACTTGTTGCTGCTCGACGAGCCGACGAATCATCTCGATCTGCCGATGTTGAACTGGCTGGAAGACTGGTTGCGTGACTTCAATGGCGCGGCGTTGATCGTTTCGCACGATCGTGTGTTTCTCGATCGGACTGTGACGCGGGTGCTGTATCTCGATCCGCAGACGCGGACACTGCGCGAGTACGCGGGCAACTACACCGCCTACCTCGAACAGAGTCTGCTGGAGCGTGAGAAACAGTGGCAGGCCTACGCCGATCAGCAGTCGGAGATTCGCCGCATGCAATTGGACATCGCGCGGATGAAAGAACGCGCCTCGCGTTCCGAATGGGCGGCGAGTTCTATCCACCGTGGCGGGCCGTTGATGAAACTTAAAGGGATGAAGGATTACACACAGTCGATCGCCAGAGGGGTAGCCAAAAAGGCGAAGTCGCGCGAAAAGAAACTGGAGCGCTATCTCGAATCCGATGAACGTGTCGACAAGCCCAAGCAGTCGTGGCAAATGAAAGTGGAGTTTGACACGGAAATCAGTGGGCGCGATGTGCTGCGCCTGAACGAAGTCAGCGTCGGTTACGGCGATCTGGTTCTGCTGCGCGGCATCACCCAGACCATCCGGCGCGGTGAGCGTGTCGCGCTGATCGGCGAGAACGGCACGGGCAAATCGACGTTGATCAAGACTATCATCGGGCAGCTACCCGCGTTGGGTGGCGAAGTGACCCTCGGCGCGAATGTGAAGGTCGGTTACTTTGCACAGGAGCAGGATGTGTTGGCTCCCGATTCGACGCCGCTGGCGACCATCCAAAGCGTGGCGCTGTTAAACGAGACCGAGGCGCGCAGTTTCTTGCACTTCTTTTTGTTCGCGGGTGATCAACCACTTGCCCTGAACCGATCGCTATCGTACGGCGAACGGGCGCGCTTGATGCTGGCGCGCTTGGTGGCGCAAGGCTGCAACTTTCTGCTGCTTGACGAGCCGATCAACCACCTCGACATCCCGGCGCGCACGCAGTTCGAGCAGGCGCTGACGAACTTTCAAGGCACGGCGTTGGCCGTCGTGCACGATCGGTACTTCATTCAAGGCTTTGCCACACGCATCTGGGCGGTGGAAGGCGATGGGGTGACCGAGTATCTCGATCTGGCTGACGCGGAATAATGCACGGAGGCACAGAGTCTGGTTGATTTTCTCTGTGTCTCCGCGTCTCTGGGCGAGATACTACTTGAGGTCGCGACTCCAGCCAGTCGGCACGAGGTGCGTGAAATGAATCTCTTTCGCGCCGAGGAACGTGGCTAACTCCTCAATCACCGCGCGAATCGATCGGGCGGTGGCACGATCACGCGGAGCGTTGTCTTCGGCGTGTACGGCGTGGATGTGCAACCGATCGTGTTCGCGATCGAATTTCGGATCAATGCGGCCGATCAGTTGGTCGCCGTGCAAAATCGGCAGAACGTAGTAGCCGTACTTGCGTTTGTGGGCGGGTGTGTAGATTTCGATGCGGAATTCAAAGTTGAACAGCCGCTCCGTGCGCGCCCGATCGCAGATCAAATTATCGAACGGCGATAGAAACGTTGTGCGCGAAAAGTCGATCGTGTCGAGTCGATCGAGCAGCGGCACATCTTCGGTGTGAATGAACCACGGCTTCTTGTCACCTTCAACGCTCACGCGTTCGATGCGACCGTCGTGTTCCAACTGTTTGAGTATGCGCGGCAAATCGTAGTAGCGATGGCGAATGTAGTGCCACTTGATTTGTAGCTCCGTACCGACGCCTAACGCACGAATCGCTTTTTGCGCGGCACGATCGACCATCTCCCGATCGGATAACTTTTCACGCGGCGTCCAATCGGGCAGGCAGCGTTCGCTCAAGTCCCATAACTTTTGCAGACCTTGACGCCCCGCTACCATGATCTTGCCCTTCGTCCATAAGTAATCCAACATCTGGCTCATATCGCGGCCAGACGTCCAGCCTGTGGAATACCAGCCCGCCGAGACTTTGTTCTCCACTTCGAACACGCGCGAGGGCAGGGGGCCATGCCGCTTGAGTTCCTGCAAGATGTGACGTTTCAAGTTCTGATTCGCGTCGAGCCACGCGGCATAGCGTTGACTGACGGCGCCTGTCGGGGCTTCGGTGGCATAGCGGCGCATAAAGTGTTGATGGATCGGGTAGTCTTCGGTCAGCACGATCGACGCCGCGTGCGCCCAATACTCAAACAGGCCGCGATCGCGCCACAAGAGTTGATCGAGTGCGTCGAGGTTATACTGCCCGACGCGGCTCCATACGACGAGTTGGTGCGAGCGTGCCACCGCGCTGATCGGATCGAGTTGCAGACAGCCGAGATCGCGCACAAGGTTAAGAATGCCGTCGGCGTCGTTGGCGGCGCGCGATCCCGCTAAACGCTGGCGCACGATGGCTAAACGTCGAGCCGTTTGAAGTGTGATGGTTCGCATGCGAGTGCCATAGGTCCTGTGGTAGAATGTCGCCCGATTATAACAGGTTGATCTAGTATGAAAATTGCCATTCTTGCTGACATCCATTCCAACTACGCCGCGCTGCAAGCCGTGGCCGATCACATCGAGCGCTGGCAGCCCGATCACGTCATCGTCGGCGGCGATGTGGTGAATCGCGGGCCACGTCCGCGCGAATGCCTGGAGTTCGTGCAAAACAAAGTGCAGACGCAGGGCTGGCAATGCGTGATCGGCAATCACGAAGAGTATGTGATCAGTCACTCGAAACCCGAGGCGCTTCGCAGCGGTCCGCGCTTTGAGATCAATCGCACATCGTTCTGGACATATCAACAACTCGATTGCGACGTCACGACGATCGCGGCGTGGCCGTTCCAACGCAGCCTATACTTCGGCGCTGACGAACTCCGTTGTGTGCACGCCTCGATGCGCGGCACGCGCGACGGCGTTCACCCCGAAACCAGCGACGCTGATCTGCGACAGAAGATCGTGCCTGCGCCGCGCGTGTTCGTCGTCGGTCACACGCATCGACCGTTGGTGCGACACATCGATCAGACGTTGGTTGTTAACGTCGGTTCGGTGGGGCTGCCGTTCGACGGCGATGTGCGCGCGGGGTATGGGCAAGTGACGCTGGAGGCCGGTCAGTGGCACGCTGATCTGATCAGACTGGACTACGATCGGGCGCAGGCCGATCGGGATTTTGAGAGCACCGGTTTTCTCGATCAAGTTGGGCCGTTAGCGGATCTCATCCGCGATGAATTTCGCCGCGCCAAATCGAACTTGTTTGAATGGTCCAATCAGTATGAGGCCGCGGTGCTGGCCGGCTCGATCTCGCTGGCGGAATCGGCCCGGCGCTATCTGGCGTAAAATCGATGAAACCTTCGGCAGTCGCTTGCATCTAATGGCTTGAGCAAATCCATTAGCGGAGAGAATCGTATGGCTAACAAGCAGTCGTCCAAACGCGCACCTAAGAAACAAGCGCAGTCGTCACGCAATCTCTGGATCGCGTTAGCGGCGGTCGCCGTCATTGCCGTGATCGCGGTGCTCGTGTTGTCCAATAATTCAACCTCGACAGCGAGCGGCGTGCCCGCTGAAGTTACAGTGGCCGAGGCTGCGGCGAAGCGCAGCGCGGGTGCCTTTGTGTTGGACGTGCGCGAACCATCGGAGTGGACTGAGGCGCACATTCCCGGCGCGACACTCATTCCCTTAGGCGAACTGGCCTCGCGCGTGAATGAAGTGCCGCGCGACAAGGAAGTGGTTGTCGTGTGCCGCTCAGGCAATCGCAGTCAGCAGGGCCGCGATATTTTGAAGAGTGCGGGCTTCACGAAAGTGACGAGCATGGCGGGCGGCCTCAATCAGTGGAAAGCGGCAGGACTACAAACAGTTACCGGGCCATAACCAACCAACCACTACGAAGACGAACAACCCCGATCGCGTCACGTGCCGATCGGGGTTTTGTTTTGGCTCGTATGATGGCTCTGCTGGTATAATGCCCGTTATCATCATTCGCGGAGATTTAAGTATGCAGCGCGGCATTGATTACATCGGTGTGGGCGTGGGCGCCGTGATTGTGAATCGGACGGGGCGGGTCTTCATGGCGCAGCGCGGCCCGTTGGCTAAAAACGAGCGCGGCTTGTGGGAGTTTCCCGGCGGCGCGGTCGAGTTCGGCGAGACGCTAGTCGATGCGCTCAAGCGCGAAATCCGCGAGGAATACGGCCTCGAAATCGACGTGCGCGATCTGCTGGATGTGGTCGATCACATTCTGCCCGACGAAGGTCAGCACTGGGTCTCGCCCAGTTTTGTGTGCGCGTACGTGAGCGGCGAGGCGGAGATCCGCGAGCCGGGCAAATGCTCGGCGTTGGGTTGGTTCGAACCGGATGATGCCCCCGAAGCGCTGACACAAGTGACGCGCGTCAACCTGCAAAACTACCTCAAACGGATTCAGACGATAGCATGACCGATCAATCATTTCGCTTCAGCACGTCCATAGCCATTCGCTTCCGCGATCTCGATGCGTTTGGACACGTCAACAACGCGGTGTATTTCACTTACATGGAAATGACGCGCGTCGCGTACTTCAGACACATCGGTTTGGTGCAAGACGACTTCCCGTCGCCGTTCTTCATCATCGCGGAAGCGACGTGCCAATTCAAAGTGCCAATTCTGATGAAAGCGGCGTTGGCGATCAAAGCGCGGGTCAGCCGTTTGGGTAACGCCAGTTTTGATATCGAGTACGAATTCGTTGATACGACGACTGATCAAGTAATGGCGACCGGCCGCACCGTACAAGTGATGTTCGATTATGCCGAGCAGCGCAGTGTGCCGATTCCCGATGATTGGCGCATGGCGATGAGCACCTTTGAGGGACTATGACGCCCGATGAGCGGATGGATGCGCAAGTCTGCTATTTGCTGGTGACGCCATGCGCGCCAGTCTCTGCCCTTGAACCTCCACAGCCGTTGCAGCGGCTGCGCGACGCCCCGTACTTTGAAGCCGTGGATGTTGAAGTCCGCACCATCGGCTCGGAAGCGATTGTGCGCGACGGCGTCAGCGTGTCGATCCAGTACCAAACTTACGATGGCCTGGCTCAGATCGCCGAGTGTTATTTCGCGCTGCCCGATATCTTGAATCCGACCGCGGCGCAGATCAAAGGTCGCGTGCAGACCGCGCTGAAAGAATATTTGCTGGCGCGCCAACCTGATCCCGGTAATATGCTGGAAGAATACGCGGTGATCATGTTGTCGACAGTGGGGGCAGCACCCGATGAGTTCATCGATGCCAACGGTCAAGTATTGGCGCGCATCATCCGCACCCAGCGCGAAGTCTTTGGACCGCGCGAAGTGGAGGATATTCTCGTATCGCGGGTGCGTTACTCGGAAGATGAGTTGACGATCGTCGATTGGGAGGGCGCGATCGTGATCTCAAACGAGGGCGATTTCCAATCGGACATTGAGCTGCTTAAGATCGGCAACTATCAATTGCTCCGTTACCGATTGCTCGATCAGACGATCGAACGCAATTTGGAGACGGTGAGCCAACACCTCAACGAAGGCGTGCGCGGCGGATTGCTGCCCAATCGATCGAAGCGGGTGCTGCGCCAGGTAATCGAACAACGCCTCACGCTGACGCTGGATTTTGAGCGCATTAATCAGAGCCTACTGCTGATCGGCGACTGGTACACGGCCAAACTGTATCGCGCCATCTACGACGAATACTATCTGGACGAATGGGAAGCGGCCATTCGATCGAAACTGGAAAACCTCGAAGCGATTGTGCAGGTGATTCAAGAGAACTTCGAGTTTTCGTGGTCGCGCTTTCTGGAGATGGTGCAGATCGCGGGCTGGTTGTTGTTGCTAGTCGGTTACTTCGTCTTGTTCTTCCTCGATTTGCGCGCGGTGAAATGAAACGACCGGCGTAACGGCCGGTCGTTGTTCCTACTTTGCCGTGGCTTCTGCTACGCTCGGTTGTGGGCTAACTTTGGACATCCTCAAATAGCGGAACGATACCGCCAGCGCCACAATCTGAATGATCGCGCCCGACCAGAACGGCCACGTCATGTGCACGTCATAGATCGAGCCAGCCCAGATCGGCCCGACGGCGCGCCCCAAACTCATAAACGAATTCTCCAGCCCCATCGCCACGCCTTGGCCTGTTTCTGCACGCTGCGAGATCAACGACGCGACGCTGGGTCGCAGCAGCGCATTGCCGGTGTTAAAGATGGCTGAAAACAGCACCATCATCCACACGCCCGGGATCACCGCTAGGCCGATGAAGCCGACGATACTGACGATCAACCCCCAGCGCAGCACGCGCTCTTCACCGATCTTGCGCGTCAGCGGCCCGATCATCACACCTTGCTGAATGACTGATAACAAACCGATCATCCCGAGCAGCACGCCGACATCGGCTGGGCCGAGGCTGAATTGATCCTTCGCGTATAGCCCGAAGACCGCTTCGAAATTGGCCAGTGCGAACGCCAACAGAAAAGCCATGACGAACAGAAAACCCATCGAGCCGCGCAGTGCGCCCGTGATCTGCTGCCAGCGTGACGGTCCATCGATCTGGCGGTGATCGATGCGGTGATCTTTGTGCAGCGACTCCGGCAACTTAATGATCACAAACGGGATGGTAATGAGGGCCAGCATCGCGGCGGCGAAGAACGGCAGCGACAGATTGAGCAACTCGCCCGTTTCAGGATCGGTGGCGAACTGCATCAGATTAGCCAGCGGCACACTGAGGACGTGCGTCAAACCACCACCGATCATCGGGCCGAAGATCATGCCCAGCCCCATCGCCGCGCCCATCAAGCCCATGCCGCTCGAGCGATTGTGGGCGGCGGTGGTATCGGCGATGAAGGCTAACGCGGTGGGCAACGTCGCCGACGACAGAATGCCCGCGAGAGCGCGGAAGATCAACAACTGCGGAAAATCGCGGGCCAGGCCCATGAAGCCGAACGACAGCGCGTAACCTGCCAGGCCAATCAACAGCACTGGCTTGCGGCCAATCCGATCGGACAGGCGGCCCCAGATTGGCGCGAAGATGAACTGCATGATGGAGTAGATCGCCATCAAGAAACCCAGCGCTTGCCCGGTCGCGCCGAAGTGTGAGGCGTAAAACGGCAGGATGGGCACGACGATGCCGAAGCCCAGCATGACGATGACGAGCGACATGAACAGGATTATGATCGGCCCGCGTTGTGACTTGGTTTGCATGATTAGATCACCTTTTGGGGTAAATAGTCAATCCTGACTATTTTAGACTGGGTGGCTGAATCGACAAGTGACAATTGTCATGCCGGATACGTGTCAGCGGTTGCCGATTTAGAGTGTTCGGCATAGAATGTGGCACGCTAGGTGTACAAGGGCTGATGACTCTTTATTTGATCGGAGCGGCATGAAGACTCTGTTACAACCGAAATACATCCTACCTTCGTTGGGCGTCCTGTTAGTGCTGATCGTGTTGACGGCGCTGCTGTCGCCGCTGGATAAGACGTTGGGCACCAGCGTGCGCATGGTCTACGTTCACGGCGCGATCATCCGCGTGATTTTAGCGTTGTTCGTCGGCGCGGGCGCGTTGGGCGTAGGCTTTCTTGTGATGAGGCGATCGAATTGGCTAGCCTGGGCGCGAGCCATCTTCGAAGCGGCGTTGGCCTTGTGGGTGGTGTATCTGGGCATCAGCGTCGTGACGACGCTGCAAACGTGGGGCGGCATTCCGTGGTTCGAGCCGCGCTGGGCGTTTACGCTGCAAATGACAGTCCTAGCGCCGATCTTGTACGCGGCCGGGGTGGTGTTGAAGAACGATCGGGTTATGGCAGGGCTGTGTGCTGCCTATCCGGTGATCATGTTGTTTCTGTTATCACAAGCGCGGTTGGTGCTCCATCCGATCGATCCGATCGCTGAATCCGGCGATGCCGCGATACAATTAGCGTATGTCATCATGCTGTTGTGGTGGGCGCTGGTGGGTGTGCAAGTCGTGCGCGGTATGCGGGCGTGGCAAACGGCGCGTCAAACGCGTAACGTCTGAGTGAGGATTGCATCTAACATGACAGAAGCGACATTGACGGATCGGGCGTTGGTGGAGCGCATCAAAGCCGGCGACAAAGCCGCCTGTGCGGCGTGCATTGAGCGACATTCAGCGGGTGTGTATCGGTTGGCGCTGCGTCTGATGCAAAACGAATCGGACGCCGAAGACGTGATGCAAGAGACGTTCTTGAGCGCGTTCAAGGCGATTGATGCGTTTGAAGGCCGCTCGGAGTTGAGCACGTGGCTGTATCGCATCACTTACAACACGGCGTTGATGCGCTTGCGGCGACATCAACCCGATACGGTGTCAGTCGAAGAGACCGAAGCGCCTGATGATGGTTCGCTGGTGCCGACGCAGTTATTCGATTGGTGCTGCTTGCCCGAACGCGATTTTGATTCCGGCGAGACGCGCGTCGAGTTGGAAAAAGCGATCGGGGCGCTGCCGGAAAAACTCCGCGCGGTGTTTGTGCTGCGCGAACTCGAAGGGTTATCGACGGAAGAGACCGCGCAGGCGCTGGACATCTCGATCGAGACGACGAAGACCCGCCTGCATCGCGCGCGGTTGTGGCTGCGCGAACGACTCACGCCGTATTTTACGGAATTGGCGCACGGGCATAAGGTGAACGAACATGCCAACTGAAAACTGCCAACACCTGCTGCATGAACTGTCGGACTATCTCGACGGATCTGCCTCGGCCGAAGTCTGCGCGGAGATCGAGCGGCACCTGTCGGGCTGCGATGATTGCACCGCCGTCGTCGATACAGCGCGTAAAACCGTGTCGCTGTATCATCACTTGCCACAGCCGGGCTTGCCGCCGGGCGCGCGCGAACGGCTCTTCAAAACGCTGGATCTCAGCGAGTTTCTAAAATAGGGCGAGGGCAACCTCGCCTTTATTTTTCCTTTGTGCCGGGATTTGTCACCTTCGCGGGCTTGTTGCGTCTAACGAAGTGAACAACTTTCAGGAGATGAACATGGCACTGCTCAATGACAAGGTTCAACAACAAGTGCGCGAAGCACTGGCGGCAATGACCGCCCCGGTCAAGGTCGTGATCTTTACGCAGGGTGAAGGTGGCGCGCTGGAATGCGAAATGTGCACGGAAACGCGGCAGATCGTCGATGAAGTGGCGGCGCAATCGGATAAGATCAGCGTGGAAGTGCGTGATTTTGTGGGCGACGCCGAGTTGGCGCAGCGCTACGGCATCGACAAGATTCCGGCGATGGCGATTTTGCGTGACGGCGACCAACCGATCGATTACGGCATCCGACTGTACGGCGTGCCATCGGGCTATGAATTCTCGACGTTGATTGAAGATCTGTTGATGGTCAGTCGCGGCGAACACGGTTTGAGCGCGGCGACCGTGAAGGAACTCGAACGATTATTGGAGCCGGTGCGCATTCAAGTGTACGTCACGCCGACGTGCCCGTATTGCCCGCGCGCGGTGGTGTTGGCGCATCGGTTAGCGATGGCAAGCCCGTTGATCACCGCGGACATGGTCGAGTCGATGGAGTTTCCGCAGTTGGCGAACAAGTATCAAGTCTATGGTGTGCCGCGCACCGTCATCAATGATGTCGTTCACATCGAAGGCGCTGTGCCGGAGACACATCTGGTTGAGAACTTGATGAAGGTCTTGGATCAGGCAGAGATGGGGCGGCTGAAGACTGAGTTTGAGACATGGCAGAATTAGTGGCCTAGTTTGAGAGTGCGATAGTACAATAGGGACATGAAAGCGCGAACGAAAGCGGCGCAGCCTAAGACCCGAGCGAGTCAGCAGCGTTGCCGTGCGCCAAAGGTGGGCGGCAAATGCCCCAAGTGCGGGCGCGGCAAGTTGGACTACAACGGCCTGATCGAGTTGTATTGCCCGGCCTGCGGCTACGTCGCTTCGAGCGGCGGCTTTTCTTGATAGTACAACGATCGAGGCGTGACCTCGAAACCCCGAGTGATTCGCAAGGCGAAATCCGTGAGTCGAAAGATTCGCGGATTTTTGTTTTGCGCCGCCTTGTCGAATGCGGTATGATGCGGCCTGTTGGGGAGGACTTATGCCGCAGAGCATTTTGAAACGAGCGCAGAGTGAAGGCACGCCGTTGATCGACGGCGACAAAGCCACCTTTGTCTGGCACGGTCACACACCGCCGCAACTCATCGGCGACTTCAACCGTTGGAACCCGCGTGAAGCGATCGGGTGGCGCAAACTCGCGCCGGACGTGTGGACGCACACACTCAAGTTGCTGCGCGACGCTTACATCGAATACGCCTTCGTGCGCGACGGCCAGCACGTGACCGATCGGTTTAACGCTAACGTCGCACCGAACGGTTATGGCGGCTACAATCATTATTTCTACATGGCGGGCGGGCCAACGTCGTTGATCGAGCGGCGCAGAAACGTACGGCGCGGTTTAGTGACGCGGCATGTGATCGAAAGCGACCTCGTCTTCGGCGGGCGGCGCGCGGTGTATCTCTACCACCCCCCGATCGACCAACCGTGCCCGCTGATCGTCGTCTTTGACGGGCGCGACTACCTCCGTCGCGTGCGCTTGCCGCACATCGTTGACAACCTCGTGGCCGAAGGTTGCATGCAGCCGGTCGCATTGGCGCTGATTGATCACGGCGGTTCGGCGCGGATTCAGGAATATAGTGCCAGTGAAGCCATCATCGGCTTTGTGCTGACCAAAGTGCTGCCGCTGGCGCGCTCGCAACTCAATTTAACCGAGCCGGGCAACTATGGCGTGCTGGGTGCATCGCTGGGCGGATTGACCTCGCTGGTGATGGGCTTGCGTTATCCTAAGGTCTTCAACCGCATCTTGAGCCAATCCGCGTCGGTGATTTTGCGCGGGCATGAGACGGTGGTGTTCGATCTGGTGCGCGCGCGCTTCAATCCGCGGGCGAAAATCTGGCTGGATGTAGGGCGTTACGAACTCAACAAGTCGGCCAATCGCCATTTCCGCGACTGGCTGGCGACGATGAACTACGACGCGACATATCGCGAGTTTCACGCCGGTCACAACTACGCCGCGTGGCGTGACGATGTATGGCGAGGGCTGGAGGCATTGTTTCCATTGTAGAAACTGAAGCGACTGGCGTAGAGCTTCCGCGGCCTTGGCCTCGGAATGACACCTCGATTAGCGTTGTGGCGAATTATGCTTCCTTGCGGAGCAGACTCTACTGTCGCTCTTCGATCTCTCGCACACGTTCGATCTGCTGCCGATTCCATTCGCTTTGCGCTTCGCCGCTATCGATCGACGTGTTGAACCAGGTGTCGAGGATTTCTTTTGCGATAGGAATCGACGTGGCGCGAAGGCTCAAGGCCAGCACGTTGGCGTGATTCCAGATGCGCGCACCGCGGGCAGTCTCGGCGTCATGGCACAGGGCGGCGCGTATGCCACGCACTTTGTTGGCGGCGATCGACGCGCCTGTGCCTGTCCAGCAACACACGATGGCTTCGTCGGCGTCACCGCGTGCGACCAACTCGGCGGCGCGGCTGGCGGTGAGCGGCCAGTCGACCGTGGCATCGTCGGGCGCGAGCGGGCCGATCGGGATGAGCGTATGGCCGCGCGCTGGCAGGTCCCTGATCAAGAATGTCGTCAGTTCAGTTGCTTCGTCGCTACTGATCGCAATCCGCATGTTATCCCCCTCAGTTATTTTTCATTCGTCATTGTTCATTGATCATTGTACATCGTCCATTGCACATTGACTCTTTTTGTGGTATTCTCACGCCGCGCACTTATAGTGCGCGCAAAATTGAATATCAACTCTTATCCAGAGAGGCGGAGGGACCGGCCCGATGATGCCTCGACAACCAGCTGGAGTGGAGATTGGACGATGGACGTTGGATGTTGGAGGATTATCTCCAATCACCAACCTCTAATTTCCAACCTCCAACTTCCAAGCCAGGTGCCAAGTCCGGCAGAGTGTTCTGGAAGATGAGAGCGCAATCGCGGTTGTATGTCGCCTCTTCTTAGTAACCAGAAGCGGCGATTTTGTTTATTCGACAACTTACAATCTCAAGGAGAATCGATGAGTACCACTTTCATGACTTCGAAGCAGTTGTTTTTCTCGTCCGAGTCGGTGACGGAAGGCCACCCGGACAAGATGTGCGATCAGATCTCGGACGGCGTGCTGGACGCGATGCTGGCGCAGGATCCGCGCTCGCGTGTCGCCGTCGAGACGGCCACGACCACCGGCTTGATCGTTGTGATGGGCGAAGTGACGACCAAGGCCTATGTTGAAATTCAGGATGTCGTGCGCGACACTGTATCGAAGATCGGCTACACCGATGGGGCGTACGGTTTTGACGCGCGCACCTGCGGCGTGATTGTGTCGATCAAGGGGCAGTCGCCGGACATCGCCATGGGCGTGGACGATGCGCTGGAGCACAAAGAAGGCAAGATGACGGACGCGCAAATCGAAGCGATTGGCGCGGGCGATCAGGGTATGATGCTGGGCTTCGCATGCAATGAGACCGAAGAGTTGATGCCGCTGACGATTTCGTTGGCGCACAAGATTTGCCGTCAATTATCGGTGGTACGCAAAGCCAACGGTTTGCCGTGGTTGCGGCCCGACGGCAAGAGCCAGGTAACGGTGGAATATTCCGATGGCAAGCCGGTGCGCGTCGATACGGTGCTGGTTTCGACGCAGCACGCGCCTGACGTCGATCACGCGACGATCACCGAAGAGATCATCGGCGAAGTGATCAACAAAGTCGTACCGGGTGATCTACTCGATAAGCGCACCAAGTACTTCGTCAATCCGACTGGACGCTTCGTCATTGGCGGCCCGATGGGTGATGCGGGCCTGACCGGCCGCAAGATCATCGTCGACACGTACGGCGGCATGGCGCGGCACGGCGGCGGCGCGTTCAGCGGCAAGGACCCAACCAAGGTTGATCGCTCGGCGGCGTATTATGCGCGCTATGCGGCCAAGAACCTCGTTGCGGCAGGCGTGGCCGATCGGCTTGAAATCCAGGTCTCGTACGCGATCGGCGTGGCGCGGCCGTTGTCGTTGATGGTCGAAACGTTTGGCACCAACAAGATCAGCAACGAGAAGATTGATCAACTGCTGAACGATCACTTTGACTTCCGGCCCGGCGCGATCATTCAGAACCTCAATCTGCGCCGCCCGATCTATCAGGCGACCGCGGCGTACGGTCACTTTGGCCGTCACGACATCGATGCGCCGTGGGAGAAGACCGACAAGGCCGAACTGCTGCGAAAAGAAGCAGGCTTAGCTTAAGCCTAGGGTTGTAACCCTTAACACAGAGACACAGCGGCCCGGAGAATTGTAATTCTCCGGGCCGCTGTGATTTGTTTTCATCTACGCCACGTGCGGCGGTGGTGGATACTTAGCCTGTCCCTTGCGCTCTTCGTTGTTGAGCCACGCCGCAAATGCGATCAACGTCGCCGCCAAAAAGATACCGCCGCCCGGCACCCACATGATTGCTCCTGCCAGTTGTTGATCGTCCAACGCCGTCAAACCGAAGCGCAGCATTGCGTCACCGTAATACGGATAGATCACCGTCTGCGCAAAAGTAAAGATCGCCGCGAGGATACTGCTGGAGATCATGTTGAAGAATAGATAGGCGATCTTGGTCAGATAGCCCGCTGGTGCGTCGGGCGGCAGCGCGAAGAGAATCGGCGCCCAGGCGATCACGCCCGTAACCATAAACATGCTGTGTTCTAAAATATGTACATTAGGATCGCGCAACGCGCCTTCATACAACGTGGGCAAGTGCCATGCCCACAACACCACGTTAAAGATCGCAAACGCAATGAATGGGTTGACAATCACGCGCAGTACCTGCTTGACGATCGGCAGAGTGAACAGATACTGAATCCAATATGCGGGTGTGCCCAACAATAGACAGATCGGCGCGACGATGGCCAGCAGAATATGCTGGGTCATGTGTGCGCCAAACGAGGCGTAATTGCTCAGCGCGTCGAGCGGCGAAACCAGCGCGATGAAGATTGTGAACAGTCCCAGCGCAAACCACACGATGTGGCGCGGCCTGACATCAGTACCCCAACGGCCATCTTTGCGCGACAGCGAAATGAGATAACCAAACAACACCGCTTGGCTCAGCAACATTGCCAGAATGCTCGGCGCGAAATTCCAATCGTAGTTTTGCACTGCAGGTTGAAACAGCATCGGTGTCCTTAAACCTCGATTTCTAACTCGATTAAATTATCCCACGTTTCGCGGCGGCGAATGAGCCGATGCGTGTGCCCCTCAACCAGCACTTCGGCGGGACGCGGGCGGCTGTTGTAATTGGACGCCATCGCCATGCCGTACGCGCCGGCGTTAAAGACGATGAGCCGATCACCGCGCTGCACGTTGGGCAAAGTGCGATCGTAGCCCAGAAAATCAGCCGATTCGCAGACGGGACCGGCAACGTCGGCGGCCAACCCGATCGGTTCTCGCGGCTGAACGGCTTCGATGTGATGATAAGCTTCATACAACGCCGGGCGGATCAGTTCGGTCATGCTGGCATCGGTGACGACGATGCGACGGCTATCGCGCACTTTGACGTACTGCACCGTGGCGATCAGCGCGCCCGCGTCCGCGATAATGGATCGGCCGGGTTCGATGGCGATTTGAAGGGGCGCATGATAAGTGGTGATTGCCGCAACGATGGCCTGCGCGAACTCGGCGGGTTCTGGGTAATGTTCGTCAGGTCGATACGCGACTGGAAAGCCGCCGCCGATGTCGAGCAGGCGAATCGCGGGCGTAGCGATGGCTAACACGCGCCCGATTGCTTCGACGGTCCGATCGGGCGACGCGAGTTGCGATCCGATGTGGATGTGCAAGCCTGCCATGTCAAGGTGCGAAAACTGATCGGGTTGAGCGAGAATCGCACGGGCTTCATCGAGATCAAGCCCGAACTTTGATCGATGTCCGCCCGTAGCGATGTGATGATGTGTAGCCGCCTCGACCACGGGATTGATTCGCAGCGCGATTGCCGGGCGGATCGATCGGCTGGCCGCCAATCGATCGAGGACTTCAAGTTCCTGCGCCGATTCGACGTTGATCCAGCCCACGCCTTGATCGAGCGCATAAGCCAGTTCGGCTTCGCTTTTGCCTACGCCCGCAAACACAATCGATTTGGACTCGGCCCCGGCGCGTAAAGCACGAAACACTTCGCCGCCCGAGACTACGTCAAAGCCTGCGCCTAGATCGTGCAGCAATCGAAGGAGCGTGCCATTGCCGTTCGACTTCACCGAGAAATGGATGTGCGCATTGACGGCACGAAAAGCTTCGGCCACGCGGCGATAGTTAGTGGTGAGTTGCTGACGGCTGTAAACGAAGAGCGGTGTGCCGTAAGTGTCAGCCAGAACGTCGATGGGAACGTCTTCGCACTGCCAAGTGTGTTGTCGATGGAATCCACTCATCATGACCTCGGCGGATAAGATGCTGGCAAGTTTACCAGAGGCAGGGCGGATGTCCAGGGACCGAATATAGCGACGAGGCTTTAGCCGAATTGCGCTATCGGCTAAAGCCTCGTGATTAGTTACTGCTGAAGCTGGTTGAATTTGTCGGCAGTCTGTGTCGAATCCGTTAGTTAGCGATTTTTTCGAGACGCGCTCGCACTAGGCGATGTACTAAGCAAGAACGGTTGATCATCGGGTGCGGCTGTTGCGGTGGCTTGGAAGAACACGTCGTCGACAAACAGGTTGCTATTGTTGCTGCCGTTGGTCTCGACGCGGATTTGGAGTGCAACCGACTGTCCGGCATACGCGCTCAGGTTGACGACGTGCTTGACCCAGCCGCCGGTGCTCGTGCTAGTGCACAAGTTGTAAACCTCAACGTTAGTGCCATTGATTCGTACTCGAGCCAAGTCATTACCACAGGTATCACCGGAGCCGATCCAGTGATAGTAAGCCAGATAGGGTGCGATTGACGGTACAGTGACTTGTTGTTGAATGTAGGAAATATCGTTGTAATCGCCGCCCAGCCAGGTCGCCCAACTTCCGCCGTGTGGAGTTACGCTGGTCGGTAGATCGGCGCTGCCGACAATTGTGTCCCAGCCATGTGAGGAATACTCTGTCCAGGCTGAATGGCCACTTTCAAAATCACCATTGGCGATGCTGTTGCTGCCCACTGCCGTCGATTGTGTTGCGCTCCAACCGCTAGTGCCGTCGGAATTGGCCGCTTGCACACGATAGTAGTAAGTGCCGGCGGGTTTGCTCGACGCATTCCAAGACGTGTTTGCGCCATTGTACGCCATCACTGGGCTGCTAAACGCCGCATTATCATCCTCTTGCAGGGTGTAAGAGGTGGCGAGACTAACACCATTCCAAGCGACCGTATACGCATTCGATTGGGTCGCGTTATTGATCGCTAACAGCGCGGGCGCGGCGGGAACCTGCGGCCAATTCTTGATAACAAGCGGCAGGAACACCGACACACCGCCTTTCACCACTACAGATTGAGCAGCGGTGGTCAACGTGCCATAAGAGCCGTTATTGATCGAGACGGTCACGTTGCCGACGCCAGCATTCGTCAACAGCGATGACGACACCACCGCCGTCACCCGTGTGCTGTTAACGAAGGTGGTCGCCAAGGTCGTTCCGTTCCACTTCACCAGCGCACCACTGATGAAGTTGGCGCCTGTAATGACCAGCGTAACATTGCCGCTACCTGCCGAGACATTGGTTGGGCTGTAGCTGGTGATGCGCGGCAACACATTGACGGCGTTAAAAGCATTGACGATGCCCGTGCCGCAAATCGATATGTTGCAGGTACTGCCCCCCGGAAAAGCCTTAACAGTTCCGCGCAAGATGGCCGATACCTGATTCGGCGACAGATTGGGATTGAGCGATACCACCAGTGACGCGACGCCCGCCACATGTGGCGAGGCCATACTTGTGCCTTGATAATAGGCATAGCTATCCGCGCCAGGCGAGGTAGTGCCGGCATTGAGGGTAGACAAGACGCCGTTTGAAGTCACGGTCGTTTCGCCGCCAGGAGCCGCAATGTCGACCACACTGCCAAAATTGCTGTAGTACGATCGGTTGCCAGTCCGATTGGTGGCGGCGACGGCGATGACGTTGTTGCAGCTGGCTGGGCTGAAACCGCTCGCGTCCGCGTTAGAGTTGCCCGCCGCGACGACGACGGTGGTACCTGCTGCGACAATTTCGTTTATCGCCGCTTGCTGGGCCGCATCGCACGCGCCCGATCCACCCAAACTCATGTTGATGACTTTGGCTGGATTAGGATTGTTGGGGACACCAGCAACAGGCAAGCCGGCTGCCCAGCGCATACCGTCGATGATGTCGCTGTCCATGCCGCCGCACTTGCCCAGCACGCGCACCGGTAGAATCTTGGAGTTCCAGTTGATACCGGCGACGCCGAGAGTGTTGTTGCTCGCCGCACCGATGGTGCCCGCCACGTGCGAACCATGCCAGCTGCTGCCCGATACGTCGCAACCTACAAAAAAACCAGACGAACTTTCGGCTGCCGTAATCCAGTCGCCGGGATCGCTGGGATCGGCATCGCGGCCAGTGCCATCGTTGGCAATGCGCGAATCGGTGATGAAGTCGTAGCCGCCAACTGTGCGGCCAGCCAGATCGCCGTGCCCCAAAATGCCGGTATCGATCACGGCGACGACGATGTTGGCTGACCCGGTGGTGATATCCCAGGCCGCCGGCGCATCGATGCCGTACGTGTCGAAGTAGTGCCATTGATTGCTATATTGCGCATCATTGGGCGTCAGCAACGGGTGCAGGACGCGATCGGGGACAGCATATTCGATTTCGGGCAGTGCCGCCAACCGATCGGCTACCTGAGCGACCTCGGCTACCGTTTGGCGTTGTGCTAATCGTACTACGTGTGCATCGCCGGACATTTCGCGCACATACGCTAACGTCGTAGCGGCGGCTTCGCTCAAGCGTTTCAGTTCGGCCTCGGGCGACGATTTAAGCAGCGAGTGGGCGGCACTGGTAGCCCGATATTTGACGATGATCTGATCAATGAGCGGCTCACCAGCCTTGGTTTGGATCGGCGTTGCCTGAGCTGCGGCTGAAGTCACAACGATGAATGTCAAGACAATTACGGCGATGAGGCGTTTGACAGAACGGGGGACAGCCAACACAGAAACCTCCTATCGAGTCTGAGATAACCTATTAGCGGGACGCCCCGCTTTAGGGTTGTGTGCGATGAGAGTCAAAGTGGTGAAGATCGAATTGCAGGTTGCTTGGCTGGAATCGGCCAACTACTTCAAGCCTAGAATCTCGTACACTCGAACCGGTGCGCTGAGCCCCTTCACGTCCAGTGTGCCAAGCGAACGCGTCTTGACGGCTTCGGCTACTGCTTCGTAAGTAGTTTGATCGATGAGAACCTGCCCACCTTTGGCGCTTTCTTGCAGGCGGCGGGCCAAATTGACACTGTTACCGATGGCGGTATAGTTCATCAATTGGGCCGTACCGATGTTACCCACAATGGCGTCGCCGGTGGCCACGCCAATGCCGAATTGCAGCCGCAAATCTTGCGGCATCTGGCGGCTCTGCCGTGCGATGCGACGCTGCATTTCAACGGCCGCTTTCACGGCGCGCAGCGCATAATCGGGCTGCGGCAGCGGCGCGTTGAAGAACGCCATAATCGCATCGCCCATGAATTTATCCAGCGTGCCTTCATGATTGAGTACGGCCTCGGCACCCAACGACAAGTGATGATTGAGCGCTTCGAATAGCACCTCTGGCTTTAGTTGCGACGACATCGCCGTAAAGCCGCGCAGATCGGCGAAGAGCGTTGTGATGGTGCGGCGCGCGCCGCCGAGCACGATATTCTCTGGCTGGCTCAACAACTGCTCGACTACTGCCGGTGTCACGTAGCGCTCGAAGACGTTACGGATCATCTGTGTTTCGCGCTCTTTGGACTCTTCGAGTTCGCGGAATAGGCGCGAGTTTTCGATGGCGATGGCAGCGTAGTCGGCCAGAGCTTGCAACAGGTGCATGTCGTGATCGAGGAACGGCCGGGAAGACGGATCGTTGTTGATATCCAACGCGCCGATGAGTTTGTGCCCGACTTTCAAGGGAACGGCGGTGGCATGCGGCGTGATGGCCGGCATACCGGTACGCAGCACTTGCTGAGCCAGCTGCTCACTGGCTAATTGCTGCTGTTGTTCGCGCGTGCCGATGACGGCCTGGACGCGCACCTGCGTCGTGTGCGGATCGCGCAGGCGCAGCAGACACGATTGCGCGCCGGTCACAAACTGAGCCGCTTCGACGATGCGGCGCAGCAGGCTGTCATGATCGATTAGCGCCGTCACACTCTTGCTGATGCCGTAGAGCGTGCTCAACTCGCGCAGTCGCGCCTCCAGCGATCGATTGGCCTGCACCAGCCGCGCCAGCAGATCATCGCGCTCGCGCTTGGTGCGCGTCTCGGCCAAAGCCCGCTCGATTGAGTTGAGCATGTCGGCGATCTCGAACGGCTTGACGACGTAATCGCGCACGCCGTGGCGGAAGACTTCAATCGCCAGCGCTTCAGAGCCGTGCGCGGTTGAAAGGATAACGGGGATGGTGACAGCGCGCTTCTTCAGCGCCTTGAGCACATCCAACCCGGAGAGTTTAGGCATCTCCAAGTCCAAGATGATCAGATCAGGCAGAGCGGTCAGCGCAATACGCAACCCTTCTTCGCCGTCACCCGCGATCAGTGGAATGTAGCCGTTGGGCTTGAGGACGTAGTCGACCACAAAATCGCGGGTCGCTTTGGAGTCATCAATGACGAGAATGGTTTCGCCGGACATAGATAGTTGCGCGTACGCTATAAGTCGTGACTGACTTACGTTATACGCAATACGGAAGCGCCAGTGGGTTGGATTGCCAAACCGAATTATACCTTACGCGGTTTGGGCGATGTTCTCCAACTTCAGCGAGATGGCGCGTGAGGCTGAGTCGCTGCCCATGCTGATGCCGTAGATCGTGTCGGCGGCTTCGATGGTGCCACGATTGTGCGTGATGAGGACGAACTGCGTATGCGCGCTCAACGCTTTGATGGCGTCGCGGAAGCGGCCCACATTCGCCTCGTCGAGCGCGGCATCCGTTTCGTCGAGGATGCAGAAGGGTGGCGGTTTCACTTTGAGGATCGCAAACATCAACGCGGCCGCGGTGAGCGAGCGTTCGCCACCCGATAGCAACGCTAAGCCCTGTTGTTTTTTGCCCGGTGGTCGCGCCACGACTTCGATTCCAGTTGCGCCGACGTTTTCGGGATCGGTCAGTACTAGCTTGGCCGAGCCACCGCCGAACAACAACTGGAACGTGCCTTTGAATTCTTCTGCAATGGCGTTGAACGTTTCGCGGAACGATGTCTGCATCAACTCGTCCAATTCGGTGATGACCTGCTGCAACTGAACAATCGCCTCTTCCAAATCGGACGATTGCTGCGTCAGAAATTCAAAGCGCTGGCGCGTCTCTTCGTACTCAGACTGCGCTTCAGGATTGATCGGACCTAGCCGTCGAATCTGCGCCTTCATGCGCTGCAGTTCCTGCTCGGTGCCTTCAGGCAATTCGTCCACAACGGGTAATTCCGAAACAAGCGGTTTCAGCGGCAAGGGCTGCGGCCCAGACACGTCGGCCATTTCCAGTTGCACCAGGCCTAACTCTTCGTCGATGCGCGTGTGCAAATGATGCAGTTCTTCTTCTTTGCGCGTCACTTCGATGATAGCCTGATTGTTTTGTGTTTCTAATTCCGAGAGGCGATTACGCGCCGACCGTTCGTCTGTTTCCAAACGGTTCTGCTCGATTTCCAATTCGCGCAGGGCCGCTTGCGCCGGATCGATCTGCGTGGCCAGCGCGGCGATCTGATCGGCGATGCCGCCGTCTTTGCCGTGCAGTTCCAGCAATTGCGTTTCGATTGATTGGCGTTCGTTGGTGATTTGCTGCAATCGCCCGGCACGGCCTTGTAGTTGCGCGCGCAACTGCTGCAGCGCCGTTTGATAGGACGCGACAACGTTGGCCTGGCTGCGGCGCAATTGTTCAGATACCGCCGCTTCGGCTTGCAGCGCTGTCACTTGCGCGGTCAATTCTTCGAGTGGTAGTTGGGCGACTTGTGCCTCGAATTGAGTGATCGATTCCGAATGCTGCGCGAGATCGGCATGCAAGTGACGCTCTTCGGCGTGCAGGTTCAAATCCCGATCGTCGATCGACGCGATTTCGGTGGTGACTTGTGTCAACAAGCCTTGCCGCCATTCGATGGCGCGCCGCACATCGTCGAGTTGGCGATCAACGTCGCGGCGCTGATTGGTCGTGTCGGCAGTGGCTGATTCGGCGGATTTGATCTGCGCGTTCAACTGCGTGTGTTGATCGGTCAGCGTCGCAATCGCTTGCAACGCAGCTTGATGTTGATCATTAGCGCGAGTCGTAATCTGTGCGGCGCGGTCGATCTGCGCGGGCAGGGCGCGCCACTCGCGTTCGCGGGCCAGCAAGCCCGCGGACTCATCGCCACCGCGCCCCAACGTGACGAGACCGCTGGCGCGTAAAACTTCGCCGCTGCGTGTCGCGATGGCATAACCGTCGGGTAGTTGCGCGCGCAGCGCGTGCGCGTCGGCCAGTGACTCGACGATGACGACATTCTTCAGCAATGATTCAATGACAGGCCGCAGCGCTTCTTCGCATGTAACGAAGTTGGCAGCGAGTTGCAGATGGTCGGGCAGGCTGGGCCGCTCGGGCACGGTAGGTTGATCGGGTTTGGCATGACCGCGCAGCAGCGCCCCCCATGGTAGACATCCTGGTGCATTCGATGGCACCGTCGGTTGATCGACACTCGGCGGTTCTGGTCGCTTTACCTCGATCGAATCCAACGCGATGATCGACGCACGTCCGCCTTGCGCTTGCAGCACCTCGCGTGCGGCTGTCACGCCCGACCACTCGTCGACGATGACGGCTTGCAAATCAGCGCCCAACGCGGCTTCAATCGCGCGTTCCCAATCAGTATCAACCGTGATGAGTGTAGCCAGAATGCCGCGCACGCCGGGCAGCTTGGCGTTCACCAGCGCGCGCGTACCGGCGTCGAAACCGCTCAGCGAGGCGCGCACTTCCGACAGCACCGTGTACCGATCGCGCACGCGATTTTCGTTGGCGCGGGCTTCCGCCAATTCGGCTTCGCGCTGGGCCGCCAGTTGCCGCGCCGCTTCAAGTTGTGTGTTGAGCGCGTCGAGTTGCGCGTGTAGATCGACGCGCTGCGCTTCAAGTCGCGCCAGTTGTTCGTCGATGGCGATGCGCTCGGTGGTGAGCACCGCCTGCCGATCGGTTTGCGCGGCGATCTCGCGTTGATGCGTGGCGAGATCATTTTCCAGCGTGTGGCGGCGTTCGTGTAATTGTGTGCGGCGATTGCGGCGATCTGTCAACGCCAGTTGGGTTTTCTGAACCGCGTCTTGCGCAGCGGCGCGCGCTTGCTGCAGCTTTTGCCGCTCGGCTTGACGCGCCTGCACGGCCTGTTGCGCGGCGGCGATGGCCGCCGCTTGTGTGTCGCGCTTGGCGACGATCGACACGAGTTCGGCTTCGGCTTGCGCGACGCGTTCGCTTTGCGCGGTGAGTTCGGCTTCGAGCGAGGCTTGATCGGCTTGCGTTTGCTCGATCTGCTGCTGCAATGATCGTGCGCGTTCCTCGAGCACGGCGAGTTGGCGCTGCAGCGTCTCGGCCTGTGAATGGAGCGCCGTGCTGGCGCGCTGCCATTCATTGACCTGACCACGCAAGCTGAACTGCTTCTGGCGTACGGCCTCGATCTTCTGATTGAAGTCCGTCATCTCGCCGCGACGCGATTCCAATAACTGACTGCGCGCTTCGGCGATGGCTTTGGCTTCGCGCAGCGCGGCCTGGCTCTTACCCCAATGATGGCCGAACCACAACCGCTGCAGATCGTTCAGTTCCGTCGAGAGGCGCGCGTAATCGCGAGTGCGCTGAGCTTGTCGTTCGAGTTGGCGTACGCGCGGACCAATTTCCGCGAGGATGTCGCGGACCCGATCGAGGTTGCGGCGCGTCTCGTCGAGTTTGCGTAAAGCGTCTTCGCGTTTACCTCGATACAACGAAATACCGGCCGCTTCTTCGAATAACGCGCGGCGTTCTTCGGAATTGATCGACAGCGCCTGATCGACCATGCCCTGGCCGATGACGGTGTAGGTGCGGCGCGCAAGGCCGGTCTTGGCAAGCAGTTCAGCCACATCGCGCAGGCGGACTTTGCTGCCGTTAAGCAGATATTCGTTCTCGCCGTCACGATAGGCGCGGCGGCCGACGACGACTTCGTTGAAATCGATCGGAAAGAAGCCATCGGAGTTGTCAAGCGTGAGATAAGCTTCGGCCATGCCCGAGCGCGGGCGACCCTCGCCACCGGCAAACACGAGGTCTTCGGTTCTCTTGGCGCGCAGCACGGAGAAGACCTGTTCGCCCAGCACCCAGCGCAGCGCATCGGCGACGTTGGACTTGCCAGAGCCGTTCGGCCCGACGATGGCGGTAACGCCCGTCGGGAAGACGAACTCGGTCTTGCTGGCGAAGGTCTTGAAACCCTGTAATTCGAGATGTTTTAATCTCATCGTTTAGGACGTGACGCAGAATGCAAGATGCGTGTTGTGTGATGACAGCACAGCGGCGTGATTGTACCTTGTCTCAAGGTGAGTGTCAAAGAACTTGGGGCAACTGGCACGTAAGTGCTTGACCTCTATTCGGCGCGCGACTATACTGCGAAACAATGTCGTTCGCTGGATTTATTCGCGTAGGCAGTAGACTATGATCACAACTACACGCAATTTAGTCCAACAAAAAAACCAAACACTACGCGCACCAACTTTCTTACATGCGGCGTTTCGTGTGCCGCATGCTATCTACATCCACATTCCGTTCTGCCATCACCGCTGCTCATATTGCGACTTCAACATCTATGCCGGTCAACAAGCGTTATTCGAGCCGTACATTCAGGCCGTAGCTGAAGAGATCGCCGCGACAGCCAGCCGAGTGTGGCGCGTGCCGGTGCCCTCGATCTATCTGGGCGGGGGGACACCGTCGCTGTTGCCTGTCGAACTTATCGGCGGTTTGCTAGCGACCGTTCACGCGTTCTTTGAAGTAGACAACAACGCCGAAATCACAGTGGAGGTGAATCCGCTGACGAAAGGCGGAGGGCAGCAGGCGGGGGGTGAACGTCCGTCCATTTCTCAGCGGCTTCGGTCAATGGAGTATTTCGTGCAACTGCGGTCGTTGGGTGTCAATCGACTCAGCCTTGGTGTGCAGTCGAGCCATGACGATGAGTTGCATTTACTGCGACGCGGGCATTCGTTTCAAGATACTGTCGATACCTATCGAGCGATGCGCGACGCGGGCTTCGACAATATCAACCTCGATTTGATCTACGGCTTGCCCGATCAATCGCTCGACGCGTGGCGAACAACCTTACAGCGTGTGATCGATTTGCAGCCCGATCACATTTCGGCGTACAGCCTGCAAGTGGAGGAGCACACGGCACTCTTCAATTGGGTGCGCGATGGCAAAGTGCCTGCGCCCGACGAGGAGCGCGTTGCCGAGATGTATGAGCTCACGCAGGCAATGTTGGCTGAAGCCGGATTTGAGCATTACGAGATTTCGAACTGGGCCAGCAGAAAACAAGAAGCAAGAGGCACGAAACAAGCCGATTATCGTTCACGCCACAACCTAGTTTATTGGCGCAATGAAGCCTACTTTGGCTTTGGGTGCGGAGCGCATTCGTTTCACGATGGGCGGCGCTATTCGAATGTGCTGCTGCCGCATGACTACATTCGATCGATCAACACGGTTGGTGACGCGGTTGCCGACAGTGAGGATGATCGATCGGGCGTTGGAGGTTGGCGAAACGATGATGTTGGGCCTGCGCCTGATCGACGAGGGCGTGAATCGGACGCGTTTCTTTGAGCGCTTTGGCGTGACTTTGGATGAGATCTACGGCACAACGATCGCTCGGTTGGTTGAGCAGGGTCTGCTCGAAGCGAGCGCCGATCGCGTGCGGCTCACTCCGCACGGGCGTTTATTGGGGAATCGGGTGTTTGCCGAATTTCTGCCTGACGCGCATTGAAAAAGAGCGGCTTTGCTGACTTGGGGTGGCTTTCTTTCGCAATGCCGTAAAGGCGCAAAGTTTCAGGGCTGTTTTGTGGCTAAAGGCTTTGCGAAAATTGATATACTTCTTGTAGCAGTTTCGCCAGCGCTGAAAGTGAGTAGTGCGCGTTTAAGCCACTGGGGTTAGGCAAGACCCAGAGGGTCGAGTGGCTCAATCGGTCTGGCTGTAAGCCCAATGTTGCTTTTGGCCGCTGCCAGCCGGTTCGATAGGCGCTGACGCCTAACACGGCTACGACGTGTGGCTGATACCTCGCCACTTTCAATTCCAGTTGATGCTGTCCCGCGATCAATTCCTCGGCCGACAATTCATCTGCTGTTGCAGTCGCGCGCGCGACGATGTTGGTGATGCCGCAACCTACATTCAGCAGTTCTCGTTCTTCGTCGGGTGATAGCAAACGCGATGTGATGCCAGCCAGATGGAGTGCAGGCCAAAAACGATTACCCGGCCGCGCGAAGTGATGACTCACCGCGGCTGAATACAAGCCTGGATTAATGCCGCAAAACAGGACGCGCAAGTTCGGCGCGATGACGTCGGCAACGAGTCTGTTCTTTGACGCTAAGAGTTGGGCCTTGGTAGGTTTGGGTGACATGCGTCACGCGGCTCGATGTAACAGGCTGTTCGCCAGTTCGCGCAAGATGCTAGTCGCTTCGTTATCATAGGTGGCTGCGTCGAGTGCGCTGAGGGCACGTTGATGATGCTGGGCGGCAAGCGCCTCGCTGTAACGGCGCGCGCCGCACCGATCGAGTTCGGCGACGACGGCGGCCACGTCGATGTCGGTCGCCGCGTAGAGATCGCGCAAGCGCTCACTGCGTTCCAGACCGTAGGCCACCGGCAGTGATTTCTTGCGATTGATGATGTCGTTACCCGCGGGCTTGCCGGTCATGCGCGGATCGCCCCAAATGCCAAGCAGATCGTCCTCGATTTGAAACGCAAAGCCGACTTCACGGCCAAAATCTTCGTAACACTGAGTCGCTTCGCTGCCGGCTACCATCGCGCCGATGGCACACGCCGTGGCGACGAGTTCTGCGGTTTTGCCGCCGATCATGTACACATATTCGGCTTCGCTGACACTCGGGCGCGATTCAAAACTGAGGTCGAGATGTTGGCCCTGGGTCAGCACGAGGCACGCTTGATTGAAGCGCTCGCGCACCTGCAATTGGCGCGTTGGCGGCACGTTGCGACGCTGCATCCCGCCGAGGGCGAGATGCGCCAGCGTGAATAATGCATCGCCCGCGTTGATAGCCTGTGCGCGTCCCCAGATGGTCCACAACGTCGGGCGGCCGCGCCGCGTCGGATCGCCGTCTTCGATGTCGTCGTGAATCAACGAGAAGTTGTGCAGCAACTCGATCGCGGCCGCGGCGGGCAGGGCGCTCTCCCAATCGCCACCGGCCGCTTCGCATGTGAGCAGCGTCATCACAGGGCGCAGACGCTTGCCCGCATCGAACGTCGCAGGTTTGAAATCAACGTCGACCCAACCGAGGTGGTAGTGCAGCATGCCGTAAAACACCGTCAACGCGTGATCGCTGGGTGGGCCGCTGACGACGCGGCGCATTTCAGCGTCGATGGCGGGCAGGTATCGGGCGAAGTAGTCTGATAATGGCATGGCGAGATCGTGCGATAGTAAATGGCTAAATTCGTAAATGGGTGAGTTGGTCAGGAGCCGATCGAATGACTTTGCCCGCTCATCTATTGCTGACTAATTGGCCGATTTATCGATCGCGCACCAACGGCGTATTTTGCAGCGCCTCGATCGTACCCGCGCCCGCGGCGAACATGGCGATGCGCAGAACGCGAATCGTTTCTTCCAGTAATTCGGCCACCGCTTCCGATGAGATCGCCGCCGCCTTGAGGAACGGTCCCGCCATGCCGCCTAACGTCGCGCCAAGGGCGATGGCTTTGGCAATGTCCAGACCCGATCGGATACCGCCCGAAGCGATGACGGGCAGATCGGGCGCGGCGCGCTTAACCATCTGCACCGACTCGGCGGTGGGGATGCCCCAATCACGGAAGGCGGCCGCCACGCGCCGATGGAGATCATCGGGGGCGCGATACAATTCCACCTGGCTCCACGACGTGCCGCCCGAACCGGCGACATCAATCGCGGCTACGCCCGCGTCGACGAGCCGTCGCGCCGTTTCTTCGCTGATGCCCCAACCGACTTCCTTGGCGATGACGGGCACCGGGAGTTGCTTACACACTGCTTCGATCTTTTTGGCGAGGCCGCTGAAGTTCACATCGCCTTCCGGTTGCACGGCTTCTTGCAGCGGATTGAGATGCAAGATCAGCGCGTCGGCTTCGATCATGTCCACGACGCGACGGCATTCGTCGACGCCGTAGCCGTAGTTGAACTGCACTGCGCCGAGATTGGCAAAGAGCAGAATGTCCGGCGCGACCTGCCGTACTTTGAAGGTGTCGGCGGTTTCCGGATGTTGCAGTCCGGCGCGCTGTGAGCCGAGACCCATCGCCACGCCGTAGGCCTGCGCCGCCCAGGCGAGGTTTTCGTTGATCTGCCGGGCCTGCTCGGTGCCGCCCGTCATCGATGAGATGAGCACGGGCGCTCGAAGGGATTTGTCGAACAATCGGGTGCCGAGATCGATCGCGTGCAGATCGAGTTCAGGCAGCGCCTGATGGATGAAGCGGTAGTTCTCAAAACCGACCGTCAAGCGATCGAACCCCACGTCTTCGTCGAGGTTGATGCGGATGTGGTCGGCCTTGCGGCGTTCAATCGTCATGAATCTCCTTGGTGGCGGCGCAACTCTATCGCGGGATGCGGGTTATTATCGGCGGACATGGTAACACGTCCGGAATGAAAGTCAAGGTAACCTTGACAATTTGCCTTCCGACATTACAATAAGGCCCAATTTACCCAGGGCCAACCCAAGGAGATGACAATATGGCCGATCGTGCCGAAGTATACGCCCAGATTCAAGCGGTAGTGTGTGAATTGCTCGGGGTCGACAAGTCGAAGGTGGTTGAGGCCGCGCGTTTCCGTGAAGACCTTGAAGCCGACTCGTTGGATCTCGTAGAACTTATCATGGCGTTTGAAGAGAAATTTAACGCCGAAATTTCCGACGAAGACGCCCAAACCATCACGACCGTCGGTGGGGCCGTCGATTACATTATGGCGCGGGCCAAGTAAGGGCGGCTGCGCCGTTCCCGATTGGCTTTGTAAGGCGATTACGCTTCATTCGGCCACCGACCCGTCGGTGGCCGTTTCGTGTTTATGCAGGTGGAGGAGATGGGTGTGGAGAAGAAGCACGTTTCAGATTCAGTGGTGATCTTGACGCAATTCATGCAGCCGGAACACGCGAATAATTTGGGCAACGTTCACGGCGGTTGGGTCATGAAATCGATCGACGAAGCGGGCGGTCTGTGCGCGATGCGGCATGCACGGCGACCCGCCGTGACCGTGGCCGTAGACTCGCTGCGTTTCCTATCGCCCGTCCATGTGGGCGATCTCGTCACGTTTACCGCGCGCTTGACGTATGTAGGCCGCACGTCGATGGAGATCGAGGTGCACGTCGAGGCGGAAGATATTTTGACGGGCAACAAAACGCACACCAACGACGCCTTCATGGTCTTTGTGGCGCTCGACGACATCGGTCGTCCCGCCGAAGTGCCCGGCCTGCTGATCGAAACCGACGATGAGCAGCGACGCTGGGCGCAGGGGCAGCAACGCCAGGCCGATCGGTTGGCACGAGCCCGACAGCGCGCGTCCGATCAGGAGGCGCGCGCATGAACAAGCCAATCAAGTATCATGCGGCGGGCGGCGTGGTGATCCGCGAGGACGGCGCGTGGATTCTGCTGCTCGAACGTCCCGGTCGGCGCGAACTGCGTTTGCCCAAAGGCCACATCGAACGCGGCGAGACGCGCGAGCAAGCGGCGGTGCGCGAAGTGCAGGAAGAAACCGGCTATGCCGATGTCACGATCCTCAGCGATCTCGGCTCGTACACGCACACATTCTATGACTTCTTGAAAGATCGCGAAGTGACCCGCACGGAGTCCTACTTCTTGATGCGGCTGGATTCCGAACGCGACTACGACGGTCCGCGTTTTGAGCATGAAAACTTCTCGCGGCGCTGGGTCAAACGCGATGATGCCGAACGGTCGTTGACTTACGAATCCGAAAAAGAGTTCATTCGCCGTGCGCGTCGTGTCATCAACGCGCCGACCGAAAAGTAACGCCCCTCGATTTGCTCGGCGCGACCAACTTCGTCCCCGCCCCCGACTTCACCGAGATGGTGATGCGCCTCGGTTATCTACGGGTGTGGCCGCCGTGCTGTTATTCCGCTTCAAACTCAATGCGGTATGGCTCGCGGTGCGTTAAGGCGGGCAGGCCGATGGTATAATGCCAAAGGTCGGATCAATATCTATGCCCAAACAAACCTCGATGCTGCTGGATATTCTCAATCGCCACAATCCGGCGCGGCGCGTGCTTGCGGCCCGATCGGTTGATCGCGGCTTGGCGGATTTGCCGCGCTTTCCGTTGCTAGCCATCGTCGGGCAACATGAAATGAAGTTGGCGTTGATCCTCACGCTGATCAATCCACATATCGGCGGCGTGTTGCTGATCGGTCCGCGCGGCACGGGCAAGACGACGGCGGTGCGCGGTCTCAGCGATTTATTGCCGGCCGTGCAGCGCAGCACGTGTCCCAATGGTTGCGAGCCGGAGGCGGTTTTTGCACAAGGCGTTGAGGCGATCTGCGCGTCATGCGCGGAGAAGTTGGGGCGCGGCGAACCCATCACCGCGCTAGATCGCATGCGACTCGTCGAACTGCCATTGAACGCGCGGCTGGATGATGTGATCGGCGGGATTAGCGAGCGCGTGGCTTTGGAACAGCAGCGGGTTGTGTTGGATCGCGGTCTTCTATCCCAGGCCGATCAGAACGTGCTATACATCGACGAAGTGAATCTGCTCGACCCGTCAATCATGGATGCGATTCTGGATGCAGCGGCGCAAGGTCAGTACACCGTGCGGCGAGGCGCGCAGGCGGCGACGTATCGCGCGCGATTGGCGCTCGTCGGCTCGATGAATCCCGAAGAAGGCGCGCTGCGTCCGCAGATTCACGATCGGTTTGGGTTGCGCGTGGTCGTGCATGCGCTGTCAGCGGAAACCGATCGGTTGGAGGTTTATCGCCGCGCGCAGGCTTATCGATCGAATCCGTATGCTTTCGCGTTGGACTGGGCCGATGAGACGCAATCTGCCGCGCAAGAGATCACGGCGGCGCGAGAACGCTTATCACGCGTAACGCTGACGCCCGCGATTGAGAAGCAAGGCCTCAGTTGGATCAAGCGTCTGAAGATTGATTCGCATCGTACGGAGATTACGCTGTTTGAAGCCGCGCGCGCATACGCCGCCGCCGATGATCGGTTGACGGTGACCGCCCGTGATCTGCAAGCCGTCGCGCCGCTGGCTTTGCGTCAACGCCGCAGTGCCTTCATGACGGACTACTTCGCGCAGCAAGCCGTCGAAGATCGACAAATTCACTCGCTCCTGCGCGCGCGCGCGACGCGCACGAAACGATCCCGATGAAACGCGCTGCTTTTGTCGCGCTGGCGTTGATCGGTGCGGGTTACTTTGGGCCATGGGCCAATCATCCGGCTGCGGGTTTAGTCCTATCGGCTGATGATCTGGCCGAATGGATCAAGTTCCTGCCGATCTACAAAACAGGCAGCAGCGGCCTCATCCGCGAATTGTTTTACCTCTCCATCTGGTTGACGCCGATTGGTTTGGGGTTGCTCGCCGGGCGTGTGAAATCGCTGACGCTCCGATTGGTATTGCTGGGTGTGGCGGTGCTGTTGGTGTTGACGCCGCTGCCCAAATATCCTGAATTGCTGAGTGCTTATCGCGAGCCGGAGTTCGCGCCGACGTTCTGGATCACCGTAGTGGCGCTGCTGAGTTCGATCGGATTGGGTCTGTTCGGGTGGCGTATGTCCGATCGGATGGTGGGCGTCATCTGGAGCGTGATCGGTCTGGCGGTGATGCTGATCGCGCCGCTGCACTTTGTGAAAGTCACGTCCGAAATCGAGAAGTTGTATCGCTTCTCGATTGGTTGGGGTGTGATCGTAACGGCTTTCGGCGGACTGGCGCTCGCCGCGATCGGGCTGCGACTGTTGATCAAAAAACCGGCCAAGTCATAGCGACTTGGCCGGTTCTTCTACCGGGTGTTACTTCGCTTCTTCCACCGAGATCATGACGCTGGTGGAGTTCTTGTCTTTGTCAAAAGTAATGGTTACCGAGGCGCTGCGCTTGTCTTTGGTGAATGTCAGCATTGTAAACCCGTCAGCTGACATGCCGCCTTCCTTTTCCGCCCAACCCTTCGCGACCATTTCCTGCTTGTAGAATTTGACGACATCGTCAAACGCCGAAGCGGTGGTGTAAATCGTCATGGCGCCGAAGCCGGATTTATCGGTGGCGTCACTCATCACCGGAATGTCATCCGCTGCGCCGCCGCAGTCCTTAGGTGGCTCAATGGTGAGGGGCTGATTGGCGCTCTTCACCTCATACGTCCAGCGGATGGTGCCTTCGGAGTTGGCGGACCCGGCGCCAAAGAACGAGTCTTTGCCGGTGGCTTCAAACACGTACTTCACGACAAAGCTGCCCTGCTGCGCCACCCAGACTTCGCTCTTGCCGTTGGTGTAGCCGAGCGAAGCCATTGGGGCGACGTCAACGGCGAAGTGCTGCGTGGGTACACCATTGATGGTCTCGGTGCCCAGCAACTGCGCGGCCTTGATGTCGCCGATGACGCTGGACGGAGTGAAGCCGGTGTTAGCTGTAGGCGCGTCAGTCGAGTCCGACGAACCGCAGATGTCGCCAAAGCGCGAGTAGGTTTTGCCGCCGACTTCGATTACTTCAATATTGCCGTTTTGGCCGGTCGTACCCGTGCCTGTGCCCGACATGATGGTGTGTTTGGCGGGCGGATTTTTGACGAACTGCTCTTCGATCGTCCACGTCCACTGCTTGGGTTGATCGTTTTCCTTGCCGTCGAAAGCCATCGTAAAGTTCGTGACGTACGAATCCAACGCACTCAGTCCCTGGGTCACATCGGGCAGGTTCAGCACATCGTTGGCGGTGGTGTTGTTGCTGGCCGCTGGTGCTTCGGTGGGCTTGGCGGCTGAGGGCTGCGACTGCGAAGATTTGGGCGCTTCAGTGGCTTTGCTGGTCGTCGAACTGCCGCTGGCCGCAGTCGGGGCCGCTTGACCACCGCCGCTCGGCGCAGCCGCTGGGCCGCCACCGCATGCTGCCAACAGCAGCGCGGAAACGGTTACCAGCATCATCAGGGTGTGCAACTTTTTCATGGTTTCTTCTCTCCTCAAGGTAAAGATGATAGATTGTTTCCCCGCCCGGGTGTTTGCATGGTAACACACCTTGATCGGGTGTCAATTGGCCTTAGGTCATGGGAGCAAATCGAGTCGAAGCAGAGCGAGATGTCTGCCCGTGAGCGGCGGGCGAATACGTACTTCGCCTCTACGGTGTTATCAATAATCGGTGCCGGGGTAGGGACCGTACGACGCGATGATGTCGCTCTCTTTGTAGACCTGTTTCATCGCGTCCCACCACGATAGGCCATCGGTCTTCTGGAAGTGCCACCATTCCACGTCGGGGTAATAGGAGCGCCAGCCCCAGATCGCGCGGACGCGCTGCCAGCCGTAATCGGCGGCCAGGGTAGTGAAGTCCACGTAATAGCCGGGCGGAATCGTCGCCATCGGCGCGCCGCCGCTATCCGTGCCGCTGCGGAGATTCCACGGCGCTTCACGCAGCGGCTCGCCCATGCTGCCATCTTGAACTTTCGCTTTGATGAAGACGCGCCAGTAGGTGACGTTGCCGATGTCTTCACGCACAATGACGGTGCGATTGCCGTCTTGCTGGAACGGCTCTTGATTGATATCGACGGCCCGACCGGCCACGTGATACGATCGGCGACTCTGGCCGTCACGCGGCACGTGATTCATCGGCCGGAAGGTGTTGCCGACGAGGTCCATGTAATCGTAGCCGGTTTCGCGCAGCACGCGCGCTCGCAACGCGCGGAACGAATCGTCGACAGCGTCACTGAGAATTTGCCCCGGCGGATTGATGTTCTCCATCTGCACAAACGCGTAGGGCGGCTGGCCCTTGGCTGTTGGGCTGACGATCTCAGTGTAAAGCGGCGGCGATTTGAGCGGCGCTTCCGCTAGGCTGCGGCTGATGGCTTCGCTGGGGATCAATTTGACGCCCCACGACGGATGCCCGATGAATTCGCGCCCGCCAAAGGCTTCTTGCGCCAAGCCCCAACCGCCCAAGTTCGCGCCGATCAGCACATCGCGATCGCCGCGATGATACGTGAAGATGATGGCTTGCCCGTCGGGCGACCACGCCGGTTCGCTGCCTTGACCGAACAAACCAACGTCGGCTTCTTGCAGGCTCTTGAACTTCAGATCGAAGGTGTTGACGTAGATCAGTTGATCGCCGGGGCGGCCTGAGGTATACGCGAGTTGCGTACCGTCGATCGACCACGCCGGATGATCCTCATCCCGATCGGGTGTGTTGGTGAGATTGGCGAGGTCACCTTCAGGATCAGTCGCATCGAGCGGCAGCAGATAGATGTCTTTAGTCCCATTGCGATACGACGCGAAGGCGATCGATTTGCCGTCAGGCGCCCACGCGGGATTGGTATCTGGTGCGGGATCTTTGGTGAGTCGTTTGACGCGACTACCGTCGCGATCCATCGCGTATAAGTCGAGGTTGTTCTCGCGATAACTTTCAAAGACGATTTGTTGGCCATCGGGCGACCATGCGGGCGCGGCTTCGTAAGTATTGCTAAACGTCAGCCGTGTCACCACGCCACTGGCAATGTCCATCCGATAGATATCCCAATTTCCATCGCGATGCGAGGCGAAAGCGAGCTCGGTGCCGTCCGGGGAGATCGCCGGATCACGATCATCAGCAGGATGGCCGACCAGGCGGATGAGCTGTTTATCGTCGGCGTTGACCGCGTAAATGTCCGAGTTGCCGTTGCGGCGCAGCGTAAACGCGATGGCGCCGCCGCCGCCAAACGGCGAAATTGGCGTGGGCGTGGGTGTCGGCGAAGTGGTGGGCGTTGGCGACGGCAGTGGTGTGCGTGTCGCTAATGCGGCGGGCTGGGTGACGAGCACCTGCACCAACTGAACCTGCGGGCTGTTCAACGCCATAACGCCCAGCACGATCAACAGCAGCAGGTTGACGGCAATCAACACTAATAAACCGCGCCACTGTCCGCGGGTGAGCGTGATGGTCCTGGGTTTCGGCGCGGGAACCGGTTCCGGATTTGGTTGGAATCCGGTTGGCTCGCCGGGTTCGCCGGGCTCGTAAGGCGATTGCATGGCAGTGAGTGTATCATGCCGAGAGAAGGGGTGTCAAATGGCGGGGAGGAGCGAGAAGCGAGTGGGAAGAATTCGGAATAACGTTGTGTCGAGTGGTGTTACGTCTGATCAAAACTTGCAATGACAGACGTCGCTGGATTGTCGGCCAAAGTCGTTCTGAACAGGCCTAGCGTGCGAAGAATCTCTGGTCAGATCGTTGACGCTGTTAGAGTATAATCAACCCCATATGAGCAAAGTGCGTCTTGATCAACTTCTAGTCGATCGCGGCCTCGTCGAGAGCCGCGAGAAGGGTCAGCGCTTGATCATGGCCGGTGAGGTGCTGATCGCCGATCGGGTGGCCGATAAACCTGGCATGCAGGTTCCCGCCGATGTCGCGATCCGCATCAAAGAACCGCTGCCTTATGTCAGTCGCGGTGGCTTCAAACTCGCCGCCGCGCTCGATCGGTTTCCAGTGCCGATCGAGCATGCCGTTTGCGCGGATGTAGGTGCATCAACGGGCGGCTTCACGGATTGCCTGTTGCAGCGCGGCGCGGCGCGTGTGTACGCCATCGATGTGGGCTACGGCCAACTCGATTGGAAGTTACGCAGTGATCCGCGCGTCGTCGTCATGGATCGCACCAACGCCCGCTATTTGGATGCACTGCCTGAACCAATCAGCGTGGCGACAGTTGACGCCTCCTTCATCTCTTTACGCTTAATCTTGCCAGCTGTGCTAAAATGGTTGTGTTCGGATGCACACATCATCGCGCTGATTAAGCCGCAATTTGAGGCCGGGCGCGAGCGGGTAGGTAAGGGCGGCGTGGTGCGTGATCCGCAAGTGCACGCCGAAGTGTTGCGATCGACCTGGCAGAGCGCGCTGGATCTGGCGCTTAGTCCGATTGATTTGATCCGATCGCCGATTGAAGGCCCGGCCGGCAACGTGGAATTTTTGATCTGGTTGCGAACCCAGACCGCGGCTGCCGTCCAGCCGATTGATACACTCATCCCGCAGGTTATGGCCACTTGACGAGGACCCTGTGAGCACACTGCCGATTCAAATGCCGCAAACCGGCGATCTGCGCCGGAGTTTCACCAACCTGCGCCGACAGGCCGATCGTCTGCAGCGCATCCTCGAAATCAGCCAGATTCTCACTAGTACCTTCGATCTCGACGAACTGCTCCATTTGATTTTGTCCGCCGCGACCGAGTTGACGGACACTGAAGCGGCTTCGATCATGCTGCTTAACGAAGGCGGCACCGAACTGCGTTTTGCGGCGTCCAACGGGAGTGGTCGCGAGATGAACAAGCTCGCGTCGATGCGAGTGCCGATCGGCGGGAGCATTGCGGGGTCGATCCTGGTGGCTGGCCGCCCGATGGTCATCGAGGATGTGCAGCGCGATCCGCGCCACTTTGACGGCGTCGACAAGCAACTGGACTTTCAGTCGCGATCGCTGTTGGGTGTGCCGCTGATGGTGCACGATCGACCCATTGGCGTGTTGGAAGCGCTGAACAAGCGCGACGGTCAGAGTTTCTCAGAAGAAGACGGCCAACTGCTGATGACGCTGGCCGCGCATGCCGCCGTCGCCATCGAGAACGCCCGACTCGTCACCGCGTTGCAAAAAGCCTACGATCAATTGAACAAGGTCGACGAGATCAAGAGCAACTTCATCGCCATTGCCTCGCACGAATTGCGCACCCCGCTGGGGCTGATCCTCGGCTACGCGGCGATGTTGAAAGATGATGTGAAACCGGAAGCGCAGATGCAGGTTGATGTGGTGGTCAATAGTGCATTGCGCCTGCGCGATCTGATCGATGACATGGTCAACGTGCAGCACGTTGCCGAAGGCAAAGCGGTGCTTGATGTTGAGGAGTTCATTCTACAGGATTTGATCCGCGCGGCGTTAGAAGCCGTCAAGGATCTGTATACCTCAAAGGATATGGTGGTTACGGTCGATGTGCCCGCCGCGCCGCTCGGCATGAAGGCCGATCGAGTGAAGTTGGCGATCGTGCTCAATAACCTGCTGACGAATGCCATCAAATTTACGGAGCCGGGCGGCAAGGTGCTGATTCAGGCCGCCGTCTCCAATGGCGATGTGAATGTCCATGTGGCTGATACCGGTTGCGGCATTCCACCCGCCGATATCGAACACGTTTTTGAACGGTTCTATCAAGTGGAGCATCACTTAACGCGTACGCACGGCGGTATGGGCTTAGGCCTCGCCATCGCCAAAGGCATGATTGAGTTGCACGGCGGCCGCATCTGGTGCGAAAGCGTCGTCGGCATGGGTAGCCGCTTCTCGTTCACTGTGCCTGTCAATGGTCCGCGCCCTAAGCCAAAGGGGACAGGACCGCTCAGGGCGATTTAGGGAATGTCGGTAAATCCGCCTTCGCTAGGGGTTCGAAATGAGCACATGGCGTGAGAAAGTTCAAAAACTTATGGGCACACAACAATCTGATAAGCCGCAGGACGTTGAACCGAATCTCGGATCTAATTTGGGTGATCAGGCATTTGAGCAGCCGGTGTCCCAGACGCCGACTTCAGATCAATCTCAGGCGAAAGACTGTATCCGCATCGGTGATAGCGCCTTGTTTATCCAAACGACAAAATTGAGGAGAGCGAAATGGGCTTGACCGTACTGGATGCACTGACATCAATAGTGTTGTGTTGCTGGCGGATGTTTAGCGCCCAAGGCGCGAATGTCGAACCGGCTAGGTAAATTGCGCGATACTTGATCATAAGCGGCGACTGACGGCGGATCAAAATTAAGTGACCACTAGCAGTGTCTAGTCTCGAACACAAATCTCATACAGTTCTTCAAGCAGACTTGGCGGATGATCTGACGGGCTGAGTAATGCAAAAGATCTTTGGTTAAAGCGCGATTTAAGGATAGTGATGCCGGAAGATAGCGGCTCGCCGGCGAGAGGATGAAGCCAAACGCGCCAAAGAGGCTAGCCAAAATAAGCGGACTGAAAATGCCGTCAGGAAGACAATGGTGGTATTATAGTGGCGCAATCTGAAGGTGGCGATGTTGTGGAAGAATTTGAAGCGGGGGTGAACCAGCATCAATTCCCCAACCGGCGTAACGCTCTGAGTTTGCCAAAGCTTTCGCGATCTACATAAGGTGAAAGCCTACCAGAGACAGCTGATATTAGAGAAGCCGTCGCACCATCAACAGCTGCTCAAGGCCGGCGACTGAAGCCGATGCGCTACCGAAAAAATTTAAGTCAGCGGCAATGTCGCCACCTGCCCGATTTGATTGATGATGTGCTGGATGTTGCGAGCTACTCTGGCAACCAAAGGTGTGCTGCCATGATTCGCAAAGTCTTGAAAGGCCAAGCAATCGCGAGCGCGGCCTAGCACCTAATGATCGATTCACAGGCCGAAGATCCTTCTTCGGCCTGTTTGATTTATCTGAGCTGCCATGACTGATCCACTGCAACCCCCTCAACCCGATAGGCCTCAACCGACCGAAAGCACTTCGATTTCTGGTGGCGTGAGCGTCGACGCGCAGCGCGATGTGACCATCGGCGGCGACGTGGTAGGCCGCGACAAGATCGAACAGATCAGCGGCGACAAAGTCGAAGGTGACAAGATCGTTGCCGGGGACGATGTCGCCATCACCACGCAAACGGGCGGGCAGATCGTCGCACAGGACGACGTGGTAGTTCAGCACCAAGTCGTTATCGATCAACGGCGGCAGATCAGCCGCACCGTGATTCAGATCGGGCAGTTCAATTTGCCGCTGCTACCGCTGATTATCATCGGCGGCGTGGCGCTAACGGCGCTGGCGTTGATCGCTTTCGGCGTGGTGCGGCTCAATCAATCGATTGCGGCGACGCCGACGCCGAGCCGCATGTCGGCCACGACGTTCAATGTCGCTATTGTCGAATTTGGCGCAGTAGATGCCAACGGCGCGGCGCGCGCCACCGATCAAAGCCGTGCGTTGAGTCAGAGCGTGTACGACACGCTGTTGGCGCAGCGCGACGCTTTCCCCGATCCCATCATCAAGTCGTCGATCGCTATTCGCTATGGCGGCGCACCGCTGACCAGTGAGACTGAAGCCGCGAAACTGGTGGACCAGATCGGCGCCGACATGGTCATCTACGGCAACCTCACCACCGAGGGTGTATTTACGCCGCAGTTCTACATTTCGCCGGACGTGCGCGCCCAAATCGATGCCGCGTTGACAGGTCAGCAACAGGTTGGCACATTGACGTTTACGTCAGGTGCAACCTTTGGGGCCAGCACCGATCTTCGTACGCGCGCCAGTTTCTTCTTCTTCATCGCCACCGGTTTGACCTACGATGTGTTTGGCCGCACGTCTCGCTCGCTTGAGATTTATCGCCAAGCTGAGCAGCAATTGATCGATTGGCCGGAGCGCGGCGCGGGCAAAGAGGTGCTGTATTTCTTCAAAGGGCAAGCGGCGTTGTTTCAAGCGCAGCAGTCTACTGGCCAAACCTCGACGGATTTGTTGACTGAAGCCGAGACGGCATTCCAGCAAGCCATTGCTAGCAATCCAAATTATGCGCGCGCGCATGTGGGGCTGGGCAGCCTGAACTTGATCCGCCTGCAGCGCTTGTCCGATCTGGCAACGGCCATTGATTTGCCTGAAACTGCGGCGATGTTTGATCAATACCAGCAAGCGGCGACGTTGGCTCGGCAATCAGCCGATCGATTGGTCGAGGCGATCGCGACCTTCGGTTTGGGTTCGGCTAACTACATGCTGGGCGGGGCGCGTCAATTTCGCAATGAAATCGATCTGGCGAATGCTGCCTATGACAAAGCCGCCCGTTTGATCGATGCAAGCCGATCGATCTTGACCGATTTCAAGCAGACGCGTTTTCTGGCGCAAACTGATCTGGCGCTGGGGGCGGTGTTCGATCAGCAGGCGCAGTTAAGAGCCGCGCAGAATGATACGGCGGGCAGCCGCCAGTTGTATCAGCGCGCGCAGCAGGCTTATCAACAGTGTGTCGATCGCGGCCAGAACTCCGCCGATCGCATCTTGCTCGATCTGATCATCGGTCAACGGTGCCAGCCCAATCTCGATAAAGTTAAGCGCTTGTTGACAGGTGACTCGTAAGGGGGGCGCTATGTCCGATCGGGTGTTGAGAGTTCCGCGGGTCTGGTGGTTCATCGCAATGTTGTTGGTTGTGGGTTGCGCTCCCACTCTCTCCGATCAAGATCGCATCGCGACGCGTGTCGCCGAAGATCGCGCCGTGGCCGCGACGCTCACGGCGTCGGCGCCAACGCCGATTCCGCCATCGCCTGTGCCATCGACAGTGACGCGCACGCCCGTGAAGCCGCCGTCGACGCCGTTACCAGCCGCAACCGTTACGCCGCAGCAGGTCGTGCCGCTCGTGCCGCCGACGAGCGAGCCCGCGTTCACTCCAACGCCGCAACAAGTCGTGAAGATCGTGCCACCCTCGATTACGCTCGTGCCGATCGTGCCGGGCTTTGGCAATCCCAATGGCTTGACGGGCCGGATCATTTTACCGGGTTATGAAGGTCCCTTAGAGGAACCGGTTATTCGCAATCGGCTGGTCTTCCGCCTAGAGGTCTTCGATCCCGAAGTGGGCCAGACCGATGGGGCGGGTATCACGTCGGTGGACATGTCGATCGGCGATCCCAAGGGCAATCAGCCGTATGCCATCACGCTCGATCAACCGCCGTATTGCGCGTTCGCGGGCAGCCCCGAGTGCGATGTGTATGTGTTCGCCGATCGCGCCGATGCCTGGCCGGACGGCACGCCGATCTGTGCGGGCAGTGGGTATCAAGCCAATATGATCGTGCATACCACCAATCCCGAGCGCGACAACGCCTTCTGGGGCTTTAACTTCAGCATCGGAGGCAATTACCCGCCGTGTAATTGAACCACGCCTATTGACAGAGCCTGACGCATCGTCGTCAGGCTCTTTTTTGCGGTATAATCACCTCCGCTATGGACGAACAACACATTCGCAATTTTTGTATCATCGCTCACGTCGATCACGGCAAATCCACGCTGGCCGATCGGTTGTTGGAACACACCGGCACACTCACCGCGCGCGAGATGAGCGCGCAAGTGCTGGACTCGATGGATCTCGAACGCGAAAAGGGCGTCACGATCAAAGCCTCGGCGGTGCGGATGCGCTATACGGCCCGCAACGGCGAAGAATACGAGATGAACCTGATCGATACACCCGGTCACGTCGATTTCACGTACGAGGTGAGTCGCGCCCTGTATGCGTGCGAAGGCGCGGTACTCGTCGTCGATGCGACGCAGGGCGTGGAGGCGCAGACGCTGGCGAACCTCTACCTCGCGATCGACGCCGATCTCTCGATCGTCCCGGTGCTCAACAAGATCGATCTCGCTTCAGCGCGCCCTGATGAAGTAGCGGCAGAAGTCACGCATATCCTCGGCGGCAAACCGGAAGACGTCATCCGCGCCTCAGCGAAAGAGGGCATCGGCATCGACGATCTGCTAGAAGCGATCGTGCGCGAAGTGCCGCCGCCCAAAGGTGATCCAAACGCGCCGCTGCGCGCCCTGACCTTTGATAGTCATTATGACACTTACAAGGGCGTCATCGCTTACGTGCGCGTCTTTGACGGCGTGGCCGATCTGAAGTCGCGCATCAAGCCGATGGCGACCGGGGCCGAGGCCGAACCGATGGAGATCGGCATCTTCGCGCCGACGATGAAACCCACCGATCGGCTGGAGGCGGGCGAAGTGGGTTACATCGCGACCGGCCTCAAGACGATCCGCGATTGTCATGTCGGCGACACGATCACCAACGCGGCGCAGCCCGCCGCTACGCCCATCCCCGGTTATCGGCCCGTCAAGCCGATGGTGTTTGCGGGCGTCTATCCGGTGGAGACGGACGATTATCAACTGCTGAAAGACGCGCTGGAAAAATTACAGTTGAATGATGCTTCATTGGTCTATGAGCCGGAAACGTCGCAAGCTTTGAATTTCGGTTTTCGCTGCGGTTTTCTGGGCTTGTTCCACATGGAGATCATTCAGGAGCGCATCGAACGCGAATACGATCTGGACATCATCGCCACTGCGCCAAGCGTGGAGTACGAAGTGCTGCTCCGTACGGGCGAGGCGATCACAATCGATTCGCCTGCGCAACTGCCCGATCCATCGATCATTGAGGAAATCCGCGAGCCATGGATGAAGGTGCAAATCTTTACGCCGACTGAGTATATCGGGACGGTGATGGACCTTGTCATTAAACGGCGCGGCGCACAACTGGGGATGGAGTATCTCGATCCGGTGCGCGTGATGATCACCTATGCTTTACCGCTGGCCGAACTCATTGTCGATTTTCACGATCAACTCAAGAGCCGCACGCGCGGCTATGCATCGATGGACTATACCTTCTTCGAATATCGCGCTGAGGATCTGGTGAAGATGGACATCCTCGTCAACGAGATGGTCGTCGATGCGCTGGCGATGATCGTGCATCGCGATATGGCCTACAACAAAGGCAGCGCCATCGTCTCGAAGATGAAGGACCTGATCCCGTCGCAGATGTTCGTCGTACCGATTCAGGCTGCGGTGGGCGGCAAGATCATCTCGCGTGCCAACGTCAAGGCCCAACGTAAGGACGTGCTTGCCAAATGCTATGGGGGCGACATCACCCGCAAGCGCAAATTGCTGGAGAAGCAGAAGGCGGGCAAGAAACGCATGAAGATGGTGGGGCAGGTGGAAGTGCCACAGGAGGCGTTTATGGCGATTCTCAAAGTTGGAGAAGATTGAAGCAAGAGACAATATAGGAGTCAGAATCCAGAAATCAGAAGACAGAATTCTGGATTCTGGTGGAGAAACACATGGCGATTGAACTGAAATCTCCCCAGCAGATCGCGGCGATGCGTGAAGCGGGTCGACTGGTGGCTGAAATCTATGAGGTCTTGCGCCCGCACGTCGTGCCGGGTGTGACCACACTCGATCTCGATCGGATGGCAGAGGAATACACGCTTAAGCGCGGCGCGACGCCGGTGTACAAGGGCTATGTGCCACACGGCGCCCGTGACATCCCGCCCTTTCCGGCGACGATTTGCGCCTCGGTCAACGAAGTGATTTGTCACGGCATTCCCAGCGCCAAGCAAGTGCTGAAAGAGGGCGACATCATCGGCGTGGACATCGGCGTGTTGTACAAAGGCTGGTGCGGCGATTCGTGCGTGACCTACACCGTGGGCAAGGTCGATGAGCGGACGCAGAAGCTGGTGGATGTGACCAAGCGCGCGTTGGAATTGGCGATTGAAATGGCGCGCGATGGCGGACGCTTGGGCGACATCGGCTTCGCGATTCAGCGGCATGTCGAAGCGAATGGCTTTTCGGTGGTGCGCGAATACACCGGGCATGGCGTCGGTCGCACGTTGCACGAAGCGCCGACGGTCTTGCACTTCGGGCAGCGTAACACGGGAATGAAGTTGCGCACCGGCATGGTCTTCACCATCGAGCCAATGGTAAACCTTGGTCGGTCTGAGACACGTCTGATGGCTGATCGGTGGGGCGTGCGCACGGCTGACGGTTCGCTGTCGGCGCAGTTCGAGCACACACTGGCGATCACGCCGAGCGGGCCGGAGATTCTGACGACACTGTAAGAGAGGCAGGATGCAAGAGGTAAGATCAATCAGATCTTGCCTCTTTTTGATCGTTCTGCCATTGATTGCTCGTAGCCCGCGTCCTCGCGGGCGGAGAGCGATGATATGGCGATTGCTTCGCTCCCGCTCACAATGACGTTTAGCCAATCTGATCGCGCAAGGCACGAGTGGCTTCCCGCGCAGCCTCAGCGAAATCGTCGCGGCGGGAGGTGTAGATCAGCGCAGGGTCAGACTCCACGATGGAATTAGCAATGACGATCGAGTTGCCGTGCGCTTGATAGGCGGCGTGGCGAATTAAGTAAGGCCGATCGTCCGTCGGGACGTTCACGGGCCGTTGGGCCTCGACGATCAGTCCGGCTTGGGCGAAATCGTTGTAGATTTCTGGCAGAAACAGTGCCTTATTTGAATACTTCAAGAAAGTCGCCAACGTCTGTGAGTCGGGCAGAGTGCTGAAGGTGACGGCATCGGCGCGGAAGGCTTCGAACGCGGCGCGGGCGTAGTGCGGCGCGCTGTCGCTAAGGGAACCATATCGGGTGTCGAGGACGATCGGGATGGCTTCCGGTACGTAGCGTGTGATGCGCTCCAACGCGATTACGCCGGGCGCGCCTTCGCTCAGGTAAAACCCAGGATCGATCACATAGGCACAGACCAGATCGCGCGTGGCGTCGATCAACGCTTGCGCGAAGGGCAGCATGGGATCATCGGTGCGGGCGAAAGGCAGCGGCATCTTGTTCGCCAGAATATCGAGCCGCAGGCCGAGTCGTGAGGAGTTGCGCCATTGCACATCGTGAAGTTTGCTAGTGAAGGTCATGCGACAAGTGTACGACATCCATCTATGTTGTCAAGATTGATCTCCCCGATTCATTGCCGCCGCTGAATCGTCATGCTATAATCGGCCTCGTGCCTGCGGCGACTGCTTCATGAGGGTCGCCGTAGATCATGAATGGGGTCGTGATGTGGCGTAAACCTCAAATTTGGATCGGTTTCATCTTCAGTGCGGTGGCGCTGTTCTTCGCGTTTCGCAGCATCGAGTGGGATAAACTGGGCGAAAGTTTGCGCGGCGCGCAGTACGTCTACCTCATCCCGTCCGCGCTGGCGCTGATCATCGCCATGGCGATTCGCGCTGAACGCTGGCGCTGGCTGTACGGGGAACGACGTAAGCAAGTCTCGTTTGGACGCGCGTTCGGCCCGTTGTGCATCGGCTATTTCCTCACTAACACCTTCCCGTTTCGATTGGGCGAAGTGGCCCGCGCGATTTTCATTGCTCGCGACGGCAAAGTCACCATCGCGCACACCGCCTCGACCATCGTGGTCGAACACGTGCTGGATGTGTTGACAGTCCTCGGTATGCTCGTCGTGTTGATCGCGGGCGGCGGCATACCGTTGCCCGATTGGGCACGGCAAGGTGCGACGCTGTCGGCGTATGCGTTTGGCGCGGCGCTAATCGTGATGTTGGTGATGGTCTGGCAGCGTACACGTGTGGAGCGCTGGGCTGAGCAAATCCTCGATCGGATTCCGCGTTTGCACACGCAGACGTGGCTGCAGCGTGTCGTCCACATCCTCGATGGCTTTGCGGTGCTGCAGCCCGGTTTGCCGCTGATCGTTGTGGTCTTCTGGTCGATCACGGGTTGGCTCTTCTCGGCGCTGACGTTTCATTTGGCGTTGCTGGCCTTTATGCCCAATCCGTCTTTCACGATGTCATTGTTTGCGACGGTAACGACGACGTTCATCCTGCTTGTACCCGCCACGCCGGGCGGTGTCGGCACACTCGATTGGACGATTCAGAAATCGTTAGTCGTGTTTGGCGTTGATGCCTCGCTGGGGTTGAGTTTCGCGCTGGTCTTTCACATGATGGAGTACATCGTCATGGATTTATCCGGCTTGCTTGCGTTGTGGCGCGAAGCAGGCTCGTGGGCGTCGATGAAAGCGCAGATCCGTTCGGTGACGAAGCCGTCGACTTCAGCGGAATCATCCTCGTTATGAAGATTCTTCTCGCCCTTACTTACTATCGACCGCACACCAGCGGCCTGACGATCTACGCCGAACGCCTGGCGCGGTCGCTCGCCGCGCGTGGTCATCGCGTCACAGTGTTGACTTCGCAATACGACAAATCGCTGCCGCGCAACGAGCAGCTGCACGGCGTCGACGTGGTGCGTGTACCGGTCGCGTTTCGCATCAGCAAGGGCGTCATCATGCCGACGTTTGGCGTGATGGCGTGGCGCATGGTACGCGAACACGATGTAGTAAGCCTGCATTTGCCGCAGTTCGATGCGAGCGGGTTGGCCGGGCGTGGTCGGTTGTTGAAGAAACCGGTGGTGCTGACCTATCACTGCGATCTGCAGTTGCCACCCAGTCCGCTCAGCCGGGTGATCGATCGGGGCGTGTTTTTCAGCAACGTACTGGCCGCGACTTTTGCTGATAAGATCGTGGCTTACACGCAGGATTACGCTACGCATTCGCCGTTTTTGTCGCGCTATCTCAACAAAGTCAAAGTGATACCGCCGCCGGTTGATGTGGCGACGGCGACATCCGATGAGGTGTCGGCCTTTCGCGAGAAGTGGCGTCTGAATGGTCATCGCGTGATCGGCTTTGCAGCGCGATTGGCTACCGAGAAGGGCATCGAGGTCTTGTTGGATGCGCTGCCCCGCATTCTGCAGCAACATCCGCACACGCGCGTGCTGTTCGCGGGACCATATCAAAACGTGTTGGGCGAAGACGCTTATGCGCGGCGTGTGCTGCCGTTGATTCAGGCTTTTCCCGATCACTGG